>NZ_JBWKNZ010000002.1:0-710529 GCF_059415825.1 Acidovorax sp. GW821-FHT10A04
ACTTGCATGTGTAAGGCATGCCGCCAGCGTTCAATCTGAGCCAGGATCAAACTCTACAGTTCGATCTTGATTTTTTCGCTCTTTCGAGCAACTCATAAAAAGAATTGAAGTGAACTTCACTTCTATCTCATGAGCGTTTGTAGTACTAAGTACTAGTTCCGTAGAACTTGGCACTCGCCATCAAACGCCCACGCTTATCGGCTGTATATTTTTAAGGATCCTTGGCAGAAATCAGAACCGAAGTTCCTTTCTTTCTACCGACTTAGCTGCGATCAGCTGAGCCTTGAATTCTAGCACGGTTTTTTAAGTTCCGTCAAACTTTTTGGAAGTTTTTGATTCGCTCAGCATCTCTGCCAACCACCATCAACCACCCCCACACACCTTCAAGTTCAACCACCTTTCAGCAGTCAGCTCTTGTCAGCGCAGCCCTAGATTGTATACCGAGAAATCAGCGACTTTTCTAAAACTACCGAAGTTTTTTCAAACTCCGCCTCCGCCTGCCCAGAACCTCAAAAGAAGGACCTCCGTGCAGCGAAGCCCTCGACTATAGCACGAGTTTTGAGGCCGCCGGGGAAGTTGCCGACTTATCGCGCGGGCACGGCAGCCAGGGCCGCCTCCAGTGCATCGATGAACAGGGCTGCCACGTCGCAGCCGGTCTGGTCGAAGATCTCCTGGAAGCAGGTGGGGCTGGTGACGTTGATCTCGGTGACGCAGTCACCGATCACATCGACACCGGCCAGCAGCAGGCCGCGCTCCTGCAGGATGGGACCCAGGGCATTGCCGATCTCCCAGTCGCGCTCGGACAAGGGGCGGGCCACGCCCTTGCCGCCAGCGGCCAGGTTGCCGCGCACTTCGGTTCCCTGGGGAATGCGCGCCAGGCAATAGGGGACCGGCTTGCCGCCAATGACCAGCACGCGTTTGTCGCCTTCGGAGATCTGGGGCAGGAATTTCTGCACCATCACGCTCTCGGCGCCATCCTTGTTCAGCGTCTCGATGATGCTGCCCAGGTTCAGGCCGTCCGGCCCCACGCGGAAGATGCCCATGCCGCCCATGCCGTCCAGCGGCTTGAGGATGATGTCCTTGTGCTCGGCGTGGAAGCTGCGGATGTCTGCCGGGTCGCGCGTGACCAGGGTGGGGCCGATGAACTGCGGGAACTCCATGATCGCCAGCTTCTCTGGGTGGTCGCGCAATGCCCGGGGTTTGTTGAACACGCGGGCCCCATCGCGCTCAGCCTGCTCCAGCATATGGGTGGCATAGAAGTACTCGCTGTCGAAGGGCGGGTCCTTGCGCATCAGCACTGCGCCAAAGTCTGCCAGCACGGCCGTGCGCACGGGCTGCTCGGTGTACCAGTCGTCCGGGTGGCCGGTGAGCACGATGTCGCGCACGCGCGCTGTCACCTTGCCGCCGCGCTGCCAGCTGACGTCCTGCGGGCCGCACACCGTGATCGTGTGGCCACGGCGCTGGGCCTCGCGCATCATGGCGAAGGTGGTGTCCTTGTAGATCTTGAAGCTGGCCAGCGGGTCGGCGATGAAGAGGATTTGCATGGACTGGAAGATGGATGGATGTGGAAAAGACCGGCGCCCCATGGCGGGGAGGGCTTCTCTATACATAGAGGCCGTCAGCCGCCCTGGGTGCGCGTACGCCCGTACTGTTGCACAAATAGCGCAAGGCTGCCTGCGAGCACGCCCCAGAAGGCCGAGCCCACGCCTGCCACCACCACGCCGCTGAGCGTGACCAGGAAGGTGATGAGCGCCGCCTCGCGGTGCCCCTCCTCGCGCAGCGCGGTCGCCAGGCCATTGCCGATGGTGCCCAGCAGGGCCAGCCCGGCGATGGCGGCGATCAGCTCCTTGGGAAAGGCGGTGAGCAGGCCGGTGATCACCGCGCCAAAAATCCCGATCACCACGTAGAGGGCCCCGCAGGACACGGCGGCCGTGTAGCGGCGTGCACGGTCCTCATGGGCCTCGGGCCCCATGCACATGGCGGCCGTGATGGCGCTGAAATTGAGGGCGAAGGCTCCGAAGGGTGCCAGAACCAGGGTAGCGAGCCCCGATAGCGTGAGCAGGCGCGAGACCGGCAGCGGGTAACCCGATGCACGGATGACCGCCACGCCAGGCAGGTTCTGCGAGGCCATGGTCACCACGAACAGGGGGATGGCCAGGCTCACCAGGGCCGGCAGGCTGAACTGCGGCGTGGTCCAGACCGGCACCGCCAACGAGAACTGAACGGCCGACCAGGCCATCTGCCCACGCAGCGCCACCCAGGCGATGCCCACGGCCAGCGTGACCACCACGGCATAGCGCGGCAGCAGGCGGCGACCCAGCAGGTAAGTACCCAGCATCAGCAGCACCAGGGGCAGCGCGGTCTGCGCTGCGGTGAAGGCCTGGATGCCGAAGCGCGCCAGCACGCCGGCCAGCAGCGCGGCCGCAATCTCCATGGGAATGCGGTTCATGATGCGCTCGAACCAGCCGGTGATGCCGCACAGCGTGATCAGCACGGCACTGACCATGAAGGCGCCGACGGCCTCGGCCATGCTGAAGCCACCGGCCAACCCGGCGGTGGCCAGCACCGCCGCACCCGGCGTGGACCAGGCGATCATGACCGGCATGCGCAGGATGAGCGACGGCACCAGGGAGCACAGCCCCATGCCCAGCCCCAGCGCCCACATCCAGGACGTGATCTGCCCCGGCGTGGCGTGGAAGGCCTGGGCCGCCTGGAAGACGATGGCCACCGAGCTCGTGAAGCCCACCAACACCGCCACGAAGCCCGCGGTGAAAGCCGACAGGCTCAGGTCTTTGAAAAACTGCATGGGCAGGATTCTGCATCGCGCACCGAAGCGGTGCACGGCGGGGGCTATCGGCCCCGCAGTCCCCTGACCCAGGGGCGTCAGATCTCGATCTTCGAGCCCAGCTCCACCACCGCATTGTTGGGCAGGTGCAGGAAGTCCGCTGCGCCACTGGCGTTGTGGTGCATCTGGGCGAAGAGCTTTTCGCGCCACGGTGCCATGCCGCTGCCGATGGTGGGCACCACGGTGTCACGCGACAGGAAGTAGCTCGTGGTCATGGGCTCCATGCCGCAGCCCCGGCCGCGCAACTGCTCCAGCGCGCGCGGCAGGTCGGGGTCGTTCTTGAAGCCGTAGTGCACCACCACCTGCCAGCAGTCGTGGCCCAGCGCATCCACCTGCAGGCGCTTGTCCATGCCGATCCAGGGCACCTCGTGGCTCTTGACCGTCACGAACAGGTTCTGCTCATGCAGCACCTTGTTGTGCTTGAGGTTGTGCAAGAGCGCATTGGGCACGACCCCCGTCTCGGCCGTGAGGAACACCGCCGTGCCTTCCACGCGCGTGGGCGGGCTGATGAACACCGACTCCAGGAAGTCCTTGAGGTCGATGGCATCGGCGCGCAGCTTGTCGTTGACCAGGTGGCGCCCTTGCTTCCAGGTCATCATCAGGGTGAAGACGATCCCCCCGATCATCAGCGGGAACCAGCCGCCCGCGAACAGCTTGAGCAGGTTGGAGGCAAAGAAGGCCAGGTCCACCACGAAGAAGCAGCCCGTGGCGGCCACGCACAGCGCCAGAGGATAGCCCCAGCCGTAGCGGATCACGAAGAAGGTCAGCGTGGTGGTGATCAGCATGTCCAGCGTCACCGCGATGCCGTAGGCAGCGGCCAGGTTGCTCGACGAGCGGAACATCACCACCGCGAGCACGATGGCCACGAACAGGCCCCAGTTCACGAGCGGCATGTAGATCTGGCCGGTATCGCGCACGCTGGTGTGCTGGATGTTCAGGCGCGGCAGGTAGCCGAGCTGGATGGCCTGCTTGGTCACGCTGAAGGCGCCCGTGATCAACGCCTGCGAGGCGATCACCGTGGCCATGGTGGCCAGCACCACCAGGGGCAGCAGGGCCCAGCTGGGGGCCATCATGAAGAACGGATTCTTCACGGCCTCGGGCTCGGCCAGCAGCAGGGCGCCCTGGCCGAAGTAGTTGAGGACGAGTGCCGGCATGGCCACGCAGAACCAGGCCAGGCGGATGGGCCGCTTGCCGAAATGCCCGAGGTCGGCATACAGCGCCTCGGCCCCGGTCACGCACAGCACCACGGCGCCCAGGATGATGAAACTGGTGCCTGGATTGGCCCACATGAAGCCCAGGGCGTAGTGCGGGCTCATCGCCCAGAGAATTTCGGGGTGGGTGACGATGTGGGACACGCCCAGGATGGCCAGAGTAGCGAACCACACCAGGGTGATGGGCCCGAAGAACTTGCCGATGCCGCTGGTGCCGCGCTTTTGCACCAGGAACAGGCAGAACAGCACGACCAGGGTCAGCGGTATCACGTACTGCTTGAAGTGCGGCGAGACCACCTCCAGCCCTTCCACCGCCGACAGCACCGAGATCGCCGGGGTGATGACCCCATCGCCGTAGAACAGCGAGGTGCCGAAGATGCCCACGCCCAGCAGCAGGCCGCGCAGGCGGGGTTTGTCCTTCACGGCCTGGGAGGCCAGGGCCAGCATGGCGATCAGACCGCCCTCTCCGTTGTTGTCGGCGCGCAGCACCAGCACCACGTACTTCAGGGACACGATGACCGTGAGCGTCCAGAACAGGATGGACAGGATGCCGTAGATGTTGTCCTGGGTGAAGGGCACATGCCCCGACCCGAAGACCTCCTTGACCGCATACAGCACGCTGGTGCCGATATCACCGTAGACAACACCGATGGCGCCCAGCGTGAGCGCTGCGAGCGAGGATTTGGAGCTTTGCACTGACCGCACCCGGCACACGTGGCTGCCGGGGTTCCGTTACTTTTGGGAACGCTATTGTGCTCCTGCGCTGGTGCGCCGGCGCACCAGTCCGGGGCATGTTGCAGCGCAGCAACTGCCCTCTGGCGCCCCGCTGGCAGACGTGGCAGGCAGGCTTTCAGGGCCTGTTTGCCTGCGTTCCACCCTCTTTAGAGAGAGCACCTCAGTCGTAGACTTCGGCGTCCGGGTTGGTGGCTTCGAGTTCGTAGCTGGCGGCCAGCATGGCCAGGCGCGCGACCACGCCGTACATGTAAAAGCGGTTGGGTGCGCTCACGCCCGGGCGCATGCCCGGCTGGGGCATGTGCGTGCTGTGCTCGAAGGCCAGGGGCACGAAGCTCGCGCCCGGTGCGTTCAGGTTCTCGTCGGTGCCGCGCTCGGCGTGCATGCGGTAGAAGCCGCCCACCACGTAGCGGTCCATCATGTAGACCACGGGTTCGGCCACGGCATCGTTCACGCGCTCCTGGGTGAGCACGCCCTCCTGGATGATCACGTCGTTGACCACCTGACCGTCCTTGATCACGGCCATCTTGTTGCGCGTCTTGCGGTTGAGCGCGTCGAGCTCCTTGGCGTCGCGCACCGTCATGATGCCCATGCCGTAGGTACCGTTGTTGGCCTTGACGATCACGAAGGGCTTTTCGTTGATGCCGTATTCCTTGTACTTGCGGCGCACCTTGGTGAGCAGGGCGTCCACATTCGTCTGCAGGTTCTCCATGCCTGCACCTTCGGAGAAGTCCACATCGCCGCACTGGCTGAACATGGGATTCACCAGCCAGGGGTCGATGCCCAGCATCTTGCCAAAGCGCTTGGCCACCTCTTCGTAGTTCTTGAAGTGGGTGCTCTTCTTGCGCACGCTCCAGCCGGCGTGCAGCGGCGGCAGCAGGTACTGCTCGTGGATGTCTTCCAGGATGCCCGGTGCGCCCGCCGTGAGGTCGTTGTTGAGCAGGATGGTGCAGGGGTCGAAGTCCTTGAGCCCCAGGCGGCGCTTGGTGCGCACCACCGGCTCCAGCGTCACCGTGTCACCATTGGGCAGCTCGATCAGGGTGGGCTTCTTGATCTCGGGGCTGATGGAGCCCACGCGCACGTTGAGCCCGGCCATGTTGAAGATGCGCTGCAGCTGCACCACATTCGACAGGTAGAAGGTGTTGCGCGTGTGGTTCTCGGGAATGATCAGCAGGTTGCGTGCCTCGGGGCAGATCTTCTCGATGGCGGCCATGGCGGCCTGCACGGCCAGCGGCAGCATCTCCTTGGTCAGGTTGTTCCAGCCGCCGGGAAACAGATTGGTGTCCACCGGGGCCAGCTTGAAGCCGGCGTTGCGGATGTCCACCGAGGTGTAGAACGGCGGGGTGTGCTCCATCCACTCCAGGCGGAACCAGCGCTCGATGGCGGGCATGGAGTCGAGCACACGCTGCTCGAGTTCGTTGATCGGTCCGGTGAGGGCCGTGATGAGGTGCGGAACCATGAAAAACCTTACGTGGAGGCGGGCCTATTGCGGTGGCGAGCCATTGTAGGGTGGGGGCGTGACCAATTGTTCGCAAGCCCGCCCGGCGGCTTTCTTTCACCGCCGCCAGAACGACGGCGTCAGCAGCGCCATGAAGCTCAGGATCTCGAGCCGCCCGAGCAGCATGGCGAGGGTGCAGACCCAGATTTGGAAATCGGTGAGCACCGAGAAATTTGACGCCGGCCCCACGCTGCCCAGGCCCGGCCCGGCGCAGTTGACGCTGGCCAGCACCACCGAGAAGGCGGTCACCGGGTCCAGGTCGGTCAGCAGCATCACCATGCTCAGGCCGAACACCGTGCCTCCATAGACCAGCATGAAGGCCAGCACCGAGAAGATCACGCGGTTGTCCACCACGCCGCCGCCCAGGCACACCGGCTGCACGGCGCGTGGGTGCACCAGGCGGTTCATCTCGCGGCGCGCCTGCTTGACCAGGATCAGCATGCGCACCATCTTGATCCCGCCACCGGTCGATCCGGCGCTGGTGGCCACGCCCGACAGCAGCAGCATGAACACCGGCGCGAACACCGGCCAGGCCAGGTAGTCCACGGTGGCGAACCCCGTGGTCGTGGCCATGGAAATGGTGTTGAACATGCCGTGGCGCAGTGCATCGAGCGGCGCGTACACCCCCTTGACCCACAGCAGCAGCGACACCACCAGCCCGCCGCCGATCAGCGCGACCAGCGTGGCGCGCAGCTCCGGGTCGCCCCAGAAGCCGCGCCAGTGCCCCTTGCGGAAGGCCACGAAGTACAGCGCGAAGTTGCAGCTGGCGACCAGCATGAAGAAGATGCAGATGGCCTCGAGCAGCGGCGACTGAAAGTGCCCGAAGCTGGCATCGTACGAAGACAACCCGCCCAGGCTCACCGTGGCGAACATGTGCATCAGCGCGTCGAGCGGCTTCATGCCCCCCAGCCAGAAGGCCAGGCCGCAGGTCACCGAGAACAGCGCGTACACGCCCCAGAGCCCCTTGGCCGTGCCGGTCATGCGCGGCGTGAGCTTGGAGTCCTTGAGCGGACCGGCCGCCTCGGCCTTGAACAGCTGGCTGCCGCCCACGCCCAGCAGGGGCAGCACGGCCACCGCCAGGATCAGGATGCCCATGCCGCCCATCCACTGCAGGAAGGTGCGCCAGACATTGATCGACACCGGCAGCGTATCGAGCCCGCTGAGCACCGTGGCACCGCTCGTGGTCAGGCCCGACACGGCCTCGAAATAGGCATGCGTGAAGGACATGGACCGGCCGACATGGTGGCCGGTGAGCATCAGGGGCAGGGCCGCAGACAGCGGCAGCAGCAGCCAGACCAGCGACACCAGCATGACACCGTGGCGCGGCTGCAGCTCATGGCGAAAGTGGCGCAGGCGCCACCAGAGCCAGGCACCGGCCATGAAGGTGGCACCCATGGCCTGGGGGTAGACGTGCCAGATGCCGTCGCGCGTCCAGAGCGACACCGCCAGCGGCAGCCCCATCGCCAGCGAAAAGGCCATGACCAGGATGCCCAGCACGCGCAGGACGGGGAACATGTCCACCATGGTGTTCAGTGCTGGGTCAGAAGAACGTGGCGCTCACGCGGAAGAGCTTTTCCACCTCTCGCACCAGCCGCTTGTGCGGCAGGAAGAACACGACGTGGTCGTTGCTCTCGATCACCGTGGAGCTGCGCGGGATGATGACCTCGGGCTCGCGCAGGTCCTCGGGCGAGACGTCGGGCGAATCCGGCAGGCCACGCACGATGAGACCCATGTGCACCTCGCCGGGCAGCTGCAGTTCGCTGACCTTGCGGCCCACCACGCGCGAGCTCTTGCGATCGCCGCGCGCCACGATCTCCAGGGCCTCGGCCACGCCGCGGCGCAGGCTGTGCACGGCCTGCACGTCGCCGCGCCGCACATAGGCCAGCAACTCGCCGAGCATGGCCTGCGCGGGCGACAGCGCAATGTCGATCTGCGTGCCGTGCATCAGGTCGGCATAGCTGCGCCGGTTGATCAGCGCCAGCACCCGGCGCGCGCCCATGCGCTTGGCCAGCAGGCAGGACATGATGTTGTTCTCGTCATCGTCCGTGAGCGCCAGGAAGAGGTCGATCTCCTCGATGTTCTCATCCCCCAGCAGGTCCTCGTCGGTGGCATCGCCCTGCAACACCAGGGTGTCTGCAGGCAGCAGGGAGGCCAGCTCGGTGCAGCGCTGCATGTCGCCCTCGATGATCTTCACGCGAAAGCGCCCACCCTGTTTCGCCAGCTGGCGCGCCAGGCGCAGGCCCACGCGCCCGCCACCGGCGATCATGATGCGGCGCACGGGTTGCACGGCCGTGGCGCCGCGCCGGTGCAGGGCCGCGAGCACGTACGCAATGTGCTCGCTGGCCGCGAGCACGAAGACCTCGTCGCCCGGCTCGATGCGGGTGGTGCCGTCGCAGGCCACGAAGCGGTCGGGCTCGTCGGGAAAGCGCCGGTAGATGGCCACGATGCGCACCGCCACGTCCGGCGCGCCGGCCCGCAGTTCGGCAATGGTGTGGCCCACCATGGGCGCACCGGCCCGTGCGCGCACCGAGGCCAGGCAGGCCCGGCCGCCCGCGAACTCACGCACCTGCATGGCCTCGGGGTACTCGATGAGCTTGCCGATGTAGCGGGTCAGCGACTCTTCGGGGCAGATGATGCGGTCCACCGCAAAGCCTTCGGGCCCGACCAGCCGCTCGTCATCGTCGAAGCCCGAGGAGCGCACGCGCGCGATGCGCGTGGGAATGCTGAACAGCACCTGCGCGATCTTGCAGCACACCAGGTTGGTCTCGTCCTGCGCGGCGCAGGCGATCAGCAGGTCGGTGTCGTGCGCGCCGGCCTCGGCCAGCACCTGTGGGTCGATGCCGCTGCCGACCACGCCGCGCAGGTCGAAGCGCGACTCCAGGTCGCGCAGGCGCGCAGCATCGGTGTCGATGACGGTGATGTCGTTGCGCTCGGAGACCAGGCTCTCGGCCACGCTGTGGCCGACACGGCCGGCACCCAGGATGATGATTTTCACGGGGGAATGATGGGTACAGGCGGCGGTCGCGTCAAGCCGGCTGCCGCAGGCGGCAGCCGGGGCGGGGGATCAGCCGCGCACCTCGCCTTCGCCCAGCACCACGTACTTGAGCGAGGTCAGGCCCTCGATGCCCACGGGGCCACGGGCATGGAACTTGTCGGTGCTGATGCCGATCTCGGCGCCCAGGCCGTACTCGAAGCCATCGGCAAAGCGCGTGCTGGCATTGACCATGACGCTGGCCGAGTCCACCTCGCGCAGGAAACGCTGGGCGTGCACGTGGTCGGTGGTGAGGATGGCGTCCGTGTGGTGCGAGGAATAGTGGTTGATGTGCGCGATGGCCTCGTCCACGCCGGCCACCAGCTTGATGCTGATGATGGGCGCCAGGTACTCCTCGGACCAGTCCTGCTCGGTGGCATCGACCAGCCTGGCCCCGGCCACCGGCGCCAGCAGCGCGCGGCTTTCGGAGCACACGCGCATCTCCACGCCCTTGGCGGCATAGACGGCGCCGATCAGCGGCAGAAACTCGGCGGCCACGCCGCGCGCCACCAGCAGGCCCTCGCTGGCATTGCAGGGGCTGTACTTCTGGGTCTTGGCGTTGTCGGCCACCTTGACGGCCATGGCCACGTCGCAAGGGTCGTCCACGTAGGTGTGGCAGTTGCCGTCCAGGTGCTTGATCACGGGCACCTTGGCATCGCGGCTGATGCGCTCGATCAGGCCCTTGCCGCCGCGCGGGATGATCACGTCCACGAACTGCGGCATGGCGATCAGCTGGCCCACGGCCTCGCGGTCGGTGGTCTGCACCAGTTGCACCGCGTCCTCTGGCAAACCGGCCTCGGCCAGCGCCAGCTGCACCAGGCGCGCCAGCGCCTTGTTGGAATCGATGGCTTCCGAGCCGCCGCGCAGGATGCAGGCGTTACCGCTCTTGATGGACAGGCTCGCGGCCTCGATGGTCACGTTGGGGCGGCTCTCGTAGATCATGCCGAACACGCCGATGGGCACGCGCATCTGGCCCACGCGGATGCCGCTGGGCTGCTGCTTCATGCCGATGATCTCGCCAATCACGTCGGCCATGGCCGCCAGCTGTTCACAGCCCTCGGCACAGGTGTCGAGCACCTTGGGCGTGAGTTTCAGGCGGTCCACCAGGGGTTCGGCCAGGCCGGCGGCACGGGCACGTTCCAGGTCGCGGGCATTGTCCACCTGCAGTGCGGCGGTGTGCTCGCGCAGCAGGCGCGCCAGGGCGCGCAGGGCCTTGTTCTTGACGGCGGCCGGCGCGCGCGCCATGAGGGCGGAGGCGGCCTTGGCCTGGGATCCGAGGGTGTGCGTGTATTCAGCCACGTTGAGCGCGTTCATGGCCCCGATTCTCGCAGAAGCGCCCTGCCCCTGCGCACCCCAGGGAAGGCATGCCGGCAATGCCGGGAGGGAGGTGCCGGGTTGTCCGCCAGCCGCCTCCCTGGCGGACCGGCAATCCCGGCACCCGCTCACAAGCACTCAGTTGAGCGTATGCACGACCTTGTAGCGCCCCGCGCGCACCATCTCCGCAGCGGCCGAGGCATCATCCCCCACCCCGTACCCCACCACCAGCTGCACGCCTTCCAGCCCGCTGAAGTTCAGGCCCGAGGCAATGCGCACTGGCACCGTGCGCGGCAGCGCACCCGACAGGTACGCCGGGAAGGCACCACCCGTGTACTGCGCCCAGCCGTTGGGGCCCAGGAACAGCACGGTCGAGCCCGCAAAGGCCGCCACGTACACGCGCCCGGTCTTGCCCCGGTGCAGCGTGGAGACCGTGGCCCCCACGTCCAGCGTCACGTTGCTCAGGGGGCCGGTCTGGCTTCCTGCGAAGGTGCCGCTGGCATCGCCCACGCGCCCGGCATCGAAGGCCGCTCCATTGCCGCCCATCACGCGCACGGGGGCGGTGGTCTTGTCGGTGCCGCCCAGGTTGGTGCCCTTGCCCCAGATCCAGACGCTGCCGTCGGTGCCGATCACGCCGGAGATCGCCGAGCCCGCCGCCGCTGCAACCACGGGCGGCAGGCCCGCGATGTGCGCGATCTTGGGCACTTCGGTGGAAGGGTTCACCAGGGTGCCGTCGCCCAGCTGGCCGGCGGCATTGACGCCACAGGCATGCACCGCACCATCGGCATCGACGAACAGGGTGTGGCCGTCGCCCGGCTCGATCTGCTGGATGCGCGTCAGGCCCTGGACGGGGGAGATGTCGATGAGGGCGAAGCCGCCGTTCTGGATGCCTTTTTGGCCGCAGTAGGTGGCGTTGGTCGAGGCCTGGCCCCAGACGGCGACGCTGCCGTCGTTCTTGAGGGCGTAGTACTGGCCGGCGATGTTCATGGAGGTGGAGGCCACGGCCTGCACGCTGCCCAGGGCGTCGATCACGACAGGGGCGGTGGCGGTGCCGGCCACCGGGGCCAGGGCCTTGTTGCCGTTGGAGCCCCAGGCGAGGACCTTGCCGTCCTGGCGCAGCGCCAGGGCGGCGGCGTCCGAGGCGCTCACGGCGACGGCGCCCTGGGCACCGGCCACCAGGCGGGGCACGGGGTTGCCGCCGGGGCTGGTCTGGCCCGTGCCCAGCAGGGCGGTGCTGTTGCTGCCCCAGGCATAGACCTGGCCGGCTGCGTCGGTGGCGAAGGCGGCGGCGGTATCGGTGCCGGCGTTGATGCTCACGATATTGGCCAGGCCGTTGATCTGCACCGGCACGCTGGTGCCGCTGCCCCCGGTGCGGCCACCGGAGTTGTCGCCCCAGGCCCAGACCGTGCCGTCGGCCTTGAGCGCCAGCGAGAACGAGCCGCGCGCAACCACCTGCACCACGTTCTGCAGCGTGGGGATCTGCGTGGGCGTGGTGCGGGTGGCGGTGTTGCCCAGGCCCAGTTGGCCGCTGCCGCCGTAGCCCCAGGACCAGACGGTGCCGTCGGCGCGCAGCACCAGGGCGTGGTCGTAGCCCATGGAGATGGCCGGCTGCACTGCGTGCGCCGAGGTCATCGCAAAGGCACTGCACAGTGCGGCAGCACCCAGGGCTGCGGCCGTGCGGAAAGACTTGTTCTTCATCAGGTACTTCATCGGTTCTCTCAGTAATTCGGTCAGTCGGAAATCAAACAGGTAAACACCTGGAACCCATGGAGGGCTCCATGAACCAGCGGTGTCCGCCGTGCCGCCATCTGTGTGTGATGCATGGCTGCGAACCGCTTGGCCGCGAGTCTGACGGCGACCGGCTTTGCAAACAATGGTGTGCAGCGCAGGCCGGCGGGCCGGGCGTGAACTTGTGCACGAAGCCGGCACGCAAAAGTGCACGGCCGTGCTGCTACCGGGCCGCCAGGGCCTTTCGCGGATACTTGGGGCATGGCAGCCGAACACGACCAACTCACCACATTGCAAGCCGCCCTGGCGCGTTTCAGCGAGGGCGCAGCCAGTGCCGCGTCCTTGAGCACGCTGGCGCGCGGACAGGCAGACCTGCTCGCGGCCCTGCCGCCGCGCTACAGCGAAGTCCTGCTGAACCTGCTGGACCGGCTCGAATCGAGCGCGCTGTTCTCCGAGGAGAGCTGCTCGTTCAGCCAGAAGGACCTGGTGGCCAACCTGCAGATGTGGGTGGACAAGGCGCGCGGCACGCTGGACGCGCGCTGAACGCAGTGCGGGCTACTTTGCCGAACTTGTCAGCCTGCACAGCTGCAGCGCCAGGCGCTGCAGGGCCTGCCAGCCATCGGTAGGCCAGTCGGGCACCTTCAGGCCCTTGACGATGCCGTCCACCGTGTGGGCCGACTGCAGCAGGCGCGCCAGCGCCGCGTCGCTGGCCTTGGGCAGGATGCGCTCGAACAGGCGGTCCTTGGGCCCCCAGATGCGGTTCTCGCGCAGGGCCATGGGCAGCGGGCGCCCGGCGTTCATCGCGTCCTTCACGCGCTTCAGGGCGCGGATGTCCTCGGCCAGCGCCCAGTGCACCAGCACCTCGGCCTCGCCCTCGGCCTGCAGGCCGTCGAGCATGCGTTGCACGCGCCCGGTGTGGCCGCCCAGCACCGACTCGGACAGCTTGAACACGTCGTAGCGCGCCACATTGAGCACGGCCGCTTCGACCTGGGCCTGGGTCAGTTCGCCCGGTGGGTGCAGCAGCGCGAGCTTCTGGATCTCCTGGTGGGCGGCAAGCAGGTTGCCCTCCACGCGGTCGGCAAAGAACTGCAGCGTGCGCTGGCCCTCTTCGCCCGCCACCACGCGCTGGCCCTGGGTGGCCAGGCGCTGGGCGATCCACTGCGGCAGCATGCCGCGCTCGATGGGGTCGATCTGGATCGAGGTGCCGTTGCCCTCCAGCGCAGCGAACCAGGCGCCCGTGCGCGTGGCCTTGTCCAGGCGCGGCAGCATCACCAGGGTCAGGGTGCTGTCGTTGCCCCGGGCGGCCTCGGCGATCTGCTGCAGCGCCACGCTGCCATCCTTGCCCGGCTTGCCCGACGGGATGCGGATCTCCACGATCTGCTTGTCGGCAAACAGGCTCAGCGAGCCCCCGGCAGCCAGCACGGCGCTCCAGTCGAAGTGGGCGCCCGCTACCGTGTACGAGCTGCGCTCGGTATAGCCCTGGCTGCGCGCCGTGGCGCGGATGGCGTCGGCCGCCTCCTGCTGCAAAAGCGCTTCATCGCCATGCAGCACATACAGCGGCGACAGGCCCTTTTGGAGGTGGGGGGAGAGTTGGGCCAGGGCGACTTGCATGGTGCAAAGTCTAAACGCGCCGCACGCTCCCCTGCGATCTCCCGGCGCGGAGCAGAAGGCCTGCGCCGTACCAAATGCCAACCAGATCGTACAAATTGATCAATCTTTGGCAAGAATTGCACAGGCTTTTGGCTTTCCATTGCCCGAGCGCCGACCCACAATAACGCCCTGCATGGCCGTGGCGCTACCCGCGTTGCAGCAGCAGCCCTTCCCACCCCACAAAGGCACCCACGCATGACCATCCTCCCTGCAACGCACCCTGCCGCCAGCCTGATCGGCGCCCCCACCGACATCGGTGCCGGAGCCCGCGGCGCGTCCATGGGCCCGGAGGCCTTGCGCGTGGCGGGCTTGCAGGCGGCGCTGGAGCGCCACGGCCTGCAGGTGGCAGACCGCGGCAACCTCAACGGCCCGGCCAATCCCTGGCTGCCGCCGGTGGACGGCTACCGCCACCTGCCCGAAGTGGTGCAGTGGAACCAGCTGGTGTTCGATGCCGTGCATGCCGAGCTGCAGCAGGGCCGCCTGCCCATCCTGCTTGGCGGCGACCACTGCCTGGGCCTGGGCAGCATCAGCGCGGTGGCACGCCATTGCGCCGAGACGGGCAAGACGCTGCGCGTGCTCTGGCTCGACGCCCATGCCGACTTCAACACCAGCGCCCTCACGCCCAGCGGCAACGTGCATGGCATGCCCGTGGCCTGCCTGTGCGGGCTGGGACCGATCGAACTCACGGGCCTGGCGGGCATGCCCGATGGCGGCCCGGCCCTGCGGCCGCAGCAGGTGCGCCAGATCGGCATCCGCAGCGTGGATGCGGGCGAGAAGCGCCTGGTGCACGAGCAGGGGCTGGAGGTGTTCGACATGCGCGCCATCGACGAGATCGGCATGCGCCAGGCCATGCAGCAGGCCCTGGCCGGCATGGACGAGAACACCCACCTGCACGTGAGCTTCGACGTGGACTTCCTGGACCCGGGCATTGCCCCCGGCGTGGGCACCACCGTGCCCGGCGGCCCGACCTACCGCGAGGCCCAGCTGTGCATGGAGATGATCGCCGACAGCGGCCGCCTGGCCTCGCTGGACATCATGGAACTGAACCCGGCCCTGGACGTGCGCAACCAGACGGCCGAGGTGGCCGTGGACCTGGTGGAATCACTCTTCGGAAAAAGCACCCTGATGCAGGTGCCCCCGCTGAAGTAGCCTCAGCGCTTCACGACCGCCAGGCGGCGCAGCAATTGCTGCACGATGTCGGTCTGCATGTTGCGGTACAGCAGGGCCTCTTCGGCCTCCTTGGCCAGGGCGATGGTTTCGTTGTAGCTGATGTCGCGCTGCTGCAGCAGTTCGGTCTCGGGCAGGAGTTCTGCGCCATTGGCACCGCGCACCCGGAACTTCACGCGCAGCCGCAGCTGCAGTTCGCGCACCTGGCCCGAGGCGTTCTGCCCCACGACCACGCGCTCGCGCTGCTCGGACAGCAGCTCCAGCCCGACCTGGGCCTTGGGCAGGTCCGCCATATCGCGCAGCACCGTGAGCTTGCTGCCCGAGCCGTCCAGCGTGCGCTGCAGCTCGCGCGCCAGCGTGGAGCTGGGGGGCGCGGCGATGAACAGCACGTCGAACGAGAACTCGGGCACGCCACGCAGGCGAAAACCGCAGGCGGTGAGCAATGCGGCAGGTGCCGCCATGAGCAGGGTGCGCTTGGTCAGCATGCTCACACCACCACGTTCACCAGGCGCCCGGGCACCACGATCACGCGCTTGGGCGCAGCCCCTGCGGCCTGGGCCATGAAGGCTTCGCTGGCCAGCGCAACGCGCTCGATCTCGGCCTTGTCGGCCTGGGCCGGCACGAGGATGGAGCCGCGCAGCTTGCCGTTGACCTGCAGCATGAGCTCGATCTCGTCCTGCACCAGGGCACCGGCGTCCACCTGGGGCCAGGGCGCGTCGAGCAGCTCGCCCAGGGCACCGGCATAGCCCAGCGTGGCCCACAGCGCGTGGGCGATGTGGGGCGTGGCGGGGTACAGGCTGCGCAGCAGGATGCCGAAGCCCTCGATCAGCGCCACCTGGGCGCCTGCCGAGTCGGTGGCCTTGAAGTCTTCGAGCGCGTTGATCATCTTCATCGCGCCCGAGACCACCGTGTTGTACTGCATGCGCTGGTAGTCGTAGTCCACCTGCTTGAGCACGGTATGGATCTCCAGGCGCAGGGCCTTGGCCTCCTTGCCGAACTGCACGTCGGCCAGGCTCGTGGCGCCGGCCACGCTGGCCAGCGCCGCGTCCCGGTCGATGGCTGCGAGCTTGAAGCCGAAGTTCCACACCCGGCGCAGGAAGCGGTAGCTGCCTTCCACGGCCGCATCGTTCCACTCCAGCGTGGCTTCGGGCGGGGCCGTGAACATGGTGTACAGGCGGGCGGTGTCGGCACCGTACCTGGCGATCAGGTCCTGCGGATCGACACCGTTGCGCTCGGTCTTGCCCATCTTGCCCACGCCGCCATACTCCAGCAGCAGGCCCTGCGCGAACTGGCCTTCGGCCTCGTTCAGCTTGCCGCCGGTGATGCGTCCCTGGGCATCCAGCACGGGGGTCACGCCCTCGGGCGGGAAGTAGCTCTTGCCGCCCTTCTCGTCGCGCGTGAAGTAGATGTGGTTGAGCACCATGCCCTGTGTGAGCAGGTGGGCGAACGGTTCGTCCACCGTCACCAGCCCCAGGTCGCGCATGACCTTGGTCCAGAAACGTGCGTACAGCAGGTGCAGGATGGCGTGCTCGATGCCGCCGATGTACTGGTCCATGCCGGCACCACCGGTCGCGGCCTTCTGGTCGCGCATCCAGTAGGCCGTGCCGTCGGCCACCATGGCGTCGTCGTTCTTCGGGTCGCAGTAGCGCATGAAGTACCAGGAGCTGTCCACGAAGGTGTCCATGGTGTCGGTCTCACGGCGCGCGGCCTTGCCGCAGACGGGGCAGACCACGCCGGCGTGAAAGCCCTCGTGCTTGTGCAGCGGGTTGCCCGAGCCATCGGGTACGCAGTCGGTGGGCAGCACCACCGGCAGGTCCTTTTCCGGCACGGGCACGGCGCCGTGCTCCTCGCAGTGGATGATGGGGATAGGCGTTCCCCAGTAGCGCTGGCGCGAAACGCCCCAGTCGCGCAGGCGCCAGGTGGTCTTGGTCTCGCCCAGGCCCTTGGCCTGCAGCGCGTGGGCCACGGCGGCCACCGCCTCCTTGTAGCCCATGCCGCTGAAGCTGTCGGAGTTGATGGTCACGCCGCGCTGCTTGTCACCGTACCAGTCGTTCCACTGGTGGTAGTTGAAGTGCTCGCCGTCCACCAGCACCACCTGCTTGATTTCCAGGTCGTACTTCAGGGCGAAGGCAAAGTCGCGCTCGTCGTGCGCGGGCACGCCCATCACGGCGCCGTCGCCATAGCCCATGAGCACGTAGTTGCCCACCCACACCGGGATCTGCTCTTCGGTGATGGGGTGCGTCACGAACAGGCCCGTTGGCTGGCCCTTCTTTTCCTGCGTGGCCAGCTCGGCCTCGGTGGTTCCGCCGCTCTTGCATTCCTCGATGAAGGCCGCCAGCGCCGGGTTGCTGCGCGCGGCATGGGCCGCCAGTGGGTGCTCGGGCGCCACGGCGCAGAAGGTCACGCCCATGATGGTGTCGGCGCGCGTGGTGAAGACGTACATGCGGCCGTCGCCGATCAGCGCGCCGTCATCGCCCTGGATGTCGTGCAGGAAGGCAAAGCGCACGCCTTCGCTCTTGCCGATCCAGTTCTCCTGCATGAGCTTGACGCGCTCGGGCCAGCCGGGCAGCTTGTCGCCGGTCACGAAGTCCAGCAGTTCTTCGGCGTAGTCGGTGATCTTCAGGTAGTAGCCGGGAATCTCGCGCTTTTCCACCGTGGCGCCGGTGCGCCAGCCCTTGCCGTCGATGACCTGCTCGTTGGCCAGCACGGTCTGGTCCACCGGGTCCCAGTTCACGACCTGGGTCTTGCGGTAGGCAATGCCCTTGTCCAGCATCTTCAGGAACAGCCACTGGTTCCAGTGGTAGTACTCGGGATCGCAGGTGGCGACTTCGCGCGACCAGTCGATGGCCAGGCCCATGGCCTGCATCTGCGTCTTCATGTACGCGATGTTCTCGTACGTCCACTTCGCAGGCGGCACGCCGTTCTTGAGCGCCGCGTTCTCGGCCGGCAGGCCGAAGGCGTCCCAGCCCATGGGCATGAGCACGTTGTGGCCGTTCATGCGCAGGTAGCGCGTGAGCATGTCGTTGATGGTGTAGTTGCGCACATGGCCCATGTGCAGCTTGCCGCTGGGGTAGGGCAGCATCGAGCAGGCGTAGAACTTCTTCTTGTTCGCGTCTTCGACCACGCGGTAGGCATCGCGGGCGGTCCAGTGGTCTTGCGCGGCGCGCTCAACCTCTTGGGGAGAGTATTTGTCTTGCATGGAGGCTCGGGTCAGGATGGTGCAGCCACAGGACTGCGCTGCGCGGATTTTAGGCTGTCGGGCGAACCGCCGCGGGAGCGGGCCCGGCAGCCCGGGTTTCAGGGCTTTTTCGGGGCTTGGGCGGCGGTCTGCGGATCGGCCACGAAACCGATGCGCTGCAGGCCCGCGGCATGGGCTGCGCCCATGATCTCGACGATGCGACCATAGGGCACGGCGGCGTCCGCGCGCAGCTGCACTTCGGTGTCGGGCGCGGTGGCGCCGATGCGCTGCAGGCGCTCGGCCAGTGCGGCCTGTGCCAGCGGCTGGTCGTCGAGGAAGGCCTGGCCCGTGCGGTCCACCACCAGCGTGAGGGCCCTGGCCGGCGCCCCGGAGGCGGTACCCTCGGCGCGCGGCAGGTCCAGGCGGATGGCGCTGGCCATGAGGGGCGCAGTGAGGATGAAGATCACCACCAGCACCAGCATCACGTCGACCAGCGGCGTCATGTTGATGTCGCTCATGGGCTGGGAACCCGGCGTACGTTCCAGCCTGCCGAAGCTCATTCAGCCACCCTGCCCACGGGCGCGGCGGCCGCGTGCGCCATATCGGTACGCAGTTCACGCAAATCCCGGGCGAACCCCTCCAGATCGGCCTCGATGCGCCCGATGAGCCGGCCACAGACGTTGTAGGCCAGCACGGCCGGGATGGCCACAGCCAGGCCGGCGGCGGTCATGACCAAGGCCTCGCCCACGGGGCCGGCCACGCGGTCGATGGTGATCTGCCCGGCCCCCGCCATGGCCGACAGCGCATGGTAGATGCCCCAGACGGTGCCCAGCAGGCCCACGAACGGCGCCGTGGAGCCCACGGTGGCCAGCAGCACCTGGCCGAACTGCAGGCGGCCCAGCACCGCGTGCAAGGCGTCACGCAGCACGCGCGTGAGCCGCTGCGACAGGCTGCCCATGGACGCCAGGGCAGCCGGGGAGGCCTGGTCGGCCACGGTGTTGACGGCCTGCACCATGGGCAGCACCAGGGCCAGCCGGTCAAAGCCCTGCAGGCGCAGCGCGGCCTCCGGCAGCGAGGGCGCCTGCCAGACGGCGGCCACGCAGCGCGCCACGTCGGCACTGGCACGGCGCAGCAGGCGCAGCTTCCAGACGATCACCACCCAGCTGGCAACGGACATGCCCAGCAGCAGCAGGGCCGTGCCCTGTGTCACCGCGTCGCCCTGGCGCCACCAGTGGAATGCGTCCATGCGCGTGTACGGCCTTGGTTTCTTACTTCAGGTTCAGCACGTCGAACATGTCGTGCAGACCGGTTTGGTGGGCGGCCAGGTAGCGCACGGCGCGCAGGCTGCCCTGGGCGTAGGTGGTGCGGCTGCTGGACTTGTGCGTGATCTCGATGCGCTCGCCGATGCCCGCGAACAGCACGGTGTGGTCGCCCACGATGTCGCCGCCGCGGATGGCGGCAAAGCCGATGCTGGACGGATCGCGCTCGCCCGTGATGCCTTCGCGGGCGTAGACGGCGCATTCCTTGAGGTCGCGGCCCATGGCCTCGGCGATGACCTCGCCCATCTTGAGCGCGGTGCCCGAGGGCGCATCCACCTTGTGGCGGTGGTGGGCCTCGATGATCTCGATGTCGTAGCCGGTGGCCATGGCCTTGGCGGCCATCTCCAGCAGCTTGAGCGTGACGTTGACGCCCACGCTCATGTTGGGCGCCATGACCACGGCCGTGCGCTGCGCCAGGGCGGCGATCTCGGCCTTCTGCTCGTCGGAGAAGCCGGTGGTGCCGATGACCATCTTCACGCCCAGCTCGGCGCACACCGCCAGGTGGGCCAACGTGCCCTCGGGGCGCGTGAAGTCGATCAGGACGTCGGCGTTCTGCAGGCCAGCCTTGATGTCCGAGGTGATGGCCACGCCGCTGGCATGGCCGAGGAAGGCGGTGGCATCCGAGCCGATGCCGGGGCTGGCGGCCACGTCCAGTGCGCCGGCGAGCACGCAGTCGTCGGTGGCGCGCAGGGCCTCGATGAGCATGCGGCCCATGCGGCCCGATGCGCCGGCAACGGCCACGCGCACGGGGGTGGAGGTTGTCGATGTGTTCCCTGCCATGTGATTCCTGGGTTCGCTAATAGATGACAATGAAAAAAGCCCCCATGGGGGGCCGCCCGGTCAGCGCCCGGGCACTTCGAGGGGCGGGTAGCGGGCCGGTGCCAGTTCCTGCGGGGCTGCATCGGCGGCCTTTTCGGCGGGGGTCTCGGCCTTGCGTGCGGGGTAGCGCGCCAGCTGGTCCTGCGTGGCATCCAGCACGGGCACCTTGCCCTTGCCGGTGCGGCCGCCGTCCAGCGAGGCGACGAATTCGGCCTCGGAGGGCATTTCGTCGCCTTCCGAACGCGCCAGCACGTCGCCCTCGAAGAACACCGTGAGCTTGCGGGTCTGCAGCTCGGCCGAGGGCTTCTTCAGGGTGAAGACGTATTCCCAGCGGTTGGAGTGGAACAGGCTGGTCACCAGGGGGGTGCCCAGGATTTCACGCACCTGCTGGCGGCTCTGGCCGGGCTTCAAGGCCTCGACCTGCTCGCGCGAGACGAAATTGCCCTGCACGATGTCGATCTTGTACGGCGTGACCACGGTGGCCAGGCGGCGGCTGGCGCCGTCCAGGCTGCCGCACCCCGCCAGGGTGCCGACGACGGCACCCACCAACAGGATCCAGCCCAGGCGGGCATTGATACGGGCTTTGACTGGCATGGGGGAAAGAGCTGAGGATATGATCAAACCATTGTAGCGGCAGCCTCTCTCCCCTTCCCGGGCCACCGGCAACCAGGACCAATCCATGACCAATATCGACGAACTCAAAAGCACCGGCCTCAAGGCAACCCTGCCCCGCCTGAAGATCATGGAGATCTTCCAGAAGGGCACGCAGCGCCACATGACGGCCGAAGACGTGTTCCGCGTGCTGCTCGAGGAGCGCTCGGACATCGGCCTGGCCACCGTGTACCGCGTGCTCACGCAGTTCGAGCAGGCGGGCATTCTGATCCGCAGCAACTTCGAGAGCGGCAAGGCCGTGTACGAACTCAACGAGGGCTCGCACCACGACCACTTCGTCTGCACGTCCTGCGGCAAGGTCGAGGAGTTCTACGACCCCGAGATCGAAAAGCGCCAGCAACTCGTGGCCAAGTCCAAGGGCTGGCTGGTGCAGGACCACACCATGGCGCTCTACGGCCAGTGCGCCGATTGCGCGAAGAAATAGCTCCCCCTGAGTCGCCTTCGGCGCCTTCCCCCTGAGGGGGACGCACCCGGTGGCCCGGCAAAGCCGGTTCCACGGGTGCACTGGCATCGGCCGCGCCAGTTTTGACGGCCGGGACGCAGATCGCTCTAGCCGCCGGTGTCGCGCTCCATGGCGCGGCGGTGGCGTTCGACGAATTCCTGGTAGGTGTCGATGCCGCGCAGCTGCAGGATGGTGTTGCGCACGGCGGCTTCGACCAGCACGGCGATGTTGCGGCCGGCCACCACCTGGATCACCACCTTGAGCACGGGCACGCCCAGCACGTCCTGGGTGAGCGGCTCATAGGGCAGGCGCTCATAGTCGCGCTCCAGCGTTTCCTTGCGCACCAGGTGCACGATGAGCTTCAGGCGCATCTTGCGGCGCACGGCCGTCTCGCCAAAGATGGCGCGGATGTCCAGGAGGCCGATGCCGCGCACTTCCAGCAGGTTCTGCAGCAGCTCGGGGCACTTGCCCTCGATGGTGGTCTGGTTGATGCGGAACAGGTCCACCGCGTCGTCGGCCACCAGGCCGTTGCCGCGCGAGATCAGCTCCAGGCCGAGTTCGCTCTTGCCCAGGCCCGATTCGCCGGTGATCATCACGCCCAGGCCCAGGATGTCCATGAACACGCCGTGCATGGTGGTGCGGTCGGCGAAGTGCTTGGACAGGTAGGCCCGCAGCACGTCGATCACGAAGGCCGAGGACTCGTGCGTGGAGAACATCGGGATCTGCGCGCGCTCGCACATCGACACCAGCGCATCGGGCGCGGTCTGGTTGTCGGCCAGCACCAGCACCGGCGGCTCCAGCGTCACGATGCGGGCGATGCGGCGCTTGCAGTCGTCGGGGGAGGCATTGCTCAGGTAGGCGATCTCGCGCTCGCCCAGGATCTGCACCCGGTAGGGATGGATGTAGTTGAGGTAGCCGACCAGGTCGGCGCCCGAGCGGGCGGAGCGTACCGCCACTTCGTCGAAGCGGCGCTCGGAGGCACCGAGGCCCGCAACCCACTCCCATTTCAGGGCGCTGCGGAATTCCTCGAACAGGACGTCGGCGCTGACAACATTGGGTTTCACGGCAAGGATGCGGGGGAATGCGCGGTGCCGCGCAGGTCAGGCGGCCTGGGTGGACTGCCAGCCGGCGATCATGCCGTGCAGCTCGGCCGCATCGGTGCTGGCCTTGAGCTTTTCGCGCAGCACCGAGTCGCTCAGCAGCTCGGCGATCTCCGAGAGGATCTCCAGGTGCTTCTGGGTCGCGGCCTCGGGCACCAGCAGGAAGATCAGCAGCGCCACCGGCATTTCGTCCGGGGCATCGAAACCGATGGGGTGGGCCAGCTGGAACACCGCCGCCATGGGCGCCTTGAGGCCCTTGATGCGGCCATGCGGGATGGCCACGCCATGGCCCAGGCCCGTCGAGCCCAGGCGCTCGCGCGCGAAGAGGCTGTCGGTGATCAGGGCACGCGAGAGCCCGTGCTGGCTCTCGAACAGCAGACCCGCCTCTTCAAAAGCACGCTTCTTGCTGGTGGAGTCCACGCTCACAAGCACTTGGGCGGGAGGCAGGATGGAGGCGAGTCGGTTCATGGTCAGAGGTAACAATTATGCACATATTGGCAAAAACCCTGAGCAATTTACAAGGGGCCACAAAAAAACCGCCTCCAGGGGCGGTTGCTGTGGCCCGCAATGCAACGCTCAGGCGTGCATTTCGCGCTTGGCAGCTTCGTGGTGGTGGTCCTGCAGGCGGTCCTTGTGGCGCACCACCTGGCGGTCCATCTTGTCGACCAGCTCATCCACCGCAGCATACAGGTCGGAATGGGAGCTCTCGGCAAACAGGTCGTTGCCCTTCACATGGATATTGCATTCCGCTCGCTGGCGCTTTTCTTTTTCCTTTTGCTTCTCTACTGTCAGCAGCACCTTGACGTCTACTACTTGGTCGAAATGGCGATTGATCCGGTCCAGCTTGGTTGTCACATAACTGCGCAGTGCTGGGGTAACTTCGAGGTGGTGACCGCTGATCGTCAAGTTCATAAATAAGTCTCCTGTGGCTCTCGGTGGAACAAATGCCGCCCTGGATCAGAGGGCCGGCCCGGCGAACTTGGATGCATCCATTGACGGGTTCACTATGCCCCTGCTGTCATCGAAATGCAATCCCATACCGCCCCTGCCCACTGGGTTATGCCCGGCGAGGTGCCAGCGGCCCGAAAAGGGCGCACAATGGCTGAGTTGGCGGGGCAGCCCGCCCCACAGGAGCCACGCCTCAGGCCTTGCCTGCAGGCCCCGGCGCTGCGCCATGCAGCACCAGCCGCCCCACCACCACGATGGACAGCACGCTGGCAACGGTGCCCACCACCGCAGCCATCCAGTAGCCCTGTACCAGCCCCTGGGCATCGCGGCTGATCAGCACGCCCCCCACCAGCGAAGCCACGCCCATGGCCGCAGACTGCACCGAGGCATTGAGCGTCATGAACGTGCCGCGCAGCTGCGGGTTGGCGGCCGAGGTGATGATGGCCATGCCGGGGATCATGCGCCCGCTCATGAAGGCGAACATCAGCGTGGACACCGTGAGCACCCCCCACAGCGGCACCCCATGCACCGTGGTGATGCCGAGCAGGCACGGCCCCACCGCCAGGGCCAGCCAGCGGAAGGTGCGGACCTTGCCGCGCGCATCCGTCAGGCGCCCAAACAGGCGCGCCGTGAACAGGGTCACTACGCCGCCACAAAGGTAGATCAGCGGCACCTGGTCGGTGCGCACACCGGCATTGGCCTGCATGTAGATGGTGATGTAAGGGATCACCGTGAAGCCGGTGAACATCAGCAGGCCCGAGAACACGAAGGCCCGGCGGTGGTTGGCGTCCCTGAGCACCTCGGCGATGCCGCCCAGGGCCGTGCGCTGCTGACCTGCCGCCAGGTGGGCATCCATGGTGGGCAGGGTGCGCGCGGCAAACACCAGCAGCAACAGGCACATCGCAGCAATCGCGAAGAACGGCATGTGCCAGCCCCCGTACTCGGCGAACACCAGCCCCAGCGGCACCCCGGCCACCGTGGACACCGAGAACGAGGTCATCACGATGCCCATGGCCCGCCCGCGCCGCTCGAAAGGAACGACATCGGCCACGACGGTCTGGCACAGGGCCGAGAGCACGCCGCCGAACATGCCGGCCAGCACGCGCGCCACCATCAGCGTGGCGTAGGTGGGCGCCAGGCCGCAGGCCAGCGTGGCCAGGCCGAACAGCGCATACAGCGCCAGCAGCAGGCGCTTGCGGCCGAAGCGGTCGATGTAGGTCGAGGCCAGCAGCCCCGAGACACCGGCCGACAGCGTGTACGCCGACACCAGCAGGCCGAACTGGGCATCGCTGATGGCGAAGATGCGCGTGAGCTGCGGGCCCAGCGGCATCATGATCATGAAATCCAGGATGTGCGTGAACTGCACGCCCGCCAGGGTCAGGAGCAGCCACAGTTCGCGGCGGGGAGAAAGGGGATGGGACGTGGGCACAAGGGATTGCCGGCAAGGGCATGGTGAAAGCGAGCCCGGCAGTGTGCCGTCCCTCGAAGGGCCCCACAAGCCCCTGCCGACCGGAGCATCGGCCCCGGCGCGTAAAATCGGCTTGCTGTACAGAGAACGTGGCCGCGCGGGTGCGCGCCCTCCCCTTCCCCAGGCCTGACCGCAGCGGACATCGACTGCCCCACACCGACACCATGACCCAGCCCAGCTCCAACGCCCTGCACACCTCCGCCCTGACCTCGCTGCCCCTGCTGGCACGCGGCAAGGTGCGCGACAACTACGCCGTGGGCGACGACCGCATCCTGATGGTGGCCAGCGACCGCCTTTCGGCCTTCGACGTGATCATGGGCGAGCCCATCCCCGGCAAGGGCGAGCTGCTCACGCAGATGGCGCTGTTCTGGTTCGACAAGCTCGGCCACATCTGCCCCAACCACCTGACGGGCGACGCCCCCGAGAGCGTGGTCACCCCGGCCGAGGCCCCGCAGATCCGCGGCCGCTCGATGCTGGTGCAGCGCCTGCAACCCATCCCGGTCGAGGCCGTGGTGCGCGGCTACCTGGCCGGCAGCGGCTGGAAGGAGTACCAGGAGTCGCGCTCGGTCTGCGGCGTGCCCCTGCCCGAAGGCCTGACCAATGCAGCCAAGCTGCCAGCGCCCATCTACACCCCGGCCGCCAAGGCCGCAGCCGGCGAGCACGACGAGAACATCACCTTCGAGCGCACGGTGGAGATGATCGGCCTGCCGCTGGCCACGCAGATCCGCGACCTGAGCATCGCCATCTACCAGGCCGCGGCGGAGATCGCGCTGACCAAGGGCATGATCATTGCCGACACGAAATTCGAGTTCGGTCTGGCACCCGATGGCACCCTGGTGCTGATGGACGAGGTGCTCACGCCCGACAGCTCGCGCTACTGGCCTGTGGAAGGCTATGAAGCGGCGCTCGCCGCCGGCCAGAACCCGCCAAGCTACGACAAGCAGTTCGTGCGCGACTGGCTGGAGCAGGCCCAGGTCAACGGCAAGCCCTGGGACAAGACCCCACCCTCTCCGCGCCTGCCGCGCGAGGTGATCGAAAAGACCGCGGCCAAGTACCGCGAGGCGCTGGAACGGTTGGTCGGCTGACACCCGTCCCGGTTCCTGCAACAAAAAAGGCTCCCTGGGGAGCCTTTTTGCATGGTGCCGGTCAGCTGAGCACGACGCTCGACAGGCGGCGGCGGTACGTGGCCACCACCGGGTCGTCCGGCGGGATCTGGCCGTCGGCCACCTTGGCCTTGGGCTGCTCGATGATCTCCAGGATGGCGACGTAGGTCTTGCGCGCCACTTCTTCGCCCCAGGCCTTGTCGCGCATCAGGATCTCGAGCAGTTCGTCCATGGCGTCGGTCCAGCGCTGCCCGGTGATGAGCCAGCGCGCATGGGCCAGGCGGGCGTCGAAGTCGCGCTTGCTGACCGCGATCCTGGCCTCGAACGCGGACGTGTCGCCCGCGCCTTCGGTGGTGGCCACGGTGTCGATGGCGTCCATCCAGACCTTGAGCGCGGCGATCTTGCGCGAATTGGGGGCCTTGGCGATCACCGGGGCGAAGGCCACCTTGGCATCGTCATCGCGGCCCAGCTGCAGCAGCAGCTTGACGTAGTCGAAGCGCGCGTCGTCATTGCCCGGGTCGGTGGCCACGGCATGCTGCAGCTTCTCCAGCGCGGTGCCGGTGTCGCCTTCTGCCAGGGCCTCCAGGGCTTCTTCTTCCTGCTCCTCGGCTTCCAGGACCTCGGCCGTGGGCACATGCTTGTCGAGGAATTCGCGCACCTGGCCCTCGGGCAGGGCGCCCATGAAGCCGTCCACGGGCTGGCCGTTCATGAGCAGCACGCAGGTCGGAATGCTGCGGATGCCGAACATGCCGGCCAACTGCTGCTCCTGGTCGGAGTCGATCTTGGCGAGCTTGAAGCGGCCGTCGTACTCGGTTTCCAGCTTCTCCAGCACCGGACCGAGGGACTTGCAGGGGCCGCACCAGGGCGCCCAGAAATCCACCAGCACGGGCACTTCCATCGAGGCGGCAATCACCTCGGCTTCAAAATTTTCTACGGTGACGTCAATCATGGTCGGGGGCCCAGGGCCGGTGAAGCAAGTTGGCGCTATTTTGGCGCATTGAAACAACCCCGTCGCGGGGGGGCCATCGCAAATCGTAAAATCGGGGGTTCCACCTACAGCGTTCCGGCGGGCTCACGCCCACCGGAGCGCCTCCACACACACCATGAAACCCATCCAGATCGGCGTGGTCATGGGCTCCAGCAGCGACTGGGAGACCATGCAGCATGCAGTGCAGATTCTTGAGCAATTCGGCATTTCCCACGAGGCGCGCGTGGTGTCGGCACACCGCATGCCCGACGACATGTTCGCCTATGCCGAAGCCGCCGCCGGCCGGGGCCTCAAGGCCATCATCGCCGGTGCCGGCGGCGCCGCCCACCTGCCAGGCATGATCGCCGCCAAGACCACGGTGCCCGTGCTGGGCGTGCCGGTGGCCAGCCGCCACCTGCAGGGCGTGGATTCGCTGCACAGCATCGTGCAGATGCCCAAGGGCATTCCCGTGGCGACCTTCGCCATCGGCACGGCCGGCGCCGCCAACGCGGCCCTGTTCGCGGTGGCGCTGCTGGCCAGCGAGAGCCCCGAGCTGCGCCAGCGCCTGGAAGCCTTTCGCGCCGAGCAGACCGAAGTGGCGCGCAACATGACCCTGCCCCCGGCTGCTGCATGACCACGCTTTCTGCCCCCCTCCTGCCGGGCGCCACGTTGGGCGTCCTGGGCGGCGGCCAGCTGGGCCGCATGTTCGTGCACACGGCCCAGGCCATGGGCTACTTCACGGCCGTGCTCGATGCCGACCCGACAAGCCCCGCAGGCTTGGTGAGCCACCACCACATCCAGACCGGCTACGAGGACGCGGCCGGCCTGGCCGAACTGGCCCGCGTGGCCGATGCCGTGACCACGGAGTTCGAGAACGTGCCCGCCACCGCCCTGGCGGCGCTGGGCGCGCTGCGCCCGGTGTCGCCCGCTGCGGGTGCGGTGGCCGTGGCCCAGGACCGCGCGCAGGAAAAGGCCCATTTCGTGCGCTGCGGCGTGCCCTGCGCGCCCTATGCAGTGATCGAGACGGCCGAGCAACTGGCTGCCGTCTCGCCAGACCTGCTGCCGGGCATTCTCAAGACCGCCCGCATGGGCTACGACGGCAAGGGCCAGGTGCGCGTAAAGACCAGCGCCGAGCTCGCCGCCGCCTGGGATTCCGTGGGCCAGGTGGCCTGTGTGCTCGAAAAGATGCTGCCGCTGGCGCTCGAATGCTCGGTCATCGTCGCGCGCGGTGCCGATGGCGCCTGCGTGCACCTGCCGGTGCAGCGCAACCTGCACCGCGAAGGCATCCTGGCCGTGACCGAGGTGCATGCCGGCAACCTGCCCGACGCACTGGCCCGCCAGGCCATCGCCGGTGCCGTCTCGATCGCAGCCGGTCTCTCGTACGTGGGCGTGCTGTGCGTGGAATTCTTCGTGCTGCAGGACGGCAGCCTGGTGGTCAACGAGATCGCCCCACGCCCGCACAACAGCGGCCACTACAGCCAGAACGCCTGCGACGTCTCGCAGTTCGAGCTGCAGGTGCGCACCATGGCCGGCCTGCCGCTCACCCAGCCGCGCCAGCACAGCCCGGCGGTGATGCTCAACCTGCTGGGCGACCTGTGGTTTGCCGCCGATGGCAGCGCGCAGACGCCACCCTGGGCCCAGGTGCTGGCCCTGCCCGGCACCCACCTGCACCTGTACGGCAAGCGCGACGCCAAGCCCGGGCGCAAGATGGGGCACCTGAACATCACGGCCGACAGCGCCGATGCCGCGCGCGCCACCGCCCTCCAGGCCGCGGCCCTGCTGGGCATTGCGCCCTTCTGACCGGCCCGGACCGCATTCCATGATCCTGGACGGCAAGCAGCCCGAATCCATCGCCGCCGCCGCCCGCGCGGTCCGCAGCGGCGCCCTGCTGGGCCTGCCCACCGAAACGGTGTATGGCCTGGCAGCGGACGCCAGCAGCGATGCGGCCGTGGCCCAGATCTTTGCCGCCAAGGGGCGGCCCAGCGACCACCCGCTGATCGTGCACGTGGCCGATGCCTCGGGCATTGCCCATTTCGCCAGCGAGGTGCCGGCCTTTGCGCAGGCCCTGGTCGACGCGTTCTGGCCCGGGCCACTGACCATCATCCTGCCGCGCCGCCCTGACGTGGCCACGGCCGCCACCGGCGGCCAGGACAGCGTGGGCCTGCGTTGCCCGGCCCATCCCGTGGCACATGCCTTGCTGACCGCGTGCGCAGCCCCCGGCGATGGCAGCGAGCTCGGTGGCCCGCCCGTGTGGGGCGTGGCAGCCCCCAGTGCCAACCGGTTCGGCCGCGTGAGCCCCACCACCGCCCGGCATGTCGCCGACGAGCTGGGCGAGGACCTGCTGGTGCTCGATGGCGGCCCCTGCGGGGTGGGGATCGAGTCGACCATCGTCGACTGCACGCGCGGCATGCCGGTGCTGCTGCGCCCGGGCGCCATCACGCGCGCCCAGATCGCCCGCGCCTGCGGCATCGCCCCGCTGTCCAAGGAAGACCTGCCCGCGCACACGCCGCGCGCCTCGGGCACGCTGGAAGCCCACTACGCGCCCAACGCCAAGGTGCGGCTGATGGATGCCAAGGCCCTGCAGACGGGCCTGGACCTGCTCGGTGCCGACGCCGCCAACATGGCCATCTATGCCCGCACGGCCTTGCGCACGCGCTCGTCCAGGCTGGTCATGCGCCGCATGCCCGATGATGCGTCGGCCACTGCCCAGCAGCTCTTTGCCGTGCTGCGCAGCTTCGACGATGCCGGAGTCAAGCTGATCTGGATCGAAGCCCCGCCCGCCACACCGGAATGGGAGGGCGTGCGCGACCGCCTGCAGCGCGCCGCAGCAGCCTGAGCACAAACATGGCCGCACTGTGACAATGCTTTACATGGCTTGACATGGCGTCGTTAAACTAACCCCCCATTTTCTGGAGAAATACATGGCAGCAAATTGGATGCGCCGCACCGTACTGGTGGCCGCATGCGCGTCGGCCGCATTGCTTGCGGCCTGCGGTTCGAGCACGACGGAGTCGGCTTTCAACCCTGAACGCCTGGTGGCCTTTGGCGACGCTTACAACGACGTCGGCCAGAAGGGAACGCGCTACTCGGTCAACGATGGCAGCGTGAACAACTGGACGCTGCAGATCGCTTCGCGCTACGGCAAGACGCTGGCTGCATCGGCTGTGGCCGGCGGCCGCAGCTATGCCGTGGGCAATGCCCGCGTGGCGATCAAGCCCGATGCCGCGGGTGTGGCGACCACGCCCACCGTGACCGAGCAGATCGACACCTTCCTGGCCGCCGGCGGCGTCACCACAGGCGACCTGATCGTCATCAACGGCGGCCCGAGCGACGTGATCGCCGGCATGGCCGCCGTGACGGCCGGCACCCAGAGCACCACCGACATGGTGGCCGCTGCGCGCAAGGCCGGCCAGGACCTGGCCAACCAGGTGCGCCGCCTGGTCGCTGCGGGCGCCAAGAACGTGGTCGTCACCGGCACCTACGACCTGGGCAAGACGCCCTGGGCCAAGACCATCAACCGCGAAGCCCTGCTCAGCGATGCCAGCAGCCGCTTCAACGAAGGCCTGCTGGTGAGCATCGTCGACCTGGGTGCCAACGTGCTCTACGTGGACTCGGCCTACTACGTGAACCTGTACGTCGGCACCCCTGCCAACTACGGCTTCAACAATGCCACCACGCCCGTGTGCACCTCGCTGGACACGGCCAACGGCATCGGCATCGGCGCCGGCCAGGTCAACTCGGCCCTGTGCACGCCCTCGACCCTGCTGACGGGTGCCAACCAGGACTCCTACGTGTTCGCCGACAGCGTCTACCTGACGCCCAATGCCCACCGCCAGTTCGGCAACTACGCCTACGACCGCCTGCGCGCGCGCTGGTAAGCCGCGCTGCGGCCGATACGGCCCCAAGAAAAAAGCCGACCCAGGGTCGGCTTTTTTGTGTCTGCTCGGGGCCTCAGAACCGGTAGCCGACCCCGATGGCGATCACGTCGGGGTTCAACCGCGTGGTGATCGACTGGCCTGACGACAGGTGCGTCGTGGTCTTGAGGAAGCTCTTGTAGTAGGCGGCGTCCAGCGACCAGCGGTCGTTGATGCTCCAGACGAAGCCGATCTGGGGCGTCAGCCCCCACTTGTTGTCCACCGACGCCGTCGTGGGGCGCGACGGCGTGCCGCCGGTCAGGCCGCTCAAGGTGGCCGTGCTGCGGGTCTTGAAGAAGCGGCTGTAGGTCAGGCCCAGCCCCACATAGGGGCGGAACTTCGCCTCGGGCTCGGCAAAGCGGTACTGCGCGAACACCGTGACCGGCAGGACCTTGGTCTCGCCGAGCTTGCCCACGCCGGCGATGGCGCCATCGCCCTCGATATCGTGCTTGAACGGCAGCGCCAGGGGGACATCCACGGCCCAGTGGTTGGTCAGCATGTAGTTCACGCCGCCCGACAGCGAAGTGGCATTGCCCACGTCCACGGTGGTGCCCGGAAAGCTCGGGGCGCTGAGGTTGCCGCTCTTGACCTGCGGGGCGATGTGGGTGAAGCCTGCGCGCACGCTGAACGTGCCGGCAACCTGTGCCGAGGCGCCAGCGCACAGCAACAAGGCTGCCGTCGCCAGGCCCAGCCGGGAAAAGTGGTGCATGGGAAACTCCTTGAAAAGTACGGAGGTCACGGCGATGCCTTACAGCCAGCCCGCACGCGACAACGAACGCGAGACCAGTTGCCCGATCAGCTGGTGGCCGTAGGGCGTGGGGTGGAAGCTGTCGGAGAAGCCGTAGCTCTTCCACCAGTCCGCCCCTCCGGTGGCTCCTGCTGGGGGCGCCATGGCAGACAGCGCGGCCGCGGTGCAGGTCGGGAAGCTGTAGGTCGGCAGGCCGTCGCTGCCCACCCCTGTTGCCGGGCAGGCGGGCGTGCTGGCGTTGGTCAGCTGGTACTGCCCAGGGTTGGTCGACTGGTCCTTGAACGAGGTGTAGAAGTCCACCACCACGATCTTGGCGTCGCCCGCCAGGCTGGTGGCCAGTTGTGCATTGAAGGCCTGGACCCAGCCGTCGAACAGGGCCTCGGCCTGCTTGGCCGCGTCGACACCGCGCTGGGCGGCGATGGAACCCAGCACCATCTGGAAGCGGGGTGTGCGGGTGATGCCCGGTGCATTCAGCACGGCCACGCGCGGGGCCCCCTTGGCCACCGTGTTGGCCTGGATGGTCGCGGCGAACTGCTGGGCCAGCGCCTGCATGTAGGCACCACCGACCTGCGCCATGCCCGTGGCACCGCTGGCCAGGGCGGCGTTGACGGTAGCTGCGGGCAGCACGCTGGTGAGCACGGCCGCGTAGGCCTGGCCATTGTCTGCGGAGGCGCGCAGGTAAGCACCCACCAGGTCGGCCGCATCGTTGCCGCCACCGTCGACCAGCACCAGGTCGGCCGGGCTGTAGCCGGCATTCCCCAGGTCCTTGAGCTGCTGGGTGATGGACACCGGAGAGGTCGGTGCGGTGAAGTTGTTGATGCGGCCACCGCTCACGGCGTAGTTCGAGCAGCTGTTGTTGGCCACGAACGCCGTGCCGTTGAACAGGTAGTGCGCGCACAGGGTCTGGCCATAGCTGGTGGCCACACGCTCGGGCCAGATCGGGGTGGACCCGGCCCCCGTGGCTGCGGCCCCCTGCACGGTGGCCTTGAAGCCGAAGGTGCCACTGTCGGCCAGGCTATCGCCCGCGACCTTCACCGAGGTCACCGGTGCCGCAGGCGCGGTGTCCGAGCCACCGCCACCGCAGGCTGCCAGAAGGCAGGCCGTGGCCAGGACCGACAGTGCGGTCTTGCATGTTTGTGCAATCAAGGGAGTTCTCCAGAAAAGACGATTACAAAAAGCACGACCGTGCTTTTTTGAAACAACCATCCTAACCCCGTGTCTCCTGCTTGCCCGCCCGGGAAACTACCAAGCCGCGCAGCATGAAAAAAGCCGACCCGCGGGTCGGCTTGGGAGTGCGCGGTGAGACCGCTTACTTCACGATGACGTCGAAGACGGCACGCGCCTGGGCATGGCAGAACGGTGGCTCATAGGTGCCGTGGTAGGCGCCGTAGTAGGTGGCGAAGGCTGCAGACGCGGGGTCGGTGGGCGCTGCGCCACCGGGGCCGAAGGTGGCCTGGATGGGTCCGTCCACATCCACCGAGATCACATTGGTCACGCCGCGCCTGGCGAAATCGGCCGCCATCACGTTCTGGTGCACGGCGGGCGGCACCGTGGGGTCGCCCGATCCGCCACACAGCAGCACGCGCGACTTGGGCGTCCAGCCCAGCAGGTCGTTCTTCTGGGCAGCCAGGTAGAGCGGGTCGTTCAGGTTGGTCTGGCTGCTGGCGATGAAGGCCGGCTGGAACAGCGCGTCGCGCGCCTGGTTGGGCGTGCCGGCGGGCAAGGTGCCCGAGGTCACCAGCGTGGTGTAGGTCATCGTCGGGCTGGGCAGCAGGGTCTCGATGTAGTTCGAGTACGGCGCCTTGAAGGCCAGCTTCACGTCGCTGTAGATATTGCCGTAGACCTTCTGCCAGGCCGTCACAAGGTAAGGCACGAAGAACTGCACGCCCGCGATCGCATCGGGGATGCGCAGCGAACCCGACAGGTTGTAGGGCCCGGCCAGGTGGGCACCGGCCGCCACGTCGAACTCGTTGCCATAGTCGCGCTCGGCGGAGCGGTGCGCCGCCATGGAGGCATGGCCGCCTTGCGAGTAGCCGGTGAACAGGATCCGGCCCGACAGGTTGCCGCCTACCGAGGCGGAGGCCTTGCGCGCAGCGCGCACCGAATCGATCACCGAAGTGGCTTCGGAATCGGCGTGCAGGTAGGGGTGGTAGCTGTAGCCCGACTTGGCGAACCCGAGGTAGTCGGTAGCGACCACCGCATAGCCCTGCGAGGCGTACATCGCGGCCAGCAGGAAGGTTTCGCTGTCCTGCGGGTTGGCCAGGGTGCGCGGCTTTTGCACGTCGGTGCCCTTGGCATAGGCCAGCAAGGCAGTCTTTTCGGTGCTGCAGGTGCCTGCGGGCACCAGCATCACCCCCGAGGCGTTGGTGAGTTCACCCGCCTTGGCACCCGCCGTGTAGTAGTTGAGTGCCACGACCTTCACGTCGCAGCGTGCCTTGCCGGCAAGGGCCCGGAGGCCGCTGGACGTGGTGCCCGCATCGATCTGCGCGGCAGTCAGCGTGGTCAGGATGTTGGGAGGATCCATCAGGTCCCCGCGCGAGGGGTCCTCGGAGCCGCCGCAGGCGGCCAGCAGGGCCGCTACGGCGGCGGTACACGTCAGGCGGAAGTACTTCATGGTTGCAATCCTCTCTCTGTATGGGCTATGTCGGCGGATGGTAACGCAGCATCGTGCGCGCACCGGCACTGGCGTAGCCATTGGGGTTTACGAGAGCGTTCGGACGCCTGCGCGACAGGGTCCGTGCTCGGCTTCTACTGGTCGCGCGCGGCCCAGTCGGTGAGCGCATCGAGCACCGGCCGGGCGGCTCCGGCGTTGGCATGGTTGACCATGGCCACCAGCACGTAGCGCCGGCCGCTGGCGCCATGCACGTAGCCGGCGATGGCCATCACGTCACGCAGGCTGCCGGTCTTGAGGTGGGCCGCGCCGCGGGCCTGGCTGCGGCGCAAGGTGCCGTCCACCCCGGCGATGGGCAGGGAAGACACCAGCTCGGGCATCACCGGCGAGGCCCAGGCCGACTGCAGCATGCGCGCCAGGCCCTGGGCCGTGATGCGCGCATCGCGGGAGAGGCCCGCACCATTGTCGGCCACGGGCTGGTCGCTATCACCAAAGCGCAGCTGCCACCAGCGGCGCAGGGCTTCGCGCGCGCCGTCGAAGGTCGCGGGAGCCCCCTTGTTCCCCAGGGCCAGCGTGAGGAACACCTGCTGCGCCATGACGTTGTTGCTGTACTTGTTCACATCGCGCACCACCTCGGCCAGCGCAGGCGAGGTGGCCACGAAGGCGGGTTTCAGGCCGGCCGGCACCTTGCCGTCACGAACGCTGCCCGTGAGCCTGCCGCTCAGCTCGCGCCACATGCCCTCCACGGCGCGCGCCGCGAAGCCGCGCGGGTCCGTCGGCGCAATCGGCCAGACGCGTTCGCCGCAACTGGACGGGAACACGCCCTGGAAGGCAATGCGCGCCGGGTCGGAAAACTCCGCGCGCAGGGCGCCGCGCCAATCGCCGCATTCCGCCCCCGGGGCGGCCAGCGCCACGGACGCCTGGCGCTGCACGCCGGCCATCGGGGGGTCGTACTGGATGCGCGCCAGGCCGGCAGCGGCATCGGGTACGAAGGTCATCACCTGGGACTTGTAGTTCACCAGCAGGGCATCGGGCGAGGCGTTGTAGGGCCGCAGGGGCTCGTTGTCGAAGCTGCCAGGGTCCTGCTCGGGCACGTCGAAGGCGGTGCGGTCGAGCACGATGTCACCCACGATGACCTGGATGCCCTGGGCCTGCAGGCGCCGCAACAGCAGCCACAGGCGCTCCATCACCAGCTTGGGATCGCCCTGGCCCTGGATGTAGACATTGCCGCGCAGGCTACCGTCCTGCACCGTGCCCTGCACGTAGACCGGGGTGTTCCAGGTGTAGGCCGGCCCGAGCTGGTCGAGCGCGGCGTAGGTGGTGACCAGCTTCATCACCGAGGCCGGGTTCATCGGCACCTGGGCGCGGTGCGCCAGGCGCGGCGCCTGCCGCGCACCGCCCTGGGCATCGACCACCAGCACCGAGAGCGCCTCGCGCGGCAGGCGCGTGCGGGACAGCGCTGCCTCCACTTCGGGAGGCAGCGGCGCTGGGGCTGGCGCCTGGGCGCGGGCACCGGGGGGCAGCATGCCCCACAGCAGCACGGCAAGAGGCACCAGGGAGGTCAGGGACAGACGGGTCAACGAAGGGACAGACAACATGGAGGGGGAGTCTATCGCCCACCTCCGGCACGGCCTGCCCGGCCCACCGATAATCCCCGGATGCGCTTTTCTCCCCGGGCCATGGGCCTGCTGGCGGCCCTGGTGACCGTCACCCTCTGGACCAGCTTCATCGTGATTGCCCGCGCCTCGGCGCAGCGCAGCCTCACGCCGCTGGACATCACGCTGCTGCGCATCGTCGGCGCCAGCCTGGTGCTGGTGCCCTGGGGCTGGTGGCTGGTGCGCCGGCGCAGGGTGCAAATGGGTGCCAGCGCCCCCGCCTCCAGCCTCGCCGGCATCTCGCCACTGCCGCTCTCCACCACGGCCCTGCTGGGCCTGTTTGGCGGCGTGCTGTATGCCGTGCTGGCCTATGCGGGCTTTTTCCATGCCCCGGCCACCCATGCCGCCGTGCTCATGCCCGGCAGTCTGCCGCTGTGGACCGCTCTGCTGGCCGTGCTTGTGCTGCATGACCGCATCACCCCCCTGCGCGCGCTGGGTCTGGCGCTCATCGTGACCGGCGACCTGCTGGTGGGCGGACGCAGCCTGCTGGCGGGCTTTGCGGGCGGGGATGTGTGGAAAGGCGACGTGCTGTTCATGCTCGCCGCCGCCAGCTGGGCCGCCTACAGCGTGCAGGCCCGGCGCCTCGCGGTGGATGCAGTGCAGGCCACGATCGCCATCACCGCCTTTGCGCTGCTGGTCTACGCACCGGTGTACGGGGCGTTGGTGGCCCTGGGCATGGTCACCAGCCACCTCGGCCACGCGCCCTGGAGCGAGATCCTGTTCCAGCTGGTCTTCCAGGGCGGTGGCTCGGTGGTCATCTCGGGGATTGCCTTCACGCGCATGATCCAGCACTACGGCCCCGTGCGCAGCACCATGATCACGGCGCTGGTGCCGGGGCTGTCGGCCATCGGCGCGGTGCTGCTGCTGGACGAGCCCATGCACTGGAACCTGGGCGCGGGCCTGGCGCTCGTGACCACGGGTATCCTGCTGGGCGTGCTGCGCAAGAGCCCCGCGCCCGCCTCCTCCCTGCCCACCGCTTCCGGAAAATCTGCGGCCTGATGTCCCGCCTGCCACCGCCATGAACCTGCTTGCCTTCGATACCAGCACCGACACCCTGTCCATCGCCGTGCAGCACGGGGATCTGGTGCGCGAGCACACGGGCCCGGGCGGTGCGCAGGCCTCGGCCACGCTGATCCCGGCCATCAACCGCCTGCTGGCCGAGGCCGGCCTGTCGTTCGCCACGCTGGACGCCATCGTCTTCGGCCGGGGACCGGGCTCCTTCACCGGCCTGCGCACGGCCTGCGCCGTGGCCCAGGGCCTGGCCTTCGGGGCGCGCGGCGGCGCGGGCGTGCCCGTGCTGCCGGTGGACACGCTGCTGGCCGTGGCCGAGGAGGCGCGCCTGCAGCATGGCTCTACCCAGGTGGTGGCGGTGCTCGACGCACGCATGGACGAGGTCTACAGCGCCCGCTGTGCATGGCAGCCCGCCGAGGGCCGCTGGCAGGCCGATGCCGACTTCGGCCTGGGCGCCCCTGAGACCGTGGAGGTGCCCGACGGCTGGAGCGTGGCCGGCAATGCGCAAGCGCCCTATGGCGAGCGCCTAGCGCCCCTGGCCGCCCATGTACGGGCCCTGCCCACGGCCACCGCACTGCTGCGCCTGGCGCCGGCCCTGCTGGCCGCAGGGGGCGCCGTGCCCGCCAGCGACGCCCTGCCGCGCTACATCCGCGATAAAGTGGCGAAAACCACCGCCGAGCGGGACGCCTTGCGCGCCGCCCAGGCCACCACGCCCACCCCTCCCTGAACCGACCGCCTGCATGAGCGCCGTACCCACCCCTTCTGCCGATGCCCCCGAGGCGCGCCTGGAAGCCCTCACGCTGGCACAGCTCGATGCGGTGCTGGAGGTGGAGCAGCGCGCCTACACCCACCCCTGGACGCGGGGCAACTTCATCGACGCCATGGCCTCGCGCTACGAGTGCCAGTTGCTGCTGGGCGGCGACCGGTTGCTGGGCTATTTCGTGGCCATGATGGGGGTGGACGAAGTGCACCTGCTGAACCTCACCGTCACGCCCGAATTCCAGCGCCAGGGCTGGGCCCGCGTGCTGCTGGACGCACTGGCCCTGTGGTCGCGCGGCAAGGGCGCCCAGTGGCTGTGGCTGGAGGTGCGCGTGAGCAACCTGCGCGCCCAGCACATTTACGAGACGCACGGCTTTCGCCGCGTGGGCGAGCGCAAGCGCTACTACCCTGCCCACCATGGCCAGCGCGAGGACGCGGTGGTCATGAGCCTGCCCCTGTGAGAACCTGCCAATCCCTATGAGCCTTTCACTCGATGCGCGCCAGCGCGCCATGCTGCAGGAGATGGGGGTGACCGTGTGGGCCCCCGGCGAGGCCGCTGCCGCACCGCCCGCGGCCGCCGCCCCCGTGGCAGTGGCCGCAGCAGCCCGCCTTGCCCCACCGCCGCCTGCGGCTGTGCAGCCACCGCCGGTGGTGCATACCCCCGCACCGGCGGCGCAGCGCGCGCCTGTGGCCACCACACCGGTGGCCCCGGTAGCGGCCGCGACCGCCGCAGCCACCGGCCTGGCAGTGCACGCGCCCCAGGCGCTGTACCCCGGGGCAGACCCGGCGCGCACGCCCGCGGGCCTGGGCGGTGGCTGGCTCATCGTGGCCGAAATTCCCCATCCCGCCGAGCCACTCTCGGGCGATGCCGGCAAGCTGCTGGACAACATGCTGCGCGCCATGCAGCTGCACCGCCACCCCCGGGTGTTCCTCGCGGCGCTGGAGCGTGCCGGCTCCGGCAACGGCAACAGCAGCGATGCCGACGTCGCCGGGCAATTGGCGCAGGCCGTTGCCACGCTGCGGCCGGCCATGGTGCTGGTGCTGGGCCATGTGGCGGCCCGGGCCGCGCTGGCCAGCACCGAGCCCCTGGGCCGCCTGCGTGCAGGGCCGCACACCCTGGCGGGCTGCCCGGCCGTGGTCACCTACGACCCCGCATTCCTGCTGCGCTCACAGGACAACAAGGCCGCCGCCTGGGCCGACCTGTGCCGGGCGCTGGCCATCGTGCGCGCGGCCGCCGCCTGAGCCGCCGCGGCCAGGTCTTCGCCACAGACACGCCGGCTGCCCGGTGCGATAATCCGGCGCTTGCATTTTTAAACGGAGAAAGCTCCTTGGAAACCTACCCGAGTTGGTAGCTTTCAGCTCCCCGGCCTGCCGTGGGGTTGAAAGCAACCCCTGACCCCCCACCGCAGACGCCAATTACCAAGGGAGTGAGCCCATGCTCAACATCTTTACGCTCGCCAATGGCCGGCTGTTCCAGGAAGAGATCGAATCCCTGGAAGAGCTCGCCAAGTTCCAGCCGATCTGGGTGGACCTGGAAGCCCCCACACTCGAAGAAAAGCGCTGGATCAAGCAGCACTACGGCCTGTCCATCCCCGAGGATGCGATGGACGAGGACATCGAGGAATCCGCCCGCTTCTACGAAGAAGACAACGGCGAGCTGCACATCCGCAGCGACTTTTTGATCGATGATGACGAGAACCCGCGCTCCGTGCGGGTGGCCTTCATCCTGAACCAGCACAACGCCAACCTCAAGAGCCGGGGCGTGCTGTTCTCCATCCACGACGAGGACGTGCCCGTGTTCCGGCTGCTGCGCATGCGCGCGCGCCGGGCGCCGGGTCTCATCGAGGACGCCAAGGAGGTGCTGCTCAAGCTGTTCGACGCCGATGCCGAGTACTCGGCGGATACGCTGGAGAACATCTACGACGAGCTCGAAGCGGTGAGCAAGCAGGTGCTGGCCGGCGACGTGACCGACACCCGCGCCGGCGAGGTGCTGGCCGCTATCGCGCGCCAGGAAGACTTGAACGGCCGCATCCGCCGCAACGTGATGGACACGCGCCGCGCGGTGAGCTTCATGATGCGCAGCAAGATGCTCAACTCCGAGCAGTTCGAAGAGGCGCGCCAGATCCTGCGCGACATCGAATCGCTGGACAACCACACGGCCTTCCTGTTCGACAAGATCAACTTCCTGATGGACGCCACGGTCGGCTTCATCAACATCAACCAGAACAAGATCATCAAGATCTTCTCGGTGGCCAGCGTGGCGCTGCTGCCGCCCACGCTGATCGCCAGCGTCTACGGCATGAACTTCGAATTCATGCCGGAGCTCAAGTGGACCTACGGCTATGCCTATGGCATCGCGCTGATGGTGGCGAGCGCGGTGGTGCCCATGTGGTACTTCCGCAGGCGCGGCTGGTTGAAGTAGCCCCCCTGTGGCGCTGCGCGCCTTCCCCCCCGAGGGGGGACGCCACCCCTGGACCGGCAAAGCCGGATCCACGGTGGCGCTGGCGGTTGCACTTCTGGCGCTGCGCGCCCTTGTGTTGTCAGGCCGGGTTCTAAGCTACGCCCATCTGTGGCGCTGCGCGCCTTTGTGCTGCCGGGTCACAAAGTTTGCATGAGCACGTGCACCATGTGCTCGGCATAGCGGCTGGCGACGGTCTGGACGAATTGGGCGAAATCGACGTGTGCGGTGTCGTCGGCGCGGTCGGAGATGGTGCGGATGGCGGCGAAGGGGATGGCGTAGTCCAGGCAGACCTGGGCCACGGCGGCGCCTTCCATTTCGACGGCAAGCACGTCGTGGCCAGCCTGGCGCAGGCTGTCGCGCAGCTGCCGGGCTTCCTGGGCGCTGGAGACGAAGCGGTCGCCACTGGCGACGAGGCCGTGGTGCACGCGGTGCGCGCCGTCGCCCAATTCTGGCAGGCGGCCGGCGCCGGACAGGCAGCTGCGCGCGGCCTCCCGCAACAGGGTGGACAGGTGCGCATCGCAGGCCAGCCGCGTGCGTGCATAGCCAGGCAGTTCCCAGCGCGGGAACAGCGGGGAGGCGTCCATGTCGTGCTGCACAAAGGTCTCTGCCACCACCACGTCACCCACATTCACGCCATCCCCCAGCCCCCCCGCCACGCCGGTGAAGACGATGCGCGCCACGCCGAAATGCTCGATGAGCGCCGTGGCCGTGGTGGCCGCCGCCACCTTGCCGATGCCCGAGAGCGCCAGCACAACGGGCCGCTCGCACAGCTCGCCCCGCCAGAAGGAGCGGCCGGCGTGCGTGAGGCGCTGGGCGCGCTCGAGCCGGGCGACGAGGCTGGCCTGTTCTTCGGGCAGGGCGCTGAGGATGGCTGTGGTCATGGGGCTTGGGGCAAAGGAAAAGGGCCTGCGGCCGGGCTCGCAGGTCTGCGATTATTCCAGCCGAAGGCCCTTCGTCGAAAACACACCCTGGGCGGCGCCGTTCACAGCACCGCGGGCAGGGTGGTTTCGCTGGCGTCTTCTTACTTCTTGTCGCGCAGCTCGCGGCGCAGGATCTTGCCCACCGGGGTCTTGGGCAGCTCGGTGCGGAACTCGATCACGCGCGGCTGCTTGTAGCCCGTGAGGTTGGCCTTGCAGAACTCCTTGACCTGGGCCTCGGTGAGACCCGGGTCCTTCTTCACGATGACCAGCTTGACCGCTTCGCCGGTCTTCTCGTCAGGCACGCCGACCACCGCGCATTCGAGCACGCCAGGGCAGTTGGCGACCACTTCCTCGACCTCGTTGGGGTAGACGTTGAAGCCGCTGACCAGCACCATGTCCTTCTTGCGGTCCACGATCTTGAAGTAGCCGCGCTCGTCCATGATGCCGATGTCGCCGGACTTGAAGTAGCCGTCATCGGTCATGACCTTGGCGGTCTCGTCGGGGCGCTGCCAGTAGCCAGCCATGACCTGCGGGCCCTTGATGGCGATCTCGCCGGGCTGGCCCAGCGTGGTGACCTCGTGGCCTTCGTCGTCCAGCAGCTTCATCGTCGTGCCGGGAATCGGCACGCCGATGGTGCCGGTGTATTCCTTGGCCGTCACGGGGTTGCAGCTGGCCGAGGGGCTGGTCTCCGACAGCCCATAGCCCTCGCAGATCGGGCAACCGGTCTTCTCCAGCCAGAGCTTGGCCACGGCGCCCTGCACGGCCATGCCGCCGCCCACCGAGACCTTGAGGTTCTTCCAGTTGACGGTGTCGAAGTCCGGGTGGTTGGCCAGACCGTTGAACAGCGTGTTCACGGCCGGGAAGCTGTGGAAGGTGTGCTTGGACAGCTCCTTGAGCACCGCCGGCAGGTCGCGCGGGTTGGGGATCAGGATGGTCTTGCCGCCCGTGCGCATGGACAGCATCATGTTCACGGTGAACGCGAAGATGTGGTACAGCGGCAGCGCGCAGACGCTGGTGGGCTGCTCGCCCGAAGGCACCTTGGCCATCACCGGCGCATTCCAGGCCTCGGACTGCAGCACGTTGGCGATCACGTTGCGGTGCAGCAGCACCGCGCCCTTGCTCACGCCGGTGGTGCCGCCGGTGTACTGCAACAGGGCGATATCGTCGGGACGGATGTCGGGCTTCTTGAAGCTGCCGCGCGTGCCCTTGGCCACGGCGTCGTTGAAGCGCACGGCACCGGGCAGGTCATAGGCGGGCACCATCTTCTTGACGTTGCGCACCACATAGTTCACCAGCGTGCCCTTGAGCAGGCCCAGCTGGTCACCCATGGCCGCCAGCACCACGTGCTTGACGGGCGTGTTGGCAATGCACTGCTGCAGCGTGGTGGCGAAGTTCTCGATGATGACGATGGCCTTGGCGCCGGAGTCCTTGAGCTGGTGCTCGAGTTCGCGCGGGGTGTACAGCGGGTTCACGTTGACCACGACGAAGCCGGCGCGCAGGATCGCGGCCACCGTCACGGGGTACTGCGGCACATTGGGCATCATGATGGCGACGCGGTCGCCCTTGACCAGGCCCAGGCCCTGCAGGTAGGCCGCGAAGGCGGCGCTCAGCGAATCGGTCTGGGCGTAGCTCACGTCCTTGCCCATGAAGCTGTAGGCCACGCGGCTGGCGTACTTGTTGAACGCCTCGTCCATCAGCGCCACCAGGGAGGGGTACTGCGAGGTATCGATATCTGCGGGAACACCTTGCGGATAGGCGGCCAGCCAGGGACGGTCGGTCATGATGCGTGTCTCTCCAAACTTCTCGTTGCAATGGAACCCCGGCATTGTCTCTGCCGGTGCGGGTTCCGTGGGTGCTTAGTTTCCCCTAGGCGACAGGGCTTTCGCCGTAGCGCCCAAAGGGTCTTTTCGCCGTGGGGAAGGACTACTCGATGGCCTTGCCGATGTCCTCGACGACCTTCTTGGCATCGCCGAAAACCATCATGGTCTTGTCCATGTAGAACAGCTCGTTGTCCAGGCCGGCGTAGCCCGCGGCCATGGAGCGCTTGTTGACGATCACGGTCTTGGCCTTGTAGGCCTCGAGGATGGGCATGCCGTAGATGGGGCTGCCCTTGGTGTGTGCCGCGGGGTTCACCACGTCGTTGGCACCGAGGATGATGGCCACGTCGGCCTGGCCGAACTCGCCATTGATGTCCTCCATCTCGAACACCTGATCGTAAGGCACCTCGGCTTCGGCCAGCAGCACGTTCATGTGGCCGGGCATGCGGCCCGCCACCGGGTGGATGGCGTACTTCACCGTCACGCCCTTTTCGGTGAGCTTGGCCGCCAGTTCCTTGACCGCATGCTGGGCGCGCGCCACCGCCAGGCCATAGCCGGGCACGATGACCACGGTCTCGGCGTTGCCGAGCACGAAGGCCGCGTCGTCGGCGCTGCCGCTCTTGACCGGCCGCTGCTCCTTGGCTCCACCCGCCGCGGTGGCGGTGTCGCCACCGAAGCCGCCCAGGATCACGTTGAAGAACGAGCGGTTCATGGCCTTGCACATGATGTAGCTCAGGATCGCGCCCGAGCTGCCCACCAGCGAGCCGGCGATGATCAGCATCGAATTGTTGAGCGAGAAGCCGATGCCCGCTGCCGCCCAACCCGAGTAGCTGTTGAGCATGGAGACCACCACCGGCATGTCGGCGCCGCCGATGGGGATGATGATCAGCACGCCGAGGATGAAGCCGAGCGCGATCACCAGCACGATGTCGACCCAGCTTTGCGAATGCCAGAAGCCGAAGCAGAAGAACAGCACGGCCAGGCCCAGCACCAGGTTGAGCTTGTGCTGCCCGGGGAACTGCACGGGCGCGCCCTGGAACAGGCGGAACTTGTACTTGCCCGAGAGCTTGCCGAAGGCGATCACCGAACCACTGAAGGTGACCGCGCCGATGAAGGCGCCGAGCGCCAGCTCGATGCGGTTGCCGCCGGGGATGGGGGCGTCCTTGGGCACGATGGCAAAGGCCCAGGGCTCGGCCACCACGGCCACGGCAATGCACACCGCTGCCAGGCCGATCATGCTGTGCATGAAGGCCACGAGCTCGGGCATCTTGGTCATCTCGACCCGGTTGGCCATGATGGCACCGGCCGCGCCGCCCACCACCAGGGCGCCCAGCACATAGACCATGCCCTGCGCCTTGCCGCCCGAGAGCTCGACGATGAGCGCGGCGGTGGTAAGCACGGCGATCGCCATGCCCGTCATGCCGAAGACGTTGCCGCGGATCGAGGTCGTGGGGTGCGAGAGCCCCTTGAGCGCCTGGATGAAGCAGACGCTGGCCACCAGGTACAGCAGCGTGACGAGGTTCATGCTCATGCCTGGCCTCCTTCAGCCTTGGAGGCGGACTTCTTCTCTTTTTTCTTGAACATCTCGAGCATGCGGCGCGTCACGAGGAAGCCGCCGAACACGTTGACCGCAGCCAGCGCCACGGCCAACACGCCCATGCTCTTGCCCAGCGTGGTTTCGGTCAGCGCCGCGGCCAGCATGGCGCCCACGATGACGATGGCGGAGATGGCATTGGTCACCGCCATCAGGGGCGTGTGCAGCGCGGGGGTCACCGTCCAGACCACGTGGTAGCCCACGTAGATGGCCAGCACGAAGATGATGAGGTTGATGAGGGTGGGAGAGACGGCATCCATGGAAATGTGTCCTTCTTTCTTCAATTGGCGTTAGGTTCCGGCAGACCAGGGGCCTTTGGCGGCATTCTTCTTGGCGAAATAGGCATCCACAGCGTCGATGAGCTGCTGCTGGGCCGGGTTGATGGGCGGCTCGATCAGAGCGGCCGATCGCATCACGGTCTTGAGCGTTTGCACGTGGTAATCGGTGAACTTGTCGGCGCTGCGCGCGAGTACCTCGGGCAGCTCGGTGAGCGCCAGCGCGCGGTTGCGCAGCAGGTGCGCGCTGGCCACCCAGAGGCTGCCGGCATCGCCATCGGTCAGCGCCAGGTGCTCGCGCAACAGCGCCTGCACGCCGGTCTTCTGCTGCACCGTGATGGCGCCCGTGGTCTGCACCGTGGCCAGGGCCAGCACGGCGACCACGTCCACCGGATGGTCGAGCGCGTAGAGCGGTGGCGTGGTGACCTTTTTCCGCCAGGCGCGCCGGTGGAAGAAGGTCAGCGGGTTGAGCCAGCCCACATCGATGCCGAAGCGCCGCAGGGCCTCCATGGCCATGGTGAAGGTGATGACCAGGCCCAGGATTTGCAAAATGATCCCCATGTTCCGTGCCTCCCTTGGCTTTTTTATTGCGGCAGTGCGGCGGGGAACGGCGGCACGGCCAGGAATCCATCGAGCATGCCGACGCTCACGCGTGCGGCCCGGGCCATCTGCTGGCTCCAGGCCTCGGCAGGCAAGCCGGCGCGCAGGTAGTCGGGGGTATTGCCTGCGGGCAGCTTCAGCAGGCGCAGGTCCACCAGCGCATTCACCTCGATATAGGCACCGCCCTCGGTCGCATAGCGGTAGTTCACATGCGAGTAGGGCTGCGTGAGCGCCACGCCGCGCTCACCGATCCAGCGCACCAGGCCCGGGTTGGCCTTGTCCAGGAAGCGGTCGCTGGTATGGGCCCAGCGCTTGAAGCGCAGGCAGTCCACGCGCACGGGGCTGCCGGCGGCGGCATCCCGCACCCACAGGCCCTGCTCCTGCGCACAGGAGGCCGTCCACAGCGTGCGGTCACGCGGGTCGCTGCGCTGGTGGGATTGCACCAGCATCACCGCCAGCACTTCGTTGCGGGCGCCGCGCAGGGCCACGGCGCGGGTCTGCAGGGGCAGGCTGGCCGGTGGCGGCAATGCCGCCAGAGCGTCATCGAAGCTGCCCAGGTCTTCCCAGGCGGAAGACGGCAGCACCACGCGCGTGCGCCCGGCGCTGAACTCGGCAGGGCCGGCAGGCATGGGGGCGCAGGCGGAAAGAACCGCCAGGGCCGCCGCAGCGGCCAGCAGGCGGGATAGCAGGGGCCTCATGCGCGCTTCACCGTGCCTTCATGGGCCATCAGGCAGGCAGCCACGATATCGTCCTGCAGGTCCATGTGCAGGGCGCCTTCCTTGTTGACAATGAGCTTGAGGAAGTCGAGCACGTTGCGCGCGTAGAGCGACGAGGCATCCGCCGCCACCAGGGCCGGCAGGTTGGTCTCGCCCACCAGGGTCACGCCGTGCTTGACGACGGTCTTGCCGGGCTCGGTGAGCGGGCAGTTGCCGCCCTGGGGGGCGGCGATGTCGACGATGACCGAACCGGCCTTCATCGACTGGACCATCTCCTCGGTCACCAGCACCGGGGCCGCGCGGCCGGGGATCAGGGCGGTGGTGATGACCACGTCGGCCTGGGCCACGCGCTTGGCGACCTCGGCCTTCTGGCGCTCCAGCCAGCTGGGCGGCATGGGGCGGGCGTAGCCGCCCACCCCCTCGGCGGCGTCCTTTTCTTCCTGGGTCTCGTAGGGCACGTCGATGAACTTGCCACCCAGCGATTCGACCTGCTCCTTGACGCTGGGGCGCACATCGGAGGCCTCGATCACGGCACCCAGGCGCTTGGCCGTGGCAATCGCCTGCAGGCCGGCCACGCCCACGCCCAGGATCACCACGCGCGCGGCCTTCACGGTGCCGGCGGCTGTCATGAGCATGGGGAAGAAGCGCTGGTAGCGGTCGGCCGCGATCATCACGGCCTTGTAGCCGGCGATGTTGGCCTGGGAGGACAGCACGTCCATGCTTTGCGCACGGGTGGTGCGGGGAGCGGCTTCGAGCGCGTAGGCCGTCACGCCGGCAGTCGCCAGGCGCTGCAGGCCCGCCGCATCGAAGGGGTTGAGCATGCCGACCAGCGTGGTGCCCGCGCGCAGGCGTGGCGTCTCGGCCTCGGACGGGCAGCGCACCTTGAGCAGCAGGTCGGCGCCCCAGGCGCCCGCGGCATCGGTGATCTCGGCACCGGCCGCTTCGTACGCCGCATCGGTGACGCTGGCGGCAATGCCGGCGCCGGCCTCGACGCGCAGGGTATGGCCCTGGGCCTTGAGCTTCTTGACCGTTTCGGGGGTCACGGCAACCCGTGTCTCTCCTGCCATGGACTCTGCAGGCACACCAATCAGCATGTCGTCTCCTTGCTCAAGGTCAGTGGTTTTACTTACTTACTGACCGCGAGCTTACATGAAGAAACTTTGATGGCTGTTGCATTTGGCTGATGTAGAGGGAACTCCCCATCGCAAAGGAGACACTCCGGGCGCAAAAAAGCCCGCAAGCACGGGACTTGCGGGCTTGTAGGCCGGGGCCGGTGGTTCAGTGCACCACTTGCGCCAACGTGCCTGCGGCGTACTGCTGGGCCACCTGCTGCAGGCTCAGGCCCTTGATCTTGCTGCCCTGGCCTTCGCAGCCGAATTCCAGGTAGCGGGCCTTGCAGACCTGCTTGGCGGCTTCGCGTGCCGGCTTGAGCCATTCGCGCGCGTCGAACTTGTCGGGGTTCTCGGCCAGGAACTTGCGCACCGCGCCGGTCATGGCCAGGCGGATGTCGGTGTCGATGTTGATCTTGCGCACGCCGTACTTGATGGCCTCCTGGATTTCCTCGACGGGAACGCCGTAGGTTTCCTTCATCTTGCCGCCGTACTGGTTGATGATGGCCAGCAGCTCGGCAGGCACCGAGGAGGAGCCGTGCATCACCAGGTGGGTGTTGGGAATGCGCTGGTGGATTTCCTTGACGCGGCTGATGGCCAGGATGTCGCCCGTGGGCTTGCGGCTGAACTTGTAGGCGCCGTGGCTGGTGCCGATGGCGATCGCCAGGGCATCGAGCTGCGTGGCCTTGACGAACACGGCGGCTTCCTCGGGGTCGGTCAGCATCTGGCTGTGGTCCAGCTTGCCTTCGGCGCCGATGCCGTCTTCCTCGCCGGCTTCACCGGTTTCCAGGTTGCCCAGGCAGCCGAGTTCGCCCTCCACGGTGACGCCGACCTTGTGCGCCATGTCGACGACCTTGCGCGTCACTTCCATGTTGTATTCGAAGGACGAGGGGGTCTTGCCGTCTTCCATCAGCGAACCGTCCATCATCACCGAGCCGAAACCCAGGTCGATGGCGCCCGCGCAGATTTTGGGCGAGGTGCCGTGGTCCTGGTGCATCACCAGGGGAATGTGCGGGAAGGCTTCGACGGCGGCCTGGATCAGGTGCTTGATGAAGGGCTCGCCGGCGTACTTGCGGGCACCTGCGCTGGCCTGCAGGATCACCGGTGCACCCACCTCGTCGGCAGCAGCCATCACGGCCTGGACCTGTTCCAGGTTGTTGACGTTGAAGGCGGGGATGCCATAGCTGTTGGCAGCGGCGTGGTCGAGCAGTTCGCGCATCGAGACGAGGGGCATGGTCGTGAGGTCCGTTCAGGGTTGATGGGGCGCCATGGATACAGGCAGCGGGCGGTGGTAACCGCTTGGTAACCCGGGATTTTACCCGGCCGTCGCCGCCGACGCTGCGGCGAATTCCAGCCGGTAGCAGGTGGTAAAGGGCGCCGGCGCCGCTGCGGGCCCGAAATGCCCACCATGGGCCTCGGCCACGCGGCGCACGATTTCATGCCCCAGGTGCAGGCTGTCCGCAGGTGCCACGGCACGTTGCGCGCCCGCGCCGCGGGCCCCGTCGTCGCAGACCTGCAGCCATGCAGCCCCGGCATCGGAGACCCCCATCTGCACGGCGATGCGGGTGCCTTCCGGGGTGTGCTTGAGGGCGTTTTCCATCAGGTTGCGCAACGCCAGATCCAGCAGCACGGCATGGCCCGCCAAGGCCATCTGGTCAGGGCCGGCCAGCGCGATCTCGTCGCCGCGCTGCCAAGCAGCCTGTGCGTAGTCGGCGCACACGGCCCGGCTGACGGCCACCAGGTCCAGGGGCGCCTTGGCCTCGTGCAGTTCGGCCCGGCTCGCACGCGCCAGGGCCAGCAACTGGTTGAGCACGTGGCCCGCTCGCAGCGCGTCCTGGCCGATGCGCGCCACGGCCTGGGCCTGGGCCGGAGCGTCCAGGCCCTTGTCCAGTGCGCTGGCCTGGAGCGCAATCGACGACAGCGGCGTGCGCAGCTCGTGCGCCACCTCGTTGGCCAGGCGGCGCTCGCGCGCCATGGCGGCCTGCTGGCGCTCCAGCAGGGTGTTGATCGACGCTACCACCGATTCGAACTCGCTCCAGGCACGGCTGGCGGTCAAGCGCTCGGCGCTGGCCGGGTCGAGCGCTGCCACGTCGCGGGACAGCTCGTACAACGGGCGCAGCCCCCGCCACAGCGCCAGGCCCAGCGCCAGGGCCACGACAGGCAGCAGCCACAGGCCGGGCTCGACCATCTGTTCGGCGATGTCCTCGGCCAGGTCATCGCGCTCGCCCAGCTCCAGCAGCACCACCACCTTGCGGCTGCGGTCGGCCGACCACTGGGAGAAGCTGCGCCACACGGTGGCCTTGGGCCCCAACGTGAGGTTGGAAAAGCCCTCGGCCCCACCGAAGGCGGGCAGGGGGGCGCTGCCCGTGTGGGCCAGTAAACGGCCCTGTGCATCCCACTGCACCACGCTCAGGGACTGCTGGTAGTCGTGTGCCTTGAGCCAGGGCATGGGGGCACGCTGGGTGGTGTTCTCCAGCTCCACAGATTCCGACGCACGCAGGTTGAGCAGCAGCGCGGCCACGCTGGCCAGGTGGCCGTCGGTCAGCTCGTCGGCTTCGTGGATGCCGGTCTGGTAGCCCAGGTAGACAAAGCTGGCCCACACCAGCACCAGGGCACCGAGCGACCAGAGCAGCAGCTGGCGGGTGAGCGAGGAACTGCCGGCCACGCGCAGCAGGCGCCGGCCCCAGGCCTTCATCCTCATGGCTTCTCCTGGGGCATGAAATAGCCCACGCCGCGCATGGTCTGGATGCAGGTGCTACCCAGTTTGCGGCGCAGGTGGTGGATGTAGACCTCGATGGCGTTGCTCTCGATGGCCACGTCCCAGCTGTACAGGCGCTCCTCGATCTGCTGGCGCGAGAGCACGCGCCCGCGCGCATCCATCAGCACCCACAGCACCGAGAACTCGCGCGGCGACATCTCCACCGCCTGCCCCGCCTGGTGCACCGTGCGCGCACCGGGGTCGAGCTCGATGTCGGCATGGCGCAGTGTGGGCGATGCCCGGCCCGTGGCACGGCGCAGCATGGCGCGCAGCCGAGCCTCCAGTTCATCGACGTTGAAGGGCTTGACGAGGTAGTCGTCGGCCCCCTGGTCCAGCCCTGCGATGCGTTCGGTGACATGGTCGCGCGCCGTGAGGATCAACACCGGCGTGGCCGGGTCGGGCAGCGCCAGCGCTGCCTGGGCCCCGGCGGTTGCGGCCGGACTGGCGCGCAGGCGGCGCAGCACCTCGCTGCCGTCGCCGTCCTTCAGGCCCAGGTCCAGCAGCACGGCATCGAAGCGCTCGGCGCGCAGGGCGGCCCAGGCACCCGCCACGCCATCGCACACGTCGACGGCATAGCCTCGCTGCTGCAGGTTGGTGCGCAGGCCACTGGCAATGCCGGCATCGTCTTCCACCACAAGGATTCGCATGCGCGCATTGTGGCAGTCCCGAGCGACCTGCGCCCGGACCGCCGCAGGAGTTTAAGACGGCCTTAAGAGCGGATTCCTATCGTCGCCCCATGCGCCTGCCGTCCTCGCCCCTTGACCCCGCCCTCCCCCCGTTCTCCGCGCAGCGGCGCATCGCAGCCTGGACACTGGCCTGCCTGGCCCTCGTGGTGCTGTGGGACTTCCTGGGCCGGGACCTGTCGCTGGCCCATGCCTTCGGCAGTGGCTCGGGCTTTCCGCTGCGCGACCAGTGGTTCTTCGTGCATGTGGCGCACGAGGGGGCGCGGCGGGTGGGCTGGTTGCTGGTCTTGCTGCTGGCACTCGGCGTGTGGTGGCCCCTGGGCCCGCTGCGCCGCCTGGACATGGGCGAGCGCCTGCAGTGGGTGGTGAGCGCACTGCTGGCGCTGGCCGCGGTCAGCATCGCCAAGAACCTGAGCAGCACCAGCTGTCCCTGGGACCTGGCCGAATTCGGGGGCGTGGCGCGTTATGCCTCGCACTGGGCCTGGGGCCTGGTGGATGGCGGCGGGGGCCGCTGCTTTCCCGCCGGCCACGCCTCGGCAGGCTTCGCCTTCGTCGGCGGCTGGTTCGCGCTGCGGCGCACGCAGCCCCGGGCTGCATGCGCCTGCCTGGTGGCATCGCTGGTGGCCGGGCTGGTGCTGGGCCTGGCCCAGCAGGCGCGGGGCGCGCATTTCATGAGCCACACCCTGTGGTCGGCCTGGCTGTGCTGGACGGTCGCCTGGATGGCCGACCTCGGCGCACGCGCACTGCGGGTGCGCCTGGCCCCGCCGCCGGGTGCCGCCGCACCCGCGGCCTGAGCCGCTTGGGAGGGATCAGCTGGCGCGGCAGATCTTGAGCATGTTGGTACCACCGGGAGCCCCCATGGGCTCGCCGCAGGTAATCGCATAGACATCGCCCTTCTGCACGATGTTGCGCGTCTTGAGGTGGCCCTCGGCCTGCTCCAGCGCCGTGTCGCGGTCGGCACTGGTGTCCATGAGCAAGGGGCGCACGTTGCGGTACATGGCCATCTTGCGCTGCGTGGCCACCTTGGGCGTGAGCGCATAGATCGGGATGTGGATGCGGTGGCGGCTCATCCACAGCGCCGTGGCGCCGCTGTCGGTCATGGCCACGATGGCCTTGGCGCCCAGGTGGTGGGCCGTGAACAGCGCGCCCATGGCGATGGACTGGTCGATGCGGCCGAAGGTCTGGCCCGTGAAGTCGGCGTCCAGCGGGTGGTCTTCGGCGGCCTCGGCGGCGGCGCAGATGGTGGCCATCTCCATCACCGTCTCCAGCGGGTACTTGCCGGCCGCCGTCTCGGCGCTGAGCATCACGGCGTCGGTGCCGTCGAGCACGGCGTTGGCCACGTCGCTGACCTCGGCGCGCGTGGGCACGGGGTTGGTGATCATGCTCTCCATCATCTGCGTGGCGGTGATGACCACCTTGTCCAGATCACGCGCCATGCGGATCATCTTCTTTTGCAGCGCCGGCACGGCGGCATTGCCCACTTCCACGGCCAGGTCGCCGCGGGCGACCATGATGCCGTCGCTCACGCGCAGGATGGCTTCGAGGTGCGGAATGGCCTCCGCGCGCTCGATCTTGGCGATCAGGCCCGGCTTGTGGCGGAACTCGGAAGCCGCCACGTTGCACAGCTGGCGTGCCATCTCCATGTCGGTCGCGTTCTTGGGAAAGCTCACGGCCACGTAGTCGGCCTGGAAGCTCATCGCGGTGCGGATGTCCTCCATGTCCTTGGCCGTGAGGGCGGGCGCCGTGAGGCCGCCGCCCTGCTTGTTGATGCCCTTGTTGTTGGACAGCTCGCCGCCGATCTTGACCGTGGTATGCACCTCTTCGCCCTGCACGGAATCGACGATGAGCACGATCAGGCCATCGTTGAGCAGCAGCACGTCACCGGCCTTCACGTCGCGCGGCAGCTCCTTGTAGTCGAGGCCCACGCCGTCGATGTCGCCGGGCTCGGTGCGCGAGGCGTCGAGCACGAACCTCTCACCCGACACCAGCTGCACCTTGCCTTCGGCGAACTTGCCGACCCGGATCTTGGGACCTTGCAGGTCGGCCATGATGGCCACTTCGCGTCCGGCGCGCTGGGCGGCGGCGCGCACCGTGGTGGCGCGGTCGATGTGGTCCTGCGCCTTGCCATGGCTGAAGTTCAGGCGCACCACGTTGACGCCCGCGCGGATCATCGCCTCCAGCAGTTGCGGGTCGCTCGAAGCGGGGCCCAGGGTGGCAACGATCTTGGTGGCGCGGCGGGTTTGCATGGGCTTGTCTCTTTCGTCGGTTATGTAATCGAATTTCAATTTTCACACGAAAGCGGTTACATGCCGATTACCACCTGCCCGGCAGGCCCATGCGGCATTCGCAACTATTTCCAAAACTGGAACAGTCAGTTCGCGACTTGGTAGTTTTTCTCTGAACACCCCAGGCGTACAGTTCAACCCATCGATGAGCCGAACCCGCAAGGCGACTCACCGAACCCGGTCTGAAGTTGTTTTCTCTCCGGTTTTTTTGAGACGCTTTTTCACTTTAAGGATTTTCATCATGAACACGACCGCACGCTTCCTCTCCATCGCCGCTGTTGCCGCTTTCGCATCGTTTGGTGCCCAGGCCGACGAAGCCGACGCTTCGCAATTCGCCACCAAGTTCGAAACCAACCGCACCCGCGCCGAAGTGGCCGCTGAAGCCGCTACCGTGGCCCAGACCCGCAGCATCGAACCTGCTGGTTCGCGTGTCGTGACCTACAAGTCGACTGCTGACCGCGCTGCCGTGCGTGCCCAGGCTGCTGACGCTGTGCGCACCGGCCAGATCTCTTTTGGCGAAATCGGCGCTCTGTAATCAGCGCCCCGGACTGAACTGACCCGCTACCCAAACAAACCTAGCAAAGAATCGAGATCACCATGAACAAGACCGCACGTTTCCTGTCCATCGCCGCTGTGGCTGCTTTCTCCGCTTTCGGTGCCCACGCTGACGAAGCCGACAGCTCGCAGTTCGCGCTGAAGTTCGACACGAACCGCACCCGCGCCGAAGTGGCTGCAGAAGCCGCTACCGTGGCCCAGACCCGCAGCATCGAGCCCGCTGGTTCGCGCGTCGTGACCTACAAGTCCACGGCCGACCGTGCTGCCGTGCGTGCCGCAGCCGCTGAAGCTGTGCGCCTGGGCCAGATCCCTTCGGGCGAAATCAGCGCCCTGTAATCCACAGGCAAGGCAAGGCTGCAGACCGCACTGCAGCCTCCATGCAAAAGGCCGGTGCCCCGCGAGGGGCACCGGCCTTTTGCCATGGGCGCGCCTGCCCGCAGGCGCGCCTTCACTCCAGCACGTCGAAGTGGAACACCTTGCTCACGATCTGCCAGCGCCCATCGAGCCGCACCAGCGTCAGGAAGTCCGTAAAAAGGCGCGGCGCAATCGCGCATTCCACCCGCGCAAAGGCCGTGACCGGACCGGCGAACTCGATGGACAGGATGCGATCGAGCCGCGGCTGCCCGAGGCTCGCGGGCGAAGGACGCTGGTCCACAATGGGAAAGTACTCTTCCATGTTCCGATGCAGCAGCTGTCCGTCGGTGGCGCAGCAATAGGTCGCCTGCGGATGGAAGACCTGTGCCAGCCGGCCCGTGTCACTCTGGTACAGGCCGTCGAAGTAGGTGCGCAACGTCGTGGCGACGCCCGCAAAATCGGAGGCGGCGTTCATGGCTGGCGCTTTCGGAACTCGGCCACGGGCAAGCCGCCCACGCCCCAGTTGTCGAGCTCGATCTCGTCGATTACCACGTGCGTGGTCGCGGGGTTCTTGTGCAGCACCCGCACCAGCAGCTCGGTGACGCCGGCGATGAGCTCGGCCTTTTGTTCGCGCGTCACACCTTCGCGGGTGACCTGGATGTTCACGTAGGGCATGGCGGCTCCCTTTCAGCCGATGCGGGCCACGACCTGTGCAATGCGCTCGCCGAAGGCCCGGGCCGTTGCCAGATCGCCAGCCACCATCTCGTCGGTCGATGCATCGGAGGGCGTGGCCGTCATCAGCCCGGCAAAGGAGGCCAGGTAGTTCAGGTCGTCACGCAGCGCGGCCTTGGTGTTGCTCGGCGGCATGGCCGTGCCCGCCCAGAGCATGCCGTGCTGCTGCGACAGCGAGAACAGGGTGTAGAGGGTGGTGAGCTTGTCGCCGTTGATCCCGGCGCTGTTGGTGAAGCCGGCGGCCAGTTTGTCCTTCCACCCCTGGCGCGCCCAGACGGCGGAGCTGGCGTCTGCAAAGCGTTTGAACTGCCAGCTCACGTTGGCCATGTAGGTCGGCGAGCCGAACACGATGGCGCGCGACGCACCGAGCTGCGCCCAGCCTTCGGGGGCGAGCTCGCCCTGCTCGTCGATGGCGAGCAGGACACCGCCGCTGGCTGCAGCGACGGCCTTCGCGATTTCGCGGGTGTGGCCGTAGCCACTGTGGAAGACGATGGAAATGGGAGAGGTCATGGGTTTCCTGGTCGAGACAAAACGGGAAACCGCAGGTTATTGAATACGCATGGATTGATAAACTGATCACCGATAACTTCATTAATTACATGGAGTAATGCATGGCCCGTGAATTCGGCGATGTGATGCTCGGGAGCATCGAACTGTTCTGCCTGGCCGCCGAGGCCCAGAGCTTCACAGCCGCGGCCCGGGAGGCGGGGCTGACCCCGGCGGCGGTGAGCCGCTCCATTGCGCGGCTGGAGGAGCGCCTGCAGGTGCGGCTGTTCGTGCGCAGCACGCGCAAGATCCGCTTGACCGATGGCGGCCGGACCTACTTCGACCAATGCCGGCAGGCGCTCAACCGCCTCAGCGAGGCCGAGCGGGAGCTGACAGGCACGCAGGCAGAACCGGCCGGCAAGCTGCGCATCAGCGTGCCCACCACGCTGGGTCATTACCGTGTGCTGCCGGCGCTGGTGGGTTTTCGCGCGCGCTACCCCAAGGTGCAGGTCGAGGTGCAACTGAGCAACCGCAACGTGGACTTCACGGCCGATGGCTTCGATCTGGCCGTGCGGGCCCGGGCGCAGGCCGACTCAGGCCTGGTCGCGAGAAAGCTGATGGATGCAGAGCTGGTCGTGGTCGCCACGCCGGGCTACCTGCACTCGGCGGGCGTGCCCCGCAACCTTGGCGACCTGGCATCCCACGAGTGCCTCCAGTTCGTGCTGCCCAGCACCGGGCAGGCCGTGCCATGGGTCTTTTGCCAAGAGGGCCAGGACATCGATGTCGGCACCACGGGCAACCTCACCTGCTCGGACGACCTGCTGGGCGGAGTCACCCTGGCACGCCATGGCGCAGGGCTGCTGCAGACCTACCGCTTCATCGTGGAGGACGACCTGCGGCAGGGCCGGCTGGTGGAGGTGCTGCAGGACCTGGGCGGCCGTTCCCGGCCGTTTTCGATCATCTACCCGGCCACCCGCCACATGCCGCTGCGCGTGCGGGCCTTCATCGACCACCTCATCACCAGCGTGTAGAGCGGGCCATCAGGCGCGCATCAGCGCCTCGATCTCGTCCGCATCCACCGGCACGCCGCGCGTGATCAGCTCGCAGCCGGTGGCCGTGACGATGGCGTCGTCCTCGATGCGGATGCCGATGCCATGGAACTGCTCGGGCACGCCCTCGGCGGCGCGCACGTACAGGCCAGGCTCGATGGTCAGCACCATGCCGGGCTGCAGCACGCGGCTCGGGCGGTTGAGGATGGTTTCGCCCGAAAGCGGGTCCTTGCGCTCGGTGGTCTTGTCGGCCTCGCAGGGCTCCACGTAGCTGCCGCAGTCGTGCACGTCCATGCCCAGCCAGTGGCTGGTGCGGTGCATGTAGAACGGGAAGTAGGCGCGCTTGTCGATCACGTCCTGCACGCTGCCCACCTTGCTGGCGTCGAGCAGGCCCAGGTCCAGCAGGCCCTGGGCGAGCACGGCCACGGTGGCGTCGTGCGGGTCGTTGAAGCGGGCACCGGCGCGGGTCGCGTCCACGGCCGCGACTTGGCTGGCCAGCACCAGGTCGTACAGCGCCCGCTGCGGCCCGGTGAACCGGCCATTGGCCGGGAAGGTGCGCGTGATGTCGCTGGCATAGCCGTCGAGCTCGCAGCCGGCGTCAATGAGCACCAGTTCGCCATCGCGCACCGGCGCGGCATCGGCGCGGTAGTGCAGAACGCAGGCATTGGCACCGGCAGCCACGATGGAGCCGTAGGCCGGGTACTGCGAGCCGCCTTCGCGGAAGGCGTACAGCAGCTCGGCGTCGAGGTGGTACTCGCGCACGTCCTCGCCAGCGCGCAGCATGCGGGCCGAGCGCTGCATGGCACGGACGTGGGCGCGGGCGCTGATGTCGCTGGCGCGGCGCATGATGTCCTGCTCGTGCGCATCCTTGATGAGGCGCATCTCGTCGAGCGGGCCGCACAGGTCCTGCTGCACGGCCGGGCACTGTGCGCCGTAGCGCACCCGGGCGCGCACGGCATTGAGCCAGCCCTCCACGCGCGCAGCCAGGCCGTTGTGGGTGGCATGGGGGTACCACACGCTCTGGCGGTTCTCCAGCAGGCGCGGCAGCTGTGCGTCGAGCACGGCGCTCGAGTGCGCCGCATCCACGGCCAGCACGCCAGGCGCCGCCTCCGGGCCCAGGCGGTAGCCGTCCCAGATCTCGCGCTCCAGGTCCTTGGGGCGGCAGAACAGCGTGCTCTGCCCTTCGGCCGTGAGCACCAGGCAGGCTCCGGCCTCGGTGAAGCCGGTCAGGTAGTAGAAGTAGCTGTCGTGGCGGTACAGGAAGTCGGTATCGCGGTTGCGCGGGTACTCGGGTGCCGTGGGGATGATGGCAATGCCCCCCGCACCCAGCTGGGCAGCAAGGCGCGCGCGGCGCTGGGCATGGATGGAGTGCGAGGAGGGTGAGTTCATGCGCTATTTTTATCGCGAATCCACCGCCCTTCGGTGCCGCAGGCCATCCCGCCTGCAAACAATTCCAAAAACCGGCGGCGCCAAAGAGTTGTTGACAAACGTATTCACATGAATACCATCGCATTCAACCCCACTTCGGATGGATGCCATGGTCACCACCTCCACCACGATGGAGCCCCTCTCCGCCCGCATACCGAGCGACCTCTACCTGTGGCTGGCACAGCTGCAGGTCGAGGGTGCCACCACCAACAGCGACAAGCTGCGCGTGCTGCTGGGCCAGCTCAAGCGCCACCACGACGGTGCACTGGACTATGTGGCGGCCCATGCCTGGGCGCGCGACGTCACCGGCCGGCTGCGCGAGTCGCTGGTGCGCACCGAGGGCCAGACGGGCCGGCACTCGGACGTGCTCAACGCCATGCTGGACCACGTCACCACCTGCCTGGCCATCGTGGTGAGCAACGCGCCCGCTTCGGAGCAGGAGGCCGCCCGGCTCGAAGACCTGCTGGTGCGCCGGGGCTTTGCGCTCAGTGAGATGCTGCTGCGCCAGGCGACCACCGCGCAGGCCAGCGCGTACGATCCGGTCGTCGTGCAGCGCCACGCCGCAGCGACGCTGGAGCTGGCCCAGTCGATTCACTCCCCTCTCTCGAAAGGAGCCTGAGATGGCAGATTCGCTCAAGACACGCGTAGGCCGCATCATTGCCGGCAGCGTGCATGCGCTGGTGGACCACCTGGAGAACCATGCGCCGCTGGCGGTGATGGAGCAGTCGCTGCGCGAGGCCGACACCGTGATCGGCGAGGTGCGCCATGAACTGGGCCGCACCAGCGCCAACCGCCACCTGGCCCAGCAGCAGCATGCCCACCTCAACGGCCAGCACGGCACGCTGGCCGAGCAGATCGACCAGGCCCTGGCGGCCGGCCGTGACGACCTGGCGCGTGTCGCCGTGGCGCGCCAGCTCGACATCGAGGCCCAGATCCCGGTGCTGGAGACCACGCTGGCCGACCTGGCGCGGCAGGAAAGCGAGCTCACCGGCTATGTGGCCGCCTTGCTGGCCAAGCAGCGGGAGATGGCCTCTGCCCTGGAGGCCTTTCGCCAGAGCCGCACGGCGGCAGCCCAGGCCGCCCCTGTGCCCCCAGGCGGTGCCAACGCGGTCCAGCAACGCATGGATGCCGTGACTGACGCCTTCGACCGCGTATATGCGCGCCAGAGCGGCCTGGCCGGCACCGACCGCAGCCACACGCTGGACCAGGCGGCCAAGCTCAAGGAGCTCGACGACCTGGTGCGCGACCACAAGATCGCCGAGCGCATGGCACGCCTGAAAACGGGGCACGCGTGATCACCTCCCTGTTCACCGCCCCTGAGACCTGGCCCTTCGGCGTGGCCTTTGCGCTCATTGTCGGCATCGCGCTGATCGAGGGCCTGGGCATGCTGGTCTCGCTGAGCCCGAGCAACTGGCTCGACGATCTGCTGCCTGACATCGATGGCGACACCGGCCTGGACCGGGTGCTGGGCTGGCTGTACATCGGCAAGGTGCCCTCGCTGGTGCTGTTGGTGCTGTTCCTCACGGGCTATGCCATCTTCGGCTACAGCCTGCAGAAGGTGGCCCATGGCCTGCTGGGTGGCTACCTGCCGGTCTGGCTCGCCGGCCTGGTGGCCGTGGCACCCGGCATGGCCACAGTGCGCAGCCTGGGCTCGCTGATCGCGCACATCATCCCGCGCGACGAGACCTCGGCCGTGAGCGAGATGTCGCTGATCGGGCGGCCGGGCGTGGTCTCCGCCGGCGCTGCGCGCCGCGGCCTGGCGGCGCAGGCGCGGGTGCGCGATGCCCATGGCCGCACCCACTACCTGATGGTCGAGCCCGACCTGGATGACGAGGTCTTCGACGAAGGCGCGCAGATCCTCATCGTGCGCAAGATCGGGGCCTTCTACCGCTGCATTGCCAACCCGCATCCGGGGTTGATGTAGCCGTCCATTGCCATCAACATACCAACACCAACCGAGGGAGAGACTGAGAAATGAGCAACCTGATCGAACTGGGCGCGATTGCCGGCATCGCCCTGCTGGCGCTGCTGACCATCGGCATCGTCTTTGCGCGCCTGTACAAGCGCTCCACCAAGGAGACCGCCTTCGTGCGCACGGGCCTGGGGGGCCAGAAGGTCATCATGGATGGCGGCGCCATCCTGCTGCCGGTGTTCCATGAGCGCGTGCTGGTGAACATGAACACCCTGAAGCTCGAGGTGGTGCGCCGCGCCAAGGAAAGCCTGATCACCAAGGACCGCATGCGCGTGGACGTGACGGCGGCCTTCTTCGTGCGCGTCAAGCAGACCGAGGAGGCCGTGAGCATCGCCGCCCAGACCCTGGGCGCGCGCACCATGAGCCCCGAGGAGCTCAAGGCCCTGGTGGAAGACAAGTTCGTGGACTCGCTGCGTGCCACGGCCGCCACCATGACCATCCAGGAGCTGCAGGACAAGCGCCGCGACTTCGTGCAGGCCGTGCAGAACGCGGTGGCCGAAGACCTGGAGAAGAACGGCCTGGAGCTCGAATCCGTCTCGCTGACCAGCCTGGACCAGACCGAAAAGCAGTTCTTCAACCCCAACAACGCCTTCGACGCCGAGGGCCTGACGCGCCTGACCGAACAGACCGAGGCACGCCGCAAGCAGCGCAACGACGTGGAGCAGGACACCGAGGTGCAGGTGCGCACCAAGGACCTGGAGGCCACGCGCCAGAAGCTCACCATCGAGAAGGACCAGGAGTTCGCCTCGCTGTCGCAAAAGCGCGAGATCGAGACCACGCGCGCCGAACAGGCCGCGCTGATCGCCACGCAGCAGGCCGAGCGCAGCCGCGAGGCCGAGGCCGCCAAGATCGAGGCCGAGCGCCAGGTGAGCCAGAAGCGCATCGAGGCCGAGCGCGAGATCAAGGCCGCCGAGATCGAGAAGAACCTGGTGATCCAGACGCGCGAGATCGAACTCGAGCGCCACACCGAGACCAAGCGCGCCGAGCAGCGCAAGCAGGTCGAGATCGCGCGCCAGGATACGCAGATCGCTATTGCCACCAAGTCGCGCGAGCAGTCCGACGCCGATGCCGCCGCCAACCTGGCGCGCGCCGAAGCCGTGAAGGCCGAGGAAGCCGTGAACACCGCGCGCCAGGTGGCCGTGGCCGAGCGCGACAAGAACATCCAGCTGATCGAGGCCTCCAAGGACGCCGAGCAGAACGCGATCTCGATCCGGGTCTCGGCATCGGCCGAGAAGGAGGCCGCGATGGACCGCGCCGAGGCCATCACCATCGAGGCCCGCGCCCGCCAGGCCGCGGCCCTGGCCGAGGCCGAGGGCAAGCGCGCGCTGAACGAAGCGCTCAACACCCTGTCGGCCGCCCAGGTGGACCTGCAGGTGCGCAGCCTGCTGCTGCAGCAACTGCCACAGATCATCGCCCAAGCCGTGCGCCCCATGGAGAAGATCGACTCGATCCGCATCGTGCAGGTCGGCGGCCTGCCGGGTGGCGCGGGAAGCCAGGGCGCGGGGCTGGGCGGCAATGGGTCCCAGGGCACCTTCCCGGAGCAGGTCCTGAACTCGGCCCTGCAGTACCAGATCGCCAAGCCCATCGTGGACGCGGTGATGAAGGACGCGGGCCTGTCCAATGAAGGCATCACCGGCATGGCGCAGAGCCTGGCCGGCATGCTGGGCAGCCCGCCACAGGCCGCGCCAGCGCCTGCCAGCCACGCCGCTGAGTGAGCCTGCGGCCGCGGCCCGGCCCGGCCTGGCCGGGCTCGCCGCCCATCGCCGTGGCTTGTGCGCCACGCAGCTCCCTGCCGGCCCGGCCGCCCTGGCCATGGGCGTGGCAGACTTGGGCACCATGCTCAACCTGCTTGCATCCCTGCTGAATTTCATCTTCACGCTGCTGCTCCCCGTGCTGGGGCTGGCACTGACGGGGGCTTTGCTGGTGTATGCCGCCTATGTGCGCTTCGTGGACATCCCGCAGAAGTGGATGCTCACCCGGCGCGCACTGCAGATCCTGTGCGCCGTGGCCTTGCTGTGCCATGCGCTGATCCTGCTGAAGTGGTACCTCTCCGTGCGCACGGAGCAGGCGCGGCAGGACGGCGCCGTGGTGCGCGCCAGCAGGGAGCGCTTCGTGCTGCCCGCAGATTTCCAGTACGGTGAGCTGCTGCTCCCCGCAGGCAGCCTGATCAACCGCAACGACCCCTTCGACAAGGGCGAGCCCGGCAAGCCGGTCGCTCTGCACGGGCTGGAGTCGGTGCGCTTTGCCCAGCCCGTGCAGATCGCAGGAGCCTGGGTGAGCGCGCTGCAGACCCTGCCCCTGCGCCTGGAGCTGGCGCAGGACCAGACGCTGGGTCCCGTCTACCGCTTCGACAGCAACACCCAGGGCTGGGTGGAGCACAAGCTGGTGCCGGCACTGGCCTGCCGCAAGGGGCAGATGGCGGTGTTCCAGGTCCCCCCTATTCCCTACGATGTGCAGGCGGAAGTGGGCAAGCCCGCGCCGGACGGGCCCGAAGCGCGCTTTCGCCCCAGCGAATGGCTGCTGCGTGCCTGCGAGAACGGCACCGCCATCGCCGTGCAGCCTGCCCACCCGGCCGCGGCCAGCCAATGACCCGACGAGGGTTCAGCGGTTGAGTTCGGCCAGGCGCTCGGGCGTGCCCACGTCGGTCCAGCGGCCCGTGTAGAGCGAGGCACCCACGCGGCCCGCGTCCATGGCGCGGCGCAGCAGCGGCGCCAGCGGCGCTTTCAGGCCGCCCGGGTTGCCTACCGGAATATCGCACCAGGGCTTGAAGAACAGCTCGGCATGCAGCAGCGCGATGGTGCTGTAGGTGTAGCGGGGAGCGGGATCGTCCGCTGGCAGGTTCAGCGCCAGCCCCTCGGGCGACAGGCCGAAATCGCCGCGCGGGTGGTGCTCGGGGTTGGGCACCAGCCACAGGTGGGCCAGTTGCCGGCTGGCCTTGAAGGCCTGCACCGCCCGGGTGTCGAACACGAAGTCCGGCACATACACGTCCCCGGCAGCCAGCCAGAAGACGTCCGACTCCACTAGTGGCAATGCGCGTGCGATGCCACCCGCCGTCTCCAGCGCGCCGCCGAAGTCGCGGCCCTCTCGGGAGTAGGCGATCTCCACCCGGTGGTTGCCCCGGCGCGAATGGTGCGTGCCGAAGGTGGTGCCGCAGTGGGCCTCAATCTGCTCGCCCAGCCAGGCGGTGTTGATGACCACCTCGCCCACGCCGGCCTCGGCCAGGGCCTGCAGGTGCCATACCAGCAGCGGCTGTCCCTGCACCGGCAGCAGGGGCTTGGGGACGGTGTCGGTCAGGGGCCGCATGCGTTCGCCGCGACCGGCGGCCAGCAGCAGGGCCGGCACCTGGGCGGCGGCGCTCACGCGGCCACCTCCACGGAAGCGGTGTCCACAGCACCGCGCTGCAACGCATGGCGCTGTACGCTGGCTGGATCGAACAGCGCCAGCAGCGTGTCCATCAGATGGCGCGCCCGGCCCGAATGGTCGGCGCCGAAGTTGCAGACATAGACGTCCAGCGTCACGGCCTGCTGCTCGGGCCAGGTGTGCACGCACAGGTGCGACTCGGCCAGCAGCACCGTGGCCGTGACCCCCCCGGGCCCCTGGGCGGTGGCCGGGAAAGCATGGAACAGCTGGCCCACGGGCTGCAGGCCCGCTGCGCGCACAGCGTCCGTGCAGGCGCGGCCCAGGGCGGCGGAATCCAGCAGCCATTCAGGCGCGCAGCGGCAGCCATGGAGGTCGGCGGTGAGGTGCAGTCCTTGCATCAGCCGCACTGTAGTGCATTGCCCGGCCACCAAGGCACAAAGACGTGTTTGCACCAGCGAAAACCGTTCTCAGGCGCTCACCGGTAAAATAGCGGGTTTCCCCTGAACCTCCCCCACCCGGAGCCGCTCTTTCCATGGCCAACACCCTGCAAAACCAACCAATGGCAAACGCGATCCGCGCGCTGGCCATGGACGCCGTTCAACAAGCCAACTCCGGTCACCCCGGCGCCCCGATGGGCATGGCCGACATGGCTGTGGCCCTGTGGGGTCGCCACCTCAAGCACAACCCGACCAACCCCCAGTGGTTCGACCGCGACCGTTTCGTGCTGAGCAATGGCCATGGCTCGATGCTGCTGTACGCGCTGCTGCACCTCACGGGCTACAACCTGCCGATCGGCGAACTCAAGAACTTCCGCCAGCTGCACAGCAAGACTGCCGGCCACCCCGAAGTGGGCATCACCCCCGGCGTGGAAACCACCACCGGCCCGCTGGGCCAGGGCATCACCAATGCCGTGGGCTTCGCCCTGGCCGAGAAGCTGCTGGCCTCGGAATTCAACCGTGACGGCCATGCCGTCGTGGACCACAACACCTACGTCTTCCTGGGCGATGGCTGCCTGATGGAAGGCATCAGCCACGAAGCCGTGTCGCTGGCCGGCGCCTGGAAGCTCAACAAGCTGATCGCCCTGTACGACGACAACGGCATCAGCATCGACGGCCAGGTCGCCCCCTGGTTCGCCGACAACACGCCCCTGCGCTTCGTGGCCAGCGGCTGGAACGTGATCGGCCCCATCGACGGCCACGACGCCGAGAAGGTGGCCGCGGCCATCGCCGACGCCAAGAAGCAGACCGAGCGCCCCACGCTGATCGTCTGCAAGACGCATATCGGCAAGGGCAGCCCGAACCGAGCCAACACCGCCAAGGCCCACGGCGAGCCCCTGGGCGCCGAGGAAATCGCGCTGACGCGCGAAGCCCTGGGCTGGAGCCACGAGCCGTTCAGCATCCCCGAAGACGTGTACGGCGCCTGGAATGCCAAGGACACCGGCCAGGCCGCAGAAGCCTCGTGGAACGAGCGCTTTGCTGCCTACACCGCTGCGTTCCCCGAACTGGCCGCCGAACTGACGCGCCGCATGCAGGGCCAGTTGCCCGCCAACTTCGCCCAGGTGGCCGTGGACACCGTGGTCGCCGCCCACACCAAGGGCGAGACCGTGGCCAGCCGCAAGGCCAGCCAGCTGGCGCTGGAAGCCTTCACCGCTGCCCTGCCCGAACTGCTGGGCGGCAGCGCCGACCTGACCGGCTCCAACCTCACCAACACCAAGAGCACGCCCAACCTGCGCTTCGACATGCAGGGCCACGTGGTGCAGACCGAAGTGTCCGAGGGCAAGAAGATCGGCGGCCGCCACATCAACTACGGCGTGCGCGAGTTCGGCATGGCCGCGATCATGAACGGCATTGCGCTGCACGGCGGCTTCATCCCGTACGGCGGCACCTTCCTGACCTTCAGCGACTACAGCCGCAACGCCATCCGCATGGCCGCGCTGATGAAGCAGCGCGTGATCCATGTGTTCACGCACGACTCCATCGGCCTCGGTGAAGACGGCCCTACCCACCAGTCGGTGGAGCACGCCGCCAGCCTGCGCCTGATCCCCAACCTGGACGTATGGCGTCCCGGTGACACGGCCGAAACCGCCGTGGCCTGGAGCGTGGCCCTGTCCAACAAGGACAAGCCCACGGCGCTGCTGCTCTCGCGCCAGAACCTGCCCTACGCGCCCAAGCGCGACCTGGGCGACATCAGCCGCGGCGCCTATGTGCTGAGCGAGCCCGCCGACGTGGGCCTCAAGAAGAAGGCCGTGGCCGTGATCATCGCCACCGGCTCCGAAGTGCAATTGGCCCTGAAGGCGCAGCGCCTGCTGGCCGACCGCAAGATCGCCGTGCGCGTGGTCTCCATGCCCAGCAACACCACCTTCGACCGCGAAGACGCCAAGTACAAGAAGTCCGTGCTGCCCGCCGGCATCCCCCGCGTGGCGGTGGAAATGGGTGTCACCGACGGCTGGTGGAAGTACGGCTGTGCCGCAGTCGTCGGCCTCGACACCTATGGTGAGTCGGCCCCGGCGCCGGTGCTGTTCAAGCACTTCGGCTTCACCGAAGAGAACGTGGCTGCCACCGTGCAGGCCGTGCTCAAGGGCGGCCGCTGACCGGGCGCGGCGGGGCAGGGACGTAACATTGTGCAAATATGCAGAGGTTTCGCGTGACTTACAGCACGTTGCAGCCTCTTTGCATGCTTGACGCCGTTACATGTGGCCGGCACGCTAGTCGTTTTCATTGACGTCCCCCTTTTTCAAGGAGCTGCCATGATCCCGACCCTGTTTCCCCGCAAGTCCCTGGCCGCCATGGCCGTGCTGTCGCTGGCCTGCCTGTCGGCCCATGCCCAGGTGGAGATCACCGATCCACCGGCCGGCCACAACTACGGCAAGGTTCCGCTCCAGGCCACGTTTGCGACGCAGTACTTCTCGGTGTTCAACCGCAGCAGTGCGCCGCTGCAGCTGGGCACGTTGATCTCCAGCGGCGCGGCCCTGGCGACCTGTGCCGGCATCGGCTGCCCGGTCGTCGCGCAGGGGGACTTCCTGATCCCGGCCGGCTCGGACGGCTGCTCGAACGCCGTGCTGCAACCTGGCCAGGGCTGCTCGACCCTGGTGGCCTTCACCCCCACCGCCCCGGGGTCGCGCATCTCCCAGCTCATCGTCCAGTCGCGCACCGGCGCGGCGCTGGCGACGTATCCGCTGCACGGCACGGGCACATCGACACCGCTGGACTGCGTGCTCGACTGGGCCGAGAAGAGCTTCCCGCAGCTGCTGACCACGCCCACGGGCACCGCCACCGTCTCGCCCTTCCACCTGCGCTGCTATGCCAACGGCACGATGTGCCTGGGGGCCGACACGGCCGTGCCCACCTTCGACCAGCCCAGTGTCTACTTCTACCAGACGCAGCCCACCGCCTCGGTGCAGCGCCTGGGATACCTCTCGACATTCGCACAGGCGGCGCAATGTCAACCCTGATTCCTTAACGTTTGGAGAACCTTGGAAATGACGATCAAGATTGGCATCAACGGCTTCGGCCGCATCGGCCGCAACGTGCTGCGCTCCGCCATCCAGAATTTCAGCGACATCGAGGTCGTTGCGATCAATGACCTGCTGGAGCCCGAGTACCTGGCGTACATGCTGCAGTACGACTCGGTGCACGGCCGCTTCAAGGGCGACGTGTCGGTGGACGGCAATACCCTGATCGTCAACGGCAAGAAGATCCGCCTGACGCAAGAGCGCGACCCCGCCAACCTCAAGTGGAACGAGGTCGGCGCGGACGTGGTGATCGAATCCACGGGCCTGTTCCTGGACAAGGTCACGGCCCAGAAGCACCTGGACGCCGGCGCCAAGAAGGTCATCCTGTCGGCTCCTTCCAAGGACGACACCCCCATGTTCGTGTACGGCGTGAACCACACGAGCTACAAGGGCGAGGCCATCGTCTCCAACGCCTCGTGCACCACCAACTGCCTGGCCCCCGTGGCCAAGGTGCTCAACGACAAGTGGGGCATCAAGCGCGGCCTGATGACCACCGTGCACGCAGCCACTGCCACGCAGAAGACGGTGGACGGCCCGTCCAACAAGGACTGGCGCGGCGGCCGCGGCATCCTGGAAAACATCATCCCATCGAGCACCGGCGCTGCCAAGGCCGTGGGCGTGGTGATCCCCGCGCTCAACAAGAAGCTCACCGGCATGTCCTTCCGCGTGCCCACCAGCGACGTCTCGGTGGTTGACCTGACCGTGGAGCTGGAAAACGCCGCCACGTACGAAGAGATCAAGGCCGAGATGAAGGCCCAGTCCGAAGGCGCGCTCAAGGGCGTGCTGGGCTACACCGAAGACAAGGTGGTGGCCACCGACTTCCGTGGCGATACCCGCACCTCGATCTTCGACGCCGACGCCGGCATCGCCCTCGATGGCACCTTCGTGAAGATCGTCAGCTGGTACGACAACGAATGGGGCTACTCGAACAAGTGCCTGGAAATGGTGCGCGTGGTGGCCAAGTAAGCCGCCAGGCCCCGGCCGACACCAAGGCCGGCTGCCCGCAAGGGTGGCCGGCCTTTTTCATGGTGCCTGCGGCCTCAGGCGCTGCCGTGCAGCAGCCGCTCGAAAAGATCGTCCGATCCCATCTGCCCACCCTTGAGCATGATCTCCAGGCCATCGAGCGCCGGGTGCTCGCTGTGCAGCTGGCACAGCGCCACACCGGGCGCGAGCGAGGCCCGGTACGACAGGCCCCAGGCCGCAAGCGCCTGCACCGCCAGGCTGGAGGTATCGCCCCCGGCGATGCCGATGCGGCGCAACGGCACCTGCGCCAGCACCTGGGCCAGCAACCGACCGCCGGCCTGGGCCACCTGGTGGGCCGTGGCACCGTGCGCGGCGCTGCCCGCCGTCACCGCCAGCACGCTGCGGCCGGCCTGCAGCAGGGCTCCCAGGTGCTCCGCCAGGGCCCTGGCTGCGTGCTCGCCACCCTGCACCAGGGCTGCCACATCGACGGACACCTGCTCGTAGGACACCGCAGCGCGCACCTGCTGCGCCGTCACCGGCGACAGGCTGCCCGCCAGCACGAAAACAGGCCCTTGTGCGGCCGCCAACGGCGCTGCCGTCGCCGCAGCCGCATGGGGCCACTGCGTCGCCAGCGCCTGCACCACGCTGCTCGGCCCCACCGCCAGCAGCCTGGCCTGCTGGGCACGGCGCCACACCAGCTGGCCCACGGCCTGCAGGTCCTCGGGCCGGCTGGCGTCCATCAGTACCGCGGCAGGGCGCCCGGCCAGGGTGGCATCAAGCACCGCCTCCTGCCGAGCCAGCGGCTGGGCATACAGCGGGTAGTCGATGCCGGGCACCGGCTGCAGGCCTTGCTGGGCCAGGTGCAGGCGCAGGTCGCTCTCCTGCATGGGCGTGACCGGGTGGCGGCTCATGGTGGGGTGCCGGTCGATGCGGTGCACCGCCGGATCGCTCCCGGCACGCGCGAACAGGTGGCCGAACACGCAGTAGCGCCCCAGGCTGGGCTGCCCACCGACGATGGGAACGAAGCGGTTTTCCACATGCTGGCGCAGGGTGTGCACAGCCACGCCGATGCTGCCCACGTGCGGCGCGCTGTCGAAGGTGGAGCACACCTTGTAGTGCAGCACCGGCACGCGCATCTGCGCGAAGAAGCGGCCCACGGGTTCCAGTTCGGCACGCATGGCCTCAGGGTCCATTGCGCGTGCGGCGCCCGCGATGCCGATGGCGTCCAGCGGCCCTGCGCGCCGCAGCTGCGCGGCCGTGGGCACGCCCATGAACAGCAGGGCCCGCAGCCCCGCCTGGGCGGCCGTGGCCAGGGTGTCGGTGGCTCCGGTGAAATCGTCGCCATACCAGCCCAGGCGGGCGGTGGATGCAGCCATCATGGTGTGCTCAGCCCTTGGAGCCGAAGAAGCCGAGCGCGCGCTGCAGCTCGGGCGCATGCCGGGCGAAGTGGTCGAGCGGCGTGCCCGCCGCCACGGCCTCCCAGGCCTGCTGGATGCTTGCCACGCCCGCGGCAGGGCCATCGGGGTGGGCCAGGATGCCGCCGCCGGACATGAACAAGAGGTCGGTGCTGCGCAGGCGCTCCCAGGTCAGCGGCACGGTGCCGGCCCACTGGCCGTTGGAGATGGCGGGCAGCACGGCGTCATCCAGCCCCGGCGCCAGCGGCGCCAGCGTGTCGTGGGCCGACTCGACCACCTCGTCGTCGGTCTGCGAGAACTTGCCTTGCAGGCCATGCACGTGCATGTGGTCCACGCCCGCCAGGCGCCACAGGGTCTGCCAGGCCTGGAACGAAAAGCCCAGCAGCGGATGCCGCGACAGCGCGCCGTAGCCGTTGCGGTGGCCGTGCAGCGCCAGCGGTGTGTGGCGGCGCAGGGTCTGCACGGCCGAGTAGCCGCACCAGTTGAGGCTGGCCATCACGCAGCTGCCGCCTTCGGCCTGCACCAGGTCGGCATGGCGGCGCATGGCGTCCGTCTCGTCCGTGATGTTGAAGGCCACCATGACATGCTTGCCCGTGCGGTCCTGGTGCGCGCGCACGGCGCGCATCACGGCCTGCACGCGCTCGCGCAGCGGGGCATGCGCGGGGTCGGCACAGACCTCGTCGTCCTTGATGAAGTCCACACCCGCCGCGCACAGCCGCGCGGCCAGCGCGCCGGTCTCCTCGGCCGACAGGCCCACATTGGGCTTGACGATGGTGCCGATGAGCGGGCGCCCCTGCACCCCTGTGAGCGCACGCGTGCCCGCGATGCCCTGGCGCGGCATGTCGAAGCGCTGGCGGTACTCCGCCGGCAGGCGCAGCGATTCGAGCCGCAGGCCCGTGACCTCGCCCAGGTCGAACAGGTTGCCCGACACCGTGGCCGCGAGCGTGGGCAGATTGGCGCCCACATTGGCCACCGGAAAACGCACCGTGAGCCGCGCCCGGCGGAACGGGCCGGCCAGCGGCTTGCCGGCCGCGGCGCGGCGCTCCAGCCAGCCATTGGGCAGGCTGGGCGCGGCCACGGATTCGAGTTCCTCGATGGATTGCACGGTGGCGCGCGCACGCTCGCGCAGCGCATCGGTCTCACCCTCCACGCGGGTGAAGGTGCCACAGGACTGTTCACCCGCAAGCACCTCGGCCACATGGGCCGGGTCCAGCGGCGTCTCGATCAGGTAGCGGGCTTCGAAATGCTCGGCGTCCATGGGATCAGAGGGTGTTGAGATCGGGGAAGGGGCGCACCGGGTCCTTGCCGTCCCAGTCCTTGGCTGCCTCGCGGATCAGCGTGAACAGCCGGCCCTTGGGCCCGGCCACTTCGGACAGCTCGATCAGCGCGCCTGGGTGCAGGCCCGGGTGCTTGCCGTCCTCGAAGTACACGAAGCGGCCGTTCACACCCACCTCGCCGCTCATGCAGACCTTGAAGCCCGCGGCCTCGGCACGTGCGAGGTCGGCGTCGAAGTCCTCCGTCCAGTAGGCCACGTGCTGGCCGCCCACATGGCCGGCCTGCTGGAAGTCACGGTACATCGAAGGCACATCGTTGCGCGTCTGCAAGAGCTCGATCTGCACGCCGCCGGCATTGGCCAGGGCCACCGAGTTGTGCGGCTCGTGGCGCTCGCCACGGTAGGTGTAGTTTTGAATCGGCACGCGCGGGTTGTAGTACCAGGGCCCGACGCCCAGCACATTGGCCCAGTAGTCCATGGCAGCCTCGATGTCGGGCACGAGGTAGGCCACCTGGCGGATTTCACCAAAGAATCGGCTCATGGTTTGCTGCTTTCAGAAAGGGAAGGAGGGCCCGGCATGCAGGGCGGCCGGACCAGGGGGTTGGATGAATTGCGTTATTTGGTCAGGAACCCCGTGGAGAACCACGGGATCGCGGCCACGATGACCAGACCCACGAACAGCGCCATGACGTAGCCGCCGATGTGGGACAGGCCTTCGTTGGGGTGCACCTTGCTGATCGCACAGGCGCCGTAGTAGCCCACACCGAAGGGCGGCGCGAACAGGCCGATGCCCATGGCGAAGATCACGACCATGGCGTAGTGCACCTCGTGGATGCCCACGGCCTTGGCAATCGGGAACAGCAGCGGCCCGAACAGCACGATGGCCGGGATGCCTTCGAGCACGCTGCCCAGTACCACGAAGGCAATGATCGACACGGCCATGAAGCCCCAGGCGCCGCCGGGCAGCTGCTTCATCACCTCGGCCAGGTCGTGCGAGAAGCCCGACTGCGTGAGCCCCCAGGCCATGGCCGTGGCGCAACCCACGATGAAGATGATGGCGCCCGTGAGCGAGGCAGTCTCGATGAGCATGGGCCGCAGCCGGCGCAAGTCGAACTGGCGGTGGATGAACAGGCCCACCAGCACAGCGTAGACGATGCCGATCGTGGAGACCTCGGTCGCCGTGGCCACGCCCTCGACCACGGCCGCGCGGATCACGAAGGGCAGGGCGATGGCCGGCAATGCGGTGACCAGAAAGCGCACGATCTGCGCACGCCCGAAGCGCTGCACCTGCGACAGGTCTTCGCGCCGGTAGCGCCACCAGACCACCGCGCACAGGCAGGCGCCCACCACCACGGCCGGCAGCATGCCCCCTGTGAACAGTGCCGCGATGGACACGCCCGTGACCGAGCCGATGGTGATCAGCACGATGGAGGGCGGGATGGTCTCGGTCTGCGCGCCCGTGGCCGACAGCAGCGCCACCAGGTCACCGGGCTTGGCGCCGCGCTTTTGCATCTCGGGAAAGAGCACGGGCGCAATGGCCGCCATGTCGGCGATCTTCGAGCCCGAGATGCCCGAGACCAGGTACATGGCCCCGATCAGCACGTACGACAGCCCGCCGCGCACGTGGCCCAGCAGGCTGGCCAGGAACTGGATCATGGCGCGCGCCATGCCGGTCATCTCGATCAGCGCGCCGAGGAAGATGAACAGCGGCACGGCCAGCAGCATGAGGTGCGACATGCCTTCGTCGAGCCGCCCCACCAGTACCAGCATGGGAGCGCGCGTGGTGAGCGCCAGGTAGCCGAAGGTGGCCAGCGCGAACGAGAAGGCGATGGGCACGCCCGAGAACACGCAGGCCGCCACCACCACCACGAAGAAGATCACCAGGTTGAGCTTGCCCAGCGGCGGGAACAGCGGCTGCGCGAGCCAGAAGGCCAGCACCAGCGCCCCCACCGTGGCCACGGCCGCCAGCATCACCGCCAGGCCGCCCTCGCGCAGCATGCGCAGGGTGCACACCAGCAGCATCAGGGCCATGCCGGCCGGCAGCGCCGAGGCGCGCCAGGCGTTGCTGATCTCCAGCGCCGGCGTGACGATCACGGCCTCCTCGGCCGCGTACTCGTAAGCATGGTGCAGGATGAGCAGCAGAAAGGCGAACGATGCCGCCATGGCCAGCGCCTCCAGGTAGGCACGCGCCGCCGGCGGCACCTTGCCCACGAAGGCGGTCATGCGCATGTGCTCGCCGCGGCGCAGCGCCACCACCGCGCCCAGCATGGACAGCCACAGGAACAGGATGGAGGCCAGTTCGTCCGACCAGACCAGCGGCGCATGGAACACATAGCGCGACACCACGCCGCAGAACAGCAGGCAGATCTCCACCAGCACCAGCAACGCTGCGGCGGACTCCACCACCACGCCGATGCCGCGGTCCAGCGGGTCGAGCGTGGTGCGCCAGCCCGTGGGGACGGGCGCGGGCACGGCAGCGGCCAGCATCAGGACACCTTGCCGACGGAGGCTTCGAGCAGCGCCCAGGCTTCGTCGCCGAACTTGCCCTTCCACTCGGAGTAGTAGCCGGCCTTGCGCAGCTGCTCGCGAAAGCTCTGCGGGCTGGCGTCGTTGAAGGCCATGCCCTTGGCCGTGAGGTCACCGCGCAGCGTCTCGTTGAGCTTCTTCAGGTCGGCGCGCTGCTGCAGGCCTGCCTCGTCGAAGGCCCGGCCGAGGATGAGCTTGAGGTCGTCGGGCAGGCCGCGCCAGGCGCGCCCGTTGACGACCATGTGGTAGCCGTCCCAGCTGTGGTTGGTGACCGAGCAGAACTTCTGCACCTCGTAGAGCTTGGCGGTCTGTACGATGGCCAGCGGGTTCTCCTGCGCATCGACCACCTTGGTCTGCAGGGCCGAGTAGACCTCGCTGAACTGCAGGCTGGCCGGCGATGCCGACAGGGCCTTGAACATCGAGATGCCCATGGGGCTCACCGGCACGCGGATCTTCATGCCGCCCAGGTCGGCCGCGCTGTTGACGGCCTTGGTGCTGGTGGTCACCTGGCGGAAGCCGTTGTCCCACATGCGCGGGAAGGTGTACAGGCCCACCTTGGCGAAGGCCGCGCGGATGCTGTCGCCGAGCTTGCCGTCGACCGTCTTCCAGACCTGGTCGTAGTCGGCGAAGGCAAAGCCCACGGCCGTGATGGCGCTGATGGGCGCGAGCGTGGCGATCACCATGGTGCCGGCGTTGAAGATCTCCAGGCCGCCACTGCGCACCTGCGAGAGCATGTCGGTGTCGCCACCGAGCTGGTTGTTGGGAAAGACCTTGAGCTCCAGCCGCCCCTTGCTCTCGGCCAGGATGCGCGCCGCGGCCTCGTTGGCGCGCACGTTGAGCGGGTGCGACACGGGCAGGTTGTTGCCGAACTTGAAGCTGTACTCCGGCGCGGCGGCGCTGGCCAGTCCGGGCCAGGCGCCCGCGACGGATGCGGCAGGCAGTGCGCACAGGCCGCGCAGCAGGCTGCGGCGCGAGGAAGAGGGATTCGAATGGGCCATGGTCTTTGTCTCCTGTCTTTATGGAATCGTTGGAAGGGGCACGCGCGGGGCGGCTCTTTCAAGGGCTGACCTTATCGGTGGTCTGCACCCCGCGCAAATTGAGAATCTGATGGCTTTTGATGGAAATGTGACGCTTCAATTGCACCGCGCATGCATGCCGCCGTCGACCAGCAGCTCCACGCCGTTGATGTAGCGCGCCTCGTCGGACGCCAGGAACACCGCGGCGTTGGCCACGTCCCAGCCATCGCCCATGCGCCCCGTGGGCGAGAGTTTGTGGCGTGCGGCCACCATCTCTTCGTGGCTTGCGTAGAAGCCCGAGATCTGGCGGTAGATGTGCGGCGTGTCCATCACGCCCGGCAGTATGCAGTTGGCGCGGATGCCCTCGGCCGCGTACTGCAGGGCCACGCTCTGCGTGAAGGAGTTCACCGCCCCCTTAGACGCGGCATAGGCGCAGTAGGCATAGCCCGTCCAGCGCACGCCGCCGAGCGCGCCGATGTTGACGATGGCGCCCGACTGCCGCGCCTGCATCAGCGGCAGCACAGCCTTGCAGGTCAGGAACATGCTCTTGACGTTGACCGCCATCACCCGGTCCCAGGTGTCTTCGGAGGTTTCCACCGGCCCGCCCTGCGAGGTGATGCCCACGTTGTTGTGCAGGATGTCGATGTGGCCATAGGCCTGCACCGCCGCCTGCACGGCGGCCTGCACCTCGTTCCACTGCGTGACATCCGCGCGCACGGCCAGGGCTTCATTGCCTTCGCCGCGGATGGTTTCGCGCGTCACCTCGGCCGCGGCGCCGTCGCGGTCCACCGCGACCACTCGGGCACCGGCCCGCGCATAGGCCGCAGCCGCGGCCTTGCCATTGCCCCAGCCGTCCCCATCGGACCCGGCACCGAACACCAGGGCCACGCGGCCCGCGAGCCGCTTGTTGTTTGTCTCCATCATTGTTCCTTGTCTTGACCGCCGCCCTCTGGCATGCGGTGGGCTCTTACGATAGCCTCGGGCCCGTGATGCACCAATCGCCAAACATGATGGTTTTTGATGGCTTCGGAGGCCGACCGTGAGCCGCGCCCTGCCCGGCGTGGCCGAGGTCGCCACGCTGGCCGGCGTCTCCACGGCCACGGTGGACCGGGTGCTCAACCGGCGCGGCGGCGTGCGCCAGGCCACCGCGCAGCGCGTGGTGCAGGCCGCGGGCGAGCTGGGCTACCTGCCGGCGGACGGCCTGGCCGCCACGCTGGCGCCAGCGCCCCTGCGCGTGATGTTCCTGCTGCCGCGCAACACCAGCCGCTTTCTCACCATGCTGGGCGACATGGTCAGCTACTCGCAGGAGCACTGGGCACCGTTCCACGTCAAGTGCCGCGCCGAAACGGTGGACAGCTTCAACCCCGAGGCCCTGGCCCAGGCGCTGTTGCACCACGGCAAGCGCTACGACGGCCTGGTCATGATGGCGCTGGAACACCCCCAGGTGCGCGAGGCCGTGGCCACGCTGGCCGAGCGCGGCGTGCCCGTGGTCACCGTGATCTCGGACCTGGGCAACTCGCAGCGCGTGGGCTATGTGGGCCTGGACAACCGGGCGGCGGGCCGCACGGCGGGTTACCTGATCGGCCGCTTCATCGGCGCGCGTGCCGCCAAGGTGGCGCTGGTGGCCGGCAGCCTGCGCTACGCGGCGCACCAGGAGCGCGAGGCGGGCTTCCTGCACGTGCTCGAAGAGCTGTTCCCGCAGCTCACCGTGGTGGGCCTGCGCGAAGGTCTCGACGACTCCGAGAAGAATTACCGCCAGACCCGCACCCTGCTCGAGCGCCACCCCGATCTGGCCGGCATCTACAACATCGGCGGCGCCTCCGACGGCATCGCCCGCGCGCTGCAGGAAGGCGGCATGCAGCACAAGGTGGTGTTCATCGGCCATGGCCTCACGCCCGACACACGCGCCCAGCTCATCGACGGCAGCATGGACGCCGTGATCACCCAAAACCCGCTCAGCACCATCACGAGCTGCGTGCGCATCTTCGCCAACCTGCGCGACGGGCGGTCGGCCTTGTCGGGCGTGGAGACCACGCGCAGCCAGGTCGTGTTCCGCGAAAACCTGCCCTGATGCCCCGGGCGCCGCAGCGCCCGTACACGTAAGCCGATGTAAGACCGGGACCACAGGCGAACTGTGGCCGGGACTACGCGGCCCGAAGGCCTGCGCGCGAACAATGCACCTGAACCAGCAGCGTCTCCTGGTCGCCTCCTCGCCCGGCATGCCGGCATCTTGGGGAGGGCCGATCCCACCCCCTCCCAAGGAGTTCAGAACACCATGCATTCATCCGCACCCATCCGCATCGCCGTCGCCACCCTCGCCCTGGGCGCCCTGGCGGCCTGCTCCTCCACCCCCCCACCCACCGAACAGATGGCCGTGAGCCGCACCACGCTGACCCGCGTGTCGGCCTCGCCGGCCGTGACCGCCACCGCCCCCGTGGAACTGCAGCGCGCCCGCGACAAGCTCATGGCCGCCGAGAAGGCCATGGGCGCACAGGACTACACCGCCGCGCGCCGCCTGGCTGCCGAGGCCGAGGTGGACGCCCGCGTGGCCGAGACCCGCGCCGACGCGGAGCGCAATGCCGGCAACCTGGCCCAGGTGCAGGACGGCATCCGTGCGCTGCAGGAAGAAATCAACCGCCGCGCTGCACCCGCACGCTGAGCACCGCAGCCCATGCATGCCACCACGGCAGCGACGACCACCGAATCTTGAAGGAATCCCGACCATGCATCCCATTCTTCGCCGCACTTCCGCCCTCGCCTCCGGCCTGATCGCCGCGGGCCTGCTGGCCGCCTGCGCCAGCACCGCCCCCTTCGTGCCCCTGGAACAGGCGCGCCTGGCCGTCGGCCGCGCCAGCTCCGACCCAGCCGTTGCGCAGTACGCGCCGCTGGAGCTCAAGCAGGCCAGCGATGCACTGCTGCGCGCCGACCGCCTGTGGGCCGACAAGCACGACGAGTCGGAGACTAGCCACCTGGCCTACATCGCCACGCAGCGTGCCGAGATTGCCAACAACGCGGCACGCGCCCGCATGCTCGATGCGAGCATCCAGAGCGCAAGCACCGAGGCCGACCGCATCCGCCTGGAGGCACGCACCCGCGAGGCCGATGAGGCCCGCCTGCGCGCCGACGCCCAGGCGCGCAATGCGCAAATCGCCCAGGCACAGGCATTGAGCGCCGAACAGCGCGCCGCCCAGCAGCAGGCGCAGGCCAATGCCGCGCTGGCCCAGGCCAGTGCGGCGCAGGACCGCGTGCGCCTGCTGGAGGCCCAGTTGCGCGAGATGGAAGCACTGCAGACCGAACGCGGCCTGATCGTGACGCTAGGCGACGTGCTGTTTGCCTTCAACAAGGCCGAGCTCTCGCCCCAGGCCGCGCCGCGACTCGACAAGCTGGCCAGCTTTCTTCAGCAGTTTCCCGAGCGCAAGCTGCTGATCGAGGGCTACACCGACAGCGTGGGTTCGGACGCCTACAACCAGGAACTGTCGGCACGCCGGGCCGGCGCCGTGCGCGATGCGCTGGTGGCGCGCAGCGTGGACGCGGGCCGCATCACGGCACGCGGCTATGGCAAGGTCTACCCGGTGGCCGACAACGCATCGCCCGAGGGCCGGGCCATGAACCGCCGCGTGGAGATCGTGATTGCCGACGACAAGGGCAACCTCAGGGGCCGCTGACACGCCCCGGGGCGACTTGCCCCACCACCAGGACCGCGCTGGCCACGCCGCGCGGTCTTTTTTCATGGGCCTTCGAAAAGGCAGGACTGCCTAAGTAAGTGATCACCCACATGTAACATTTCGCGCCATCCCAAGGGCGCATCGGCATGGTGCAGGCGCCGGACGCTGGTAACGGCAATACCCCACCAGGGTAAGCCCCATGCGGGGCGGCACAGGTTTTGCTGTTCAATTTCTGCCACGGGCGGGTCATATGCATCTGTTACATATGGATCCGATGCAGACCACGCCCAAAAGCGTCTTCAAGGAAACAGCCACCATGCATCCCATGCTTCGAAGCACCACCGTTCTCGCCATCAGCGCGATGGCCGCAGGGTTTCTGTCCGCCTGCGCCACCGCCCCGTCCATGGCCCTCGAAAGGGCCCGCACGGCGGTCAGTACCGCCAGCGCCGACCCGGCTGTGGCCCGCCATGCGGCCCTGGAACTGAAGCAGGCCACCGACGCCTTGGCCCAGGCCAACAGCATCTGGAGCAAGACCAGCGACGAGGCGGAAACCAACCACATCGCCTACATGGCAGCCTTGCAAGCAGAAGCCGCCACCAATGCGGCACGTGCACGCATGCTGGCGGCCAACATCCGCACCGCCAACTCCGGCACCGCCCAGATCAGCCTGCACACCGACACCCAGACGCGACGCTGATGCGGCGCGCCCTGCAATGGTGCAGGGCGTTGCATTGTTTCAGGCAAACGTCTCGGTATCCACCTCGCTCGCGCTCTGCGCGCTGTAGCGAGGACCCACGACGTTCTGCTGGTTGATGGCCTGGTCGAGCGCGGCCAGCGTCGCTGTGTCGAGCTGCACGCCGGCCGCGCCCAGGTCGTCGTGCAGGTGCTCCACGCTCGTCGTGCCCGGAATCGGGATGATGTGCCCACCCTGGTGCAGCAGCCAGGCCAGCGCCAGCTGCGCAGGGCTGCAACCCACTTGGCGCGCAATTGCGACATACCCCTCCAGCAACGCCAGGTTGGCGGCATAGGCCTCGGGCGCAAACCGCGGCATGGCGCGGCGGATGTCCTTGGCGTCCAGGGTGGAGACATCGGTCAGCCCGCCGCACAGGTAGCCGCGCGCCACCGGGCTGAAGGCCACGAAAGCCACGCCCAGCTCGCGGCAGGCGTCGAGCACCGCGATCTCGGGGTTGCGCGTCCACAGCGAATACTCGGTCTGCACGGCAGCGATGGGGTGCACCGCATGCGCGCGGCGCAGTGTGGCCGCCGATACCTCGGACAGGCCAATGCTGCGGATCTTGCCCGCGCGCACTAGGTCGGCCAGCGCGCCCACGCTGTCCTCGATGGGTATCTGCTTGTCCCAACGGTGCAGGTAGTACAGGTCGATCACATCGGTCTGCAGGCGGCGCAGGCTGTCCTCGCAGGTCTGGCGCAAGGTAGCGGGTCGCCCGTCAATCACGCGCACCAGCTTGCCGTCGCCGGCCACGTCCACGCCCTGCATGCCGCACTTGCTGGCCAGGGTGAAGCGCTGGCGGTGCGGCTTCATCACGCGGCCCACCAGGGTCTCGTTGGCGCCGAAGCCATAGAGCGTGGCCGTATCGAACAGGGTCACGCCCGCGTCGAGCGCGGCCAGCAGCACCCGCTCGCCCTGCTCGGGCGAGACCGGTGCGCCGTAGGCGTGGCTCAGGTTCATGCACCCCAGGCCAATGGCGCTGACGTCGAAGGGGCCGAGTTTGCGTGTCTGCATGCTGGTCATTGCTCCATGAAAAACGCCCACAGCGTACAGGCTGCGGGCGGTGTTGAATCGAACGAAGGAATCGCTGTTATTGAAGCTGCTGCTCCAGGTCGTGCAGCACCTGGTAGCAGGCCAGCACCTGGGCCACGCTGGAGTTGGGCTCGCGGCCCTCGCGGATGGCAGCGAAGAACTCGCGGTCCTGCAGCTCGATGCCGTTCATCGACACGTCCACCTGGCTCACGTCGATCTTCTCCTCCTTGCCGTTGACCAGGTCGTCGTAGCGCGCGATGTAGGTGCCCGTGTCGCCGATGTAGCGGAAGAAGGTGCCCAGCGGGCCATCGTTGTTGAACGACAGCGACAGCGTGCAGATCGCGCCATTGGCGGCCTTGAGCTGGATGCTCATGTCCATGGCAATGCCCAGCGCGGGGTGGATGGGGCCCTGCACCGCATTGGCCTTCACGATAGGGCTGCCCGCCTGGTAGGCGAACAGGTCCACGGTGTGGGCGGCGTGGTGCCACAGCAGGTGGTCGGTCCAGCTGCGCGGCTGGCCCAGGGCGTTCATGTTGGTGCGGCGAAAGAAGTAGGTCTGCACGTCCATCTGCTGGATGTTGAACTCACCCGCCTGGATCTTCTTGTGCACGTACTGGTGGCTGGGGTTGAAGCGGCGCGTGTGGCCGCACATGGCGACCAGGCCGGTTTGCTTCTGCAACGCCACGACCTCCTGTGCACCCTTCAAGCTGTCGGCCAGCGGGATCTCGACCTGCACGTGCTTGCCCGCCTTCATACAGGCGATGCTCTGCTCGGCATGCATCTGCGTGGGCGTGCACAGGATCACGGCGTCCACCTCGGGCAGGGCCAGGCTGTCGGCCAGGTCGGTGGTGACATGGCCGATGCCGTACTTGGCGGCGACTTCCTTCGTCTTGTCCAGGTCGCGGCTGACCAGCGAGACGACTTCCACGCCGTCGATGTTCTTGATGCCGTCCAGGTGCTTGATGCCGAAGGCACCGGCGCCCGCGAGGGCGACCTTGATGGTCTTGTTCGTAGTCATGTCAGGAGTTCTCCAGGATCAGGTGGCCCACGGCCGTGTTGGACGCAGGCACATGGTAGAAGCGGTGCGCGACCTTGGGCGGCTTGCCGCCGGCCACGTCGGCCATGGCGCCACGCGCGATCAGCCACATCACGAGCTCGATGCCCTCGCTGCCCGCTTCGCGCACATAGTCGATGTGCGGGATGCTGGCGGCGGCCTCGGGGTCGCTGATGAGCTTGTCGAGGAAGTCGTTGTCGAAGTCCTTGTTGATCAGGCCCGCACGCGGACCCTGCAGCTGGTGGCTCATGCCGCCCGTGCCCCAGATGTGCACGTTGAGGTCTTCGTCGTAGCTCTCGATGGCCTTGCGGATCGCCTGGCCCAGGTTGTAGCAGCGCCGGCCGCTGGGCACGGGGTACTGCACCACGTTGACCGCGAACGGAATCACCGGGCAAGGCCAGGCACCGGCCACGGGGTCGGGCTGGCCGCACATCAGCGACAGCGGCACCGTGAGGCCGTGGTCCACGTCCATGCGGTTGACGATGGTCAGGTCGAAGTCCTGCTGGATCACCGACTGCGCGATGTGCGAAGCGAGATCGGGATGGCCGATGACCTTGGGCACGGGGCGCGGGCCCCAGCCCTCGTCGGCCGGCAGGTACTCGGCCGCCGTGCCGATGGCAAAGGTCGGGATCATCTCCAGGCTGAAGGCCGTGGCGTGGTCGTTGTAGACCAGGAAAACGACGTCCGGCTTGTTGTCCTTCATCCATTGCTTGGAGAAGTCGTAGCCCGCGAACAGCGGCTTCCAGTAGTCCTCCTGGGTCTTGCCCAGGTCGAGCGCGGCGCCGATGGCCGGCACATGCGAGGTGAAGACGGAGGCGGTGATGCGCGCCATGTTCAGGTTCCTTTCTTTCCCGCAGCGCCCTGCGGCTGGCGGTGCGCCTGGGCATCGCCGTCTTCGCCGATGACGCGGTTGCCTTCGGCCGAGCGGCCGCCGCCGACCATCATGGCGCGGTATTCGTCCTCGGTCATACCGGTCATGGAGCCGGCCATCTGCTGGAAGCTCCTGCCGTCCGTGGCACCGATCTTGGCCAGGAAGTAGATGTTGCCGCCCAGGCGGATGCACCAGTTGAGGTCGCGCGCGAGCACGGCCTGTTTCTGCTCTTCGGTCATCGCCCACCCGTCAAGGTAGGCGCGCTCGTCCGCCTTGAAGCGGGCGCGGTTCTCGGCCTTCATGAGGCTCATGCAGAACTGGTTGAGCCAGTAGCCCTTGCGGCTTTGCTCTGCGTCGAAGATGGTCGTGCCGGGCACGTCCAGGTAGGGTTTGTCGAGGGACATGGCTTCAGCCTTTTGCTTCTTCCGGCCAGTACAGCCGCATGGGATTGTCCACCAGCAATTTGCGCTGCAGCTCGGGCGTCGTCGCAATGTGCGGGATGAAGTCCACCAGCAGGCCATCGTCGGGCATGTGGTCCTTGAGGTTGGGGTGCGGCCAGTCGGTGCCCCAGAGCACGCGATCGGGAAACTCCTCGACCACGCGGCGCGCAAACGGCACCACATCGCGGTAGGCCGCCTGCTCACCGTCGAGCGCCTTGGGCCCGGCCACGCTCAGGCGCTCGGGGCAACTGACCTTGCTCCACACATTGGGGTGCTGGCGCATGAATTTCAGGAACAGTTCGAACTCGGGGCCATCGACGGGCTTGCTCACATCGGGCCGGCCCATGTGGTCCACCACGATGGTCGTGGGCAGTGCGGTGAAGAAGTCCCACAGCTCGGGCAGGTCCACGGCCTCGAAGTAGATCACCACATGCCAGCCGAGCTTGGCGATGCGCGCAGCGATCTCCAGCAGCTCGTCCTTGGGCGTGAAGTCCACCAGGCGCTTGACGAAGTTGAAGCGCACGCCGCGCACGCCGGCGTCGTGCATGGCCTGCAGTTCCTCGTCGGTCACCGAACGGCGCACGGTGGCGACGCCGCGCGCCTTGCCGCCCGAGTGCACCAGCGCATCGACCATGGCGCGGTTGTCCGCGCCGTGGCAGGTGGCCTGCACCACCACGTTGCGCGCAAAGCCCAGGTGGTCGCGCAGTGCATAGAGCTGCGCCTTGCTCGCATCGCAGGGCGTGTACTTGCGCTCGGGTGCGTAGGGGAACTCGGCACCGGGGCCGAACACGTGACAGTGCGCGTCCACGGCGCCCGCAGGCACCTGGAAGCGCGGCTTGCTCGGGCCGGCGTACCAGTCGAGCCAGCCAGGGGTCTTGGTAAATTCGCTCATGCTGCGTACTCCTTGTCTGGCCGCTCAGTCCAGCGAGACGTTGGCCTTCTTGATCACGTCGCCAAAGCGCTGGCTCTCGTCCTTCACGAACTGCGAGAACTGCGCACGCGTGGTCGGGAACTGCTCGTAGCCGAAGGTCTTGAACTTCTCGGCCACATCGGCACCCGTCAGGGCCTGCTCGATGTCGCGCTTGATCTTGTCGGTGACGGCAGCGGGCAGGCCGGGCGGCACGGCGATGGCGTTCCAGCCCGTGACGGTGAAGTCCTTGGGACCACCCGCCTCGGCCACGGTGGGCACGTCCGGGAATTCGGCCGAACGCTGCGGGCCGGCAAAGGCCAGCAGGCGCAGCTTGCCGGCGCGGTACAGCGGGCCGGCCGTGGCAGCGCTGCCCAGCGCGAAGTCGATGTCGCCCGTGGCGACCGAGGTGTAGAGCTGCGTGGTCTCCTTGAAGATCACATGCTCCATTTGCGTTCCCGTGGCCGATTCGAACAGCTCCGAGCCCAGGTGCACGGGGTTGCCCACCGACCAGGAGCCGTAGTTGAGCTTGCCCGGGCGGGCCTTGGCATCGGCCACGATGTCGCCCACGGTCTTGTACTTGCTGCCCGTGCCCACGGTGAAGAAGAAGTGCGTCTTGAACAGCGGCAGCAGGGTGTCGAAGTCCTTGGCGGGGTCGTAGGGCAGCTTCTTGAACAGGCTGGGGTAGGCGGCCAGGTGCACGTTGTCGAGCACCAGCAGGTCATGGCCATCCTTGGCACCGCGCTTGAAAGCGTCGATGGCGATGAAGCCGTTGCCACCTGGGCGGTTCTCGACCACCACCGGCTGGTTCCAGGCGCGGCCGAGCTTCTCGGCCACGATGCGTGCCACGCCGTCCGGGCCACCGCCTACCGGGAAGGGCGTGATGATGCGCACCGCCTTGGTCGGGAACTGCTGGGCGGCGGCGAACTGCGGCGCCAGGCCGGCCGCGGCGGCCATGCCCAGGGCGAGGGCGGCACGGCGGGAGAAGGAGGAGGAAAGCAGGCTCATGGTGTGTCTCAGGGAAGTTGTCGGGATGCGCCGCACACGGCGGCAGAGACACCGCCTGCCGGACAGGCGGTGCCGATGGGTTGTCGAGGACGGGTCAGTCGATGTACTTGAGCCCGGCCTTTTCGAGCCCGGGGCGCATGTTGTACATGTCCAGGCCGAGCACGCCGGAGGCGAGCTTGGCGCGCTTCTCGCCCTCGAAGCTTTCGCGCTTGCGCGCGGCTTCGAGCGTCTCGGCGGCGCGCGCAGCGGGCACGCAGACCACGCCATCGTCGTCGGCCACGATCACGTCGCCCGGCGTGACCCACATGCCGGCACAGACCACGGGAATGTTCACCGAGCCCAGCGTGGCCTTGATCGTGCCCTTGCTCGAGATGGCGCGGCTCCACACGGGGAAGTTCATCTCCTGCAGCGTCTTCACGTCGCGCACGCCGGCATCGATGATCAGGGCCCGCGCACCGCGCGACTGGAACGAGGTGGCCAGCAGGTCGCCGAAGTAGCCATCGGTGCATTCGGAGGTGACGGCCGCCACCACCACGTCGCCGGGCTGGATCTGCTCGGCCGCCACATGCATCATCCAGTTGTCACCGGGCTGCAGCAGCACCGTGACCGCCGTGCCCGAGACCTGCTGGCCCGAATAGATGGGGCGCATGTAGGGCTTGAGCAGGCCCACGCGGCCCATGGCCTCGTGCACCGTGGCCGAGCCCAGCGCGGCCAGGCCGTCGGCGGCTGCGCGATCGGCGCGCGCGATGTTGCGGTAGACAACGCCTAGTTCGTACATGTCAGAGCCCCTTTGCCTTCAGGCGTGAATCGAGTCGGGAGAACACGCGGCGCACATTGCCTTCGTAGATCTGGTGCTTGTCGTCGCCACTCAGGATCTTCGACGCCTCGATGTAGCGCTTGGTGTCGTCGTAGTAATTGCCGGTGGTGGGGTCGATGCCGCGCACGGCGCCGATCATTTCCGAGGCGAACAGCACGTTCTTCACCGGGATCACGGTGTTCAGCAGGTCGATACCCGGCTGGTGGTACACGCAGGTGTCGAAGAAGATGTTGTTCAGCAGGTGGTCTTCGAGCAGCGGCTTCTTCATTTCCTGCGCCAGGCCGCGGAAACGGCCCCAGTGGTAGGGCACGGCACCGCCGCCGTGCGGGATCAGGAACTTGAGCGTGGGGAAGTCCTTGAACAGGTCGCCCTGGATGCACTGCATGAAGGCCGTGGTGTCGGCGTTCAGGTAGTGCGCGCCCGTGGTGTGGAAGCACGCATTGCAGCTGGTGCTCACGTGGATCATCGCGGGCAGGTCGTACTCCACCATCTTTTCGTAGATGGGGTACCAGTGGCGGTCGGTCAGCGGCGGGCTGGTCCAGTGGCCGCCCGAAGGATCGGGGTTCAGGTTGATGCCCACGGCGCCGTATTCCTTGACGCACTTTTCCAGCTCGGGGATGCAGGTCGCGGGGTCCACGCCGGGGCTTTGCGGCAGCATGGCCACGGGCACGAAGTGCTCGGGGAACAGCGTGGAGACGCGGTGGCACAGCTCGTTGCAAATGGCCGCCCAGGTGCTGGAGACATTGAAGTCACCGATGTGGTGGGCCATGAAGCTCGCGCGTGGCGAGAACAAGGTGATGTCGCTGCCGCGCTCCTTCATCAGGCGCAGCTGGTTGCTCTCGATGGACTCACGCAGCTCGTCGTCGCTGATCTGCAGATCAGCGACCTTGGGCATGGCGGCCGGGTCCTGGATGCCCGCGATCTGCTGGTTGCGCCAGTTCTCCAGCGCCTTGGGTGCCGTGGTGTAGTGGCCATGGCAGTCGATGATGAGGCTCATTGCGTTGTGCTCCTTGGATCTTGGAATGGGGTATCAGGCAGGGTCCATGCCCTGGCGCTGCTTCGCCTCTGCGGCCTCAGGGGAGGCCAGAAAATCGAGCAGCGCCTTCGCAGCCGCAGGCTGCTGGCTGGCAGAGCCCACGCCCGATGAAAAGATGGTGGTGATCTGGATCGCCGGCGGCAGCGGGCCCACCACGGTGACGCCCTCGACGTTCAAGAGCTCGCTCAGTTGCTGGAAACCGAGTTCCACGTCGCCGCGTGCAATCAGCGAGCCCACGGGCACGCCGGGCGGAGCCTGCACCATGCGGCCCGCCACCTCGTCGGCGATGCCCCAGCGCTCGAACAGTTTCGCCAGCGCCACGCCGCTCGGGCCGGTGGAGTAGCTGATGCTGCGCGCGGCGAGCACGGCGCTGCGCACTGCTTCCTCGGAGCCGATGCCGGGCAGCGCTGCGCCGGTGCGCACGGCCACGGCCACGCCGGAGCGCACCCAGTCGGTCTTGCTCGCGGCGTCGATGGCACCGGCGGCGATGAGCTTGTCGATGGCGTCGGAGGCCAGCACCACCACGTCGAAGGCCTCGCCAGCCTGCACGCGCTTGGCGGCATCCACGCCGCCCACGGCTTCGATGACCGCGCGCTTGCCGGTCTGGTGCTCGTAGGCGGCCAGCAGTTCGGCCAGCACCTGGCGCGTGGCCATGGACGAGATTCCACGAAGGGTGGGCGCACTCATGGGAAGGTGGCAGTCGCTGTATACATGCCGCCGATTGTGGGCAGGGCCGGGCCCGACATAAAGCCGGCAGGGGCACTACCAGATATATCATTCTTGTATTGTCGAATTCGAGCTATTGCAAATAGCAGAGAGCACACCCCATGGACCTCAAGCAGATCGAGTACTTTGTGCGCGTGGCCGAACTGGGCAGCTTCACCCGCGCCTCGGTGGTGCTGGACATCGCCCAGCCGGCACTGAGCCGCCAGGTGCGCCTGCTGGAGGTGGAGCTGCGCCAGAACCTGCTGGTGCGCAATGGCCGGGGCGCGATACCGACCGAGGCCGGCAAGCTGCTGCTGGAGCATGGCCGCGGCATCCTTCACCAGGTGGAGCGCGCGCGCGAGGAGCTCGGGCGTGTGCGCGGGGCGCTGGCCGGGCGCGTGGCCATCGGCCTGCCACCCACCATGGCCAAGGTGCTCACGGTGCCGCTCACGCGCGCCTTCCGCGTGCAGATGCCCGATGCGGCCCTGGCCATCAGCGAAGGGCTCACGGTGGCCATGCGCGAATCGCTGACCACCGGGCTGCTGGACATCGCCCTGCTCTACAACACGCCCGCCTCGCCGGGCATCGAGATCACGCCGCTGCTGGAAGAAGACCTGTTCCTCGTGCAGCGCCGGCCGATGGGCCAGAGCGATGCCGACACCGACGCGCAGGCGCAGGAACCGGTGGCGCTCGAGGCGCTCACCCGGTTTGCGCTGGTGATTCCCACGCGGCCCAATTCCATCCGCATGCTGGTGGAGTCGGAACTGGCGGCCCTCGGCCTGCGCCCGCAGATCAGCCTGGAGATCGACGGCGTGGCCGCCATCTTGGACCTGGTGGCCGATGGCGCGGGCAGCGCCGTGCTGCCCATGAACGCGGTCACCACCTCGGGCCGGCCCGAGGTGTTCAGCACCCGGCCCATCGGCCAGGCGGGCGAGCCCCGGCTGCGCAGCAAGCTGTCGATGGCCGTGAGCTCGCAGCGCCCGGCCACGCTCACCCAACAGGCCATGGCGGAGCTGATCCGCACGACCCTGCAGACCATCTACAAGTCGCCTTGATTCTTCGCCAGATGCGCCAGCAGCCGGTCGGCGTAGTCCTGCCACGGCGCATCCTTGGGCAGGCCGGCGAAAGCGCCCTCGCGCGCCATGGCCGCTACGGCCGCCTGCTTGTGCGCAATGGCGCTGGCCATCAGCGGCTCCACTCCGGCCTCGCGCACGGTGCGCGCAGCCTCGTGCATCTCTTCGGAGCGGCGCTGGCCGTGCTGTACCACGCGGCTGAAGAAGTAGCTGCCCTGCTTTGCCCAGTCGATGGAGGGGAAGGTCTCGGCCAGGGTGGGCAGCACATGCGCCTCCACACCGTACTGGCGCGCGGTGGCATAGCTTTCGATCACCAGGGCCTCGAGCCCCTTGATCATCACGCTGCGGCACATCTTGATGGCGCTGGCCACGCCCAGCTGTTCACTGACGGGCGTGGCGTCCATGCCCCAGCCCTGCAGCACGGCAGCCAGGGCCTGCGCCTGGGCGCCCCCGAGCAGCATGGGCACACGGATGCCGTAGGGCGGCACCGAGGTCATGACGCCCGCCTCCACGTAGTGCGCGCCACGCGCCTCGATCAGCGCAGCGGCCTGCTGCTTGGTGCCGGGCGAAGCGGAGTTGAGGTCGAGGAACAGCGTGCCGGGGCGGATGTGGGCAGCCACCTCCTGGGCCACCTCCAACGTGTGCGAGGCAGTGACGGCGGAGATGACGAGGTCACTGGCCGCGCACAGCGCCGCCGCCGAGGCATGGGCGGTGATGCCGTGCTGCGCGGCATGCGCCAGCTCGGCGTCGCGCGTGGCGCCCTGCGCGAACTTCAGGTCCCATGCGCCGACACCGGTGACGCCGGGCTGAGGCTGCAGCCCCAGGGCAAAGGTCTTGCCGACTTCACCGTAGCCGATCAGGCCGATGTGCTGCATGGTCATGGTGGAGTTTCCAGTCTGCGGCCTACCGGGCCACGCCCAGCAGCCGGTCCAGCAACTCGGGCTGCGCACCGAGATCGGCGGCCGTGCCGGTGTGCACCACCGTGCCCCGGTCCAGCACCGCGGCGTGGTCCGAGATCGCCAGGATGGCCTGCGGGTGCTGCTCGACGATGATGGCCGAGAGCCCCTCTTCGCGCGTGATGCGGCGGATGGCGCGCAGCAGCTCCTCGACGATGATGGGGGCCAGGCCTTCAAGCGGCTCGTCGAGCAGCAGCAAGCGCGGGTTGAGCACCAGCGCGCGGCCCACGGCCAGCATCTGCTGCTCGCCGCCGGACAGCTGCGTGCCCAGGTTGGTCTTGCGCTCGGCCAGGCGCGGGAACATCGCGTAAACCTTGTCAGGCGTCCACGGTGCTGCGGCCGCGCCCTTGCGGCCCAGCCGCGCCACGGCGGTCAGGTTCTCGTGCACGGTGAGCGATTTGAAGATGTTGCGCTCCTGCGGCACCCAGCCGATGCCGGCGGCCGCGCGCTCGTGCGCAGGCAGGCGGTGCAGAGCCACCCCACCCAGCGCCACCGAGCCCGCGTGCTGGCGCGTGGCGCCCGCCAGGGTGTTGATCAGCGTGGTCTTGCCCGTGCCATTGCGGCCCAGCAGGGCCAGGGTCTCGCCCTCGGCCAGCGACAGGGACACGCCCTGCAGCACCACGGCTTCGCCGTAGCCAGCGCTCAGGCCCTCGATGCGCAACAGCTGCTCAGACATGCGCGCCCTCCCCATGCCCCAGGTACACGGCCTTGACCTGCGGGTCGTTGGCGATGGTGTCGGGGTCGCCCTCGGTGAGCACGGTGCCGTTGACCAGCACCGTCATGCGCTTGGCAAAGCTGAAAACCAGGTCCATATCGTGTTCGATCAAAAGCACCGAGACATCGGCGGGCAGAGCCGCCACGGTCTGCAGCAGTTCTTCGCGCTCGCCCGCGGGCACGCCGGCCACAGGCTCGTCGAGCAGCAGCACGCGCGGCTCGCAGGCCAGGGCGATCGCGATCTCCAGCAGGCGGCGCTTGCCATAGGCCAGCACGCGTGTGGGCTCGGCCATCACGGCCGTGAGGTGGAATTGTTCGAGCAGCTGCTCGCAGCGCTCGTTCACCGCGCTGCGCGCACCGAGCTTCTGCCACCACTTGCCGCCCAGGCCCTGCTTTTGCGAGACGGTGAGCGCCAGCGTCTCTAGCGGCGTGAGCGAATCGAACAGCTGGTTGATCTGGAAGGTGCGCACCATGCCGCGCTGCACCCGCTGGTGCGGCGCCAGGCGGGTGATGTCACGGCCCTCGAGCACGATGGAACCCTCGGTAGGCTCCAGCACGCCGGTCAGCAGGTTGATGAGTGTGGTCTTGCCGGCGCCGTTGGGGCCGATCAGCGCATGGCGCGCGCCCTGGCGCAGGTTCAGCGTGACGTTGTTGGTCGCGGTGATGCCGCCAAAGCGCTTGACCAGGCCCTGCGCGGCCAGCACGACGGGAGCGTCATTGTGGACTGCGGTGGTGTTCATGCCTTGCGCCCTCCGAACCAGGTCCAGGGGCGGATCAGGCGCTCGCGGCCCACCAGCACCAGCACCACCAGGAACAGGCCGATCCAGAAGGTCCAGTACTGCGGCGTCACGGCCGAGATCACGTCCTGCAGCAGCTTGAAGCCGATGGCACCCACGATACCGCCATAGAGCCAGCCCACCCCGCCGATCACCAGGATCAGCATCACGTCGGCCGAGCGGTGGAACTCGAACAGGTCCAGCGAGGCGAAGCCCGTGGTCTGCGTGAGCAACGCGCCTGCGGCCCCGGCCAGCGCGGCGGCCAGCGTATAGACCTGGGCCAGCTTGGCCGTCACCGGGATGCCGATGGCCATGGCACGCAGCCGGTTGTCACGGATGGCCTTGAGCGTGGCGCCGAAGGGCGACTGCACGACGCGCCGCGCCAGCAGGAACAGCACCAGCAGCACGCTCATCGAGTACCAGGCCGCCGTGCGCCCGAACAGGTCGAACTCGAACCTGCCGAGCACCGGGCCCATGACCACGCCCTGCAGCCCGTCGGCACCGCCGGTCAGCCAGTCGAGCTTGTTGGCCAGCTCCAGCATGATCAGGCCGACACCCAGCGTGACCATGAGGCGCGTGAGGTCCGTACCGCGCATGACGGTGAACGAGGCCACCGCGCCCAGCACCGTGGCAGCGGCGATGCCCACGGCCAAGCCCACCAGCGGATCGGGCATCACATGCTTGGCGAACAGGGCTGCCGCATAGCCGCCCATGCCGAAGAAGGCCGCATGGCCGAGCGAGACGATGCCGGTGTAACCCAGGATCAGGTCCAGCGAAATCGCGAACAGCGCGACGATGGCGATCTCGTTGATGATCAGCGCGTGGCTGGGCAGGGCCGCCGGCACGGCAAAGGCCAGCAACCAGAGCAGGGGCTCCCAGGGCCGCATGCGGCGGGCCTGGAGCAGCACATTGGGTCGGGACGCGTCCATCACTTGCCCCCCTTGCGCACGAACAGGCCCTGGGGCCGCCAGATCAGGATCAGGATCATGAGGCTGTAGACGATGAAGGCCCCGAGCTTGGGGATGTAGTACTTGCCCGCCACGTCGGCAATGCCGAGCAGCAGCGCAGCCAGCAGCGGCCCGGTGATGGACGAGGTGCCGCCCACGGCCACCACGATCAGGAAATAGATCATGAACTTGAGCGGAAAGCTCGGGTCCAGGCCCAGCACCTCGGCCCCGAGCGCGCCACCCAGGCCCGCCAGGCCCGAGCCGAAGGCGAAGGTGGAGAGGAACACGATGTTCACGTTGATGCCCATGCCGGCAGCGACGCGCTGGTCGTCCACCGAGGCACGCAGGCGGCTGCCGAAGCGCGTGCGCGTGAGCACGTACTGCAGGCCCACGGTGAGGGCTGCGCACACGGCGATGATGAACAGCCGGTAGTGCCCCATGCCCAGCATGAATGCGCCGCTGCCGATCTCGGTGCGGCCCTTGAGCCAGGCCGGCAGCTGGATGATCTGGCCCGTGGAGCCCACGAAGTAGTCCACCGTGGCCACGGCCATGAACACCAGGCCGATGGAGAACAGCACCTGGTCCAGGTGGGCCTTGTGGTACAGCGGGCGGTACAGCGTGCGCTCGAGCACCGCCCCCAGCAGCGCCGTGCCCACGAAGGCCAGTGGCAGGCACACCAGGAAGGGCACGTTCAGGCGCTGCATGAGCAGCACCGTGATGTACCCGCCCGCCATGGCAAAGGCCCCATGCGCGAGGTTGATGAAGTTCATCAACCCCATGGTCACGGCCAGCCCCACCGCCAGGATGAACAGCAGCATGCCGTAGGCAACGCCGTCGAAAAGAATGGTCAGCATGCAATCACTTCAATAGAAAACAGCACATGCGCGGTGCACCCGCACCACCGGCGTACCCAGGGCACAACCACCCCATCCGCCGAGGCAATCCACTGGCCATCCATACTGGCACGCCACAAACCAGCGCCACCGTGGAACTGGCTTCGCCAGGCCACGGTCCCCCCTTAGGGGGATGGCGCGCAGCGCCTCAGGGAGTTACTTGGTTTTTCCGGGATCCTTGACGTCCTTGATGACATCGAATTCCACGTTGTAGAGCTGGCCATTGACGCGCTCGACCTTGCGCAGGTAGACGTTCTGCACGATGTCGCGGGTCTGCGCATCCACGAACACGGGGCCGCGCGGGCTCTCGAAGACCTGGCCCTTCATGGCCGCCAGCAGGGCGTCGCCGCCGCCAGCGCCCTTGGTGGTCTTGAGCGCTTCGTAGATCACGCGCATGCCGTCGTAGCCGCCCACGGCCATGAAGTTGGGGCGCAGGCCCTTGTTGGCCTTCTCGAAGGCCTCGACGAACTTCTTGTTCAACGGCGAGGGGTGTGCGGCCGAGTAGTGGTGCGAGGTGACCACGCCCAGGGCGCCGTCGCCCATGTCGTTGAGCTGGTCGTCATCGGTCACGTCGCCAGTGGCGATGAGCTTGATGCCGGCCTTGTCCATGCCGCGCTCCAGGAACTGCTTCATCACTGCGGCGCCCGCGCCCGAGGGCACGAACACGAACAGCGCATCGGGCTTGGCGTCGCGCACCTTCTGCAGGAAGGGGGCGAAGTCGGGGTTGCGCAGCGGCACGCGCAGCGCCTCGGTCACCTGGCCGCCGTTGAAGGCCAGGCGCTGGTTGAAGAACTTCTCGGCGTCGATGCCCGGGCCGTAGTCGCTCACCAGGGTGACGACCTTCTTGATGCCGTTCTTGGGCGCCCAGTCGGCCAGGGCCACCGACACCTGGGGCAGGGTGAAGCTGGTGCGCACCACATAGGGCGATGCCTCGGTGATGCTCGACGTGGCCGCCGCCATCACCACCAGCGGAGTCTTGGCCTGCGTGGCCAGCGGCGCCGTGGCCATGGCCGAGGGCGTGATGCCCATGCCGGCGAGCACATTGACCTTGTCGTTCACCACCAGTTCCTGGGCCAGGCGGCGCGTCACGTCGGGCAGGCTGGTGTCGTCCTTGACGATGAGTTGCACCTTCTTGCCACCGACCGTGTCGCCGTTCTGCGCCATGTACAGGCGCGCGGCGGCCTCGATCTGGCGGCCCGTGGTCGCCTGCTGGCCGGTCATGGGCAGGATCAGGCCGATCTTGAAGACATTGTCCTGGGCCATGGCCGGCAGCGCGGCCAGGGTCATCACGGCGGCGGCAGCGGCCGAGGCGCGCAGAAGGTGGCGTTTGTGCATGGTGCTTTGTCTCCTGTGGAAATGTCGTTGTATACAGCGTTGGCTGGGCGGAGTCTGTAGGGAGGTGCCAGCTTACACAAGCGGGATTTCAAACTTTTAGATATCGCCGATTGTGATAACTTGCCACAGTTATAGGTCAGGCGCCGTCCCTGATGAGTTGCACCCCGGGCAAACCCTGACCCTGGGACGCCTGCACGGCAGCGAGCAGGTTGCGCCGCGTGATGCGTGAGTGCTCGCGCATGATGGCCTCGGCCCGCGCGCCCTCGCGCCGCTCGATGGCGTCGAGCACCTGCCGGTGCTGGTCCTGCGCCACCACCAGCATGTCGCGTGCAGCGGGCGAATGCGTCTGCACCACCACGAAGGCCGAGGGCGAAGCGAAGGGCAGGCCCTTGACCCGGTCGAGCTCGCGCACGATGACGTCGCTGCCCACCATGCGGCTGAGCAGGTGGTGAAAGCGCGCATTGAGCACCACGTAGGCCGAAAAGCCCTCATCGTCGAGCGAGCGCGGCGCCAGCACGGTGTCGATCTCGTCCAGGCATTGCTCGGTTTCGGCCATCACGTCCGCCGCCACGCCGCGCTCGGCGGCCAGCCGCGCGGCCAGCCCCTCCATGGTGCCGCGCAGTTCGATGGCATCGGCCACGTCGGTTTCCGAGAAGGTGCGCACGGCATAACCGCCACCGGGCAGGCGGTGCAGCAGCCCTTCCTGCTCCAGCCGCATCAGTGCGGCCCGGATGGGGGTGCGCGAGACCCCGAGCATCTCCACCAGCGGCAGCTCGGCAATGCGCGCGCCACCGGCAAGCTCGCCAGCCAGGATCATCTCGCGCAACCGCAGCTGGGCCTTGACCGACTGCGAGGCGCCAGCTTCTGCCGCGTCGCCAAGGGCGGCCAGGGCCTGGGGTTCGGGATGGTTCATGGTCGGTGCGGAGCGGGAGTTCTGGCGTAAGGCTGAATGTATACAGAAATCTGCCAGACCTCCATCCCCTGGCAACCCCTCCCCATATAAAACAACATCTTACGGGATATGCCAAACCGCGATAACTGGTTTATGGCTTTCTTATGTATACAGAAATCGGGCTTTTTCGCACAATCCCCCTGCGAATACAGCGATTCGCAGGCTGCCTGTATACAGGCCTGCGGCGCGACACATCCTTCCCCCACGGAGAGAGACAAGCATCATGTTTCCCAAGAACGCCTGGTACGTCGCCTGCACCCCCGACGAGATTGCCGACAAACCCCTGGGCCGCACCATCTGCGGCGAGAAGATGGTCTTCTACCGCCCGGCGCCCGACCAGGTCGCGGCGCTCGACGACTTCTGCCCCCACCGCGGCGCTCCCCTGTCGCTGGGCAAGGTCTGCGATGGCCAGCTCATGTGCGGCTACCACGGCCTGCGCGTGGGCTGCGATGGCAAGGCCGTCTCGATGCCGGGCCAGCGGGTGCAGGGCTTTCCGCGCACACGCAACTTTCCGGCGGTGGAGCGCTACGGCTTCATCTGGGTCTGGCCCGGCGATGCCGCGCAGGCCGACCCCGCCAAGATCCACCACCTCGCATGGGCCGAGAGCCCCGAGTGGGCCTATGGCGGCGGGCTCTACCACATTGCCTGCGACTACCGGCTGATGGTCGACAACCTGATGGACCTGACGCACGAGACCTATGTGCACTCCAACAGCATCGGCCAGAAGGAAATCGACGAGGTGCCGTGCAAGACGCGCGTCGAAGGCGACGAGGTCATCACCAGCCGCTTCATGGAGAACATCCAGGCGCCCCCGTTCTGGCAGATGGCGCTGCGCATGAACGGCCTGCCTGACGACCAGCCCGTGGACCGCTGGCAGGTCTGCCACTTCACGCCGCCGAGCCACGTGCTGATCGAGGTCGGCGTGGCGCTCGCCGGCCATGGCGGCTACGACGCCCCGGCGGACAAGAAGGCCTCGAGCATCGTGGTCGACTTCATCACGCCCGAGACCGAGACCTCGATCCACTACTTCTGGGGCATGGCGCGCCACTTCAAGCCCGAGGACCCGGCCCTCACCGCGCAGATCCGCGAAGGCCAGGGCAAGATCTTTTCCGAGGACCGCGAGATGCTGGAGCTGCAGCAGCTGAACCTGCTGCGCTACCCCGAGCGCAAGCTGCTCATGCTCAACATCGACGCCGGTGGCGTGCAGTCGCGCAAGGTGATCGATCGCGCCCTGGCCGCGGAGCAGGCGGCATGACGGCCGCCCAGGAAACCCTGCAGGTGCGCGTGGTGCGCAAGCAGGTCGAGGCCGAGGGCATCGCCAGCTTCGAGCTGGCCCGACCCGATGGTGCGCCGCTGCCCGCCTTCAGCGCCGGCTCGCACATCGATGTGCACGTGCCCAGTGGCTCCAGCCAGATAACGCGCCAGTATTCACTGTGCAACAGCGCCAGCGAGCAGCACCGCTACCGCATCGCCGTGCTGCGCGACGCGGCCTCGCGCGGCGGCTCGGCGGGCATGCACGATGCCGTGCACGAGGGTGACATGCTCACCATCAGCACGCCGCGCAACCATTTCGAACTGCACCCGGCGCGGCGCACGCTGCTGCTGGCCGGGGGCATCGGCGTCACGCCGCTGCTGTGCATGGCCGAACGCCTGGCCCACACCGGCGCCGACTTCACCTTGCACTACTGCACGCGCTCAGCGGCGCGCACGGCATTTGCCCAGGAGATCGCAGCGTCGGCCATTGCACCGCACGTGCGGGTCCACACCGACGAGGGCGGGCCCGAGCAGAAGCTCGACCTCATGGCCGTGCTGGCCGACATCACGCCAGACGCACGCCTGTATGTCTGCGGCCCTGCCGGCTTCATCGACCATGTGGTGAACACCGCGAAGAACCTGGGCTGGCCGGCCGACCGCATCCACCTCGAATACTTCGGCGCGCCCGCACAGGACACCTCGGGCGACGGCGCCTTCGAGGTGCGCATCGCCAGCACGGGCAGCACCTACACGATCCCGGCCGACATCTCCATCGTGGATGCGCTGCGCACCCACGGTGTGGACATCATGACCTCCTGCGAGCAAGGTGTCTGCGGTACCTGCCTTACGCGCGTGCTCGAAGGCGAGGTGGACCACCGCGACATGTACCTCAGCGACGAGGAGCGGGCGACGAACGAGCAGTGCCTGCCCTGTTGCTCGCGGGCCAAGGGCAAGCTGCTGGTGCTGGACCTTTAAGCGCCCTATTCCGCTTCGGCCGTGCGGATGGTGTCGCGGCCATGGCGGTCCTTGGCACGGCCCAGGTCGGTGTCGAGCGCACGCGCCAGCTTGTCGGTGGCGCCGATGAAGGCATTCGCCATCTTGTCGGCCTCGTCCGTCACGGTCACGGGCTGGCGGCCGGTCACGCGCGCCTCGATGCGGCAGCGCTTGTCCTTGGCGCCCGACTTGCCGGCATCGACATCGGACAGGAACACCTCCAGCCGCGTCACATGGTCCTGGAAGCGGGACAGCCGGGACTTCGCTTCGTCCGTCACCCATTGGGCCAGTGAATCGCTGCCGTTGATGTGGTCGTCGGTGTTGACTTGTACTTGCATGCTGGTGCTCCTTGGGTGGGTCCGGAAGAAAAGGCACTGGCCCTCGCCGCACGCGGCGCGGTACCTCGACCATGCCCCATGGTGGCACCAAAGCCGCCGCAACGCGAGCCGTGCACGTAAGAACCTGTGAGACACAGGTTCTTACAACTTCTCCAGCGCCACCGCGGTCTGCCAGGGCACGCCCGGCGGCAGCGCCGCCGCCTCGGCCAGCCGGGCCTGCAGGCGCAGCGCGGCCGGGTCGCCGGGGCAACGCTGCAGCAACTGGTCGAGGTGGGCCGCAGCCGCTGTCGCATCGCCGGCCTGGAAGGCGTCCAGGGCCGCCGCGGACAGCATGCAGGCCTCGCTGTCGGCACAGAGAGTGAAGACACGCACCGGCTCGGCCCGGCCCTTGACGATGACCTCGTCGAGCACACGCACCGGCAGGACGGCCGGCAACTGCCGCGCCGTCGTTTCCGACAGCAGGATGCCCGTGCCGAAGGCCTTGTTCGCGCCCTCCAGCCGCGCCGCGAGGTTCACCGCATCGCCGATCACCGTGTACGAAAAGCGCTGCTGCGAGCCCACGTTGCCCACCACCACCCGCCCCGTGTGCAGGCCGATGCGCATCTGCAGCGGCGGCAGGCCGCGCGCGCGCAGATCGGCCACCAGCGCTTCCATGGCCTGCTGCATGTCCAGGGCCGCATGCACCGCATGCTCGGCGTGCTGCGCATCATCGAGCGGCGCGCCCCAGAAGGCCATCACCGCATCGCCGATGAACTTGTCCACCGTGCCGCCGCTGGCATGGATGATGGGCGTCATGGCGTCGAAGTAGCCCGTGAGCAATTCCACCGTCTGCTCCGCACTGAGCTGCTCCGACAGGGTGGTGAAGTTGGCCAGGTCGGTGAACATGATGGTCACCTCGCGCACCTCGCCGCCCAGGCGCATCAGTTCGGGCTCGGCCACCAGGCGCGCCACCACCTCGGGCGGCACATACTGGGCGAACATGGCCCGGGTCTGCTGCGCCCGTTGGCGCACCGTCGCGTAGATCACCAGGGCGGTGGCACCCGTCAGCCCCAGGGCCGCGGCCATCGGCATCAGCGGCGGCCACCACAGCCGTGCATGGGCGAACAGCAGCCACGAGGCGAGCGCCATCGCCAGCACCAGCGCCGCCATCAGCACGATCGCCCAGCCCGTGTGCAGGCGCCGGCCGGCCAGGATCACCAGCGGCACCATGAGAAGGAGCAGCACGGGAGTCCAGTGCCCTGGCGCGCTGCGCAGGCCGTCGCCCGCGAGCAGGTTGTCCACCTGCGTGGCCTGCAGTTCCACGCCGGGAAAGAGGCGGTCCCCTGCGGCAGTGCCGAAGGGCGAATTGAACATGTCGGCACGCCGGCTCTCCAGGTCCGAGGCGCTCAGCGCAGAGCGCCCCACCAGCACGATCTTGCCCTTGAAGAAGCCGGGCGGCAGCAGGCCCGGCTCCAGCGCCTGGTAGTACGAGCGCGTGTCGAAGCTGCCGCGCGGGCCCCGGTAGGCCAGCCACTCGGCGGGCTGCAGCCCTTCTGAGCGCGCGCCGGCCACGCGCCGCGCCAGGAGCATGGCCAGGCTGTCCCCGTCGCCGAAGGCACGGCGCACCACGAAATCGTCGTCGGGCTGCACCAGCGAACTGCCGGCCTGCCCGCCTGCGGCCAGCAGGCGCTGCAGCGGCGGCACATCGGTCCACAGCGTGGCGTTGCCGCTGTCGATCTTTTCGCGCGCCGAGGCCAGCATGACCGGCGCGGCCATGGCCACCGCGCGTTCCAGCGCCGCATCGTCCTCCTCGCTGCTCGGGTCGGCGAACACCACGTCCATCCCGATCGCCACTGCACCATCGGCATGCACGCGCTCGATCAGGCGCGCATGCAGGCTGCGCGGAAAAGGCCAGTGCTGCTGCAGCTCCTGGAAGGTCGGCTCGTCGATCGCGAGGATCACGGCCGGGAAAGCAGCGCGCTGTGGCGCAGCCCATGCCGTGAGCACGTCGAAGGTCTTGAACTCCAGTGCATGCCAGGGCCGCGTGAACGTGGCAGCCCAGACCAGCAGCAGCACCAGCGCGCTGGCCGCCAGCGCCAGCGCCGTTTCGCGCAAGACGCCCCTAGAAGCGGTAGCGCGCATCGATCACGTACCGGACGGTCTGGCGTGGCGTCCGGTCTCCGAAGAGGTTCAGCACCCCGGCGCCCACCACCCAGTGCTTGTCCTGTGTCTCCCAGTAGCCCACGAGGTCCAGGTTCCAGCCCGGCGGGCGGCGCGTGAGGTTCTGCTTGTCCTCGAAGCGCTCGGACCGGTAGACCGCCCGGGCACTCAGGTACAGGCGCTGCGCGCTGGCCCAGGTGGCCCCGATCACGGCCGTGTGGCGCGGGATGTAGGGGATGCGCAGGTCGCGCACCATGCTGTTGCTGGTGCTGTCCAGGTACTGGCTGCTGCTGTGCTGGTACAGGTACTTGGCATAGCCCGACCACTGGCGGCTGAACATGCGGTTGACGCCGGCCCCCAGGGCCTGCAGCGTGCCTTCCTCGAAGCCCGGCGTGCCTTCGAGGACGTCGGTGGTCGAGAGGTTGATGAGCTGCGCATTGCGCATCTCCTCCAGGAAAGGCATGCTCGGTGTGCGCAGGTCCACCCCGATCACGCCGGGGTTGCGCACGCGCAGGTGGTCGGCGCGCAGGCTCAGGAAGGTGCGCCCATCGATCTCCATGCCCAGTTGGGCCACCGTTCGGCGATGGCGCCCGCCGGCCTCCACCATGCGGTCCTCGACGGGAATGCCGGCCGTCTCCACGCTGGTGAGGGTGGACGCGCTCAGCGGGCGCAGCCAGTCCTGGTAGGCCATGCGCAGCGTGGTACCTTCCGCCGGGGTGAGCACCACACCCACGCGCGGTGTCGCCACCCTTTCCGTGTCGCTGCGCCGGGCCTGGCCCGATTCGCTGACGTCCCGGATCAGCAGGCCCACCGCATTGCCGCCGCGCACCCGATGGCGGATCTGCTGCAGCCCCAGGGCGCCGTCGAGCAACAGGTCGGGCGTGAACTGCTGGCTGCCCGCCAGGGTCAGGCCGGTATAGCGCCGGTCGATCTCATTGACGCCGGCAAACACCAGGATGTCCGGCCGGGCGCCGCTGTCCTGGCGGACCAGGGGGCCGTAGCCGATCACCTCGCTGGACTGCTTTTCGGCCACATGCTCGAGGGCCACGCTCCAGCGCTGCCCGGGTTGCGGGTCCACGCTGTGGCGCAGCTGCAGATCGGTGAGGGCTTTCTCGGGAGAGGCCTTCAGCCCGCCCAGGGCCGCCAGCGGCGGAAAGAGGAACAGGGTGGGAAAGTTGTCGGCGCGGTTGCGCTCCCTGCTGCGCCCGAGCTTGAGCCAGGTTTGCTCCACCGGGCTCCAGCGGTACGACAGCCCGGCCACGCCCAGGCGCGCCCGGTTGTCCGCCGTGGTCTGCCGCACCTCGGAGCCATCGCCCCACAGGTCCAGCCGGTTGCGGCCCTGAAGCGCCACGTCGTACTGGTTGGCGTAGGCGAACAGGTTCAGGCGTTCGCTGGGCTGCAGCCCCAGGCCGACGGTGAGCACGTCGGCACCGATGTCCGCCGTTCCCGAGGGATCGTGGAATGCCGGCACATTGAACACCCCGACGTCGATCGGTGAACGCCTGGCGCGCGCGCTCTGCGCCTTGAGGAACCAGGACACCGGCAAGTGGCTGTTGTCCATGCCGTTGAGCGTGAGCGAGGGCGCGCTCATGCGGTAGAAGTCGCGGTCCAGCAGCAGGCCCAGCGCGCCATGGCTGCCCGGGCGCTGCAGCAGCGAGGAATGCAACTGGCTGGCACCGAAGGCCATGGGGTCGGTCAGAAAGCCCTGGAACAGGGCCGAGTTCTTGGCGAATTCGCCGCGGTAGCGGTCGGCCAGGAACAGGTGGCTGCCGCCCCAGTAGGGCGAAAAGCTCTGTTGCGCCAGCTCCAGCGCCCAGTCCTCCATGCCGAAGAAGGCCAGCGAGGCGCCGAGGTTGGCGCTGCCCTTCTGGTCGTTGGCGACCTGGTTGAGCGACTTGAGGTAGGGCATGCGCTGCACGGCCGCGCGGGCGGACTCGACGGCATCGCCGGGCTGGAACAGGTCGGTCTGGATCTGCGCCAGCAGCAGGTAGGGCAAGGGATCCTTGTCGTCGAGGGCACTGGCCTGGCGCAGCGTGGCCAGCGCATCGGGCGTGCGCCCGAGCTGGTAGTAGGCCACCGCCGTCCAGACCTTGGCGCGCGCATAGCGCGGCTCCATCACGCCGGCACGCAGGAAGTCATCGAGCGCGGCCTGCGTCTGGCCGCGCTTGAGGTGCATCAGCCCCTGGCCGGTCAGCGCGACATAGTCGGCCGGGTTGTCGCGCAGCGCGGTCCCGAACGCCAGGCCCGCCTCGGTGAACTGGTTGACGAAGGTCGCCAGCGTGCCCCGTTCACCCTGCGCCCCCGGCGCCTGCGCATCCAGTGCCAGCGCCTGGCCCAGCGCCTTGCGCGCGGGGTCGGTCTCCTCGCGTTCCACATGCGCGCTGCCCAACCCTTGCCAGGTCCGTGCGTCGCCTGGCATGTGTACCGTGGCCTCGGTGTAGGCCGCAATGGCCGCCGGCCCATCGCCCTGGCGCCGGGCCAGTTCGGCGCGCACCAGCGCCAGGCTGGCATCGCCCGTGCCGGCGCCCGCCAGCGTGGCCTGGGCTTCGTCCACCCGGTCGGTGAGCAGTTGCACGCGCGCCAGTTGGGCCACCAGGGCGGGATGCGCGGGCCAGTGCCGAGCCAGCGCCGTGCGCAGGGTGCTCACGGCGGCGGGTCCATCGCCGTCAAGCAGTTGCAGGTCCGATTGCATGAGCCAGGCGACGAGCACAGGCGCCTGGCCCGCACCATCGACCTGGCGCGCCAGCTGGCTGCGCGCAGCCTGCAGGTCGCCCGCCTGCAGTGCCACGGCGGATTCCATCGCGGCGGCCCAGCCTGCCGGCACCTGGCTGCGGACCTGCGCCAGCGCCCCGGAGGCTGCGGCGGCATCGCGCCGGGCCAATGCCTTGCGCACCGGCTCCAGCGCGGCGGGAATGCCCCCATCGGTCGCACCCTGCGCAGCCAGCGAGGGCAACGCGTCGGCGCGCAGCGCATTCACCCACTGGATGCGGTCACGCGGCTGGCCCAGCACCATCTTCACCGGTGCCTGGCCCACATCGGCGTAGGCGGCCTCGTTGGCCGCCACCGACACCTGCCCCTGTGCATTGCCGAACTCCACCGTGCCCGAGAGCACGGTGATCAGCGTGCGCCCATCGCCAGCGACCTCGATGTCCCAGTCCGTGCCGCGGATCGCGGCCGTGGCGGCGGGCGTCTCCAGCGTGAGGCGGCTGCCGTCGGCGCGGCGCGTCTGCGTCCAGGCCCGGCCGGCGCTGAGCATCAGCGTGGTCATCGGCTGCGCGGTCGTGGCCACGGCCTTGACCTGCAGCACGGTGTTCTGGTGCAGGCGCAACTGGGTGTCGTCGGCAAACAGCAGGGCCATGCGCGCCGCTTCGCGCGTGCGCACGAAGTCACCGGCCGCCAGCGCCTGGGCCTGGCGCGCCGGCTTCCAGTCCGGCGTGGCCGCGGCGCGCTGCTCGCCCAGGCCCTGCAGGCCCACGATCTCGGCCGCGGCGCCCGGGGGCACGGCGGCATGGCTGGGTGGCCAGGCCAGGGCCAGGAGCGCGGCCAACGCGGAAAGGTGCATCGTGGGATGGCGCATGGGTGCCTTGTTGTTTGGGGTGGACGAGCAGCGCAGGCCGCAGGTCACACCCGGTTACCAAATTATCGGAAACGGGGCTGGTCGCAGCGCAAGGCGCGCAGCCGGCAAATCGCCATTTCATGAAGAAAGCCACATTTCATAGCACCGCGTGGCGCAGGCAGGGGCGTGCACGGCCCTTTCCTACAGACGGCGCCGGGAGCGGGTGCTACAACGTAAATACCTATTGCCTTGCATGTGCAGCGCCTGGTGCACATGCTTACGGAGCCCCATCCATGCCCGCAGCCCCCCGCCTCAAGATCGGCCTGTCCGCCTGTTTCCAGCACGCCGATCCCGCCCGTGCCCTGTTCACCGGCAAGACCCTGCAGTACGTCGAGCAGTCCATCGCGCACTGGCTCATGTCCGCCGGTGCCATGGTGGTGATGGTGCCCTGCCCCACGGGTGAAACCGCGCGCGGCGACGTCACGCTGGCCCACTATGCCGACTGGCTCGATGGCGTGGTGATGCACGGGGGCGCGGACGTCTGGCCGGGCAACTACGGCGAGGAGCCCCTGCGCGAGGAATGGGTAGGCGACCGCGTGCGCGACCTGTACGACCTGGCCGTGGTCAAGGCCTTCGCCGAGGTGCGCAAGCCCATCTTCGGCGTCTGCCGGGGCCTGCAGCTGATCAACGTGGCCTTCGGCGGTGCTCTCTACCAGGACATCGAGTTCCAGCACCCCGGCGCCCAGCAGCACCGCAACGCCACCACCTACGACCAGCATTTTCATGACATCGAGATCGTGGCCGGCTCGCGCCTTGCCCAGTTGTACCCCAACACCCCCCGTGCACGGGTCAACAGCATCCACCACCAGGGCATCAAGCGGGTGGCGCCGGACTTCGAGGTGGAGGCTCTGAGCGAGCCAGATGGCGTGCCTGAAGCCATTCGTCTCAAGCCTGCCCCAGGGCGCGGCTACATCGCCGCCACGCAATGGCACCCCGAGTTCCACAAGGTGGGCTCCGACACGCTGGACGACACCGCCATCCTCGAGGATTTTCTCGCCGCATGCGCCAAGGCCAAGGCGCTGGCCCCATTGGAGCACCATGCTTCGCCCTTGCGTGACCGCGCCACCCGCCTGTTGCGGCGGGCGTTGCGCAAGGACAGGCAGAAGGCCGGGGAGTAACGCCGGGAGGCTGTGCCTTGCCCGCGTAGTGGGGTAGTACCGGTGGCCGGACGGCAACACCGTCCAATCAATCGCCACGCAAAAGTAGCGAAAGCGCCTAGTTTTCCTCACTGGGAGAGGCTAACAAAACGCTAACCTGTTCGGCCACAACCCAACATCCTGGATACTGGGTGCTTGCTGAGCCGCCATCCAGCGAGAAACGAGCCCGCACCATGAGTATCCTGAATCGCCTTCTGGGCGGCATGCGCAAGACGACGGAACGTCCAGACGCCCCCCCTGCACATGCCGCAGCCCCCCTGGAGCGGCGCAAGCACAGGCGCGTCAATGCGCGCAAAGGCACGAAGGTGCTGATCATCGACGACTCGCCGACCGTTGTCGCCGTCCTGCGCAAGACGCTGGTCTCGGCAGGCTATGAAACCCGCGAGGCGCTGGATGCCGAGCAGGGCCTGGCCCTGATCGCCGAGGAACCACCCGACCTGGTCTTTCTGGACATCATCCTCCCGGGTATGAACGGGTTCAATGCGCTGCGCACCATTCGCAGGCTGCCCGCCTCGCAGCACATCCCGGTGATCATGATCAGCGGCAACGAGCACGCCACCGAGCAGTTCTATGCCAATCGGATCGGCGCTGACGATTTCATGAAGAAGCCATTCTCGCGCCATGAGATTTTCGCCCGCATCGAAGCCTTGCTCGACGGGCAGCTCATTCCCCGGCGCAGCGGTGCCGCTCCGGGCGGCACCGCCACAGACGTGCCACCCGGCCCTTTCTGATCCCGCGGCGGACCTGAGCGGCCCCGCTTTACGCTGGCCATTCTGGCGGCCGCCGCAGCCGACCCATAACCCCAGGCGGATCAACGCCCTCACATCACGTTCGTCGCCCTGCGAGTAACAGCAGCGCCAGCGCGTCCAAAGCGCCCGCGCCCACCACGGGTAAAAAAAAGCTGGACGTTTGCCCAACAACGGTGCAAGGTGGCCTCGTAGTTGTGTGGCAAAGGAGGCCTTCCAGCAGGGCCCCCTCTGCCTTTCTTCCGGCTTTGAGAGGAGGACAGCATGCGAGCAACCGTGCGAAAGCGACAGACGCCACACCCGGTGGAGGACCTGCACCCAACCCCTGCCAACGGGTCAGCACCCCATCGAAAGCGCTACGCAGCGGCACTGGTCCTGGCGGCCGGCATGCTGGCATGGCCGACGGTGGCCGGCACGCTCACCGGTACCCTGCAATCGCAGATCCAGCTCACGGCGGGTTGCGTGATTGCGGGGAGCTCGGGCAACGCTGCCGGTGTGAACTTCGGTCTGCTGGATTTCGGCACCAAACCCAGCACCTTCACGGGCATCGTCAACGCCACGGCCTCCGGCGGAGAAGGCGTCTCGGGCCCCACGCAGATCGTGTGCTCGCCCGACGTGCTGGGCATCAGCATCCAGGTGGGTCCGGGCTCGTATGCCGGCCAGGGAAACACCATCGGCGCCGGCAGCCGCGCCATGCGCAACGGCAGCACGGCAGCCTACATTCCGTATGACGTGTTCCGCGACGCGGGGCACAGCCAGGCCTACCCGACGGGAGCGGCGGTCACAGGCATCACGGTGCCGGCCAACGGCGTGGCCTTTGCGCTGCCCATCTATGGCCAGATCAACAAGTCAGACCCCTCGGCGCTGCCAGCGGGCATGTACACGGATACGCTGCAGATCACGCTGACCTACTGATCTCCGGGCGCCGGACCACCGGCCGCAACTACCAGGAGACAGAGACAGCAGGGAAGGGGTGTGCGAAGAGCGCGGGAGCGTTCACACCACAGGCCGTGGCGGGCGGCCGAGGGAGCATCATCAATGGTTCAAGAAATGCATGCACGTGCAGGTAGGTACTTGCGCGCCGCAGGCCGGGCCGGCCCGCAGGCGGCCGTCGCGCTGTCGTTGCTGTGCGCGTCACTGGCGGCGATGGCCGCGACGGTGCCCACCAGCCCCTCCTTTGCGGTGAATGCCACCATCGTCAATGGCTGCATCGTGTTCGGCAATTCGTCGCAGGTGGCGGGCGTGCCCTTCGGTTCCGTCAACTTCGGCACGCATTCCGCGGTCAGCACCGGCTCGGTGACTGCGATGGCCAGCAACGACATGGGCATGCAGGCCAAGCTGGTATGCACCGCCGGCACGGCGGCGCAGGTCAGCGTGAACGGCGGCCTGAACCTGCAGGGCGCACAGCGCCGACTGTCCAACGGGGCCGGCCAGTTCATTCCCTATACGCTGTCGCTGGTGGCCGGCACGGTGACCGCCCTCACGCCCAACGTGGCGGTCGGCATCACCATGGGCACGACGCCGACGGCCCTGCCCATCCGGGGCAGCCTGGTCCTGCCCGGTGCCGCCGCCATGGCCGGGACCTACGTGGACACGGTGCAGGTGACCGTGACATGGTGAAAGCACACCACTTTCCGACTTTCCCCTCTGCAGCTGCCTGGCTGCTTCGCACTGCATGCCGCATGGTGGTCACGCTCGCGGCCTGCGCCAGTTGGGCACAGGCCGCGACCCCGTTGATGATCTGGCCGGTCGATCCGGTGATCACCGAGGAACAGCAGGCCGTGGCCGTCTGGCTGGAGAACCGCGGCACCGCTTCCGTCTCCCTGCAGGTCCGGGTGCTGGACTGGAGCCAGACCGATGGCGAGGAGTTTTTCTCCGCGCAAAAGGACGTGGTGGCCAGCCCGCCCATCAGCGTGGTGCCGGCTGGCAAGCGGCAGATGGTGCGCCTGATCGCCGCCCGGCGCCCGCCCATGGGCCTGGAGGAAGCCTACCGGGTGGTGATCGACGAGCTGCCCGCCCCCGACGATTCGGCGCAAAAGCCCACCGGCGCCGAGACCGGCATGGGCATCCGCCTGAACGTGCGCTATGCCATCCCGCTGTTCGTCTATGGTGAGGGGGCGCAGCCGTTTCGGCCGACCAAGCCCCTGCTCGCTGGTGGCAAGGGCAAGCCCTTGCCACCGTCCCTCACCTGGCACGCCACCAGGCAGGGCAACCGGCACCAGCTCGTGGTGCGCAACCAGGGGGCGGGCCACGCCCGCCTGACCTCCGTGCAATGGAATACCGGTAGCCGGGGCACCATCGCGATCAACGAAGGCCTCATGGGTTATGTGCTGCCAGGCAGCCAGATGCGGTGGGAGCTGGAGGCGCCACCGCCGGCCAACCCGGAGCTCAAGGCCACGATCAACGGGGTTGACACCCTGCTCCCCCGTGCGCCGCGATGAACGCCCTGGCTTCTGGAACCGCGCAGGCCATGCACTGGTGCTCCTTGCCTTCCTGCCCGCACAGCTGTCTGCAGGCTCCCTGCCGCCACCGCCTTCGGCGTCCGATGCGGCCTCGGAGCCCACGGTGCTGTACCTCGACATCGAGGTCAACGGCCAGGCGTCGGGGGCACTGGTGGAAGTGCTGCAGCGCGGCCCCCATTTCGAAATCGAGGCGCAGACCCTGCGGCAGATGCATGTGCAAAACGGCCAGCCCGCAGGCGCACGGGTCGCGGTCGATGCGCTCCCCGGCGTCACGGCCGACTACGACGCCCTGGGCCAGCGGCTGCGCCTGTCGGTGCCCGCGCAGTGGCTGCCCATGCAGCGCCTGGCCGACGAGACGCCCGAAGAGACGCCCACCAGTGCTGCGGGCAGCGGCATGCTGCTCAACTACGACCTGTACGCCAGCCACTCGCGCGTGCAATCGATCACCTCGCTGTGGTCCGAGCAGCGCTACTTCAGTCCCCGCGGCGTGATCTCCAACACCGGCATCCTGCGCCTGCAGTCCACCGGTGGTAACCGGGGCTACATACGCCATGACACGCGCTGGACCAGCGCCGATACGGCCAATGCCACGGAAACAACTTACGGAGACCTGGTGAGCGACTCGCTGCCCTGGACCACGTCCGTGCGCATGGCGGGCGTGCAATGGGCGCGCAACTTCGGCGTGCGCCCCGACCTCATCACCTACCCGCTGCCCGAGTTTGCGGGCCAGGCGGCCCTGCCCTCGGCCGTGGATCTGTTCGTCAATGGCTTCAAGGCCGCCAGCCACCGTGTGGCGTCAGGCCCGTTCACGCTGGGCGAGCTTCCCGTCGTCAGCGGTGCCGGCACGGCATCCATGGTGACCACGGATGCCTTGGGCAGGCAGGTCTATACCACCATTCCGTTCTATGTGAACCGGGAGCTGCTGCGCCCCGGCTGGACCGACTATTCGGTTTCGCTCGGCGCCTTGCGGCGGGCCTACGGGCTGCGCAGCTTCGCGTACGGCCGGCCCATCGCCACAGGCGTGTACCGGCAAGGCCTTTCGGACCGCTTCACCATCGAGGCCCAGGCCCAACTGGGCAAGGGGCTGGGCGTGGCGGGCGTCGGTGGCATGGCCGGCCTGGGCATGCTGGGCATTGCCAACGCATCGCTCACGCGCGGCACCACGGCGCGCTCCGGCAGCGGCTGGCAGTACACCGCAGGATGGCAGTACAACACGCCGCGCGCCGGCTTCTCATTCCAGCAGACCGGGCGTGACGCGCGCTTCGGCGATGCCAGCACCTATGCCGACGACGGCTACCAGCTGTCGCGGCGATCGCGCCAGCTGAGCGTGAGCTGGAACCTGGGCACGGGCTCGGTCACGGGCGGCTGGCTGGACATGCGCAATGCCAGGAACGAGCGCAGCCGCCTGGCTTTCGCAAGCTACAACATGCCGGTCGCGACCAACGCCTTCCTGTCGGTCACTGCGGGGCGCACCGTGGAAACCGGGGAAAACCAGTTGCGGCTGCAGCTCACCTACTTCCTCGGCGACCGCTCGACGGCCCAGCTGTCCGCATCGAAGAACCGCGAGTCCACCCAGACCTACGCCAGCTACCAGCGCACCATGCCCACCGAAGGCGGCTATGGCTGGAACGTGGCGCAGACGCTGTCGGGCGGCCCGCAACGCTACAGCCAGGCCGCGCTGCAGTACCGCAACAGCACGCTGAGCGTGGAGGGGGGCGTGAGCGCCAGCCCCGGCCAGACGCTGCAGTGGGGCACGCTGTCGGGCTCGCTGGGCAGCATCGACGGCCATCTGTTCGCGGCCAACCGTGTGTACGATGGCTTCGCGCTCGTGTCCACCCAGGGCATGCCCGGCGTGCCCATCCTGTATGAGAACCAGCTGGCCGGGCACACCAACGCCCAGGGCTACCTGCTGGTACCCAGTGTGCCCGCCTACTACCCGGGGCGCTATGCGGTGGACCCGCTCACCCTGCCGGCCGACGTGGACATCCCGGCCCTGGAGCGGCGCATGTCCGTCTCGCGCAATGCCGGCATGCTGGTGGAGCTGCCGGTGCTCAAGCTTCGCACCGCCACCATCACGCTGGTCGATGGCCAGGGCACGCCCGTGAAGGCCGGCAGCGCCGTGCTGCACGCGCCCGGGAACATGCAGACCGTGGTGGGCTGGGACGGAGTGGTCTACCTCACCGTGCTGCGGCCGCAGAACTCCCTTCAGGTGCGCACGCCCGAGGGCGCGACATGCCAGGCCGATTTTTCCGAAACAGCGTATGCATCGGCCCGCGACCTGATCGTCCGGTGTCTGCCTGCCGCGCCCCGCCCCCAGGAAGGAGCCGAGCGATGACGACCCGTTTTCTTCATCCCTTCCTGCGGCGCTGGAGCCGCCTGTGGACCTGCCTGGTGCTGGCCTGCTGCCCGATGCAGGTGCTTGCCATTTGCGCCACCACCGAGACCAGCGGCGCACTGGGTACCCACCCCTCGCAACGGGTGCGCAGCGGCTCGCCCATCACCACCAGCGCGGATTTCAAGCTCGGCTGCGGAGTGGTGGTGCTGGCGCTGTTCGCGACCCCCACACTCAAGGCGAAGATCACCTCCGCCACTTCGGGCCTGACCCTGAAGAACACCCTGAACAGCACCATCACCGTTCCCTACGAGATCAGCCCGGTGGGCGGCGGCACCTTCAATTCGGGGCTGCTGATCATCGACCTCAACGGCATCAACGCGGTCTCGCTGCTGAGCAACAACAGCGCCACCATCGGCATCAAGATCAGTACGCTCGCCGGCGCCAACGTGCCGGCAGGTACCTACACCGACAACATCACCGTGAACTGGACCTATGCCAACATCTGCGAAGGCATTGCCGTGGGCACCGCCTGCGTGGGCGACGTGCGCAACGGCAACGTGGACCGCACCCTGACCGTGACGCTGGTGGTCATCAACGACTGCACCATCACGGCGCCGGACATCCAGTTCGGATCGGCGCCCCTGCCCAGCGGCTTCACCCCCGTCGCGCAAAGCATCTCGCTGCTGTGCACCAAGGGCATGACCTACTCGGTGGGGCTGAGCCCGGGCAACAACCTCAACGGCGTCCGACGGCAAATGGCCAGCGGCACCAGCCGGCTGCAATACAACATCTTCAAGCCCGACGCCAGTGTGTGGGGAAGCGTCGGCACAGCGCGCGCCGCGGGCCTGGGCGTGGCCGATGGCCAGACCCTGCAGGTGATGCCCTACACCGCGAGCATCTACGCAGACCAGCCGAACGTGCCCGTGGGCACCTACACCGACAGCGTGAAGGTGGACGTAGAGTTCTAGTTCTGAGCCGCCCTGCGGGTAACGCAGCGAATAACCCTGCACTGGCCAAAACCCCAAAATCACTGTAAATTCATACAGTGATTTTGCAATCCAAACTGGCCATCCTGGCCGACGCCGCCAAGTACGACGCCTCCTGCGCGTCGAGCGGTGCCGCGCCACGCGACTCCGTGGGCGGACGCGGCATGGGCTCGACCGAGGGCATGGGCATCTGCCACAGCTATGCACCCGATGGGCGCTGCATCTCGCTGCTCAAGATCCTGCTCACCAATTTCTGCCAGTACGACTGCCTGTACTGCGTGAACCGGGTCAGCAGCAACGTGCCGCGCGCCCGTTTCACGGTGCAGGAGGTGGTGGCCCTCACGCTGGACTTCTACCGGCGCAACTGCATCGAGGGGCTGTTCCTGTCCAGCGGCATCATCCAGAGCCCCGACTACACCATGGAGCAGGTGGTGGAGGTGGCGCGCGTGCTGCGCGAGGAGCACGACTTCCGTGGCTACATCCATTTGAAGACCATCCCCGATGCCTCGCCCGAGCTCATGGAGCGCGCGGGCCGCCATGCGGACCGGCTGAGCATCAACGTGGAGCTGCCCACGCCCGAAGGGCTCACGGCCCTGGCGCCGCAGAAGGACGGTGCAGCCATCGCACGCTCGATGGCGCGCATGGCGGTGCACATCGAGGACGCGCGGCAGGCGCGCAAGGAGCAGGCGGCCGCCAAGGTGGTGTCCATGCCCGCCTCGGCGCGCGCCCGCCGGGCCCCGGCGCCACACTTCGCGCCGGGCGGCCAGAGCACGCAGATGATCGTGGGCGCCGACGCCACCGACGACCGCACCATCCTGGCCACCAGCGCCGGGCTCTACGGCGTGCACCGGTTGCGGCGCGTGTACTACTCGGCCTTCAGCCCCATCCCCGATGCGGCGCGCGCGCTGCCGCTGATCGCGCCGCCCACCGTGCGCGAGCACCGCCTGTACCAGGCCGACTGGTTGATGCGCTTTTACGGTTTCGCACACGGCGAGATCGTGCCCGCCGGCCAGGACGGCATGCTGGCGCTGGACATGGACCCCAAGCTCGCCTGGGCGATTGCGCACCGCGAGCGCTTCCCCGTGAACCTGAACACCGCCCCGCGCGAGCTGATGCTGCGCGTGCCCGGCTTCGGCGTGCAGACCGTGGACCGCCTGCTGGCCGCGCGCCGTGTGCGCCGCCTGCGGCATGCCGACCTGGCGCGGCTGCGCGTGCCGCTCAAGAAGGTGCTGCCCTTCGTGGAGGCGGCCGACTACCGGCCGGGCCGCACGCTGGATGCAGCCGACCTGGCGGCCCGCATGGCCCCGCCTCCCGCGCAGCGCGAGCTGTTCGACTGAGAAGCAGCCCCATGGGCCGGCACACCGTCACCCTTGCGCATGCCACCGACTGGGCAGGCTTTCGCCAGGCCGCACGCACTTTGGTGCAGGCGGGTGCGCTGCCGCAAGAGGTGGAGTGGTCCACTGCGCAAGACGCCCCGCAGGATCTGTTCTCCGCCCCCGCGGCACCAGGCCTGCCTCTGGATCCGCTGCCACGCCCGGCAAGCGGCCCGGGACCGCGCGTCCCCGAGGATTTTCTGCGCCTGTGCGAACGCCTGGTGCTGCACCGCAACCCGGCGCGCTTTGCACTCATGTACCGGCTGCTGTGGCGCCTGGCGCGCGAGCGCGGGCTGCGCCACGACCCGCTCGACGCGGACCGCCTGCAGGCCCACCACATGGTGCGCGCCGTGGCGCGCGACATGCACAAGATGCACGCCTTCGTGCGCTTTCGCCCGGTGACCGACGGCGAGGGCCGGACCGTGCAGGTGGCCTGGTTCGAGCCCGACCACTTCATCACCGAGGCCAATGCCGGCTTCTTCGTGCGGCGCTTCACGCAGATGCACTGGGCCATCCTCACACCCGATGCCAGCGTGCGCTGGGACGGCAAGGCGCTGCAGGTCGGCCCCGGCGGCCAGCGCAGCGATGCGCCGCCGGCCGATGCGGGCGAGGCCCTGTGGCTCACCTACTACCGCCACATCTTCAACCCCACCCGCCTGAAGACGAACATGATGCGCAAGGAGATGCCGCAGCGCTACTGGCACAACCTGCCTGAAGCCACCCTGATCACCGAGCTGACCCGGGGCGCCCACGAGCGCAGCGCGCGCATGGTGGAGGCCGAGGCCACCACGCCGCGCAAGGCCATCGCGCCGCTCATCCCGTCGCACGCGCACGCATCGCGCTGAACTGCGGCGCGGGCTCGGCCGCCGTCCAGCGCCAGGGCAGGGCATTCGCGCGCCAGATGCCGCCCAGCACCTGCAGCCGCAGCACGCGCTGCGCGCCGGGCCAGCGCGCACGCGAAGCCTCGTCCCAGAGCAGCTCGGCGCGGGCGGCCACATGCAGCAGGCCGCCGTCGTCATAGTCCACCCACAGCAGCCCGGCCTGCGGGTGCAACGCGAGGTTGCCCAGGGTGTTGAAGAACAGGTTGCCGGGGTAGTCGGGCAGGCTGAGCACCAGGCCCTCGGCCGTGTACTCGGCATGCACGAAACCCGCCTCGCCACCGCGGTGCGATACGTCCACGCCTTCATTGCGCCGTGCTCCCGGGCGCGCCGCCGAGGCGCTGGCGATGAACATCGTGTCGCTGCGTGCGATCAGTCCCAGCGCGGCAGTATCGAGCCCCGGGCCCAGCACCTGGGCCGGCGCAGGTGGCGTGACCACCGCGCGCAATCCGGGCGCGCGCGCCTGGATGTACTTGGGGCAGTTGCCGAAGCTCTGCACCACGCCCACTTCCAGCCCGTGGGCAGCGAAGGCCGCCACGCGCCCGTTCATGCGATTGCGCCGGCGCGTGTGCGGCTCCAGGCCGAGCACGCCCACCGGCGCACCGGGTGCCAGCCGGGCCAGCACCGGGTCAGCGGCATCGGGCGCCACGGCCAGGTGCATGGACCCGGCGTCGGGCGTCTGCACGAAGCCCGGCGGCCCGGCCACCATGGTCGCCCATGGCTGGCCCTGGTCGTCGAGCGCGCCCAGCAGCAGCGTGGGCAGTTTTTCGAACAGTTCGCGGTGCTGGTCGGGCATGTGGTCGCGCAGCACCACGGGGCCGACCGCGGCCATGCGCTCGCGCACGCCCACGCGCTCCTGCAGCGCCTGCTCGCCCACGTGGAAGGCTGCGGCGGCCCCGGCGCTCATGCCGGCACCACGGCGTCAGGGGCTGGCAGGCGGTCGGCCAGCGGCACATAGCCCGGCAGGGCCTCGACCCGTGCGACCCAGGCGGCGATGCGCGGGTAGCTGTCCAGCGAGAGCCCGCCGATCGGCGCCTGCGAGGTGTAGCTCACCATGGCGATGTCGGCCAGCGTGGGGCGGGCACCGCCTAGCAGCCAGTCACGCCCTTCGAGTGCGGGCTCCATGAAGTCGAACAGCCGGCGGCCGATGGCGAGCGCCGCCTCGGTCGGTTCGCGGCCGATGATGGCGGCGAAGCGTGCGCTCGATGCCCCGGGCGCGAGCATGCCGGCGGCCAGGCTGAACCAGCGCTGCAGGCCGGCCTGGCCCACCGGGTCCTGCGGCATCCAGTGGCTGCCGGGCGCATAGCGCTGCACCAGGTAGACCAGGATGCCGTTGCTGTCGGACAGCACCAGCTCGCCGTCGACCAGCACCGGGATCTGGCCCAGCGGGTTGCGTGCCAGGTGGGCGGCCTGCCGGTGCTCGCCGGCGATCACGTCCACATGGACCAGCTGGTGGGGCAGGCCGAGCATGGACAGCATGAGCTCGACCCGGTGGCTGTGGCCCGAGATGGGCATGCGGTAGAGCGTGAGGGGTGCGGAGAGTGCCATGGTCGGAGGTCCTTGTCGGAGGGGAAGTACACAGAGGTCTCCACGATATCCATTGCCAAATCTGCCGTGAATAGCCATAGTGCGGCAATCAAAATTGCGGATTTCGCAACAATGGACCATTTGGAGACCCTGCGCTGCTTCATCGCCGTGGCCGATGCCGGAGGCTTTGCTGCGGCGGCGCGGCGCCTGGGCGTGTCAGCCACCGCCGTCACGCGCGCCATTGCGACGCTGGAGGCACGCCTGTCGGTGCTGCTGTTCCAGCGCAGCACGCGCACCGTGCGCCTGACCGAGGCGGGCGAGCGCTTCCTGGCCGATTGCCGGCCCCTCCTCACCGACCTGCAGGAGGCCGAGCAGGCCGCCCGCGGCGCACAGGCCGATCCCCAAGGCCTGCTGGCCATCACCGCGCCGCACATGTTCGGCATGCGGCATGTGGCGCCCATCGTGCAGGACTTCCTGCACGCCCAGCCCCGCGTGCAGGTGCGCACCCTGTTCGTGAACCGGCTGGTGCACCTGCTCGAAGAGGGCATGGACGTGGCGGTGCGCATCGCCCACCTGCCGGACTCGGGCCTCACCGCCGTGCAGGTGGGCACATTGCGCCGGCTGGTGGTGGCCTCGCCCGCCTACCTGGCGCAGCATGGCGAACCCCGCCACCCCGCTGACCTGGTGGCGCACCGCGCCATCGGCTTCTCGTTCGACAACAACAGCGTCTCGCCGTGGAAGTTCAAGGACGGCGTGGTCGGCCAACCGCATTTCAGCTGGGTCAGCAACAGCAACGAGGTGGACATCGCCGCGGCCGAGTCGGGCCTGGGCCTCACGCGCTGCCTGGCCTACCAGGCGGCGCAGGGCGTGCGCGCGGGCCGGTTGCGCGTGGTGCTGGCCGCGCACGAGCCGCCGCCGGTGCCCGTGCACATCGTCTACCCCGCGGGGCGGCGTGCGCCGGCCAAGGTGCGCGCCTTCGTGGAGTTCGCGCGCGAGCGGTTGTCAGCCGAGCCCGTGCTGCAGGGCCGTGGCCTCACCCGCAAGGCCTGAAAAGTTCTGCCGGTAGCGCGAGGGCGCCGGCAGCCGGTGCAGGCGGAAATGCCGGCGCAGCGACTCGGGCGAACCCAGGCCTGCGAGGTCCGCCACCGCATCGATGGGCATGGCCGGGTGGGTCTCGAGCAACTCCTTGGCGATGGCCACGCGCTCGCGCACCAGCCAGTCCTGCGGCGACAGGCCCGTGCTCTCTTTGAAGCGGCGCTGCAGCGTTCGCCGGCTCATCTGCGCAACCGCCGCCATGGAGTCCACCGTGTGGGCCTGGCGCGCGTTCTCGCGCAGCCAGTCGAGCAGGCGGGCGATGGTGCTCACCTCGGCAGACGGCATGGGCCGCGGCACGAACTGCGCCTGCCCGCCATCGCGGTGCGGCGACATCACGAGCCGCTGGGCGACCGTGTTCGCCACGCGCGCGCCATGGTCGCGCCGCACCAGGTGCAGCAGCATGTCGAGCCCTGCGGCGGAGCCGGCCGAGGTGATGGCCTGGCCTTCGTCCACATACAGGGCCGAGACGTCCACCGTGATGTCGGGGAACTCGTGGGCCAGGCGCTCGGCATAGCGCCAGTGCGTGGTGGCTCGCCGGCCTGCGAGCAACCCCGCATGCGCCAGCACGAACACGCCCGAGCAGATGGAGCAGATGCGCGCACCGCGCCGCCAGGCGCGCTGCAAGGCGCGCAGCAGCGCCTCGGGCGGGCGTTCGGCCGCATCGCGCCAACCGGGCACCACGATGGTGTCGGCCCGTGCCAGCATGGCCAGGCCATGCGGCGCCTGCACCTGCACACCACCCATGGCGCGCAGCGGGCCGGGCTCCACCGCGCACACCGCGTGGCGGTACCAGTCCACCTGCAGCTCGGGCCGCTCCAGCGCGAAGAGCTCGACCGCGCAGCCGAATTCGAAGGTGCACAGGCGGTCGTAGGCCAGGATCGCGACAAGGTGGGGCATGGCGCAATGTTACCGAAGATTGTCGTGGCGGCCACTGGCCGGAGAAGCACCCCATGGCGACACTGGAGGCATCTGAAACGCCATCCAAGGAGCCAGTTGCCATGACCTCTACCCCCAGCGCCGTGGGCGCCATCCCCGCCGCCCGCAGCACCGAAGCGCTGGCGCACTTCGAATCCGCCTTCGCCTTCGAGACCGATTGCTGGGACGTGCACGACGCCATGGACCGCGGCGTACAGGACTTCGTGCTGCTCGACGTGCGTAGCCACGCGCTGTACGAGGCCGGCCACGTGCCCGGCGCGGTGAGCCTGCCGCACGCCAAGATCATCGAATCGAAGATGGCCGCCTACGCGCCCGGCACGCTGTTCGTCGTCTACTGCGCGGGCCCGCACTGCAACGGCGCGCACCGTGGCGCCGTGCGGCTGGCGCGGCTGGGCCGGCCGGTGAAGCTGATGATCGGCGGCGTGACGGGCTGGATCGACGAGGGCTTTGGCCTGGACAAGGGCGCCCAGGGTGCTTGAGCCCGCCACCCTTCGCAAGGCAGGCCCGCACGACGCGCCGCAGCTGCTGGCGATGATGCGTGCGCTGGCCGTCTTCGAAGGCTATGCCGATGCCTTCCAGGTGGCGGAGCAGGACCTGCTGGAGCGCGGGCTGGCCTGTAGCTGGCAGGACCGCGAGTTCGGCTGCCTCGTCGCGCAGGCCAGCGCGGATGCGCCGCTCGCCGGCTATGCGGTGTGGGTGCTGAGCCGCTTCACCTTCGACCTGAAGCCCACGCTGGTACTCAAGGAGCTGTGGGTGCAGTCAGCCCACCGGCGCAGGGGCCTGGGCGAGCAGCTGTTCGATGCGGTGCGCACACAGGCCGCAGCCATCGGCGCCGCGCGGCTGCAGTGGCTGGTGCTGCCGGGCAATGCCGCGGCCCAGCGCATGTATGCCCGCTGCGGCGGGCGCCGCGATACGCGCTGGGAGCACTGGGAGCTGCCGCCCGAGGCGCTGCGGCGGCCGGCAGGCTGAGCCGGCGACGGCTCAGCTCAATGGTGGTGGCCGTGGTCGCCGTGCACGTGGCGGTGGGCGATTTCCTCGGCACTGGCAGCGCGCACGCTCGCCACCTTGCAAGAGAAGCGCAGGGCCTGGCCGGCCAGCGGGTGGTTGCCGTCCAGGTGCACTTCGGGGCCCTTGATCTTGACCACGTTGAAAACGGCGGGCTGGCCATCGCTGCCCACGCCCTGCAACTGGCCGCCGACCTTCACGCCCGGGGGAAACTCGGCCTTGGGAATGGTGCGCACCAGGCCTTCGTCGCGTGCGCCGAAGGCGTCTTCCACGGCCAGGTCCAGCGTGGTGCTGAAACCGGCGGTCTGGCCTTCGAGGGCGGCCTCGACCTTGGGGAAGATGTTCTCATAGCCGCCATGCAGGTAGGACAGGTTGCCCGCATCCAGGGGCTTGCCCTCGAGGGTGGTGACCTTGTAGGCGATGGTGACGGCGGAGTCTTTGGCGATGTTCATGGAGGACGCGCTTTCATGCAAGGAAAAGCAGGGGGGCGGCATGGCCGCCACCCTGCGGATCGGAATGCAGGATTGTCCACGACCCGGGCCACCCCTGCCCAAGCAGGGGTGGCGGCCTTCAGGCGGCCGCGGGCACCTCGTCCTCGGCCTGGCCCGGGTAGCGCGCAAAGCGCCGGGCCTCGGTGCCGTGCACCGGGTCGCTGTCCGGCCAGGGCCAGCCGCCGAACTGGGTGCGGCGGTAGTCCTGCATGGCCTGCATGATTTCCTGCTGCGTGTTCATCACGAAGGGGCCGTACTGCGCAACGGGTTCGCCGATGGGGCGGCCCTGCAGCACCAGGCATTCCGCCACGGTGGCACCGGTGTTGGTCAGCAGCCATTCCTGGCGGGCATCGATCTCCAGCGCGGCGTGCTCACGCACGTCTTGCGGGCCCACGCGCAGGCCATCGCCCACGAAGAAGTAGAGCATGCGGCGCGTGCCCTCGCCCTGTGCGGCGGGCATGGGCCACTGGGCGCCCGGCTCCAGGCGCAGCGTCCAGATCGCCACGTCCGAACCCGGCTGCGAGGCCCAGGACTCGGGTGGCGGTGCCAGCGGCGCGGGTGCGGCGGGCAGGGCGCCGGCCACCACCGTGGCGGTGGTCGTGCGGCCGGCCTCGTCGTGGTGCACCAGGCGCGGGATGTGCTCGTTCCAGAGCATGGTGAAGTGCGGATCCACCATCTTGTGGCGGGCGGGCAGGTTCAGCCAGATCTGGAACAGCTCCAGCGGGTTGGGCTCGGTGGCGCTGAGCAGCGGGAACATCTCGGAGTGCACGATGCCCTTGCCGGCCGTGACCCACTGCACATCGCCCCCGCCGAAGCGCGCGGCAGCACCGAGCGAGTCGGAATGGTCGATCAGCCCCTTGCGCACCAGGGTCACGGTCTCGAAGCCGCGGTGCGGATGGCCGGGAAAGCCGGGCACGGTCTCGCCGTGGTACATGCTCCAGCCATCCTTGCGGCTGAAGTCGCTGCCGATCTGGCGATCATCCACCGGCACGGCCGGGCCAAAAGCGGCGTTGCCGGCAGGGTAGGCGTCGTCGTGGTGCGCGCAGAACAGGAACGGGTCGAGCGTGGGCCACAGCGGGCCGAGCGGCTGGCTTTGCAGGATGGGCGTGGGATGGTTGTTCGACATGGGCAATGGCTCCTTCTGTTGTGCGCCGTCCGGATTGTGAACGGCCTGCACCTGCAGATGGGGCCAGGATGCGCCAGCGGAAGTGCCATCCATGGGACGGTGCGGTGCATGCCGCAGGACAATCCCCGCGTCCCATGCGTGGGCCGGCTGCGCGCCCAGGCGGGCCAGCGTGGCAGCCTCCGGTGGGAAGCGACGTGGTGGGCGATGCGGGCTCAGGAGGTCTTGCGGCGATACCTTGCTGTCATGAACTCCTTCCAGCTGCCATCGGGCTGCTGGGTGGCGGAGGTCAGCGTGCGCTCGTTGGGACCGACGATGGTGATGGTGTCGCGGTACTTCGCGGTGCCGCCATCGCCGGCGAAACTCGGGCCCTCGGTCTCGAGCGGAAGCACCTTTTCGCTGGCGTCGAGCGTGCCGCGGTAGACCCACATGTTGGTCATCATCGAGCCGATCCAGGTGCCGATGAAGGCCTTTTTCTCGGGGTCGTAGCCCAGGGTGATGAGCATGCGCGCATCGCCGCCACCGGGCATGGTGCCCGTGCCTTCGCCCAGCACCCACAGAGCGCCGAGCTGGCGCACGTGTTCGGTGCCGGTGGTGGTCATGGGCGGCTCGCCGGGCCCTGCGTCGCAGGTGGATTCGCAGGTCCAGTCGCCGAGCAGTTGCTGCAGCCAGAGGTGCTGCGCCTGGGGTTCGGGGTTCATCATGGTGGGTCTCCTTGAAGGGCAGGTGGTCTACATCGCCAGTCCGTCGTGGTGGTGCACGGGAATGGCGCCGAGGTCCACACCGTCGAGCGTGCGCAGGTTCACGGCGGCCATCTTGTGGCCCGCCGGGTGCACGCCTTCGCCGAAGGTGTGGATACCGCAGGCCGGACAGAATCGGTGCGTGATGACGTGTTTGTGGAAGGTGTAGCTGCCCAGGTCCGCCGCGGGCGTGGTCAGCCGCAACTGGCCGTGCGGCACGAACCACAGCAGCGAGCCGCGCCGGCGGCACATGGTGCAGTTGCAGGCCAGGGCGCTGTCGATGGTGCCCTCCACTTCGAACGCCACCTTGCCGCAGTGGCAGCTGCCTGTGTAGCGCAGGGGCTGGGCTCCTGGCGAGGCTGCCGCGGTCATTGGGGCACCACCACCATCCACGACACGCCGAAGCGGTCTGCCACCATGCCGAAGGCGGGCGAGAAGAAAGTCTTGCCCAAGGGCATCTGCACCTGGCCGCCCGCGGCCAGCGCGTCGAACAGGCGCTTGGCCTCGGTTTCGGTCTCGGGCGCCAGCGACAGCGAGATGCCCTGGAAGCTAGGCTTGCCCGAGCCCATGCCGTCGGACGCCATGACCTGGGTGTCGCCCACATTGAACGAGGCGTGCATGACCATCTCGGGCTGGGGGCCTGCGCCCGCAGCGCCGTCGGCCGAACAGCCGGCGCCGGCCGCTGGCTCGGGGTTGTCCTTGTAGCGCATGAGCATGGTCACCTCGGCGCCCAGGGCCGTGCGGTAGAACTCAAGCGCCTCTTCGCAGCGGCCTTCGAAGAACAGGTAGGGTTCGACTTTCATGGGGGATCTCCTTGGATGGAAAGGGGTCAAGGGCGGATGCCCATGCATTGTGGACACCGTTCACAAACAATAGCAGAGATAATGGACAGTGTCCACATTGCACTCCAGATGTCCGTAACCACCCGCAACAGCGTCCCCACAGACCCCCCGGCCGCCCGCAGCACCTACCGCCATGGCGACCTGCGCCGCGCCCTGCTCGACGCCGGCATCGAACTGGCGCGCCAGGGTGGGCCCGATGCCGTGGTGCTGCGCGAGGCCACGCGCCGCGCGGGCGTGGCGCCCAATGCGGCCTACCGCCATTTCGCCAACCGGCAGGACCTGCTGGCGGCCGTGCGCGCCGCCGCCGTGGCCGCCGTGGCCCAGGCCATGGAGGCCGAGATGGCCGGCGTGCCCACCGGCGGCACGCCCACCGAGCAGGCCCATGCCCGGGTGCGCGCCGTGGGTGCCGGCTACATGCGCTTCGCGCACGCCGAGACAGGGCTGTTCCGCACTGCGTTCGGCGGGCAGTTCAGCGTGGAGCAGGACCCCGACCCCGCCATGGGTGGCCTGACGGGCCTGAACCCGTTTGAGCACCTGTCGGCTGCGCTCGACGACCTGGTGAAAGCCGGCGCACTGCCGGCCGAGCGCCGCCCGGGCGCCGAGTACCTGGCCTGGTCCACCGTGCACGGCATGGCCTTGCTGAGCATCGACGGGCCGCTGCGCGGCACGCCGGGCGACATGCAACAGCTGCTGGGCCAGCGGCTGCTGGACATGGTCGAGCGGGGGCTTTAGCCCAGCTTGTAGAGCCGGGCTGTCGCCTGGACGCGCTCTATCAGCGCCCGCCGCAACGCCGCCGGGCGCAGCACCTCCACTTCGGGCGACTGGCGCATCAACTGGCCGCAGGCGTGCGCGACCGACTCGATGGGGATGGTGAGCGCCACCCGGCCGTCCTTGCGGCGCGAACGCGGGGCCGCTGCCACTGCCCGCGCCACGGCGCTGCTCAGTGCGGCGAGGCCCTTGAGCCCCGCCGGTGTGGCCAGCAGGTCTGCCTCGCCGGTGTAGAGACTGGATTCGAAGCGGCGGATGGACTCGCCCCAGTACCGGGGCAGATCGAAGCGCGCCGGGCGCCGCACGGGAGTGCCCAGTGCCGTGGCCGCGCGGATGTTGGCGACGCGGTAGGTGCGCGGGCCGCTGTCGGCGGGCACCTTGTCCACCTGCTGCGCCACCAGGTACCAGACGCCCGCCTTGAGCACCAGCCCCAGTGGGGCCACGGCACGCTCCACCGTGTCGGCCCAGCTTTCGTAGCGCAGGGCCAGCTGTTCGCCGCTCCAAACGGCGGCGGCCACGGTGGCCAGGTGGGGCGTGGGCGCGCTCTCGCGGTACCAGTCCACCGGGTCGAGGTGCAGGCGGTCGCTCACGCGCCGGGCATCCTCGCGCCACGGGGCCGGCAGCGCGGCCAGCAGCTTCAGGCGCGCGCCCTCCACGTCACCGCCCAGGCCCAGGTCACCGGCCGGGCCGGGCAGCCCGCTCAGGAACACGGCCTGCGCCTCGGACGGGGTGAGGCCGGTGAGCGTGGTCTTCCACCCCGGCAGCAGGGCAAAGCCGCCGCTGCGACCGCGTTCGGCATAGACCGGCACACCCGCGGCGGTGAGCTGGTCCACATCGCGGTACAGCGTGCGCACCGAGATCTCCAGCGCCTCGGCAAGCGCCTGCGCACTCATGCGCCCGCGGGTTTCGAGCAGCATCTGGATGGACAACAGGCGGCTGGCGCGCATGGGGACTCGGAAGAAAAGGGACCGGCATGCAGTATGCCGCGAATACCTGCCATGCCTTGGCAGGTATTGCGCCCCAGACTGCAGTCTTCTCTTTCGCCTGAAACCACCAAGGAAGTCCCGCATGCCTACCACCACCCCCTCGATTGCCGACTGCTCCATCGCCGAGCTGCGCCAGTACACCCTGCACCCTGGCCAGCGCGATGTGCTCATCGACCTGTTCGACCGTGAGTTCCTCGAAACCCAGGAGCGCGAAGGCATGCGCGTGATCGGCCAGTTCCGCGACCTCGACCAGCCGGACCTGTTCGTCTGGCTGCGCGGCTTTGCCGACATGGCGGCGCGCCAGCAGGCACTCGAAGCCTTCTACGGCGGCCCGGTGTGGGCTGCGCACCGCGATGCGGCCAATGCCACCATGGTCGATTCGGACAACGTGCTGCTGCTGCACCCGGCCTGGCCCGGAGCAGCCGATGGCCTGCCCGCGAACCGCGCCGCTGCGGGTGCCGGCAGCATGGCCCCGGGCCTCCTCGATGCCACGGTGTTCTACCTCCAGGAGCCTGCAACGCCCGACCTGTTGGCGTACTGCCGCGAGCGCATGGACCCCGCGTTGCGCGCGGGTGGCGCACGCCATACCGCCTGGTACGCCAGCGAGACGAGCCCCAACAGCTTTCCCCGCCTGCCGGTGCGCGAAGGCGAGCACGTGCTGCTGGGCCTGGCGCTGTTCGGCGATGCGGCGGCGTTCGATGCCTTTGCGCAGGGCGGGGCCTGGCAGCGCGATGTGGCGCCCGGCCTGGCCCCCTGGCTGGCCCGCGCACCCGAGGCCCACCGGCTGCAGCCCACGGCGCGCTCGGCCCTGCACGCATGACGCACGCCCATCCCGGAGACACCCCATGCCGATCACCCCACCCACTGGCGATGCCCACGACTTCGACTTTCTGATGGGCCCCTGGCGCATCCGCAACACCCGCCTCGTGCAACGGCTTGCGGGCTGCACCGACTGGGAAACCTTCGACGCCACCGGCACGGCACGGCCGCTGTCCGGCGGCATCGGCAACTGCGATGACTTCATCCCCGAGGCCTGGAATGCAGGCTACGTGGGCATGGCGCTGCGCCTGTTCAATCCCCAGGCGCAGCGCTGGAGCATCTACTGGCTGGACAACGTGACGGGCGGGCTGGACACGGCCACGGGCCAACTGCTGCCACCGGTGAGCGGCGGTTTCGCGGGCACGGACCAAGGCGTCTTCTTCGGCCAGGAAGTGTTCGAGGGCCAGCCCGTCCAGGTGCGGTTCGAGTGGGCCAGGAACCTCGCCACCGGCATGCCGCGCTGGGAGCAGGCCTTCTCGGACAATGGCGGGCAGACCTGGGAGACCAACTGGGTCATGGAGTTCTCGCGCCCTGTACAGGCAGACTAACGCGCGTTCGCCATCACCTCGGCCAGCCAGTCCACGAACACGCGCACGCGCGGCGAGAGCTGGCGGCTGTGCGGGTAGAGCACGGTCACCGGCAGGGGCGCGGGGCGGCAATCGGCCAGAACCTCGACCAGGCTGCCGTCGGCCAGCTGCGGCTCCAGGTGGTAGCGCGGCACTTGGATGATCCCCAGCCCCGCCGTACAGCAGGCTACATAGGCAAACGCATCGGTGACCGACACCGCGCCCTTGAGCTGCACGCTGCGCGGCACGCCGTCGACCATGAGGTCCAGGGGCATGGGCTTGCCCGTGCGTGACGACAGGTAGTTCACCGCGCGGTGGCCACGCAAGTCGTCCACGCTGCGGGGCACGCCATGGCGTGCCAGGTATTCGCGGCTGGCGCAGGTCACCTGCGCGAGCTGCGCCACGCGCCGGCCGACCATGCTGGAATCGGCCGGCTCGCCGCCGCGCATCACGCAGTCCACGCGCTCGCGCACCAGGTCCACCAGGCGGTCGCCCATGCCCAGCTCCAGCTCCACGCCGGGATAGCGTGCAAAGAACTCGCCGATGCGCGGCAGCACGAAATACCGTGCCAGGGTACCCTGCAGATCCACGCGCAGCTTACCCTTGGGCTGCTGACCGGCGGTGGCGAAGGCCGCCTCGGTCTCGTCGAGGTCGGCCAGCAGCTGCTGGCAGCGCCCGTAGTAGGCCTCTCCGTCCTGCGTCGGCGCCACATGGCGCGTGGTACGGTGCAGCAGGCGCGCACCCAGGCGCTTTTCCAGCTGCTGCACGGCCAGGGTCACCGTGGCGCGGGGCAGTTGCAGGTCTTCCGCGGCCTGCGTGAAGCTGCCCAGTTCCACGATGCGGGTGAACAGGCGCATGGCGTCGAATCGGTCCATGGGGAGCAGGGCTTGGTTGTTGGTATTTTTTGAACAGTCATGGCATTTATTGGGCCTTTATCAAACCCAGCGCCAACAGAACAATACACCCATCACCACCGTTCAGGAGTTTTCATGGCCACCAACGACCCATCCACCCACCGCCCCGTCGCCATCGTCACCGGGTCCTCGCGCGGCATCGGCGCCGCGATTGCCCAGCGCCTGGGGCGCGATGGCTTCAGCGTGGTGGTCAACTACGCCGGCAGTGCGGCCGAGGCCGAAGTGGTGGCGCAGTCCATCACTGCGGCAGGCGGCCAGGCCATCGCCGTGCAGGCCGACGTGGCCGATGCCACCGCCGTGGCTCGCCTGTTCGACCAGGCCACCGAGGCCTTCGGCCGCGTGGACGTGCTGGTGAACAACGCGGGCGTGATGCCCCCGCACACGCCACACCTGGCCGATACAGACGATGCCACCTTCGACCGGCTGATCGCCATCAACCTCAGGGGCAGCTTCAACACCCTGCGCGAGGCCGCGCGCCGGCTCGAGCCGGGCGGGCGCATCGTGAACTTCTCCACCAGCGTGGTCGGCACCGCGATGCCCGGCTACGCGGTGTACGCCGCCACCAAGAGCGCGGTGGAAACCATGACGCTGATCCTGGCCAAGGAACTGCGTGGCAAGAACATCACCGTGAACGCCGTAGCCCCCGGCCCCACGGCCACGGCCCTGTTCCTGGACGGCAAGACGCCCGAACTCGTCGAGCGCCTGGCGCAGATGAACCCGCTGGGCCGCCTGGGCACGCCGGACGACATCGCGGGCACCGTGTCCTTCCTGGTCGGGCCCGATGGCGCCTGGATCAACGGGCAAACCCTGCGCGCCAACGGCGGCATGGTCTGACCCACCGCTGGCGCATTCTCACGCCGCAGCCTGCTGTGGGAAGTCCGTGGAGGCTGCCAGCTCGCGCCAGGCGGCCGTTTCCTTTTCCACAAAGGCGTGCTTCTCGGCAATGGCCTGCAGCGTGTCGGTGCCCAGCGGCAGGCGCAGCGGCGGCGTGGGGCTGGCTACCAGCTGCATCATGGCCTGGGCCAGGCGCACGGGGTCGCCGGGCTGGTTCAGGTTGATGCGGCGGGCGGCTTCGCGGATCACGCCGGCGCTGGGGGCGTAGTCCTCCAGCACCAGCGGGGAGACCGCGAGCGAGGCCGTGTCGAGGAACTCCGTGCGAAAGTAACCGGGCTCCACCACCGTGGCGTGGATGCCCAGCGGCGCCAGTTCGGCGTGCAGCGCCTCGGTGATGCCTTCCACCGCGAACTTGGTCGAGCAGTACACGCCAAAGCCCGCGGCAGAACGCACCCCGCCCAGCGACGAGATGTTGATGACATGGCCGGTACGGCGCGCACGCATGGCGGGCAGCACGGCGCGCGTCACGTTCAGCAGGCCGAACACATTGGTTTCGTAGAGGCTGCGCACCTCGTCGGCGGTGGCCTCCTCCACCGCGCCCAGCAACCCGTAGCCGGCGTTGTTGACCAGCACGTCGATGCGGCCGAAGCGATCGAGCGCTGCACCCACGGCATGGCGGGCCTGGGCCTCGTCGGTCACGTCCAGGGCCAAGGGCAGCAGCGCATCGCTGGCGCCCAGGCGGCGCGTGATCGATTCGGTATTGCGCGAGGTGGCCACCACGGCATCGCCCTGGGCCAGCGCGGCCTCGGCAATGCGGGCACCGATGCCGCGCGAGGCACCGGTGATCAACCAGATGCGGGGGAAGGAAGGGGAAGAAGCATGGGCAGTCATGGCAGAAGTCCTTGGAAGGGTTGAATTTCGGGGTTCTGGCAGACGCGGTGCGTTGCCATGGGGGTGAACTTTAGGCACACCATTGCCATCGCACTAGCCCATAATCGCTGACTTCATTGGCAATAAATTCTTGCCAATCTCCGGAGCTTGTCATGGCCATGAACGAATTGCGCGCGATTTCCACCTTTGCCAAGGCGGCCGAGCTGGGCAGCCTGCGCCAGGCAGCCTCGGCCCAGGGCATCACGCCGCAGGCGGCCAGCCTGGCGCTGGGGCAGCTCGAATCGCACCTGGGCGTGCGGTTGTTCCACCGCACCACGCGCAGCCTGAGCCTGACCGAGGAGGGGCGCCAGTTCCTCGACGCCGCGCAGCCCGGGCTGGCCACGCTGCAGCGCGCCGTGCACGGCGCGCGGCGCGGGCGCGAGGAGATCGCCGGGCCGCTGCGCATCACCGCGCCGCGCTCCATGATGCTGGAGGTGATCTGGCCCGTGGTCGACGAATTCGTGCGCCGCTACCCGCAGGTGGAGCCCGACGTGCAGCTCGAGGACCGCATCGGCAACTGGGTCGAGGACCGGGTGGACGTGGGCTTCCGCTCGGGCTATCCGCCCGAGGGCGGAGTCATCGCGCGCCGCCTGCTGTGGCTGCAGCTGGTGGTGTGCGCCACGCCGGACTACCTGGCGCGCCACGGCACGCCCACGCGCATCGAAGACCTGGCGCAGCACCGCTGCAGCGGCTTTCGCCACCCGACCACGGGCAAGCCCATGCCCTGGGAATTCCAGGTGGGCGAGGACATCGTGGCCCACGCCATTCCGCCGGCCTTCTGCACCAACGACATCGAACTGGAGGCGCGCGCCGTGCTGGGCGGCCATGCCATCGGCCAGCTCGTGGGCGTGACGGCCGCGCCCCTGGTGCGCAGCGGCCAGCTGGTGCCGGTGCTGACCGGCTTTGTCCCCCGGCACCTGGGCCTGTACGTGTACTACGGCAGCCGCGCGGCCCAGCCGGCGCGCGTGCGCGCCTTCATCGACCTGGCCGTGGAGATGCTGGCGGACAACCCGTTGTTCAGCCTGGGCGCCCAGGAACTGGCGGGCGCGGCGCCCAAGCCCCGCAGGCGCCGGCAAACCCCCGCTTGAAGCCGGTTTGTACACCGTTCTTTCGCTGCGGGAAGGGGCAATTGTTCACGGTTTGGCCAACAGTCCGTTTGAGAAAACGGTATTTATCGTTTCCGCCTTCCACAATACATTCGATCCACTCCCCCTCCCGCACGAACCGGACGCCACCACCATGCCCACCTTTGCCGCCACGGTCCAGACGCATATCAAGGCCTCGCCCGCCCAGGCGTTCCAGTTCATCGCGCCCGTCGACCCGACCACGCTGTTCACCGGCTACGGCCCCCTGCCGGCGGTGACCGGCACCAGCGACCAGACGGGCCCCTGGGACGCCCCGGGGCAAACGCGCACGGTGGCCATGTCCGATGGCAGCAGCGTGCAGGAGGGGCTCAAGCACTACCGCCCGGCCCAGTACTTCGCCTACACCGTGAGCGGCTTCACCGGCGTGCTGCGCTGGCTGGCCACGGGGGCCGACGGCGCCTGGTGGTTCGACCCAGAGGCCAATGGCACGCAGACCACGGTGCGCTGGCGCCATGCCTTCCATGCGCGCTCGAAGTGGGCGGCGCCGGTGCTCTGGCTGCTGGCCAGCGTGCTGTGGCGCGGCTACATGCGCAAGGCGCTGCGCCTGGCCAAGGCACAGATCGAAATGGCGCCGCGCGCCCCCGCAGGAGCGCTGTCGGCCTGAACTGCCTAGGGCCTGTTCGCACCCATTTCGGGGATCGCGTTGCCCGTCGTTGCGCTCCTTGCGTGTGCAAGGGCACTAGCAGCGTCGCGCGCCTGGATTGGCACGCCGGCAAGGGCCTTCGAGACCCCGAAATGGGTGCGAACAGGCCCTAATTGCGCGTGGCCTCGAAGAAGGGCTTGCCCTGGATGGCCGAGGGGCTGACGGTGAAGGTCTTCACGGGCGCCATGGGTTTGATTTCGCCTTCCGGCAAGGGACGCGAGACGCCGGGCTTGAGCGCAGGATTGATGCAGCCATTGCGCACCGCCTTGAGGACCTCGGGGTTCAGGGGGCGGCGCTGGCCCAGGCGGCTGCCGGACAGGAACAGCACTTGGCCCTTGAGTTCGGCCCGCTGGTCCATGAGAGGCATGGCCTGCAGTTCATCGAAGCCCACGTGCACGGAGTTGCCGCCTTCCAATCGGTACTGTACAACCTTCACGGCCGATGGCTTGCCGGGGCTCTCTTCCACCACTTCGCCCAGGTAAAAGTAGCGCACCGACGCTGCGGGCAGGGCGGGCAGCTTGTAGCTTTCCGACCAGTTGTTGTTGCCTTCGTTGAACAGCGGGCGCAGGGTGGTCGGTGCAGTGTCGTCTGCCGACACGGCGAATGCCGGTGCACGGGCATTGGACAACGTATGGCCATGGAAGTCGAACTCCACCATGGCCCCCAGTGCTTCCACCTTGCGGGCAAATGCGGGAAACAGCGTCTGCGCCTGCCGCACCTGCTGCAGCCGGATACCCGTGCCCTCGGCCTTCCAGCGGCCTGCGGCCACCATGTCCAGCGCACCGCCGGTGAAGGCGAAGCAATAGGTGTTGTCGTCCAGCAGCGCGAGCTGGGCCACGGTGTCCACCGAGCCCCCGCGGTACTCGCCCACATAGCCGGACTCGGCCGGGGTGACGGCACCGGCGGTGAAGGCGGCCCACAGGGTGGCCAAGGCCACCGCAGTGGTGCGGGCATTGCGCAGGAAGTGGGGGGTGTGGTGCACGGCAGGGTCCCGGGTGGAATGGTGGGCCACTATAAGGCCCTGGACTCCTCGAACCCGCGGTAGCGCGCCAGGCCCTCGACCAGGAAGTCCACGGCCGCGCGCACCGAGGGCAGTTGCCCGCGCCGGTGCGAGATCAGCAAGGTGGTGGTCATGCTCGCGCCATAGCGGAAATCTGCCAGCAGCCGCACCAGGCGGCCGGCCTCGATATCGGGCTGGCACAGGCCGCGCGGCAGGCAGCCGATGCCCACGCCCGCCAGGGCCGCCCGCAGCAAGGTCCAGGGCTCGTCGGCAAAGAAGCGCGGCACCGGCCGCACGCCGATGGCCTCGCCATCGCGCAGAAAAGTCCACACCTGGGCCGATGGCGCGGGCGACAGCAGCAGGGCGTCGTGCGCAGCCAGATCACGCGGGTGCACCGGTGCACCACCGTGCGCCGCCAGGTAGCCCGGCGAGGCCACGGCGTAGAACGGCTCGTGGCCCACGCGCCGCTGCACCAGGTCCGAATCGGGCAGCGGGGCGGAGTGGTCGCGCACCCCGATGTCGAAGCCCTCCTGCACCAGGTCCACGAAGCGATCGGTGGCGTGCAGCATCACCTGCAGCCGGGGATGCCGCGCCGCCAGCGCGGGCAGCAGCTCGGCCAGCACCAGCTGGGCCGTGGTGACCGAGGCCGTGAGGCGCACGATGCCCGCCGGCTCGGCCTGCAGGCCACGCACCACGCTCTCGGCCGCCTCGGCCTCGACCAGCATCGCGGCGGCATGGCGGTAGAAGGCCTGGCCGGTGTCGCTCACCACGAACACCCGCGAACTGCGCTGTATCAGGCGCACGCCCAGCGTGGCCTCGAGCTGCGCCACGCGCTTGCTCAGCGTGGACTTGGGCACCTCCAGCGCCCGCGCGGCAGCAGCAAACCCGCCATGGTCCACCACGCGCACAAACCACTGCAGGTCATTGAGATTGAGCATGCAGGCATCCTCGCAGCCCAAGGGGGCGTTCATCGTTCACAAAAGGAGACGATGAGTCTACTTTCACCCGACTACCCAAGCAAAGGCCACATCCGTATCTTTGGTGCTTGTTCCCACAACCCAAGGATCTGCAAATGACACCGACCCTTTTCTATGGCGTACCCCAGGGCTGCTCGCTGGCCAGCACCATCGCGCTCGAATGGCTGGGAGCGCCGTACGCGCTCTCGCGCATCGAGATGCTCGAACACCCCTGGCCCGCGGCTTTCGCGCACATCAACCCGCAGAACCTGACGCCCGCCTATGTGACGGCCGAGGGCGGCACGCTCACCGAGAGCGTGGCCATCCTGCAGCACCTGGCGGCGCGCAACGGCCACCAACTCGGCTACCCGCAGGGCAGCCCGGAGTACGACCGGCTCAACCAGGCGCTGGCCTACCTGGCCACGGATTTCTTCGCGGCCTTCGCGCCACTGTGGGCCGCCTACGAAATGGCCACCGACCCGCCGCGCCAGGACGTGCTGCGCGATCTCGGCCGCCCCCAGGTGGCCAAGGGCTGCGCCCACCTGGACCATCTGCTCGCCGGGCGCGAGTGGATCGACGGCGGGAGCAAGAAGACCGTGGCCGACGCCTACCTGGTGGCCGTAGCACGCTGGGCCGAGTACCACGGTGTGCTGCAGGTCGCAGCCTACCCGCACCTGGCGGCCCACCTGGCGAAGCTGCGCGCCGACCCCGCCGTGGTGTTCGCCGATGCCATCGAGCGGCAGCAACCCGCCACCAGCAGCGGCGGATTTCTGGGCCACGTCACGCTGGCCGATGTGGTGGCGCAGATAAGCGTCTGATCTCAGGTGGGCCAACGCGCCACATGGGCGCGTGACCTACAGCACTGGCGCGACCCAGGCCAGTGCCCCCGCGCAAGGGCCGCCCCGCCGCGCTGGGGGCGTCCCCCTCAGGGGGATGGCGCGAAGCGACTCAGGGGGAGCCTGTTTCAGGCTGCGAACCCGCCATCAATCAGCAGGCTGGCACCCGTGACCATGCCCGACTCGGGCCCGGCCAGGTAGGCCACCATGCCGGCGATCTCGGCTGGGTCGGCGTGGCGGTCCAGCGCCATCAGGCCGTGCATGTCCTTGGCCATGGGCCCGTCGGCAGGGTTCATGTCGGTGTTGACCGGGCCGGGCTGCACGTTGTTGACCGTGATGCCGCGCGGACCCAGGTCGCGTGCCAGGCCCTTGGTGAGCCCCACGATGGCGGCCTTGCTCATGCCGTAGACGCTGAAGCCGGCCCAGGGCAGGCGCTCGGAATTGGTGCTGCCGATGGTGATCACGCGGCCGTAGGCACCGCCCTGGCCCATGTGGCGCACGGCGGCCTGGGTGGCGACGAACACACCGCGCACGTTGATCGCCAGCGTGCGGTCCAGGTCTTCGAGCGGAACGCTGCCGACCTCGCCCATGATGGCGACGCCGGCGTTGTTGACCAGGATGTCCAGGCGGCCCAGATCGCGCGCGGCACCGTCGATGGCGGCCGTGATGGCCTGGGCATCGGCGCTGTCGGCGCGCAGCGCCAGCGCGCGGCCGCCGGCGGCCTCGATCTCGGCGGCCAGCGCCTTGGCCGGTGCGTCGTTGCTGGTGTAGGTGAAGGCCACGGCAGCGCCATCGCGCGCCAGGCGGCGCACGATGGCGGCACCGATGCCGCGCGAGCCGCCGGTGACAAAGGCGGCCTTGCCGGCCAGGACGGCGGTGGTGGCAACAGGGGAGGAAGAAGCAGAGGAAGCGACAGACATGGTGGACTCCGGTAGGTGGACCAGTGAATGCACTGGCAACACCTGCAGTGTCGGCAAACCATTGCATTGCTGGTAGCCATGAATGGGATGTACCTGTTTCAACTTCCAGTTGAAAATAGCAGGCATGCAGCCCCTCAGCCATCTCGAATCCTTCGTGAAGTCCGCCGAATCCGGCAGCTTCTCGGCCGCCGCCCGGCTCATGGGCCTGACGCCTGCCGCCGTGAGCAAGAACGTGGCGCGGCTTGAGCAGAGCCTCTCCGTGCGCCTGTTCCAGCGCAGCACGCGGCGCCTGGTGCTGACCGAGGGGGGCCAGCGCCTGCTGCAGCAGATCAGCACGCCGCTGGCCACGCTGGCCGACGCCGTGCAGCATGCGGCCGAGGCCGATCGCCAGCCTGCAGGCACGCTCAAGGTCAGCATGGGCCAGGCCTTCGGCCGTGCCTACCTGGTGCCGCTGCTGGGCGAGTTCCTCGCGCGCTACCCGGCCATCCAGCCCGACTGGCGCTTCGAGAACCGGCAGGTGGACCTGGTCGGCGAGGGCTTCGACGCAGGCATCGGCGGCGGGCTCAACCTCAACCCCGGCATGGTGGCGCGCACGCTGGGCACGATCCACATCGTGGCCGTGGCATCGCGCGCCCAGTTGCAGGGCCGCAAGCCGCCGCGCCACCCGTCGGACCTGGCGCAATGGGACGGCATTGCGCGCCGCTCGATCCAGACGGGCCGCATCCACGTCACCACGCTGCGCAACAAGGCCGGTGATGCGGCAGCCGCCGAGCTGCGCCCGCGCATTGTCTTCGACGACCCCGAGGCCATGTGCCAGGCCGCCCTGATGGGCCTGGGCGTGGCCTTGCTGCCCATGCCGTTCGCCCAGCCCTGGCTGGCCAGCGGCGACCTGGTGCGGCTGCTGCCGGGCTGGTGGTCGGACGCGGGACCGACCTCGCTGTACTACCCGGACAAGAAGCTGCTTCCCGCGCGCACGCGGGTCTTCGTGGACTTCATCATCGAGCAGTTCGGCCAGCGTGGCTTTGCGCAGCGGGTGCGCGGGGATTGATGTCCGCGCAACCCACCGAACAAGGCCATTGAGCGCTGGGAGCCATCGACTTGCTTCACGGAGCCGGTTTGTTCACGAAGGCAATGGACAGGCCCTTGGCGGTCACGGTGATGGCCCCGGGCTGCATGCCCAGGCCGTCGAGCACGGCGAGATCCTGCGGCCGCAGCCGGTGCAGCACCACCTCGCGCAGCGATTGCTCGGCCAGGGCGGGGCCGTAACCATTGAGCAGCGCCACCACCTCGGGCCGCAGGCTCGGGAAATCCAGCCGCCCCACACGCAATTGGTGGGCGCGCAGGCTGCGGTCGCCGGGCTCGTAGCGCAGGGCGAATTCCACCTCCAGCGTGCCACTGTGGCGGCGCCTGAGCGCAGGGCCGGCGGCGCTCAGCGCGAAGGCCGCAGCCAGGCGGTTGCTTTCGGGCAGCAGCGACAGGCCCGGGGCCTGCACGTCCACATCCACCAGGCCCGCCATGGGATAGCGCAGCGGAAAGCGCAGCGCCACGGCCTCCTGCAGTTGCTCCGCGGAGACGGTGTAGGCCGGCTGGGCCCGGGCGTTGCGGATGGCCGCCAGCACGAGGCCGCCCAAGGCCAGACGGCGCCCCCCGGCAGCAAGGAAGATTCGGCGATGCATTCAGTGGCTCCTTGGTGTGGCGGGTGGCCATTGGCAATAATGTCCGGATGAAGCCCGCAGCGCCCACCCACCAATGCCAGGTCTTCGGCTCGCCCTGGGAAGGGGTGTACGCTACGCACATCGAAAGTTCCCGCCACTATGGCAGGCATTGGCATGCAGTCTATGGCCTGGGGCTTCTCGACGATGGCGCGCAGAGTTCGGCCAGCGGGCGCGGCCCGGTGGATGCCTATGCGGGCGACCTGATCACCACCAACCCCGGCGAAGTGCACGACGGCCAGCCGCTGGGCGGCCCTTCGCGCCGCTGGCGCATGGTGTACCTGGAACCCTCGGTGGTGCATGCCATGGCGGGCGACCTGGCCACGGCATCGCCCCACGGTGTGGCCCTGGCCCGCCCGGTGATCCAGGGCGACGCGACACTCCGCGAGGCCCTGCACCAGTTGCTGCAGCGGCTCGCGCACTGGAGCGCGACACCACAGGCCGCGGCCAGCCTGACCGCGCTTGCCTGTGAAGAAGCGCTGGTACAGACCTGCGCCCTGCTGCTGGGCCGCCATGCCAATGCGCCGCGCGCACATGGGCTGGGCGCGGATGCCTCGGCCGAGGTGCGCCAGGTGCGCGACCAGCTGGCCGATGCGCCACTGGCGCCCCCCACGCTCACGCAGTTGGCCGCGATGGCCGGCCTGGGCAAGTACCAGTTGCTGCGCCGCTTCACCCAGGCCTACGGCCTGCCACCCCACGCCTGGCTGCTGCAGCAGCGTGCCGAGCGCGCCCGCAGCCTGGTGCAGCGCGGCACCAGCCTGGCTGAGGCGGCGGCAGACTGCGGCTTTGCTGACCAGAGCCACATGACGCGCATCTTCGCGCGGCAGTTCGGCTTTACACCCGGTGCCTGGCAGAAGGCCGCCGCAGGCTGGCAGCGCCGGCCACTGCCGCAATAACGTTCAAGACCCATCGCGCCCAGGAATCCACACTGCCTGCCATGTTCATATACAGGCAAGGCGGTACGCGATGGGGATGTCGGAATCATGGAAGGGCCCGCTGCTGTGCAGCCTGGCCATGGTGCTCGTGGGCAGCACGGTGGTGGTCAGCAAGCCCATCGCGCAGGACATCGAGCCTTTTGCGGCCACCGTGCTGCGCCATGCCCTGGCCCTGCCGGTGTTCCTTGTGCTCATGCGCTGGAGTGGCCAGCAGTTGCCGCGCGTGGGGCGGCGCGACGCGCTGCTGCTCACCGTGCAGGCGGCGGCGGGCAGCGTGGGCTACTCGGTGCTGCTGATCCTGGGTGTGGCGCTCGCCAGCGCCGCGGATGCCGGCATCGTGGCCGGCACGCTGCCAGCGGCCGCCGCGCTGTTCTCGGCGCTGCTGCTGGGCGAGCGGCCGGGCCACAGGCTGGTGCTGTCCATTGCGCTGGCCACCGCCGGGGTGATGGCCGTGGCCATGGCGCCCGATGGCGCAGCGCAGGGAGGCGCCAGCACCCGGCTGGCGGGCATTGCCCTGGTGCTGGCCGCCGTGGCCTGCGAGGCGGTGTTCATTCTGGCCAACAAGCGCTTGTCGCAGCCCATCCCGGCCCTGGCGTTGTCCACACTGATGTCGGGGGGCGGACTCCTGCTGTCGGTCCTGCCGGCGTGGCTGGTGGCGCAGGCATCGCCCTCCTCCTTCACAGCAGCGGCTCTGGCCGGGGTGTTGTACTACGCCTGGGTGCCCACGGTGGGCGGCTTTCTGCTCTGGTACGCGGGCAGTGCCCGCACCAGCGGTGTGCGCGCATCCCTGGCCACAGTATGGCTGCCGGTGTCAGCCCTGCTGCTGTCGGTGGTGTTCCTGGGGGAATCCATCCGCAGCTGGCAGTGGCTGGGCCTGGGCTGCGTGGTGGCGGCCCTGCTGCTGGCTTCGCTGCCCCCTGCGCAGGTGCCCGGGGATTGACGAAGCGCGCTCAGCGCCCTACGACGGACCAGCCTGCATGCAGGTTGGTCTTGTCGTTCTCGTACTCCCAGGCGGTGCCGCAGCGGTCGCACTGGTAGCGGGTGAAGGTCACCTGGCCGTGCTCGCGGTCTTCCTTGCGGTTGCTGCGCTGCACCAGCTCGGCATGGCCTGGGGCGCGGCGCCAGTTGCGCTGGATGCCCTTGCAGGACTCGCACAGCTCCATGGGTTTGAGTTCGGTCTGCCGTTCGTGTTGTTTGGTCATGGGAAAGGCCTTGCCGTTCTGGGATGGTGGGGTCGTGTCGAAGGGGCGCCTGTGCAGGGCCACCCCGCTATTGTCCCACCCCTGCGCCGCCGGGCAGAAGCACCTTGGCCATGCGGGCATTGGCGAGAACCACGCCGTGGCGCTCCACCTGCTGGCGGGCTTCGACCACAAAGCCGCTTTTGGCGAAGAAGGGCTCGGCCGTGAGGCTCACATCGGCCCACAGGCGCTCGGTGCTGCGCAGCGCGGCCTGGGCATGGATGTATGCCATCAGCGCCCGGGCCACGCCCTGACCGGCATGGGCGGGCGCGACGAAGAAATGGTCGATATAGCCGCTGGCCTGCAGATCCGAGAAGCCGGCGATGTGCACCACCGTCCCTGCCGGTACCTCAGCGACAAAGGGCTGGTTGGCCTCGAGGCGGGCGTTCCACAGCGCAGCGTCGTACGCCAGCGGTGCCCAGGCATCGCGCTGCGCCAGGCTGTACTGCGCGGCGGTCAGGCCATGCACGGCGGCGTTGAACAGCGCACGCAATGCGGGCGCGTCGCCCGGGCGGAAGTTGCGGATCACGGGGGTCATGGCGGCGGGGCGGGCAATGGCAAGGGGCGCCGATTGTGCCCGAGGCCGCTGCAACTATGCCGCGGTGGCCATGCGCAGGCGGCGCGCGGCTTCTTCGGCGCGGGCGTCCTCGATCTCGCGCAGCACGCCCTGCATGTCCACGTCGGTGTGCTCTGGCGCGTAGATGCCGGTGAGCAGCGTCTCGTTGGTCAGCAGCCCGCCCTGGTACAGGCTCCAGATCTCGGGGCCGTACTGGGTGGCGAGCAGCTCGGGCGCGAACTGGCCGAAGAAGTCGCGCAGGTTGGCCACATCGCGCATCAGCATGCGCGGCGCATGGTTGTTGCCGGCGGCATCCACGGCCTGCGGCAGGTCGATGATGACCGGGCCGTCCACGCCCTCTTCACCCTCGGCCCCGGGCAGGTGCGCCAGCAGGATGTTGAACTCCGAGAGGTCGCCATGCACCACGCCCGCGCAAAGCATGCGCACGACCTCGGCGATCAGCGTGGCGTGGTGGGTGCGGGCCTGTTCAGGCGTGAAGGACACGTCGTTCAAGCGCGGTGCCGCATCGCCATGGGCATCGGTCACCAGCTCCATGAGCAGCACGCCTTCGTGGAAGTTGTAGGGCTGGGGCACGCGCACCCCGGCCGCGGCCAGGCGGTACAGGGCATCCACCTCGGCGCTCTGCCAGGCGGCCTCCTGCTCCTGGCGGCCGAACTTGCTGCCCTTGGCCATGGCGCGGGCCGAACGCGAGTTCTTGACCTTGCGGTTCTCGGTGTAGTCCACGGCCTGGCGGAAGCTGCGGTGGGTGGCTTCCTTGTAGATCTTGGCGCAGCGCGTTTCCTCGCCACTGCGCACCACGAAGACCATGGCCTCCTTGCCACTCATGAGCTGCCGGACCACGGTGTCGATCAGGCCTTCCTCGATGAGGGACTGCAGGCGGGGTGGAGCTTTCATGGGCGCATTGTGCACCTTCGATGCACTTCAGGCGCGCAGTGCCTGCAACCTCAGGTGCACCTCATCGCCATGGTCCACCGGCAACTGGTGCTTGGACTGCAGGTAGTGGTTGGTGAACACATCGAGGTAGGCCTCGAGCGTCTGGGCCGCATGGCCTTCGCCCGACAGCTCCATGCACAACGCCGCCACTTCGGAGGTACAGAAATGGTCCTCGCGCGTGGAGCGGCGCAGCCGGTAGCGCGACAGCTGCTCGGGCGCGAGGCTGAGTACCGGAAACGCATCGATGTACGGGCTCTTGCGGAACATCTTGCGTGCCTCGGGCCAGGTGGCATCGAGCAGGATGAACAGCGGGCGTTTGCCACCCTGCACCGGCTCCACCGCCGTCACCACGCGCTCGGGCGCCACGAATTCGCCAGGGAACACCACATACGGCTGCCACTGCGGGTCGGCGAGCAGGGTGAGCAACCCAGGGTCGACCTCGGTGCGCGCCCAGCCGAAGGCCCAGGTGTCGGCCACCACGTCGGCAATCAGCCAGCCGGTGTTGCTGGGCTTGAGCGGCTCGATGTCAGCCATGAGCAGACACACGCCGGCCTGCGGAGTCAGCAGCGGGCGCAAGGCGCACAGGCAATGGCTGGGCACCAGGCGGCAGCCTGGGCAGCGCTCGCCACGCGGGCCGCCCCGGGCCAGGAAGGGCTTGGCGCTGCGCGCCAGCCGCGCTGCACGCAGGCGCGACACGGCGTGGGGCAGGGCCGGCACCGGTGCAGCGGCAGCCGTCACTGGCCGCCCGCGTGTTCGAGTGCGAACAGGGGCAGCTCGGTCTTGGGGCTCAGCCACACACCGCCGCCCAGCTCGGTGAAGCCCTCGCCCAGCGTGCGGCGGTACAGCTGCGCGGGGTGGCGGAACATCCGGGGGTCGGTCAGGGTCTCGTCCACGATGTCCTGCTCCCAGTCCTCGCGCGTGACCGCCTCCACGTACAGGGCGCCGCGGCTGAGCCCCGCCAGGTTGCGCATGGCCTTCTGCACGTCGGCCTCGTTCAGGTAGGGCAGCACGCCCTGGCAGATCACCAGGTCGTAGGGTGTGCGTGCCTGGTAGTCGACCACCGAGCCCTGCTCCCAGCCAAAGCGGCCGCACAGGTACTGGCTGTACTCGACACCGTGGAACGTGGCCTTGGGAAAATGCCGGGCCACGATGTCGCGCCACAGCCCGATGCCGCAGCCCACGTCCAGCACGCGCCGCACCGGCACGCGCAGGTACTGCAGGTAGCTGCAGACGAAGGCACCGAGCCGATCGGTGTGCGCCGGGTCGACCACGCTGGTCTTCTTGTCGAAATAGAAACGCTCGTAGTAGGCCGCGTCGAAGCCATCGGCACTGGCGCTCTGGCCGGTACGGTTTGCAGAAGTCACTGCCATTCCTTGTGGCGCGGATGGATCGCCGAACCCGGAAGTATCGCCCACGAACCGGCGCTCATCGGCGCCGCGGCCCTGCCTGTCTCACTTCGCTGGCGCGGGGGTCCACACGGGATTGAGCAGGCGCTCCAGCCGGGCATAGGAGGCTTCGAGCCGCACCAGGGCCTGGTCGATGAGCGCGTTGGTCATGGTGATCTTGGTGCCGTTGGCTTCCACGGGCTTGCCCTTGGCAACCAGCGCCAGGGATTCGCGGAACGCCTTGTCCTTGGCCAGCACGGCATCGGTCGGGAGCTTGCGCATCTGCATCATCTCCAGACGGGTCTTGAGGGCCGACTCGTAGCTCTTGTCCACCACCGGCTTGCGCTGCTTGATGCTGGCCTTGTAGCTGACCACCGTCGCACGCTCCATCTCGAGGTTGTTCTTGAGCGCGAAGGCCACGCGCTCCAGAGCACCGCGACTCACGGCGGCCTCGGGATCCTGGAGGCCGGACCAGAACTCGCGGTGCACATCTTCGGTCAGTACGGCGTCGTCCTTGAACATGGACATGATCACAGCCTGGCGCTCCGCCTCGGTCTGAGCCGCCATGGCCGCTGGCGACAGTGCGGAGAAGGACAGCGCGAGCACCAGGCTCGCGCGCAGGCATTGCTTGCGGAAATTCATTCGAAACTCTCTTGGAAAGCGGTCGGCACAGGGAAGCCGTGGACTATGCCACCGCTGCAACGCCTGCATGTAAACGCCAGGTATCAGCGTGTAAACGGACTGGCACCGTATGCCACTTCGCACCGGCCCCCGGCGCCCGAGCACATCAGCGCTGCGGCTGCAGGTACTGCGCCGCCAGTTGCCGCTGGGCCGCCGCATCGACCCCGAGCACGTCCACCAGGTAGGTCGGCACGCCGCCGTAGTCCTGGTCGACCATGTGCAGCGCAGTGTCGAGGAATTCCTCCTGCACGCGCCACAGCACGGCCAGCACCTCTTCGGGCGCGTGGCTGCCCATGCCGGCAGGGCGGCGGTAGAGGTTGTTGGTGAGCAGGTAGTCCTGCATCACAGTCTCGCGCGGCACGCCCAGGGCCATCAGGATCAGCGCGGCGGCAAAGCCGGTGCGGTCCTTGCCCGCGGTGCAGTGGAACACCGTGGGTGCATCGCTGGCCAGCAGCAGGCGGAACAGTTCGGCAAAGCGCGGTGCGTTCTCGTGCACGAAGCCGCGGTAGGTGTCCTGCATCAGGCCCACGGCGTCCTGTGCGGTGAGCGCACGGCCGGTGGCCTGCAGCTCCAGCGCGCGCTGCACCACCGTGGGCTCGATGACCAGCGGGTGGTAGGCCACGCCAGGGATGGCATAGGCATATGCCGCGCCCTCGGCCTTGCCGCGAAAGTCGATGGCACGGCTGACGCCCAGTTCGGCGAGCAGGGCCTGGTCGGCCGGGGTCAGCCCGGCCAGGTGGTCGGAGCGGAAGATGCGGCGCCATTTCACGGCCCGGCCGTCCTGCCCGACGTAGCCGCCCAGGTCGCGGAAATTGGTGGCGCCGGCCATGGGCAGGGAACGGGTGGGGTCTTGGTGCATGGAGAAGCGGCGATCCCCCAGGAGGGACCGGGTGATTGGTTCAGCAGAGCACCCAGCTTAGCCGAGCCCGGTGTCCACCACCTGTCGCCCCCGCGGTGGCCCTGCAGCGGGCGGGGCAAAAAGAGCCAGCATTTGCGCCCATCGAACCCGGCTGAGCGGTATGGACCTGATGCGCACACGCAACAGTCAGCACGCAAGCCCCGGCCGATCCCGCCCTGCAGCTCAGCGAGCGCCCTGGGCGGGGCGCATATTTTGGATGCATGAATGATAATTACTATCATTGACATTGTAAGAACAGGTTTCCAGCCGGTCCCGCGCCGTGCATGCAAAGCACCCGCCCGTGACCGGCCCAGAACCACACCGCACCGGGGAAATTCACATGACGACACAACACACCAAGGCACCCGCTTTGACACCGAAGCTCACCCGCTGCGCCGCAGCCGTCGCGCTGGCCTGGCTGGGCGCGCCGCTGGCACTGCATGCGCAAGATGCGTCGCCTGCGGGCGACAGCGCCTCGCCGGCGCTGGAAACCATCCAGATCACGGGCAGCTGGCTCGGCACAGGCCTGCAAAACAGCGTGAAGAATTTCGCGGGCGCCCGCACCGTGGTGGACAAGGAAAAGATCGACGGCACGGGCGCGGCCAACATCGGCGAAGTCCTGCGCCGCATCCCTGGCGTGCAGGCCACCGAGAACTCGGGCACCGCGGGCAGCGCGATCTCGCTGAACATCGGCGTGCGCGGCCTGACCGGGCGCTACAGCCCGCGCTCCACCATCCTGCTCGACGGCGTGCCGCTGGCGGTGGCGCCCTACGGCCAACCCCAGCTCTCGTTCGCGCCGGTGAGCCTGAACAACATCGAGTCCATCGACGTGGTGCGCGGTGGTGGTGCCGTGCGCTATGGCCCGCAGAACGTGGGTGGCATCATCAACTTCACGAGCCGCGCCATCCCCTCCAAGCCCGGCCTCACGGGTGACGTGACCGTGCGCCACAACCACTACAGCGAAGGCGGCCAGGACAACACACAGTACAGCACCTTCCTGGGCTCGCAGCTGGACAACGGCCTGGGCCTGGCACTTCTGTATTCGGGCATGACCGGCAGCAGCTGGCGCCAGGGCAGCGACGAGAAGGTCAACGACCTGGCCTTCAAGTTCCGCTACGAACTGACCGGCAGCTCCGAGGTCTACGGCAAGGTCTCCTACTACGACGTCAACTCGCGCACGCCCGGCGGCCTGACGGTGGCGCAGTTCAACGCCAACCCCTTCCAGAACACGCGCCCCACCGACTACTGGAATGGCGAGCGCAAGGGCCTCGACCTGGGCTACATCAACACGATCTCCGACAACCAGGAGTTCGAGGTGCGCGCCTACTACAACGACAGCACGCGCAAGAGCACGCTGATCAACGCTACCAGCACACAGCTGGCGCACCAGCCACGCGACTACGAGGTGCTGGGCATCGAGCCGCGCTACACCCAGCGCGTGCAACTGGGCGCCACCACGCACGATGTGACGGCCGGCTACCGCTTCCTGCGCGAGCGCGGCAACGACCGGGCCTACAACCAGACCATCGCCACGGGCGCGAACAGCGTCCCCACCCGCTTCGACAATGCCACCGACGCGCACGCCGTATACATCGATGACCGCATCGCCTTTGGTGCCTGGCGCGTGACGCCGGGCGTGCGCTTCGAGCACATCGAGACGAACCGCGAGGACCGTGCCTCCACCCAGCGCTTCGACACCACCAACAACAAGGCGCTGCCTTCGCTCAACGTGGCCTACCTGGTGAACCCGGCGCTCACGCTGTTCGCCAACTACGGCACCTCGTTCGGCCCGGTGCAGAACATCCAGCTCAATTCGCAGACGGCCACCAACCCGCTCAAGCCCGAGTTGGCCAAGACCGCCGAAGTGGGTGCGCGCTGGCAGACCCCGCAGATCCGCGCCGAACTCACGGCCTTCAAGATCCGCTTCGACAACCAGATCCTGCAGGTGCCCGGCATCACGCCAGCCACCTTCCAGAACATCGGCGCCACCAGCCATGAGGGCATCGAGGCCGCCATCGACTACAGCTTCGACAAGGCCAGCGCACTGGCGGGCCTGAACGTGTACGCCAACTACAGCTACACCAAGGCGATCCAGAAGTCGGGCACCACGGCCGGCCTGGACGTGCCCTTCTACTCGCGCAACACCGACACGCTGGGCGCACGCTACCAGCTCGGCGACTGGGCCTTCAACCTGGCCAGCACGCACCAGAGCGCGCAGTACGCCGATGCGGCCAACACCTTCGCCGAACCCGCCGACGCCCGCCTGGGCCGCATCCCGGGCTTTCGCCTGTGGAACATCCAGGCCGACTGGAAGGTGCCCGGCTACAAGGGCAGCAGCATTGCCGTGGGCGTGAACAACCTGGCCGACAAGCGCTACTACACGCGCAATGTGGACGGCAACCCCGGCCGCATGGTCGGCGCGCCGCGCATGCTGTACGTGCAAGGTCGCCTCGCATTCTGATGCCGGTGACCAAGGGCGCGCGCTGACATGCAGCGGCTGCGCCAACTCTGGCTGCGGGTACACCGCTGGACCGCGCTCAGTCTGGGCTGGGTGCTGATCCTGTCGGGGCTGACCGGGGCCGTGCTCGTGGTGGCGCAGCCGCTCGACCGTTGGCTGCACCCTGAACTGTTCCGTGCCGAGACGCAGGCTGGCGTCGGCTCGCCCGATGCCGCCCTGCAGGATGTGCTGCAAAAGCTCAAAGCCGAGTGGCCCAAGGGCAGCTTCACGATGCGGCCCGCACGCGAGTCGGGAGAGAGCCTGTGGGTGCTGGTCAACGGCCCCTGGCGCGGCACGGTCTACTTTGACCCGGCCACCGGCCTGGAGCAGGGCCGCCGGGGTGAAACCGAGGGCTTCGTCAACGCCCTGTTCAAGCTGCACAGCTCGCTGTGGTGGCAGGACACGGGCAAGGCCGTCCTGGCCTGGGTGGCGCTCGGCTATCTGTTGCTGCTCATCACCGGCCTGGTCCTCTGGTGGCCGCGGCGCTGGCCGCCGTCCTGGCGCATCGTGCTGGACAAGGACCTGCTGCGCGCCTTCTTCGACCTGCACCGGGTGGGCGGTGCGGCCCTGGGGCTGCTCATCGCAGTCTCGGTGGCCAGCGGGGCCTGGATGGCCTGGCGGCCGCTGGGCGGGTTCGTCACCACGCTCAGCGGGGCCGAGCCGACCAAGGTGCCCACGCTGCCCAAGGGCTCTGCATCGGCCCGCGCGCTGCCGCTCGACAGCCTGGTGGCCCGGGCGCAGGCGCAGTTTCCAGGTGCGCCCATCGGCTATGTGCAGGTGCCGGCACAGGCCGACCGGCCGCTGCGCGTGCGCCTTCGGCTCGCGGACGACCCGCACCCGAATGGGCTGAGCTCGGTGTGGCTGCACCCCGCTACCGGCGAGGTGCTGGCCACCCACCGCTGGAACGAACTGGACCCCGGGGCGCGCGCAACGGCAGTCATCTACCCCCTGCACACCGGCGTGCTCGGAGGTGTGCTGCTGGAAGCGCTCATCGCCGTGGGCGGCCTGGTGCTGGCAGGCATGGGCATCACCGGGGTCTGGCTCTGGTGGAAGCGCCGGCGTCCGCGCTGACCCCGGCTACAGGGGCCTGCGCGTGGCGTAGCGCACCACCGTCACGCCTGCGCGCGCCTGGCGCACCGAGGGCATGACGAGCACACAGTCGTCGTACGGCGTGGTGACCGGCACGCCGTCGTTGTCGCCGATCACGGTGCCGGCCTTCTCGATCACTTCGAGGCCGGTGTACGGCTCCACGAAGCGGAAGGCGCTGCTGGTGGCCACCACCGGCCCGGTGACTTCGAGCGCCCACTGGCGCGGCGCGTCGGGCAGGCGCCAGCCGGGCAGTTGCTGCGCCAGTGCGTGGGCACCGAGCACGCCCGCTTGTTCGAGGAAGCGCACGCACTGGTCCTGCGCCACGGCGCGGCTCGCCGGGTCGCCATGGAAGCCGCACTCGATGAGCAGGGAGCGGGTGTCCTCCCCCTGTGCATCGCCCAGACCGAAGCGCCCGTAATCGCGCATGCGCACGCCATCCTTGTGGCCGGCGTCGACCACGATGTGCTCTGGCGAGCGCATGGCACGCGCCAGCTGCAGGTTGCGCGGCTGGATGCCGGTGAGCAGCAGTGGCGCCGAGGGCTCGTGCATGGAGTGGATGTCCAGCAGCCAGTCGGCCTGGGCCACGAAGGGCCGCAGGGCCGCGGCACGGCGGCGCTCGCTGGTGTCGCCCGCGTCCATGCGCTCGTCGAGCCACTGGCGGTTCAGGTCTTCGTCGGTGAAGCGCGAGGCGTCGTGGCTTTGCGGGTCGAAGCGGTCGAAGGCGGTGAGGTTGCAAAAGGCCAGCGTGAGCTTGCCGCGCGCAGGGCGCAGCCCGGCTTCCAGCAGGCCCTTGAGCGCCCAGGCACCGCACAGCTCGTTGCCGTGCACCAGGGCACTGACCATCACGTGGCGGCCGGGCACGCCCGAATCGAAGTGCCAGACACCTTCGGTGCCGGTATTGCCCGCGCGCCAGGCGCCGATGTCGGGCGCGGGCAGTTCGAAGACCAGGGGCTGGGATGTCGTCGCTGCAGTCATGCCGGTCATTCCTCGATCTTGGCGAACTCGACGATCTTCTTGTACTTGGCCACCTCGGCGGCCAGGTACTGGTCCATGTTCACCGTCGTAGCCGCCACGGTGGAGCCGCTGGCCTCCATTTTCTTGCGGAAGTCGGGTGACTGCAGCGTGTCGTTGAGCGCCTTCTTGATCTTGTCGAACACGGGCTTGGGCAGGTTGGCCGGGCCCAGCAGGGCGAACCAGACACCGATGTCCACGTTCTTGAACTGCGGCGACTCGGCCAGGGCCGGGATGTCCGGGGTCGTGGACGAGCGCTTGGCTTCGGTGGTGCCCAGCGCGACGACCTTTCCGCTCTTGATGTGGGGCAGGCCACTGGAGAGCACGAACACCCCGAATTCGAGGTTGTTGCCCAACAGGTCGTTGGTGAGCGGCGCCACGCCGCGGTAGGGGATGTGGGTCATGAACAGCTTGCCCTGCTCCTTGACCATCTCGCCGGCCAGGTGCAGCGAGGTGCCCACGCCCGAGCTACCGTAGCTGTACTTGCCGGGGTTCTTGGCCACCTTCTGCGTGAACTCGGCCAGGTTCTTCACGCCCGCGCCTGGGGACGCGACCAGCACCAGGGGCTGCGAGGCCACGAGGCCGATGGCCGTGAAGTCCTTGACGTCGTACTTGACCTTCTTGGTCACGAGCTTGTTGATCGCGATCTCGTTGCTGGCCCCGACCAGCAGGGTGTAGCCATCGGGTGCGGCACTGGCCACCTTCTGGGCGCCGATGGCGCCGCCCGCGCCGCCGATATTCTCGATCACCACCGGCACGCCAAGCTTGGCGCCCAGCTCCTGCGCCACCGCACGCCCCGTCAGGTCGGTGCTGCCGCCGGGCGGATAGCCGACGACGATGGTGATGGGCTTTGCCGGGTAGGTGTCTTGCGCGAAGGCCGGGGCCGCGGCGAAGCAGGAGGCCAGGGCGCACAGCAGTGCGGTGCGGCGCGCGAAGTGGGCGGGTTTTTTCACAATGGAACTCCTCATCGGGTGGGGTCAGGGCTTGGTATGTAAGCCATTGTGAGAATGCCGCCCGATCCCATTGGTGCTGAAATGGCACCAGGATGTGCCGTTTTGGTTCGCCTTGGCACGCGCTCAGCGCTGTGCAAACGCCTGCCAGAACGCCTCGGCCAGGGGAGGCAGCCGGCGCTTGGGCCGGTACAGGCGCACATCGAAGCGCACCTCCATGCGCGCATCGCCCGCGAGCGCCAGGCGCTGCGCCTTGCAGTCGGCATGCACCAGGGACCACGGCAGCCACGCCACGCCCACCCCGCGCAGCGCGTACTCGTACAGGGCATCGGGCGAATCGCATTCCACCACCCGCTGCAGCCGCGGTGCATGGGGGTGGTTGGCCAGGTGGTCCTCCACCAGGCGGCCCAGTGCCAGCTGGGGTGCATAGGCCAGGTAGGCCGCCGCGGCACCGTCGGGGCCGAAGCGGTGCTGCGGCTGGCCCTGTGCGGTGGCGCGCGACACAGGCACCAGCCGGTCGCTGGCCACGGTCACGTGGCTGAACTGCCGGGCATCGAGCCGCACGGCCAGGGCGGTGTGGTGGTAGACCAGCGAGAAATCGGCCTCGCTGCGCTCGAGCTGGGCCACGGTCTCGGCCAGGGAGCCGGTGCGGATGCACAGCTCACTGGCGTGCAGCGCGCGCGGCAGCCGCACCAGCCAGTCGGCCAGCAGGGTGCGCGCCAGGGTACGGCCCGTGACGATGGTCACGGTGCGAGCGGTGCGCCCGGCCATGCTCTGCATTTCTTCGTGCGACTGGGCCAGGCTGCGCGCCATCTGGCCAGCCGTCTCCAGAAAGCGCTTGCCTGCGGCCGTCAGCGTGACCGGGCCACCGCCTTTTTCCACCAGGGGGGTGCCGGCCCATTCTTCCAGCGCGCGGATGCGCCGCCCAAAGGCCGGATGGGTGACATGCCGCAACTCGGCCGCGCGCGTGAAGCTGCGCTCCTGCGCGAGCACGATGAAATCCTCCAGCCACTTCAGTTGCATCGGGGAATCCTTGCAGCGACCGGTGCGCGCGCAGGGCACGCCGGGGACATCAGGCCCGGGCCGCTTCCAGCACGGCCCGCGTGCGCACCGCCTCGGTACGCGCTGCACTGGCGAAGTCCTCGCCGCCCGAGGCGTAGAGGATGGAGCGCGACGAGTTGACGATGATGGGCCCGCCCTCGCGCAGGCCGGCACGCACGGTGGCCACGGCATCACCCCCCTGGGCACCGACGCCCGGGATCAGCAGCGGCAGCGTGGGCGCGATGCCGCGCACGCGCTCGATCTCCTGCGGGTAGGTGGCGCCCACGACCAGGCCGAGCTGGCCATTGCGGTTCCAGGGGCCCTGGGCGAGGCGTGCCACGTGCTCGTACAGCAGGGGCTCGCCCGCGACGCTGGACAGGCGCTGGATCTGCAGGTCGTCGCCCCCGGGGTTGGAGGTGCGGCACAGCAGGAAGGCGCCCTTGCCGTGGTAGGCCAGGTAGGGCTCGATGGAGTCGAAACCCATGAAGGGCGAGAGCGTGACGGCGTCGGCACCGTAGCGCTCGAAGGCCTCCTTGGCGTACTGCTCGGCCGTGGAGCCGATGTCGCCGCGCTTGGCGTCCAGGATCACGGGCACATGCGGAGCATTGGCGCGCATGTGCTGCATCAGGCGTTCGAGCTGGTCCTCGGCGCTGTGCGCCGCGAAGTAGGCGATCTGGGGCTTGAAGGCGCAGGCCAGGTCGGCCGTGGCATCGACGATGGCGGCGCAGAAATCGTAGATCTTGCGCGGATCGCCCTTGAGCGCTGCAGGGAAACGGGTGGGCTCGGGGTCCAGGCCCACGCACAGCATGGAGTTGTTCTGTGCGGACGCGTCGCGCAGCATGTCTAGAAAGGTCATGGGGCCCGATTTTAGGCGGGCCGGGGCACGAAAGCCGTGGGCCGGCCGCTTCCCCCTCTCGTGGGAACCCCTGCGGACGTAAAAAAAGGCCGTCGCAACGGCCTTATTCCAGGGGGCAAAATGTAACCAAAATGGTTATTTTGCAACTGCACGCTTCTCCAATATCTCGAAAGCCGGCAGCGTTTTGCCTTCCAGCACTTCCAGAAACGCGCCCCCGCCGGTGGAGATATAGCCGACCTGTTTCTCGATACCGTATTTGGCGATGGCCGCCAGAGTATCTCCGCCGCCAGCGATGCTGAATGCGGGCGATTCGGCAATGGCGGCCGCAATCGCGCGCGTGCCATTTTCAAAGGCCGCGAATTCGAACACGCCGACCGGCCCGTTCCAGACGATGGAGCCGGCCGACTTGAGCTGGCTGGCCAGACGGGCGGCGGTCTCGGGCCCGATGTCCAGGATCAGGTCGTCGGCACCGACGTCCGTGGCCGCCTTCACGGTGGCCGGCGCATCGGCCGAGAAGGCCGTGGCCGTCACCACGTCGGTGGGGATCGGCACGTCGGCGCCGCGCGCCTTCATCGCGGCCATCACGGCGCGGGCTTCCTCCACCAGGTCGGGTTCGGCCAGGCTCTTGCCGATGGGCAGGCCGGCGGCCAGCATGAAGGTGTTGGCGATGCCGCCGCCCACGATGAGCTGGTCGACCTTGTCGGCCAGGCTCTTGAGGATGGTGAGCTTGCTCGACACCTTGGAGCCGGCCACGATGGCCACCAGCGGCCGCTGGGGCTGCGCCAGGGCCTTGGTCAGCGCGTCGATCTCGGCCGACAGCAAGGGGCCAGCGCAGGCGACGGGCGCAAACTGGGCGATGCCGTAGGTCGTGCCCTCGGCGCGGTGGGCGGTGCCGAAGGCATCGTTCACGAAGATGTCGCACAGGGCGGCCATCTTGCGCGCCAGCTCTTCCTTGTTCTTCTTCTCGCCCACGTTGAGGCGGCAGTTCTCCAGCAGCACGATCTGGCCGGGGGCCACGCTCACGCCATCGACCCAGTCGGAGACCAGGGGCACCTCGCGGCCCAGCAGCTCCCCGAGGCGCGCGGCCACGGGAGCCAGGGTGTCCTCGGGCTTGAACTCGCCTTCGGTGGGGCGGCCCAGGTGGCTGGTGACCATGACGGCAGCACCGGCGTCCAGCGCCAGCTGGATGCAGGGAATGGAGGCGCGGATGCGCGTGTCTTCGGTGATGGCGCCACTGTCGTCCTGCGGCACGTTCAGGTCGGCACGGATGAAGACGCGCTGGCCTTGGGCCTTGCCCTGGGCGCACAGATCGGAGAAGCGGAGGATGTTCATGAAAGAAGGGTTCCTGGATGGGGCACTGAAGGCCGCCATTTTAAAGGGCCCGCCCTGGCCCCCTCCCGGCGCCTACCAGCCCCAGCCGATGTGCAGCGGCAGGTAGACCACCATGCCCACCACGATGGTGCCCAGGATGCCGCGTTTCCAGAAGTAGTAAGCACTCGCAAACAGAACGGCCGGCAGGCGCGCGTCCTTGAACGTGTCCAGCAGCTCGCCCTGGGTCATGAGGATCTCGGGCGCGATGACAGCCGTGAGCGCGGCCAGCGGCGCGTACTTGAGGCCGCGCTTGAGCCAGTCGGGCAGGGGCAGCTCGCGCTCGGGAATCATGAAGAAGGCACGCGACACCACGGTGATGATGGCCAGCCCGAGGATGGCGATGGTGATCTCGATCCAGTGGCCGCTCATGGGTGGCGCTCCTCGCGCAGCGGCACCACATCGCCGTCCTTCATGTGCTGGCGCTCCTCGGGTGGCATTACGCTGTTGGCTGGTACCAGCAGCATCTCGGGGTGGCGGTTCTTGCGGCGCCGGTCTACCGCCTCCATCATCAGGCCCACGGCCACGGCGGCCGCAATGGCCACGAGGATGTTGAGCTTGAGCGGCAGGGCGAACGCGGCCACGGCGGCCGTGGCCGCCACGCCCGTGGCCAGCCAGGTGGCGCGGTCGAACAACAGCGACAGCAGCACGCCCAGCAGGGCCAGCACGCCCGCAAAGCCCAGGCCCCAGGACAGCGGCACCGCATTGGCCAGCAGGATGCCGGCAATGGAGGGCACCTGCCAGGCGACCCAGTTGGTGGCGGCCGCGCCCCAGAAATAAGGCATCTGTTCGGGCTGGGACTGGGGCTCCGGGAAGCGTTTCATGAAGGCCACGTAGATCACGTCACCACTGAAGTAGCCAATGGCCAGGCGCTCGCGCAGGGGCCTGTGGGCAAAGTAGCTGCGCCACATGCTGCTGAAGATGACGAAACGCAGGTTCACGCACGAGGCCGTGAGCCAGATCACCCACAGCGGCGCCCCCACGGTGAGCAGCGGAATCACGGCCAGTTGGGCGCTGCCCGCATAGACCACGACCGACATCAGCAGGGCCAGCGACACGGACATGCCGCTCTTGACCATGGCCACGCCCGTGACCAGACCCCAGGCCGCAATGCCCAGGGAGGTGCCGGCCATGTCCACGGCGGCCAGGCGGAAATGCGGATCGCGGACGGTGCGCGAGACTTTCTGCACCAGGGTGCTCATGGCGCACCGCCAGCGCCGAGCGCCACCCCCAGCACCGCACCGGGTTGCAGCTCGTCAAAGCCGCGCAGGAAATCCGCCGCGGCCAGGCGCTTGCCACCGGCACGCTGCAGGGTGGTCAGGCGCAGCCTCCCCGTACCGCAGGCCACGGTGACGCCCGCGCCATCGGCAACCAGGACCTGCCCGGGCACGGCCCCGGCAGGGGCATCCCCCGCCTCGGGCAAGCCAGCCCACAGCTTGATGGTCTCCTCACCCAGGCGGGTGCTGGCGCCGGGAAAGGGATCGAAGGCGCGGATGCGCTGGCCGATGGCCTGGGCAGGCTGCGACCAGTCGATGGCGCTCTCGGCCTTTTCGATCTTGTGCGCGTAGGTCACGCCCTCGGCTGGCTGCACCACGGGCGCCAGGCCGCCGCAGGCCGCCAGCTCCAGGGCCTCCACGACCATGCGGCCACCCAGGTCGGCCAACCGGTCGTGCAGGGTGGCGGTGGTGTCGCTCGTGGTGATGGCGGTGCGTTCGGTGAGCAGCATGTCGCCCGTGTCCAGGCCCGCATCCATCTGCATGATGGTGACGCCGGTCTCGGCATCCCCGGCCTCGATGGCGCGGTGGATGGGTGCCGCGCCGCGCCAGCGCGGCAGCAGGCTGGCGTGGATGTTCAGGCAGCCCAGGCGCGGCAGGTCCAGCACCCACTGGGGCAGGATCAGGCCATAGGCGGCCACCACCATGGCGTCGGCCCGGGCGGCCAGCAGGGCTGCGCGCGCCGCGGCCGCATCCTCGGGGTACTTGCCATCCAGGCGCAGGCTCCTGGGCTGCGCCACGGCAATACCGTGGTCCAGGGCGCACTGCTTGACGGGGGAGGCCTGCAGCTTCATGCCCCGGCCGGCAGGACGGTCAGGCTGGGTGAGGACCAGGGGGACGGTGAAGCCGGCCTTCAGCAAGCGCTCGAGGGCCACGCGGGCGAACTCGGGCGTACCGGCAAAAATGACGTTCATGGGGGTTTCTGCAACACAGACGATCAGTCTCGTCCTTTGTCGGTATTGGGGATGTCGTCGGTGAAGCCGATGCGGCGGACCACGCCGGCAGGATCGAGGTGCACGTGGGCAAAGCGCGGGTCGGAGCCCTGCTTGAAGCGGTAGGTCCAGATGTCACCGTCCCAGCGGGCCACCCGCTCCACCCGCAGCGGCGGGCCGAAGGTGCGCTGCAGGTCGGTCTGCGTCCACTGGTCCAGGGGAATGCTCTCGAGCCGGGTCTGGGTCAGGACCTGCTCGGCGCGCACCAGCCTGCCGCTGGCGTCAAAGTCGAGGTTGTACACCTCGGTGCCGGCAGGCAACTGCGAATAGAGCAACCGCTCGCCCTGCGGCAGGGAGTGGACGGCGGTGGGCTGCCCCTGCCGCGCCAGCACCTGGGCGCGCGGGGTGCCCAGCGGCTCGCTCAAGGGCACGGCACAGGCCGCTAGGCCCGCCACCAGTGCCAGCGCTGCGGCACCGCGCAGCACGCGGGGCGCCACCAGGAGCGTGCGCGGCAGAAGGCATCGAAGCGAAGCGCTCGAAAACCGGGGACCGCGGGGTAGTACCGACAAGCCCAGGGTAGACGCCTGGGCGCCGGAGGTGATGCCCAGCGAGACCGGTCTATCGGGTGTTGCAGCCGATGTTCCTTCTGCCACGCACGCTCCTGGGCCCATCAGCGGTTCTCCCGCTGCTGCTTGACCATCTTGGTCTTGATGCGGTTGCGCTTCAGGGGTGACAGGTATTCGACGAAGACCTTGCCCAGCAAGTGGTCCATCTCGTGCTGGATGCAGACCGCCAGCAGGCCCTCGGCCTCGACGGTGCGCGACTGGCCCTCGGCATCGAGCGCCTTCACATGCACGGCGTCGTGGCGCTCGACCCCGTCGTAGATGCCGGGCACCGAGAGGCAGCCCTCGTCGTTGACGTGCTTTTCGGCGCTGGCCCAGACGATTTCGGGGTTGATCAGCACCATGGGCTCGTTGCGCCCTTCGGAGACGTCGATCACGATCAGGCGCTCATGCACGTCGACCTGGGTGGCAGCCAGGCCGATGCCGTTGGCGTCGTACATGGTGGCCAGCATGTCGGACACCAGGGTCTTCAGGCGTGCATCCACGGCCTCAACGGGCCGGGCGACCTTGTGAAGCCGGGGGTCTGGATAACAGAGAATGGGGAGAATTGCCATGGAATCGGGTAATAGATGTCGCTATTTTCGCCACTTTTGCCCAAAGCTGCAGATACTCAACCCAATAATCGTTGCCGAATCAAGGGCTTGAGCAGAGAATCTAAGAAGGTTTGTAACGTATTCGTCCGGCTGCTTGCATGTGCAACACAGTTCGGACGCCAGTGAGGGGGCGTTTCACAATGCATCAAAAAAGGATCCACATGACGGCATTCACCAGCGCGCGGCTAACCGCCCTGGGCGCCCTGACCGTGGCCGCAGGCGCTTTGCTCGTCGCACCGGCCCAGGCGCAAAATCACCCCATTTCCGGTCAGCAGCGCGCCACAGCGCAGGAAGTGTCGCAGCGCGGCGTTCCCGTGGCCGACCTGGCACCCAACGCACCCGATGTGTACGTGGTCAAGCGTGGCGACACGCTGTGGGGCATCTCCGGCCTGTACCTGAAAAGCGCCTGGCGCTGGCCCGAACTGTGGGGCATGAACATGCAGGCCCTGCCCAACCCGCACCTGATCTACCCGGGTCAGACGCTGTACCTGGACAAGGAAGGCGGCTATGCCCGTCTGCGCACCACGGCCCCGGGCGGCAGCGGATCTTCCGACACGGTTCGCGTGTCCCCCAGCACCCGCAGCGACAGCTTGGCCAGCACGGCACTGCCGACGCTCAAGCCCCACCTGATCGAACCGTTCCTGGTCGAGCCACTCGTGGTGGACGCCAGCGTGCTCCAACGTGCCCCGCGCGTGATTGCCACGGTGGACGATCGGGTGCTCATGGCCGGCGGTGATCGCGCCTATGTGCGTGGCGACGCCGCTGCGCCCTTGACGATGGAGCCGGGGGAACCCCGCCAATTCCGTGTATTCCGCGACGCCGTCGCACTCAAGGACCCCTTGACGGGGGAGGTTCTGGGATATGAAGCCCAGTACCTGGGCAAGGCCGAACTGGCGCGTGGCGAGAGCTTCGAGAAGTCCTCCGATGGCAAGGGCGGCATCCGGACCGACTACGTGCCTGCTACCGTGGACCTCACCGGTGCCAAGGAAGAGATTCGTGCCGGTGACCGCCTTCTGCCAGCTCCTGCACGCGAGTTCGTCAGCTACGTCCCGAGCGTTCCTCGCGGGGATGTGGAAGCCCGCGTGGTATCCATTTACGGCAGCTCATCTGCGGGTGCGGCCGGTCAGAACCAGGTGGTAGCCATCAACCTCGGCACCCGGAACGGCCTCCAGGCCGGCCATGTACTGCGGTTGCTGACCAAGGGCGACGTGATCAAGGACAAGACCGATCCCAAGCTCCCCATGATCAAGCTGCCCAGCGAGAGCAATGGCCTGGCCATGGTGTTCCGGACCTTCGACCGGGTCTCCTACGCGCTGATCCTGGAAATCCGCACTGGCGTGCGCGTGGGCGACCGGCTGGTCAGCCCACAGGAGTGAAGCGCCAGCGCATCCCCCCTGCAATGGGCCCCCGGCCCGGCCTGCAGGGGAATGCGCCAGGCTTGTGAAGCCGGCGGGCCACGCCATGCCCCTCATGGACCACGACGAATTGCAGGCCTGGCTCAGGCTGACGCTGTCGCGCGGCGTAGGCAATGCCGCCGCGCGGCTTCTGCTGGCCCGCTTCGGCCTGCCGCAGGCCATCTTCGGGCAATCGGAAGCAGCCTTGCTGGAGTGCGTGACCCCGGCCCAGGCCAAGGCCTTGCGCGCCATCCCTCCCACCCTGGCGGACCTGGTGGAAGCCACCTGGGAATGGCTGCAGGATGCGCCCGAACCCGAAACTGCAGCCCGCACGCTGCTCACGCTGGGCGACGCCGGCTATCCGCGCACGCTCCTGAACACCGACGATCCCCCGCTGCTGCTGTACCTGATGGGGCCCGCTGCACGTCTGGCGTCCGAGCATCCGCTGGGCGAACGGCCTTGCCTGGCCGTGGTGGGCAGCCGCAATCCGACGGCCCAGGGCGCGGAGCATGCACGGCAGTTCGCCAAGTCCTTGCACGGCGCCGGCCTCACCATCGTCTCGGGCTTGGCGCTGGGGGTGGATGCGGCGGCCCATGAGGGTGCCCTTGAGAGCGCCGGCCTGGGCGAAGACCAACCCGCGACCATTGCCGTGGTCGGCACCGGGCTGGACCGGGTCTACCCTGCAGCCAACCGGGCACTGGCCCACCGCATCGCCCGGCAGGGACTGCTGGTGAGCGAGTACCCCCTGGGCACGCCACCGCTGGCCCCCAATTTCCCCAAGCGCAACCGCATCATTTCCGGGCTCTCGCAGGGCACGCTGGTGGTCGAGGCAGCCCTTGCCTCAGGCTCGCTGATCACCGCCCGGCTGGCGGCGGAGCAAGGCCGCGAGGTGTTCGCCATCCCGGGCTCCATCCACTCGCCCCAGTCCCGTGGATGCCACGCACTCATCCGACAGGGCGCCAAGCTGGTGGAGTCCGCCCAGGACGTGCTGGAGGAATTGAGCCTGCCCGCTGCGGCCGCCGCCCCGGCGGGCGCCTCGGGTCCGCAAGGCCTCGGGCGCGGGCATCCGCGGCAGGACAGCCCCCTGTTGCAAGCACTGGGATTCGACCCCATGGGCCTGGATGCCCTGCTGGCCCGCACCGGCATGGACGCGGCCAGCCTTCAGGTGCAACTGCTGGAACTCGAACTGGCGGGAAACGTGGCGCGCTTGCCTGGCGGACTGTTCCAGCGCATGGGAACAGCGTAGCCCGCACCAGGGGAGCCCCGCAGGCACTACTGCCGCGCCTGCAGATCAGCCCAGCAGGCGCTCCGGATTGGCGTCGAGCTTGGCCAGCGCGTCGCGCGTGGCACGGGTGGTGATGCCCTCTTCGTCCTGCGCCACCAGCAGGCCGGCCTGCAGGTAGGCAGCCAGACGCCGCAGCTGGATCAGGTAGCTGCTGCCATCCACCGCGGCGAACAGGTGCAGCTGCTTGCGCTGGCTCTGCCAGGCGTACTGCACCTGGGCCGATGCCCCGTTGTGGTCCAGCGTGTACCAGGTGCCGGGCTTGAGTTCCTGCGCCCAGACGACCATGCCCTCGTCCACCGGCGCACCGTTGTCGGCCACGACATGGATCGACGAGGCGTCGATGCCCAGCATCATCTCGATGTTGTCGGCATTGAGCGGCATGTCGCCCAGCGTTGCATCGCTGATGAAATCCTCGAGATTGGCCAGGCGCTTGGCCATGGCCTCGATGTGCGCCTGCGGGATCGATGCGGTCTTGGACAGGAAGGCATCGGCCAGCGTGTCGGTGAGCGTCTTGATCAGGGCGTCCTGCGGGGCGTCATGGATGCCCATCAGCGCCAGTCCCTGGCGCAGGCGCTGCAGCAAGCCGGGCAGGTTCTGGATGACCTGCGCCCGGTCGCTGCGGTTGGGCTTGGCGCTGGCGGCCCACACCAGGTCGGCGGCCGTGCGCTTCAAGGTGATGGTGTCGGCATGCTGGGCGCCATCGCGCACGGCCGACAGGGCCAGCACCTCGGCCCAGGTCTTGAACAGGAACTCGCGGATCTCGTCGCGCACCGGCATGTCCTTGAGCATGGTGCGCATCTCGATCGTGTACTGGATCGCCAGGGTTTCCTTCTGCTCGACCTGCTGGGCCACGCTGACCAGGCGCGAGGTGGCCTGCTTCTCGGTGAGGAACTTGGACAGGAACTTCTCGAACTCGTCGTAGACCAGCTGGAACACGCGGCGACCGGTCTCCGGGTACTGCTCGATCACCTGCACCACGCGGCGGATCTCGGCCTCCAGGGCGCTGCCATTGATGCTGGTGGAATCGAAGCCCATCACGCAGGCACCCATGCGGTCGATCAACTGGCGCGCAGGGTGGTCCAGGTTGCTGAAGAACTCGGGCTCGGCCAGGGCCACGCGCAGCACCGGCACCTGCAGGCGCGCAAACCACACGCGCACGGCAGGCGGGATGCGGTCTTCGGCCAGAATGCTCTGGAACATCAGGGCCACCACCTCGATGATGGCTTTTTCACCTGCGGTGGAGGCCTTGTTCTTGAACTCGGTGGAACGCTCGCGCACGGTACCGGCCAGTTGCACCACGGCAGCCGGGCTGTAGTCTTCCATGAGCGTGGCCACACCGCTGTAGTAGGTGTCCGCCTGGACGCGCTGCGCCGACAGCGCATGGGCCAGGGCCGCAGAGGCCGGCGGCGCCTTGACCATGTCGAAGCCCGTGGCGGGCTGGGTGAGCAGCCGGCGCAACTGGCCCATGACACCCTGTGCGCGCTGGCGCGCGCGGATCAGCGGCGTCATGCCGGTCGCAAAGCCCATGCCCATGCCGCCGCCGCCGGGGGCCATGGGATAGCCCGGGCCTGGCGGCATATAACCCCCTTGCATGTGCTGGGGCTGCATCTGCTGCGGGTACATGCCCGCGGCCGCCGCCTGGCGACCTGCCGCAATCGCCTCGCGCGACTGTGCCAGCGCCTGCGACGCCAGGCCTGCCGGACCGGAATCGCCACCGCCCGGTGCGCCGCCACCGCCACCGCCCCCGGTGCGCCGCACGCGCGAGCGCAGGTCGGACTGCACTGCCACACCCTGCTCCACATAGAAGGCATTGGTGGCCTGGTACTGCTTTTGCAGCACGTTCGCCAGTTCCCGCTGCAGGGGATCCACCACGGTGAGCAGGTCGGTGCGCGGCAAACCCGCCTCCACCCACTGCTGCACCAGCAGCAGGCAGATGGTTTCGGGGCGCAGGATGTCGCTGCTGTCTATCTCCTGCCCCTCCAGCGACTGGGTGCGCTGGCGCAGCGCATCGAAGTGCTGCCCCGCCTGCTCGGCCACGGTCAGCGCCATGCGCGAGGCGACGATCTTGTTTTCCACCACATCGTCGCTGAGCAACTCGAACGACAGGCTGAGGTTGTTGCCGCCCGCTGCGGTCAGCCCCGAGCGCGCGCTGGTGTGGGGCGCCAAGGCCTCCTGCCATGCCTGGCTGGTGGCCGATACCCACTTGGCATGGTGCTGCTGGTAGAGCATCCAGGTGTCGCGGCGGGACTGCATCTCGCGCGCGGTGCCGGTCTGCGCGATCAGCACGCCCAGGAAATCAGCGACGGCCTTGTCCACCTCCGCCAGCCCTGCGCAGAGCCCCTCGACAAACCGCTGGCGCGCCAAGCGTGCCAGGCGGCGCTGCGGTGAGGGGGCAGGGGAGTTTTGCATGCGCCAATATTAGCGGTTCAGACGGCGGCCCCGGCGTTGGGATCGTTGGGATCGCCGTCCTTTTTGGTAGTGGTCTTGATCAGGTCTTCGCGCTTGACGCCCAGCCACATGGCAATCGCCGCGGCCACGAACACCGACGAGTAGATACCGAACAGGATACCAATGGTCAGCGCGAGAGCAAAGTAATGAAGGCTCGGGCCGCCGAAGAAGAACATCGACAGCACCATCGCCTCGGTGGACGCGTGGGTGATGATGGTCCGGCTCATGGTGCTGGTGATGGCGTGGTCGATCACCTCGTGCGTCGTCATCTTGCGGTACTTGCGGAAGGCCTCGCGGATCCGGTCGAAGATCACGACCGATTCGTTGACCGAATACCCCAGCACGGCCAGCACGGCCGCCAGCACCGACAGCGAGAACTCCCACTGGAAGAATGCGAAGAACCCAAGGATGATCACCACATCGTGCAGGTTGGCGATGATGGCCGCGACCCCGAACTTCCACTCGAAGCGAAAGGCCAAGTAGATCATGATGCCCACCACCACCATCGCCAGCGCCATCAGGCCACCGTGCACCAGTTCCTCGCCCACCTGCGGTCCGACGAACTCGGTGCGGCGCAGCGTGACCTCCGGGTCGGCAGACTTGAGCGCAGTGAGCACCCGCTCGCTCTGCTGGGCCGAAGTCACGTCCTTCTGCACGGGCAGGCGGATCATCACGTCGCGAGCGGAGCCGAAGGTCTGCACCTGCACGTCCGGGTAGCCCAGCGCCGACACCGTCTCACGCACCTTGGAGAGCTCGGCCGGCTGGCTGTAGGCCACTTCCATGACCGTGCCGCCCGTGAACTCCACCGACAGGTGCAGCCCGCGCGTGAGCAGGAAGAACACCGCCAGCGCGAAAGTGATGAAGGAGATCGCGTTGAAGATCAACGCGTGCTTCATGAAGGGGATGTCTTTTTTGATGCGGAAAAATTCCATGGCCGCTGTCCTTTAGTTCGTTTTGGCCACGGAGGTACCGTCGGCGTCAGGTTTCCAGACCTGTCCGATGGACACGCTCTTGAGCTTCTTCTGGCGCCCGTACCACAGGTTCACCAGGCCGCGCGAGAAGAACACGGCAGAGAACATGCTGGTCAGGATACCGATGCAGTGCACCACGGCAAAGCCGCGCACCGGGCCGGAGCCAAAGGCGAGCAGCGCCAGGCCGGCGATCAGCGTGGTCACATTGGAGTCCAGGATGGTCGCCCAGGCGCGCTCGTAGCCCGCATGGATGGCCGCCTGCGGCGACAGGCCGGCGCGCAGCTCCTCGCGGATGCGCTCGTTGATCAGCACGTTGGAGTCGATGGCCACGCCGATGGCCAGCGCCATGGCGGCGATGCCGGGCAGCGTCAGCGTGGCCTGCAGCATGGACAGCACTGCCATCAGCATCAGCACGTTGACCCCCAGCGCAATGCTGGAGAACACGCCGAACAGCATGTAGTAGAAGCACATGAAGGCCGCGATGGCCGCCAGGCCCCAGACCACGCTGTGGATGCCGCGCTCGATGTTGTCGGCACCCAGGCTCGGGCCGATGGTGTATTCCTCAATGATTTCCATGGGCGCGGCCAGCGAGCCGGCGCGCAGCAGCAGCGCCGTGTCATTGGCTTCCGCCGTGGTCATGCGGCCCGAGATCTGCACCCGGCCGCCACCGATTTCACTGCGGATCACGGGGGCCGTGACCACTTCACCCTTGCCCTTCTCGAAGAGCACGATGGCCATGCGCTTGCCGATGTTGTCGCGCGTGATGTCGCGGAAGATGCGCGAGCCCTTGGCGTCCAGCGTGAGGTTCACGGTGGGCTCCTGGGTCTGGCCGTCGAAGCCGGGCTGGGCATCGGTCAGGTTCTCGCCGGTCAGGATGACCTGCTTCTTGACCACCACGAGCTGGCCGTTGCGCTCGGGGTAGCGCTCGGAGCCGAACGGCACCGGGCCGCGGCCCGACTCGGCCGATCGGGCTTCGGTGCCCTCGTCGACCATGCGCACTTCCAGGGTGGCTGTGCGGCCCAGGATGTCCTTGGCCTTGGCCGTGTCCTCCACCCCAGGCAATTGCACGACAACACGGTCCAGGCCCTGCTGCTGGATCACCGGCTCGGCCACGCCCAGCTCGTTGATGCGGTTGTGCAGGGTGACCATGTTCTGCTTGAGCGCCTGCTCCTGCACGCGGCGCGTGGCCTCCGGCTTGATGGTGGCGCGCAGTTTGAATTCGCTGCCATCGGGCACGCTCGTCGTCACCAGGTCGGGGAACTGGTCGCTGACCAGGTTGCGGGCGGCCGTGACGGCAGCTTCATCGCGCAGGCGTACTTCGACGGCCTGGCCATCGCGGCTGATGCCGCCATGGCGGATGTTCTTGTCGCGCAGCGCGGTGCGCAGGTCGCCGGCATACGACTCGGCCTTCTTGGTCAGCGCCGCCTGCATGTCCACCTGCAGCATGAAGTGCACGCCACCGCGCAGGTCCAGCCCCAGGTACATGGGCATGGCACGAATGGAGGTCAGCCACTTGGGCGACAGCGAGATGCGGTTCAACGCGACCACATAGGAGGGGTCGGACTCATCGGGCACCAAGGCCTTCTGAATGGTGTACTTGGCCTTTTCCTGGTCTTCCTGCTTCTCGAGCCGCGCACGCAGGGAAGCTCCCTCCAGGCTCACAGAGGCCGTCGGGACTTCTGCCGCTTTGAGCGCCTCTTCCACCCGCTGCTGCAGCGCAGCATCCACCTTCACGGAAGACTTGACGGCAGACACCTGCACAGCAGGTGCCTCGCCAAAGAAATTGGGCAGGGTATACAGGGTCCCCACCAGCAGCACGATCACCAGGATCGCGTACTTCCACACCGGATATCGGTTCATGATCGCGCTCTTGCCTCTTGGAAAGCTTCAGGGGGCGCCGCCCGCACGGGCCGGGGCGCCCCGGATACAGGGGGCTTTGCGGCCTTACTTGACCGAGCCCTTGGGCAGGACCTGCACCACGGCACTGCGCTGCAGCTGGATTTCGACGCCGCTCGCGATTTCCAGGTGCAGGAAGCCTTCGGACAGGCGCGTGACCTTGCCGACGATGCCGCCTGCGGTCGCCACCTCATCGCCCTTGGCGATGGCGTCGATCATGGCGCGGTGCTCCTTCTGCTTCTTCATCTGGGGGCGGATCATGACGAAGTACAGCACCACGAACATCAGCACCAGGGGCAGCATGCCGGTGAGCGAGGACATCATGTCACCACCGCCCGCAGCGGCGGCGGGAGCGGTCTGGGCAAAAGCAGAAGAAATAAACACGGACGAAACTCCACAACGGATGGTCAAAACACACTGAAAACCGCCTGCAGACAGCGCCTGCGCGCTCACCGGGCGGAACAGGACATTGTATGCGGCCCCCCGCCACGCCCCCAAGGGGTATGACCCAAGGTGGCAGCGGGTGTTTGTTGCCCTCCACAGAATGCCACCTCCGGCAAGCCTGCAAAGACTCGAAAGCTACACTTTCAATAGCAAAAAGCCCGCGCAAGCGCGGGCTCTCCGATCAAGGTGCGGCCAGGCCGCCCCACTTCAAGCGGCCTGGCGCTGCGTCTGCACCGCACCGCCCTGGCGCCATTGGGCCATCAGGCCAGCCCACTTGGGTCGGGCCGCAGCCAGGTGGCGCTCCTTCACATGGCCATAGCCACGGATCTCTTCGGGAATGCGCGCAATCTCCACGGCCAGCGCCAGGTTGTCGGCGCTGAGGCTCTGCAGCAGCTCGTCGAGGCAGGCGCGGTATTCCACGATCAGTGCGCGCTCCATGCGGCGCTCCTCGGTCTTGCCGAACAGGTCGAACGCCGTGCCGCGCAGGCCCTTGAGCTTGGCCAGCACGCCGAAGGCGCTGCGCATCCAGGGGCCGAAGGGCTGCTTGACCAGTTCGCCCCGGTCGTTCTTCTTGGCCGTCATGGGCGGGGCCAGATGGTGCACCAGCTTGTAGTCGCCCTCGAACATGTTCGCGATCTTGTCCGTGAAGGCCTTGTCGGTGTGCAGGCGCGCCACCTCGTACTCGTCCTTGTAGGCCATGAGTTTGAACAGGTAGCGGGCCACGGCTTCCGACAGGCGGGTGCCGGTACCGAGCTTGCCTTCGGCGGCGCGCACCTTTTCCACGAAGGCCGTGTACTCGGCTGCGTAGGCGGCGTTCTGGTAGCCCGTGAGGAAGTCGACGCGCTTGGACAGCATCTCGGTGATGGACGGCTTCTTGACGAACTCGATCACCTGCGCGGCCTGGAACAGCGACTGCACGGCCTTCAGGTCATGGGCGCAGCGGCGACCCCATTCGAAGGCTGCCTTGTTGTTGTCCACCTGCACGCCATTGAGCTCCATGGCGCGCATCAACGAAGCGAACGACAGCGGCACGCGGCCCTTTTGCCAGGCATAGCCCAGCATCAGCGGGTTGGTGTAGATGCTGTCGCCCAGCAGCTGGGTGGCCACCTGCTCGGCATCGAAACTGCCCACGCCACCGGCCCCCACGGCCGCCGCGATGGCGCTGTCGCAGTTGGCGCCCGGGAACTGCCAGTTGGGATTGGTCACGAAGGCCGCCGTGGGCGTGCCATGCGTGTTGAGCGCCACGAAGGTGCGGCCCGGCTGCATCACGGCCAGCGTGTACTTGTGCGCCGCGACGATGGAGTCGCAGCCGATCACCAGGTCGGCCTTGGCGGTGTCGACCTTGGTGGTGTAGATGGCCTCGGGGCGGTTGGCGATCTGGATGTGGCTCCAGGTGGCGCCGCCCTTCTGGGCCAGGCCGCCGGCGTCCTGGGTGATGACGCCCTTGCCGTCGAGGTGCGCTGCCATGCCCAGCAGCGAGCCGATGGTGATCACGCCCGTGCCGCCCACGCCGCCGACCACGATGCCCCAGGCCGCTTCGGCCACGGGCAGCACCGGCTCGGGGATGGCCGGCAGGCTGGCCAGGTCGCCCTTCTTTTCCTTCTTGGGCTTCTTGAGCTTGCCGCCTTCCACCGTGACGAAGCTCGGGCAGAAGCCATTCACGCAGGAGTAGTCCTTGTTGCAGGTGCTCTGGTTGATGCGGCGCTTGCGGCCGAATTCCGTCTCCACCGGCTCCACGCTCAGGCAGTTGGACTTGGTCGAGCAGTCGCCGCAGCCCTCGCACACCAGGTCGTTGATGACCACGGTCTTGTCGGGCGTGGCCAGGGTGCCGCGCTTCCTGCGGCGGCGCTTTTCGGTGGCGCAGGTCTGGTCGTAGATGATGACCGTGCAGCCCTTGATCTCGCGGAACTGGCGCTGCAGCGTGTCGAGTTCGTCGCGGTGGTGCACCGTCACGCCCGCGGCCAGCGCCACGCCGTCGTACTTCTGCGGTTCGTCGGTGACGATGATGAGCTTGACCACGCCCTCGGACTTGAGGCTGTTCATGATCTGCAGCACCGAGTGGCCCTCGGGCCGTTCGCCCACCTGCTGGCCGCCGGTCATGGCCACGGCGTCGTTGTAGAGCACCTTGTAGGTGATGCTGGTGCCGGCCGCAATGCTCTGGCGGATGGCCAGCAGGCCGCTGTGGAAGTAGGTGCCGTCGCCCAGGTTGGCGAACACGTGCTGGTCGGTGGTGAACGGGGCCTGGCCCACCCAGGTCACGCCCTCGCCGCCCATCTGCGTGAAGGTGGACGTGTTGCGGTCGGGCATCCAGTTGGCCATGTAGTGGCAACCGATGCCGGCCACGGCGCGCGAGCCCTCGGGCACACGGGTGCTGGTGTTGTGCGGGCAACCGCTGCAGAACCAGGGCGCGCGCTCGCCGGTTTCCACCTTGAGCTCGGCCATGCCGCGCTCGCTCGCCTCGATGACGGCAATGCGCGCATCCATGCGGGCGATGATGTCGCTCGATACACCCATCTTTTTCAGGCGCTTGGCGATGGCCTTGGCGATGATGGCCGGCGTCAGGTCGGCCTTGGCGCGCAGCAGCCAGTTCTGGCTGGGGTTGGGCATGGACCATTCGCCGCCCGTGGCATCGCCCTCAGGCTCGTCGAACTTGCCCAGCACGTGGGGGCGCACGTCGGCGCGCCAGTTGTACAGCTCTTCCTTGAGCTGGTACTCGATGACCTGGCGCTTTTCCTCGACCACCAGGATCTCCTGCAGGCCCTGGGCGAAGTCGCGCGTGATGGTGGCCTCGAGCGGCCACACCACGTTGACCTTGTGCACGCGGATGCCGAGCTGGCGGCAGGTGTCGTCGTCCAGGCCCAGGTCCACCAGGGCCTGGCGCGTGTCGTTGTAGGCCTTGCCGCTGGCGATGATGCCGAAGCGGTCGTTCGGGCCTTCGATGACGTTGTAGTTGAGCCTGTTGGCGCGGATGTACGCCAGGGCCGCATACCACTTGTAGTCCATGAGGCGCGCTTCCTGCTCCAGCGGCGCATCGGGCCAGCGGATGTGCAGGCCGCCGGGCGGCATCACGAAGTCCTCGGGCATCACGATCTTCACGCGATCGGGGTCCACCGAGATGCTGCTCGAGGACTCGACCACCTCCTGGATAGTCTTCATGCCCGACCACACGCCCGAGAAGCGGCTCATGGCAAAGGCGTGCAGCCCCATGTCCAGGATTTCCTGCACGCTGCTCGGGAAGAACACCGGCGTGCCGCAGGCCTTGAAGATGTGGTCGCTCTGGTGGGCGGCCGTGCTGCTCTTGCTGATGTGGTCGTCGCCCGCAATGGCGATCACGCCGCCGTGCTTGGCGGTGCCGGCCATGTTGGCGTGCTTGAACACGTCCGAGCAGCGGTCCACGCCCGGTCCCTTGCCGTACCAGATGCCGAAGACACCGTCGAACTTCTTGGACTGGGGGTACAGGTCGAGCTGCTGCGTGCCCCAGACCGCCGTGGCGCCGAGTTCCTCGTTCACCCCGGGCTGGAAGACGATGTTGTTGGCCGCCAGGTGCTTCTTGGCCGCCCACAGGGACTGGTCGTAGGTGCCCAGGGGCGAGCCGCGGTAGCCGCTGATGAAGCCGGCCGTGTTCAGCCCCTCCATCGCATCGCGCTGGCGCTGCAGCATGGGCAGACGAACCAGGGCCTGCACCCCGCTCATGAAGGCCCGCCCGCTATCCAAAGCGTATTTGTCGTCGAGCGTGACGGTCTCGAGGGCCTTGCGGATGTGCTCGGGCAGGGGTGCATTCATGGCTATGTCTCCATTGGCTTTTTTGTGGGGTGCGCCCCTTGTGGGGGCGGTGGATCACGGCGCTGTCACCCGTTTAGGGCGGCACCTCCAGTGTGGAGACAAGTGTATGCCCGCGTCGCTGATATGTCTTTGCGTTGTGTGCCGTGTTTGGGCTATTCTGAGAAAGGATCTTTCTTGATATGGCCATTTTGTGAACACTCTCGACAAATTCGACATTGCCATCCTCAACGAGCTGCAGACCGATGCCCGTCTGACCAATGCCGAGCTGGCCCAGCGCGTGGGCCTGTCGGCCGCGCCCTGCTGGCGCCGCGTGCGCGCGCTGGAAGAAGAGGGCTTCATCAAGGGCTACCGCGCCGAGATCGACCGCAACAAGATCGGCCTGGGGGTGCTGGCCTTCGTGCGGCTCGACGCCGACCGCAGCACCGGCAACCTCACGCGCGAGATGGAGGACGCGATCGCCAAGATCCCGGAGGTCGTGGCCTGCCACTACATCAGCGGCACCGGCACCTTCGAGCTGCAGGTAGTGGCGCGTGACCTGGAGAGCTTTTCGCAGTTCGCACGCAATGTGCTGCTCAACCTGCCGAACGTGAAAGACATGCACACCAGCTTTTCGCTCGGCGAAGTCAAGGCCAGCGGGGCACTGCCGCTCACGCACCTGGCCCGGACGAGATGATGACGCTACTTATTTTGTAGCAATTTGCGTTTTATGGACATGCGCCAGGGCCTATTTTGGCCGGATATCGGCGCTGACACGCCGCTGCGCACAGCGGCTGGGACGATGCCCGATGCCCGACCCCCTGCAAGGTAACAAGGCGTTCGGGCGTGGACTCACCACAGGGTGTGCTGTATAAGCCTGCGACGCCACAGCACAACCACCGCGGAACCACCCAGCTGCCGCGCGCACCCTCTCCACGACCGGGGTGCTTTGTCGCAATGCTCAGGGGTTGCGCGTTGGCCGGTGGGGCTAAAAATACGATGGCTTCTTTGGTACAGGCCGGCGGCCTGTCGAAGGAAGTCCCAAAGAGGGAGCGAGCGGCATGATCATCTGGGGCATTTTTTGGGGCGCGGTGCTGGGTTCCTGGTTTGGCGGCCATGGCGATTTCGGACCGTTCGTCGGCGCCATCCTGGGCTTCTTTGCCGGGCTGTCGTTGCGCTGGGCGGTGCGCTCCGCTATCCGTACCGAGTTGCAGGCGCAGGCCGCGAAGGCTGTCGCCCCGCCCGCTGCGGCGGCGCACGCGGCGCCCACGGCCGAAGACCGGGCACAGGTGGCCTCGCCCTCACCGCCGCCCCCGCCGGTGACCCTGGACAAACGCCCAGACGCTGACGATCCGTTCTGGACTGGCGAACTCACGCCGCACGGCCTGCCGCCCGTCCCGACCTCGGCCTCCACCTCGTCGGCTTCGGTGCCTCCCGGCCCCGATGTACTTCGCCAGCCCGCCCCACCCAACCCCTTGGAGCAGGCCGTGCTTGCCGCCAGGAACTGGTTGCTGGGCGGCAACACCATCGTGCGGGTAGGCCTGGTGATTTTGTTCATTGGCCTGTCCTTCCTTGCGCGGTATGCCGCTTCGGCCGGGCTGTTGCCGGTCGAATTCCGCCTGGCTGCAGTCGCGGCGGTGGGCATTGCGCTGCTGGTGGTGGGCTTCCGCAAGCGCGCTGACAAGCCCGCTTTTGCGCTGGCCCTGCAGGGCTGTGGCGTGGCGGTCATGTACCTCACCGTGTTCGCCGCCTTCCGGCTCTACGGGCTGCTGCCACCGCTTTATGCCTTCGGTCTGATGATCGCGGTCTGCGCCGCCAGCTGCGCGCTGGCGCTGCTGCAGGACTCGCGCGCACTTGCCGTGGCTGCGTTTGCCGGTGGCTTTGCCGCACCCATCCTGCTGTCCACGGGTCAGGGCAGTCATGTGGGCCTGTTCAGCTACTACACCCTGCTGAACCTGGCCATTCTCTTCATTGCCCACAAGCGCTCCTGGCGCATGCTCAACGTGGTGGGCTTTGTCGCCACCTTTGGCGTCGCCTCGGCATGGGGTGCGCTCAAGTACCAGCCCGAGAACTACGCCAGCACGCAGCCCTTCCTTGCGGGCTTTGTGCTGATCTACCTTTGTGCTGCCATCCTCTATGCCCGCAACACACCCACCAAGCTGGGCAATGCCGTCGACACCATGCTGGTCTTCGGCACGCCGCTGGTGGGTTTTGGTCTGCAGGCCGGGCTGGTACAGCCTTTTGAGCTGGGCGCCGCCTTCTCCGCAATGGCCTTTGCCGCGCTGTACCTGGTGACAGCGACAGTGTTGGCGCGCCGCGCGCTGGACAGCTGGCGCCTGCTCGTCGAATGTTTCATTGCCGTTGGCGTGGGCTTTGCCACACTTGCCGTGCCGCTGGCGCTGGACGCTCAATGGACATCTGCGGTCTGGGCGCTCGAAGGCGCAGGCGCTTTCTGGGTCGGCATGCGCCAGGCCCGCTGGATGCCGCGCGCCTTCGGGCTTGTGCTGCAGGTCGTGGCCATGCTGGCGTTCCTGGGCAGCACCTCCAGCATCTCGCCGCTGCCGCTGGTCAACCCTGCCTTCCTGGGCGCGTTACTGATCGCGCTGCCCTCGCTGCTGCTGGCCTGGTGGCTGCGCCAGCCGCTGCCGCACAGCGGCTCAGCCTGGGCCCGGGGTTATGCGGGTGTTGAGGCGCGGCTGTCCAACCCGGCCTATCTCCACGGCTTTGTGTTCTGGTGCCTGGCCTGGCTCATGGAAATCACGCGGCGTGTGCCCGGCCTGGAAGCGGGCCAGTGGCCCACGTCGGTGTTCTCCGAACAGGTGACCGGGCTGCTGGCCATGCTGGCCGTCGTGCTCAGCGCCGCGCTGTCGATGGTGCTGGGCCTTCGCACGCGCTGGGCAGTGGCTACCTGGCCGGCGCGCGGCACCATTGCCGTGCTGGCGCTGGGGTTGGTCGTGCAGGTGACCGACGGCTACCGTGTGCTCGCCACCCCGGCCTGGGCCGTGTGGCCCGTCGTGCTGGCGCTGCATGTGTGGATGCTGCGGCAGACGGACCGCCTGCAGGTGGCGGCCGATGTGGATGGCAAGCCGGGTGCGCCCACTCCGCTTGTTGGCTGGTTCCATGCCGCCACAGCGTGGCTGGTGACTTTGCTGCTGGCCGACTGCCTGTGGTCCGGCATCGGCAAGGCTGAGCTGTGGCGTACCTCTTGGGCCGGTGTGGTCCTGCTGGTCAGCGCCATTGCGGTGTTGATGCTGCTGGCGCTGTGGGCGGGTCGTGGCAACCGGCTGGCAGCGCGTGCAGCGCTGCCTTGGCCGCTCAACCCGCATGCCGAGGCCTACTACTGGCTGGCGGCCCTGCCCCTGGCGGTGATGGTGTTCTGGGGCGCGCTGTTGGCGGCAGTGCATTCGTCAGGCCACACCGCGCCGCTGCCCTACATTCCACTGCTCAACCCCACCGACCTGACGCTCGCGCTCGCGTTGGGCGGCCTGGTGTTCTGGCGGCGGGTACTGCTTTCGGCGCTACCGCTCCCGGCCCGCTCGGGCTGGATCACCGGGCGCCATGCGCTGCTGGCGTTGGCGCTGCTGGCGTTCATCGTGATCAACACCGTGTGGTTGCGTGTGGCCCACCACTTCTTCGGCGTGCGCTGGGATGCGTCGGCGCTGTTCGACAGCTTCGTGGTGCAGACCGGTTACGCCATCCTGTGGACGCTGCTGGCGCTCAGCATGATGGTGCTGGCGCACCGGCGCGTGCAGCGGCCGCTGTGGCTGGTGGGCGCGGGCCTGCTCGGCGGGGTGGTGGTCAAGCTGCTGCTGATCGACCTGTCCAATGCCGGCGGTGCCGAACGCATCATTGCCTTCATCGCCGTGGGTGTGCTCATGCTGGTGGTGGGCTACTTCGCGCCGTTGCCGCCCAAGGCGGCTGCCCTCGCGGAGCCTGCTGCGCCGCCGCTGGCGCCATCGCAACAAGAAGCACACCCATGAAGCCTGTCGCTCTGAACCTGCCCCTGGCGCTGGCCGCTGCCGCCCTGTCCCTGTGTGCCGGTGCGGCCCACGCGGTGACCGATGCCAGCAAGCCTGCGGCCTACGCCATTCGCATTCCCGTGACGCTTGCGGCCGATGCGCCGCTGCAGCGCATCCTGCTGCCCGCCGAGGTGCTGGTGCGCCTGCAAAGCCCGGGCTACGCCGACCTGCGCCTTTTCAACGGCCTGGGCCAGCCCGTGCCCATGGCACTGACCGGTGTGGCGGCGGCCAGCGCCCCCGAGGAGTCGGTGACCTTGCCCGCTTATCCCATCCTGGGCGCTGCCAGCGCGGGGACGGCAGGGCTGGAAGGCCTGTCGCTGCGCATCGAGGAGCGCCAGGGCCAGCGCGTGGTGCAGATCGACAGGGCCGGCACTGCAGGTCCTGCAGCCACACAAATCGTGCGGGGCGCGTTGCTCGACGCGCGCGATGTGCAACTGCCCGTGGCCCGCATGGCTCTGGACGCGGATCTGCCAGCAGGCCAACCCGTGACGTTCCAGGTGCAGGCCAGCAAGGACCTCAAGCACTGGCATCCACTGGCCGAGACCGTGCTGTACCGTGCCGACGCTGCGATGGCACCCACGGCACCAGGCCGCCTGGGCAGCGAGCAGATCGACCTGCAGCGCGCCGACCTCAAGGACCACTACCTGCGCGTGACCTGGGGCGACGCTGCCGTGACCTTGCGCGGTGTCAAGCTGGCTACCTCGACCAAAACGGGCCCGCGCGAGCGCGTCAGCGCCAGCATGGCGGTGCCGCCACTGGGCAACAACCCACGCGAGCTGGTGTTTGCGCTGCCGTTTGCTACGCCAGTCGCCGCGCTCCAGATCAAGCCGCCCGGCAACAATGTGCTGATCCCTGTGCGCGTGCTGGGCCGCAACCACCGCGAGCAGCCCTGGTCGCCGCTGGCGAGCGCGGTGGTCTACACGATGACCATGGAAGGCAAGGAGCAGGCCAGCGGCCCCATCGAGCTGGGCGGCGCCTCGGTGCGCGAGATCAAGATCGAAGCCGACCCCAAGACCCCCGGCTTTGCCGCCGCGCCCGAGATGGCGCTGCAATTCGAGCCCGCGCAGCTGGTGTTCCTGGCCAGCGGGCAAGGGCCCTTCACACTGGCGGCTGGGCTGCCCGGCGCCAGCGCGGCGACGAGTGCCTTCCTGCCCCTGGCCAGCCTGGTGCCGGGCTACCAGCCCGCTCAGGAGGACCAGTTGCCCATGGCGCTGGCCGATGTGGCCCGGGCCGACATCACCGGTGGCAAGCCCGAAGACAGCGCGCGGGTGCCTGCTGCGGCCGCCAGCGGCGGCATCTCCACGCGCAGTGCCGTGCTGTGGGGCGTGCTGCTGGCGGGCGTGGGGGCGCTGGCGCTCATGGCTTGGCTGCTGCTGCGGCAGACCAGGCGGGCGGGCAACCACGCACCGGCTGAGCCCACCGATGCGGTGTGAAGGAGTACTGGGGGGAAGGGACAGGCCTGCAGTCGGCTATTTGGCGCTGACCGGCCACGACCACTCCAACCGTCGCACAATGTGCAGACATGCCACCATTGCCGTCCCACGAAAGCACCCGCAGCGTCGCGCCCGAATCCGCCCCCACCAGCGCGAGGGCTGAAGCCGCGCAGGGAACCACGGAAGAAACCACGGCCGCCCAGCCCGGTCCGACCTCCGAGCAGCGGGCCTCGCTGTCCACCCTGGCGCCGCTCTCGGTGCCCGTGTTTCGCATGCTCTGGCTGACCTGGGTGGCGGCCAATACCTGCATGTGGATGAACGACGTGGCGGCCGCCTGGCTGATGACCTCGCTCACCACCTCGCCCATCCTGGTGGCGCTGGTGCAGTCGGCATCCACCCTGCCGGTGTTCCTGCTGGGCCTGCCCAGCGGCGCGCTGGCCGACATCCTGGACCGGCGCCGCTACTTCATGGCCACGCAGTTCTGGGTGGCCGCCGTGGCGCTGGTGCTGTGCGCGACGGTGCTGGCCGGCGGCATGACGGCGCCGCTGCTGCTGGCACTGACCTTCGCCAACGGCATCGGGCTGGCCATGCGCTGGCCGGTGTTTTCCGCCATCGTGCCCGAGCTGGTCAGCCGCGCCCACCTGCCCGCGGCCCTGGCGCTCAACGGCGTGGCCATGAACGCCTCGCGCATCATCGGGCCGCTGCTGGCCGGCGCCATCATCGCCAGCGCCGGCAGCGCCTGGGTCTTCGTGCTCAACGCCGTGCTGTCGGTGGGCTCGGGCCTTGTGATCATGCGCTGGAAGCGCGACCATGTGCCCAGCCCCCTGGGCCGCGAGCGCCTGCCCAGCGCCATGCGCGTGGGCCTGCAGTTCGTGCGCCAGTCGCCGCGCATGCGTGCCGTGCTCTGGCGCATCTCCATCTTCTTCCTGCACGCCACCGCCCTGCTGGCCATGCTGCCGCTGCTGGCCAAGGGCCTGGAGGGCGGCGGCGCCGGCACCTTCACGCTGCTGCTGGCCTCCATGGGGGCGGGCGCCATCGTGGCGGCGATGTTCCTGCCGCGCCTGCGCCAGGCCATGCCGCGCGATGTGCTGGTGCTGCGCGGCACCCTGCTGCAGGCGGCCGCCACCGGCGTGATGGCCGTGGCGCCCAATGTCTACGTGGCCGTGCCCGCGATGGTCGTGGGCGGCATGGCCTGGATCACCACGGCCAACTCGCTCAGCGTGTCGGCCCAGCTGGCGCTGCCCAACTGGGTGCGCGCGCGCGGCATGTCCATCTACCAGATGGCCATCATGGGCTCCACCGCCCTGGGCGCTGCGGTGTGGGGCCAGGTGGCCACGCTCACCAGCGTGCACACCAGCCTCGCGCTGGCCGCCGTCACGGGCACCATTGCCATGGTGGTCGTGCAGCGCCTGGTGGCCGACCGCAGCATCGAGGAAGACCTGAGCCCGTCCCAGGCCTTCAAGGCCCCCGTCGCGCCCACCCCGCCCGAACGCGGGCATGTGGTGGTCACCATCGAGTACGTCATCGACCCCGCGCGCGCCACCGACTTCCGCGCGCTGATGCAGGAAAGCCGCCGCAGCCGCCTGCGCCAGGGCGCTCTCTCGTGGCAGCTGCAGCACGACATCGCCGACCCGGCACGCTATGTGGAGCAGATCGAGGACGAATCCTGGACCGAGCACCTGCGCCGCTTCGACCGCGTCACCGCCTCCGACGTCGCCCTGCGCGAACGCAAGCTGGCCTTCCACCTCGGCGACGCCCCCCCCGTGGTCTCTCGCTTCGTGGTGGAGCGCTGAGCCCCGCCCACAACCGTCAAAACTGGCGCGCTCCAAGCCAGTGCCCCCGCGCAAGGGCCGCCCCGCCGCGAAGGCGGCGTATCCAGCGCTTGCGCTGGGGGCGTCCCCCTCCCGACTCGCGCAGCGAGACGAGAGAGGGGTGAAGGCGCGAAGCGACTCAGGGGGTGCTTACTGCCTCGGCCAGAGCACCCACAGGCGCAGGCCCTGCTTGAGCCGGCCGGCAATGTCGCCCGCCTCCTGGCCCCAGCCCGTGAAGTAGTCGGCCCGCACGGCGCCCAGGATGGCGCTGCCCGTGTCCTGGGCCAGCACCAGCCGGCTCAGCTGCACCTGCGGCCCGGTGGAGGCCAGCCACACCGGCGTGCCGTAGGGAATGCTCTGGCGGTCCACCGCGATCGAGCGGCCCGGCGTGAGCGCCACGCCCTGCGCGCCCTTGGGACCGAAGCCGGCCTCCATGCCGTCGAGCGCCTCTTCGCGGAAGAACACGTAGCGCGGATTGGCCCACAGCAGCTCATTGGTGCGCTGCGGGTTCTGCGCCAGCCAGGCACGGATGCCGGGCCAGGTGGCATCGCGCGTGGCGCCCTGGTCCAGCAGCCAGCGGCCCACGCTCTGGTAGGGCTGGTCGTTGGTGCCGGCATAGGCCACGCGCACCAGCGTGACCGAGCCGTCGGGCTCGGCCACGCGCAGACGGCCCGAGCCCTGGATGTGCAGCACCATCGATTCGACCGGATCGCGCAGCCAGGCGATGGCACGCCCCTGCAGCGCGGCCTGCGCCTCGGGCAGGGTGTCGATCTGCTGGCGCGTGTACCAGGGCTTGCGCGCACCATGCCCGGCCGGCAGCCGGTACACCGGCACGGTGAAGCCGTTGCCGGGCTGGCGCGCGGCATCGATCATGGGCTCGTAGTAGGCCGTGAGCAGGCCCTCGGGGTTGCCCTCGGGCGACTCCACGCGGTAGGGTTGCAGGCGCGCCACCATCCAGGCGCGCTGCTCCTCGGGCGTGGCGATGCTCAGCTGGCGCACCTCACCGCACAGCAGCGTGAACTGCGGTGCCGGGCGCTCGCAGCTCTTGATCCAGGCGTTCCAGGCCTCGTGCAGCGCGTCGTTGGCAAAGCCCGGCAGTTCGGCCCAGCGCACCGGGATCCAGCGGCTCTTGGGCTGGGCCATGGCGGACGGCAACGGGCCGTTGTCCCCGGGGACGAACACGGCGCCCGGCACGGGCGCAGGGGCTATGGCCGGGGGACGGGAGGGACTTGGGGCGGGTGCGGTGGAGCAGGCGGCCAGCGTTCCTACAATCAGCGCCGTCATCACAAGGCGCAGGAGTGTCAATTTCATGGGGCTGATTTTGCTTGAAGCGCTGCTCGCGCTGGTGGTGCTGGTGGCCATTGTCTGGTGGACCATGTTTTCGGGGCGCCGTGGCGGCGAGCTCAAGGCCCCCGAACCGGAGGGAGAAGAAGGCAAGAAGGCAGACACCCCGGCGCGCAAGGACTGAACCGAGCGCGGGGCTCAATGCCCCAGGCGCAGCAGGTTGGCCAGCTCCACGGCCGACTTCACCTGCATCTTGTCGAACACCCGCGCGCGGTGCACCTCCACCGTGCGCACGCTGATGTCGAGCTGGTCGGCAATCAGCTTGTTGGGCAGGCCCGCGACCACCAGGTCCATCACGTCGCGCTCGCGCTCGGTCAGGTCGGCCAGGCGCACCTGCAGGTCGCTGCGCTCGCGCAGGGTGGCCAGGTGGGCGGCCGATTTCGCCAGCGCCTGCTCGATGCGGTCCACCAGCGCATTGTCGGAGAACGGCTTCTCGCAGAAGTCGAAGGCGCCGCGCTTGACCGCATCCACGGCCGTGGGCACATCGGCGTGGCCGGTGAGAAAGATCACCGGCATGGTCGCCAGGTCGCCGCGCACGATCAGCAAATCGAACAGCGCCAGGCCGCTCATGCCCGGCATGCGCACGTCCAGCAGCAGGCAGCACGGATGGCGCTGCGCCGGGCGCGACTGCAGCGCGGCATCGAAGGCTTCGGCGCTGTCGAAGGACTCGCTGGGCAGGCGGCGCGAGCGCAGCAGCCAGGCCAGTGCTTCGCGCACGCCCGCATCGTCATCGACGATGTACACGGTGGCATTGGAGACGGGTTCCATCAGGAGGCGGTAGAAGAAGAGGCAGGAGGTTGGTGGACGGGCAGCGTGAAGGTGAATACCGTACCACGCGGTTCGTTGGCCGCAAAACCGAGGAAACCGCCATGCTGCTCGATGACGGTGCGGCACAGGCTCAGGCCCAGCCCCATGCCCTCTGCCCGCGTGGTGAAGAAGGGGGTGAACAGGCGCTCGGCCACCTCGGGCTCGATGCCGGCGCCCAGGTCGGCCACGGCAAACTCGATCCAGGCCTGGTGCGCGTTCGATGCCGCACGGCGCGCACGGATCTCCAGCACGCGCTTGGAGATGCCCGGCACGTCCATGGCCTGCATGGCATTGCGCGCCAGGTTGAGCAGCACCTGCTCGACCATGGTGCGGTCGCACAGCGCGGCCGGCAGGTCCGGCTCCACCAGGGTGTGCACGCGCACACCGATCTTGCGCGCCTGCAGGCTCACCAGCGGCATGATGGCGTCAAGCAATTGCTGCGCGGTGACGGCCTCGCGCGCCTGGTCGCGGCGGCGCACGAAGTCGTGCACGCTCTTGATCACCTTGCCGGCACGCTCGGCCTGCCGCCCGATCTGCTGCATGGCCATGCGCACGTCCTGCAGGCTCTCGGGCGGCGGCAGATCGCCCGCGCCAGCAGGTGTCTCCAGCAGGTTCAGGGAGCCCGTGGCATAGCTCGAGATCGCGGCCAGCGGCTGGTTGAGCTCGTGGCTGAGCAGCGAGGCCATCTCGCCCACGGTGGCCAGGCGCGCGGTGGCCTGCAGGCGCTCCTGTGAGGCGCGCGAGAGTTCCTCGATGCGGCGCTGCTCGCTCATGTCCAGGAAGGCGCTCATCCACCCGGTGTGCAGTCCCTGGGCATTGATCAGCGGCGCCTCGATGATGAGCACGGGAAAGCGCGTGCCGTCCTTGCGCATGAATTCCGACTCGAAGCCTTCGCGCGGGGGCATGTAGCCGGCAAAGCGGATGGCCTGGCGCTGCTGGTACTCCTCCACGCGCTCGGGCGGCCAGTAGGGGGCCGACGCGCTCAGACCCAGCAGCTCCTGCGGCGTGAAGCCCACCATGTCGCAGAACGCCGGGTTGACGTAGGTGATACGGCCCTCCAAGTCACGCGCGCGCAGCCCGGTGACCAGCGAGTCCTCCATGGCCTTGCGGAATGCCAGCGCATCGCCCAGATCGCGCTCGGCACGCAGGCGCCGGCGGTTGTCGCGCACCAGCACCACCATCACCGTGACCAGCGCGATGGACATGGCCGTGACCAGCGCCGTGAGCACGTTCGGGAACAGGCTCGGGGCACTGTGCCAGGTGTCCATGCGCAGCACCAGGGTGGCGCCGGGCAGGTCCAGCAGGTGCGTGGCGGTGAACATGCGCGAGCCGCGCCGCGCCGCGCCCAGCACCGCCAGGCGCGTGCCATCGGCCTCGGTGAAGGAGGCCTCCTGGCTGCGCGTGAGTCCGTGCCCCACCAGGTCTTCGAGCATGGCGTTGAGCGCATAGGTGGCTACCAGGAAACCGGTGTTGCGCCCGCCCGAGGTGATGGGCAGGCACAGCTCCATCATCTCCGAGCCCAGTCCATCGCCATGGGGCTGGAAGTAGCTGCTGGAGTAGGCCGGCCCGCTCAGCCGGCGCGCGTTGGCACAGGCCAGCGAGGCGTCGGAGTGCGCGCTCTCGCGCGTGCCCCGGTCCCAGTACACGGGGCGGTAGGGTGTCTGCACCTGCGAGCGCAGCCGCATGCCGGTGTCGCGCCATTCCAGCCGCACCAGCTCGCGGTGGCCGCGCAGCAGCTCCGAGGCATTCACCTCCCAGGCCAGCACGCCCGGGTCATCGGCATGCAGGGCCTGCAGGCTCTGCAGGTTGCGCGTGAGGGCCACGCGCACGTCCGAGACGGCGTCGGCCGTGTCGCGCTCGAGCCGGCTCTGCACCTGGCTGGCCTCGTAGCGCCCGGCCAGCCAGACCACGGTGACCAGCATGGCCACCACCAGCGCCACCAGCAGCGTCCACAGCGACCAGCGCCGCCAGGCGCCACGCCAGCGTTGCCACAGGGTCTTGCGCGGCTTGCTCACAGCACGCGGTGGCCCAGGGCTGGCAGCTGGCTGCGCACCTCGCGCAGGCGTGCCTTGGCCAGCATGCCCACGGCGACGCCGGCGCCTTCCTCACGCAGCGCCGCAATGCCGCCCCAGGGATCCACCAGCATGCTGTGGCCCCAGGTGCGGCGGCCGTTCTCGTGCGCGCCGCCCTGGGCCGGGGCCAGCACGTAGGCCAGGTTCTCGATGGCGCGGGCGCGCAGCAGCACCTCCCAGTGCGCCTGGCCCGTGGTGTGGGTGAAGGCACTGGGCACCAGCAGCAGGTCGGCACCCGCCTGGGCATGGGCCCGGTACAGCTCGGGAAAGCGCAGGTCGTAGCACACACTCAGGCCCACGCGCCACAGCTCGCCCTCGCGCGAGCGCAGGTCGAACTGCACGACCTCGTCCCCGGGCTCGATCACCCGGCTCTCGTGGAACTGGTCCTGGCCGTTGTCGAAGTGGAACAGGTGGATCTTGTCGTAGCGCGCGACGCAGGCGCCCTCGGGGTTGAAGGCCAGCGTGGTGTTGCGCACGCGCACGGCATCGTTGCCGCGCAGCGGCAGGGTTCCACCCACGACCCACAGGTCGAGCTCGCGCGCCGCGCGTGCCAAAAAGTCCTGGATCGGGCCCTCGCCATGCGACTCCTTGAGCGCCAGCTTGTCCGTGTCCTGCCGGCCCATGATGCAGAAATACTCGGGCAGCACGGCCAGCTCGGCGCCCTCGCGCGCCGCCTGCTCCAGCAGGGCCCGGGCGGCGGCCAGGTTGGTGTCGAGGTGGGTGCCGGAAACCATCTGCAGGGCAGCGACTTTCATGAGGATTCTCCGGTTCGGGGGGCGGGGGATGGCGGGCCGGTGTCTGCCGCGTTGCCCGACAGGCGCGTGCGCCGGGGCACGCGCACCACGCGCGGGTCGGACCAGGAGCCATCGATGCGGAACTCCTGCGTCGCCGCCTCGATGAGCGGGCCGCGCAGGAACACCTGGGCCAGGAAGCTGCCCAGGCCGATCACCGGGTTGATGGCGGTGGCCACCAGCGAGGCCGTCATGGCATTGATCTCGGGCACCACCACCACGCGCAGGTCCTGCGTCTCGCGGTCGATGTCGGCGCTGCCCTCCATGAGCACGGCGGCGTTCACGCCCTTCATCTGCAGGTTGTTGGTGGTGGCCACGCCCTGCTCGATGCGCAGGTCGCCGCGCACGAAATCGAACGCAAAGCCTTCGCTGAAGACATCGCGGAAATCGAGCGTCAGGCGGCGCGGCAGCGACTGCAGGCTGAGCACGCTGAGCAGCTTGGCCAGGCCCGGGTCGGCCTTGAGGAACTGGCCGGCTTCGATGTTCACGCTGACCTGGCCTGCCATCGAGCGGTAGTCGGGACTGAAGGGCGCGCCCACCCAGGCCACCTGGCCTTCCATGCGGCCCTTGCCACGCCGCACCACGCCCGGCATGGCAAAGCGCGCCAGCAGGTCGCCCGAATCGCGGATGTCGAGCCGGAAATTGAGCACCGTGCGCCGCTCGCCGGCGCCGCTCCCCGCCATCCGCGCCTGGTTGAGCAGGGCCCAGTTGCCACTGGCCGTCAGGCTGCCCTCGGGCGAGGTGATGTTGAACTTGGACAGGCGCCACTCGCGCGGCGTGCTCTCGCTGCCCCGGTTCTGGGCCTCGATCTCCACCCGGCCGAGCTTGCGGCCACGCAGCTCGAAATCGTCGACCACGATGTCCAGCGCCGGCAGCGAGGTCGGCTGCTCCTCGAGCAGTGCCTCGACCTGGTTGGCGTCACTCTGCGGCATGTTCAGGCGGGACAGTCGGGCATACAGCCGCCCATTGCCTGAGTCGCCGCCACCGCCTTCGCGGAACTCCACGAAGCCGCTGAGCTCGGTCGCGTCGATGTTGCCCTTCCACGCCGGGCCTTCGCGCTGCCCGCCGGCCACCACGTTATGCAGGGTGCGCCCCTGGGCCGACAACTCCTTGGCGCGCAGGGCCACCCGCGTCGGCAGGTATTCCTGCGTGGTACTGGCCAGCGTGGCGCCTGCCGGGGCGGTCACACGGGCCGCAGCACCGGGCGCAGGGCGGGCCGGCGGGCTGAGCAGTTCTTCCCAGGCATCGACGTCGAGCCTGGCAATTTGCACATTGGCCGCCACACCCTCGGCCGGCATCGGAGCCGTCTCTCCGGGCGCCAGCCCCACGCCGATGGCCCCGCGCAGCACGCGGGGCTGGGCGCCGCTCACGTCGCGGTGGTAGGTGGCCGAGCCCAGGGCCCCCAGGTCCAGCGTGATCTGGTCGCGCAGCGGCGGCAGGGCTCCGGCGGCAGTCGCCGTGCCGGTGAGCGATTCGCGCGCCAGCGAGTTGTCGTAGCGCAGCGGCAGGGTGGCCTCGGCCGTTTTGCCCAGCGGGGCCGGCAGTGCCAGCGCCAGCCCCTGCAGGCTGGTGGTCACCTGCACCTCGGGCACCCCGCGGCGAAAGGCCAGTGCCAGTGTGTAGGGCGCGCTGCCCGTGGCACGGCCGGCCAGCTGCGACAGCAGGCCCAGCTGCGGCGCCTGCTGCAGGCCCTCTGCCGTGGCCACGCCCTGCGCTCGCAGCTGGATGGCCGACTCGGTGGCTGGAGCGCCTGGCGGCAGGGAGCGCATGCCGCCTTCGAGCTTCACGTCGCCGCCCAGGGCCCGGGCCTGCATGCCCACCAGCGAAAAGCCCGTCTCGCTGAACTGCACCGAGCCCCGCGCACGCCCGAGCATCGGCGTGTCGGGCGTGATGCGCACATCGTTGCCGGCCAGGGTGACACTGCCTTGCACCCGGGACTTGTCGATGTGGCTGATGGGCAGGGTCAGTTTGAGCTGGAGATCGGCCTGGCCCGTGCCGCTGGCCTGCGCCAGGGCATTGCCCGTCAGGCGCGAGAGCGGCGAGGTGTTGACCACGCCGAGCAGTTCGGACAGCGGTCCACGGGCGTCGGCATTCACGCCCACTACCGTGTGCGCGAGATCGGGGATGGAGGCCTCCACCCGCGACACGCGCACGCCGGACGTACCTGCGAAGCTGCCACTGGCACCACGCACCTGCATCGACGAGCGCTCGAAGATCAGCTCACCCTGCAGCTGCGTGAGCGCCGGCCAGCGCAGGGGATCGTTCGGGTGCAACTGCGGCGGCACGAAGGCATAGGTCACATCCTTGACGCGCGCTGCAATGCGGAACTCGCCCTGGCGCGGGTCGTTGAACGGCATGTCATGCAGGTCGCCCCGGACCTTGAAATCGACCACGCTGGCGGTACCGGCAACCACCGCGTCGCGCACATAGTGGCGGGCGTCCTCGCCGACGGACAGCGGCAGGTAGCGGTGCACGCGCGTGCCATCGGCCCGCGTGAGCTTGCCCGACAGGTCCAGCACGCCGGGGAAGCGCGAACGGCTCGGACCCTTCGCGGGGTCGGAGGTATGCCAGGTCGCGCGTGCCTCGCCCTGCGCATCGGCATTGGCGAACTTCACCTCGTTGGCCTGCACCGCGATGCGCTCGCCCTCGAGCTGCCAGCGCACCTCGGCACTCAGGCGGTCCAGCGGCAGCAGGGGGTCTTCGAACACGCCAGGCAAGAGCAGGGCGCCGGATTCGATGGCGAGCATGGCCTTGCCACCGCCCTGCGTCATGTCCAGGTCCACCGTGGCACCACGCAGGCCCAGGCGCTGCGCCGCGCCGTTGTCCAGCTCCCCCGCCAGCGCCAGGCCCTGGATGCGGCCGCGCACCTGGTACTGCTGCAGCGCACCAAGCGGCCCCTTCCAGGTGGCCTGGATCTCGTCCACCAGGCCCTTGGGCGCGTACTGGCGCACGGCATCGTGGGCCGTGGCGCCCAGGGGCAGGCGGCTGGCGATCTGCGCCAGGGCGGCCAATTCCAGCCGGTCGGCACGGAAGTCGCCCTGCGCGGGGGCCTTGGCGGTGGCATCGGTGTATACCAGCCGGACGTTGCCCCCGGGCCAGCGCAGGCCGTCATCGGTGGTGAACTGCAGGCCCTGCGTGGAGAATTCGAAGCCGCCCTTGAGCTGCCGCCCGCCCAGGCGCCCGGCGACGGAGGGCAGCGCCAGCGGCTCCAGCCCCGGGCCCAGGGTGGCATTCACGTCGGCCAGTGCCAGGTCGGCCGTGCCGCCGACGATCTGGCCGCTCTTCACGTCCGCCCAGGCCCGGAGGGCGCCACGGCCCTGGGCCACGTCCACCCCCAGGTCGGCATGGTGGCGCAGCCGGGACACGTCCACCCGCGCGAAGTCGGCATAGACCTGGCCGTTCCAGTGCTGCCAGTTGCCGTCGCGCGCGCGCAGCAGCGGCGCGCGGAACAGGCCGACCAGCGTGAAGCGGTCGCCCCAGTCGGGCGGCGGCGTGGCATCCACGCGCATGCGGTGGCTCCAGTTGCCGTTGCGCACCAGCAGGTCCACGTCGGTCAGGGCCAGCTCGGGCGCATTGCGCATCTCGTCGGTCCAGCGCAGGGTGCCGCCCTTGATCAGCACCTCGCCCTGCGAGAAGAACCAGTCCGCCGCGCTGCTGCTGTCGCTGCGGCTGTCCTTCATGGCCAGGCCGGCCACGGTGATGCGGCCGTCGCTGGCCCGGCGGATGTCCAGGTCGGGCTTCTCTATATAGAGCTGCTCGAAACCGAAGTTCAGCAGCGAGCGCGGCGACAGGGCCACGACCACGCGCGGCAGGCGCAGGGCCTCACGGCCGGCGCTGTCCAGCAGCGCCACATTCACCAGCTCCACGGAGGGGACCAGCCCCTCGGAGCGGGCGCTCAGGGCGCCGATGCGCACGGGAACCCCTAGGGCGCGTGCGGCATGGGCTTCGAGCTGCGGGCGGAACTCGCCGATTCGCGGCACAATCCAGCCATGAAGGGCCCCCCAGGCGATGGTCAGCAGCAGCCAGAAGGCAAGCAGCAACCCCAGTGACCACCGCGCAAAGCCTGCCACTGTCTTGAGCAGGCGTGAGGGGTGCGGGGTGGGATCGATCATGGTGGGATTGAATGTGGCAGGAATTATGACCCGCGGTTTCCTTGTGGGTTCAATGAGAACCAGTGTCCTTTTGCTTGCAGCGGGCCATGGCCCCGTGCTTGCAGCCGGCTGCGGCACCTCCTGCCCCACCCCTGTGCGCCACCATGCCCATGTCCTGTAACGACCCCTTCAAGGACGGCGAGCCGCTGGCGGGGCATTCCCGCTTCCTGCAGCGCCTGCACCGGCGTTACGCCGGCGATTTGACCCTGCTGCCGGCCGGGGCACCCCGGCGCGCCGCAATGGATACCGTCTGCGATGCCCTGCTGGCACGCGGCAACGACACCGGCACCGCCCTGCGCGTGCTGCGCCAGCTGGTCATGGAACGCCTGATCCAGCTCGACTGCGATGGGCAGGCGCCGCTGTCCGACATCACCTGTGCCGTCACCGAGCTGGCCGAACTGGCCCTGGACCGCGCCTGCCGGCATGCGCGCCAGGAGCTCGACGCGCGCCACGGCGCCCCCCAGGGCCCCGAAGGCCAGGCCGTGCAGCTGTGGATCATCGGCATGGGCAAGCTCGGCGCGCGCGAGCTCAACGTATCGAGCGACATCGACCTGATCTACGTCTACGAGCACGATGGCGAGACCGCCGGCACGCCGGACGGCCGGGGCAAGATCTCGAACCACGAGTATTTCGCGCGCGCGGTCAAGGCCATCTACAGCCTGGTCGGCGACACCACCGAGCATGGCTTCGTGTTCCGCGTCGACCTGGCCCTCAGGCCCAACGGCAACTCGGGTCCGGCGGCCGTCTCGCTGGCGGCGCTCGAGGAGTACCTGCAGGTACAGGGCCGTGAATGGGAACGCTTTGCCTGGCTCAAGAGCCGGGTGGTGGCACCGCGCGAGTGCATTGCCAGCACCGAGGTGCAGGCGCTGCGCGGCGTGGTGCTGCCCTTCGTCTTTCGCCGCTACCTGGACTACAGCGTGTTCGATGCGCTGCGCCTGCTGCACAGCCAGATCCGCGACCATGCGGCCAAGCGCAGCGCGGGCCACCCCGAGCGCGCCAATGACGTCAAGCTCTCGCGCGGGGGCATCCGCGAGATCGAATTCACCGTGCAGCTGCTGCAGGTGGTGCGCGGCGGCCAGTTCCCCGAGCTGCGCCGGCGCCCCACGCTCGATGCCCTGCAGCGCCTGGCCCAGGCCGGCCTGATGCCGCAGGAGACGGCCGACGCCCTGGCGCGCGCCTATGTCTTCCTGCGCCGGGTGGAGCACCGCATCCAGTACCTCGATGACCAGCAGACCCATGTGCTGCCCACGCGCGACGACGACCTGGCCTGGATCGCCCGCACCATGGGCTACCCCGACTGCTGCGCCTTCCTGCACGAACTCGACGCCCACCGCGAACTGGTGGCCCAGGAGTTCGACACCCTGCTGGGCGGCAACGGCAAGAAGCAGTGCAGCAAGGGCGGCTGCGGCGGCCCGCGCGCGGCCGCGCCCCCGCCACCCGAGCTGGAGGCGCTGCTGGAACAGCTGCCCCCCGGTTTCCGCGAGCGCGTGGCCGAGTGGCGCAGCCATCCGCGCGTGCAGGGCCTGCGCGATGAGACACGCGCGCGCCTGTTCCGCCTGGTGCAGCGCACCGCCCAGTGGCTCAACGAAGGCCGGGTGACCGAAGAGGCCGCCGTGCGCATGGCCAACTGGCTCGAGCCCCTGCTGCGCCGCGACAGCTACCTGGCGCTGCTGCTGGAACGCCCCTCGGTGCACGAGCAGATGCTGCACCTGCTGGGTGCGGCCCGCTGGCCCGCGCGCTACCTGTTGCAGCACCCCGGCGTGATCGACGAGCTGGTGGGCGACGCCCTGCTGGCCGAGCGCTTCTCGGTGGCCGATTTCGAGCGCGAACTGGCCATGCGCCTGGCCTCGATCACCTCCACCGGGGAAGACGACGACGAGACCCTCCTGAACCTGCTGCGCCGCGCCCAGCATGCCGAGACCTTCCGCACGCTGGCACGCGACGTGGAGCACCGCATCACGGTCGAACAGGTGGCCGACGACCTGAGCGCCCTGGCCGACAGCGTGCTGCGCGTGACGGCCCAGTGGTGCTGGAGCCGCCTCAAGACGCGCCACCGCGACGTGCCGCAGTTCGCGGTGATCGGCTACGGCAAGCTCGGCGGCAAGGAGCTAGGCTACGGCAGCGACCTGGACATCGTGTTCGTCTTCGACGACGACGACGAGCGCGCCCCCGAGGTGTATGCCGCCTTCGTGCGCAAGCTGATCAACTGGCTCACGGTGAAGACCGGCGAGGGCGACCTCTACGAGATCGACACCGCGCTGCGCCCCAATGGCAGCTCGGGCCTGCTGGTCACGCGCTTCGAGGCCTATGCCAACTACCAGGAACGCCGCGGCAGCAACACCGCCTGGACCTGGGAGCACCAGGCCATGACGCGCGCGCGCTTCGTGATGGGCAGCCCCGCACTGGAAGCCCGCTTCGACGCCGTGCGCACGGCCGTGATCACCTCGGCCCGCGACCCGGTGGCCCTGCGCGATGAGATCGTGGCCATGCGCGAAAAGGTGCGCCAGGCCCACCCCACGCGCGACGGGCAATTCGATGTCAAGCACAGCGTGGGCGGCATGGTGGACGCGGAATTTGCCGTGCAGTACCTGGTGCTCTCGCAATCGGCGGCGCACCCCGAACTGGTGGCCAACGTGGGCAACATCGCCCTGCTGCAGCGCGCCGAGCAGGTCGGCCTGCTGCCGGCCGGCGTAGGCCAGGCCGCCGCCGACGCCTACCGCGAGCTGCGCCGCGTGCAGCACCGGGCGCGCCTGGACGAGGCCCCGACCCAGGTCACGCCCCCGGCCCTGCAGGCCGAGCGCGACGCCGTGCTGGCCCTCTGGGCGGCGGTGTTCGGCAGCGGCGACTGAGCCGGGCCCACCCAGGCCCGCGGCGGCCTGTTGCCGAATGTCACGCTAATTTAAACACTTGTTTGAATTATGGTGGTTTAATCCACCGCCATGCATTCTGCCCCGCCCATTTCTGAGCCCGCTGCCAAGCGCGCCGCGCGCCCCGCCCGTGCCGCGCGCAGCGATGGCGACGACACGCGCGCACGCCTGCTGCAGGCCGCGCTGCGGCTGTTTTCCGAAAGTGGCTTTGCCCGCACCTCGGTGCGCGCCATCGCCGTCGCGGCAGGCACCAACGTGGCCGCCATCGGCTACCATTTCGGCGACAAGGCCCAGCTGTACACCGCCACCTTCTATGAGCCTTTTGGCAGCGGCAGCGACCTCATCGAGGTGTTTGCCGCCCCCGGGCTCAGCCTGCAACAGGCCCTGCAGGCCTACTTCACAGGGCTGCTGGAGCCGCTCAAGCACGACGATCTGGTCCGCCAGGCCACGCGCCTGCATGTGCGCGAGCTGCTCGAACCCACCCATGTCTGGCCCGAGCTGATCGAGCGCGAATGCAAGGCCCCGCACATGGCGCTGGCACGCCTGCTGTGCGAGCACATGGGCGTGCCCGACATCGACGACGACATGCACCGCCTGGCGTTCTCGATCGGCGGCCTGGTCATGCTGCTGTGGACCCAGCGCGACGCGATTGCCGCCATTGCCCCCCAACTCGCAGGCCCCGCCACCGCGGACGCCTGGGCCGAACGCCTGACCGGCTATGCCATGTCCATGATCCAGGGCGAAGTGGCACGCCGCCAGACACTGCGCGAACGGCGCAGGCACAACAACAAGGAGGAAGAGGAATGACATTGTTTGTTCGAACCCTGGGCGTCTGCGGCGTGCTGCTGCTGGGCGCCTGCAGCACCGCGCGACCGCCGCAGGCGATCCCGGTGCAGGCGCCTGCGGGCTGGGTCGCGCCGCTGCCGCATGGCGGGCAGATGGCCGACCTGGCGCAGTGGTGGCGCCAGTGGAACGACCCCGCGCTGGTGCCGCTGATCGAGGCCGCGCAGGGCATCAGCCCGAGCCTGGCCCAGGCCCGATCGCGCCTGCTGCAGGCCCGCGCCACGCAAACCACGGCGGGCGCCGCCCTGAAGCCCACGCTCGACGCCCAGGCGACCACCAGCCGTGGCGCCAACGCGCAGGTCGGCGGCCTGGCCACCACCAGCCAGGCGGGCCTGCAGGCAGCCTGGGAAGTGGACCTGTTCGGCGCCAATGCCGCCACGCGCGACGCGGCCAGCGAACGCCTGGCCGGCGCCCAGGCCCTGTGGCACGAAGCGCGCGTGAGCGTGGCAGCCGAGGTGGCGCTGCAGACCAGCAGCCTGCGCACCTGCCTGCAGCAGCTGGACGTGGCCGAGCGCGATGCGCGCTCGCGCGGCGAGACCTCGCGCCTGTCGGACCTGAGCGAACGCGCCGGCTTCACGGCCCCGGCCACCGCCGCGCTGGCGCGCGCCAGCGCCGCCGAGGCCGCGGCGCGCGCCTCGCAGCAGCGCATGCAGTGCGACGTGGAGTTCAAGACCCTGGTGGCCTTGACCGGCCAGGAGGAGGCCGCGCTGCGCCAGCTGATCACGGCAATGCCGATCACGCCCGCACCCGACAGCCTGTTCGCCATTGCCGCCCTGCCCGCGCAGGTGATCTCCCAGCGCCCCGACGTCTACAACGCCGAGCGCGAGGTCGCAGCCGCCAGTGCCGAGGTGGGCAACGCCCAGGCACAGCGCTATCCCCGCCTGTCGCTCAGCGGCAACATCGGCAAGGCCTGGAGCCGCGCCGGCGGCACCACCCTCGACGTGGACGCCTGGACGCTGGGCCCGCTGACCCTGAGCCTGCCGCTGTTCGACGGCGGGCGCCGCGCGGCGCAGGTCGATGCGGCCCGCGCGCGCTACGACGAGTCGGTGGCGCTGTACCGCGCCCGCATCCGCCAGGCCGTGAGCGAGGTGGAGCAGGCCCTGGTGCGGCTGCAGAGCACGGCCGAGCGCAATGCCAGCGCCCGCGCCGCGGCCGATGGCTACCGCATCTCGTTCGATGCCACCGACGCGCGCTGGCGCGGCGGCCTGGCCAGCCTGGTGGAGCTGGAGGACGCACGCCGCACGGCGCTGGCCGCGCAGAACGCGCTGCTGGCCCTGCAGCACGAGCGCCAGTCTGCCTGGATCGCGCTGTACCGCGCAGCCGGCGGCGGCTGGGACACCACGGCCCCCGGCCTGGCCGAGACCGCCCAGGCCGGCACCCGCTGAGCCCGGCACCCCCCATTTTTCCTGACACCTTCCGGATGAACGGACCCCTTTCATGAACCAGTTCAAACTCTCCGCTTCCACGCTGGCCGTCGTTGCCGCCTGCGTCCTGGCTGCCACCGGCGCCCTGGTGTTCTCGGGCGCCTCGCGCGCTGCCGACGAGCCAAAGGCCAACCAGCCGCGCCCGGCGCTCACGGTCACGACCGCACAGCCGCAGCGCACCGCCGTGCCCCTGCGCCTGGCCGCCAACGGCAACGTCGCCGCCTGGCAGGAGGCCATCATCGGCGCCGAAAGCAATGGCCTGCGCCTGACCGACGTGCGCGTCAACGTGGGCGACGTGGTCAAGCGCGGCCAGGTGCTGGCCACCTTCTCGGCCGAGACCACGCAGGCCGAGGTGGCCCAGGGCCGCGCCAGCGTGCTCGAAGCCCAGGCCACGGCCGCCGAGGCCGCCGCCAATGCCGAGCGCGCGCGTTCGCTGCAGGCCTCGGGCGCCTTGAGCCAGCAGCAGATCCAGCAGTACACCACGGCCGAGAAGACCGCCCAGGCGCGCGTCGAGGCGGCCCAGGCCCAGCTCAACGCCCAGCAGCTGCGCCTCAAATACACCCAGGTGGTGGCGCCCGACAGCGGCATCATCTCGGCCCGCAGCGCCACCGTGGGCGCGGTCGTGGGCGCCGGCACCGAGCTGTTCCGCATGGTGCGCAAGGGCCGGCTCGAATGGCGCGCCGAAGTCACCTCGACCGAGCTGGCACGCATCCAGCCCGGCTCCAAGGTCAGCGTGACGGCCGCCAGCGGCACCACGGTGCAGGGCACGGTGCGCATGGTCGGCCCGACGGTGGACCCGCAGACGCGCAACGCCCTGGTCTATGTGGACCTGCCGTCGTCCGCCACCGACACGCCCATCGACCCCAAGGCCACGCTCAGCGCCATCCTGCCCGGCATGTTCGCACGCGGCGAGTTCGCGCTCGGCAGCAGCGAGGCCCTGACCGTGCCGCAGGAAGCCCTGGTGGTGCGCGATGGCTTCTCCTATGTGTTCGCCCTGGGCGGCGACCAGCGCGTGCAGCAGCGCAAGATCCAGACTGGCCGGCGCGTGGCTGACCGGGTGGAGGTGCTCTCGGGCCTGGAGGCAACGACCGCCATCGCCGTGCGCGGCGCCGGCTTCCTCAACGACGGCGATCTGGTGCGCGTGTCCAACACCGCGCCCGTCGGGGTGCAGGGCACGGCGACCGTGCCCACCGCGGCCGCCCCGGCTTCGGCCACCAAGTAAGAAGAGCAAGGAGCATTCACCATGAATGTATCTACCTGGTCGATCAAGAACCCCATACCGGCGCTGATGCTGTTCGTGCTGCTGACCTTCGGCGGCCTGCTGTCGTTCAACGGCATGAAGGTGCAGAACTTCCCCGACATCGACCTGCCCACCATCTCGGTGACCGTGTCGCTGCCCGGCGCCTCGCCCGCGCAGCTCGAGAACGATGTGGCACGCAAGGTCGAGAGCTCGATCGCCACGCTGCAGGGCCTGAAGCACATCTACACCAAGGTACAGGACGGCGGCGCCACCATCACGGCCGAGTTCCGTCTGGAAAAGCCCACGCAGGAGGCGCTCGATGACGTGCGCTCGGCCGTGGCACGCGTGCGCGGCGACCTGCCCGGTGACGTGCGCGACCCCATCGTGACCAAGATGGACCTGGCGGCCCAGCCGGTGCTGGCCTTCACCATCGCCTCGCGCCGCATGGACGACGAGGCCCTGTCCTGGTTCGTGGACAACGACATCGCCAAGAAGCTGCTGGCCGTGCGCGGCGTGGGCGCGGTGAACCGCGTGGGCGGCGTGGACCGCCAGGTGCACGTGGCGCTCGATCCCATGAAGCTGCAGGCGCTGGGCGCCACGGCGGCCGACGTTTCGCGCCAGCTGCGCCTGGTGCAGACCGAGAGCGCGGGCGGCCGCACCGACCTGGGCGGCAGCGAGCAGCCCGTGCGCACCCTGGCCACCGTGCAGTCGGCGCAGGAGCTCGCGGGCCTCACGCTGTCGCTGTCCGACGGCCGCCACGTGCGCCTGGACCAGGTGGCCACCGTCTCCGACACCTTTGCCGATCCGCGCGCCATGGCCCTGCTCAATGGCAAGCCCGTGGTGGGCTTCGAGGTGGCCCGCAGCAAGGGCGCGAGCGAGGTCGAAGTGGGCGCCGCGGTGCAGGCGGCCCTGGCCGAGATGCGCGCCCAACACCCCGACCTGGAGATCACCGAGGCCTTCAACTTCGTGGCGCCGGTGCAGGAGGAATACGACGGTTCCATGCACCTGCTCTACGAAGGCGCGCTGCTGGCGGTGCTGGTGGTGTGGCTGTTCCTGCGCGACTGGCGCGCGACCTTCGTCTCGGCCGTGGCGCTGCCGCTGTCGGTGATCCCGGCCTTCATCGGCATGTACCTGCTGGGCTTTTCGATCAACGTGATCACGCTGCTCGCGCTGTCGCTGGTGGTCGGCATCCTGGTGGACGATGCCATCGTGGAGGTGGAGAACATCGTGCGCCACCTGCGCATGGGCAAGACGCCCTACCAGGCGGCCATGGAGGCGGCCGACGAGATCGGCCTGGCCGTGGTGGCCACCACGTTCACGCTGATCGCGGTGTTCCTGCCCACGGCCTTCATGAGCGGCATCGCCGGCAAGTTCTTCAAGCAGTTCGGCTGGACCGCGGCGCTGGCGGTGTTCGCCAGCCTGGTCGTGGCGCGCGTGCTGACCCCGATGATGGCGGCCTATATCCTCAAGCCCATCGTCGGCGAGCACAAGGACCCGCGCTGGATGGGCTGGTACCTGCGCTGGGCGGCCTGGTGCATCCGGCACCGCTGGATCACCTTCATCGCCACGGGAGCCTTCTTCATCGGCTCGCTGGCGCTGATCCCGCTCCTGCCCACGGGCTTCATCCCGCCGGACGACAACTCCCAGACCCAGGTCTACCTGGAGCTGCCGCCCGGTGCCACGCTGGCCCAGACCCGCGTGGTGGCCGAGGACGCGCGCCAGCGCGTGGCCGCTGTGAACCACGTCAAGAGCGTCTACACCACCATCGGCGGCGGCTCCGCGGGCTCCGACCCCTTCATGGGCAGCGCCAATGCCGAGACGCGCAAGGCCACGCTCACCATCCTGCTGGCCGACCGCGGCGACCGGCCGCGCAAGCAGGGCATCGAGAACCAGATCCGCGCCGCGCTGGAGAGCCTGCCCGGCGTGCGCAGCAAGGTCGGCCTGGGCGGCTCGGGCGAAAAGTACGTGCTGGTGCTCACGGGCGACGACCCGCAGGCACTGCAGACAGCCTCTCTCGCCGTCGAGAAGGACCTGCGCACCATCCCCGGCCTGGGCAGCGTGTCCTCCACCGCCAGCCTGATCCGCTCGGAGATCGCGGTGCGCCCCGACTTCGCGCGCGCCGCCGACCTGGGCGTGACCAGCAGCGCCATTGCCGAGACCCTGCGCATCGCCACCGTGGGCGACTACGACGTGTCGCTGCCCAAGCTCAACCTGGCCTCGCGCCAGGTGCCCATCGTGGTCAAGCTGCAGGACGATGCGCGCAAGGACCTGTCGCTGCTCGAACGCCTGGCCGTGCCCGGCTCCAAGGGCCCGGTGATGCTGGGCCAGGTGGCCACGCTGGAGTTCAGCGGCGGCCCGGCCGTGGTGGACCGCTACGACCGCTCGCGCAACGTGAACTTCGAGATCGAGCTCTCGGGCCTGCCTCTGGGCGACGTGACCAAGGCCGTGGATGCGCTGCCGTCCATCAAGAACCTGCCGCCCGGCGTGCGCCAGATCACCATCGGTGACGCCGAGGTGATGGGCGAGCTGTTCGCCAGCTTCGGCCTGGCCATGCTCACCGGCGTGCTGTGCATCTACATCGTGCTGGTGCTGCTGTTCAAGGACTTCCTGCACCCGGTGACCATCCTGGCGGCGCTGCCGCTGTCGCTGGGCGGCGCCTTCGTGGGCCTGCTGATCGCGCAAAAGAGCTTCTCCATGCCCTCGCTGATCGGGCTCATCATGCTCATGGGCATTGCGACGAAGAACTCCATCCTGCTGGTGGAGTACGCGATCCTGGCACGGCGCGAGCATGGCATGACGCGTTTCGAGGCGCTGATCGACGCCTGCCACAAGCGCGCCCGGCCGATCATCATGACGACGCTGGCCATGGGTGCGGGCATGCTTCCGATCGCCGTGGGCTTCGGCGCGGCGGACGCCAGCTTCCGCTCGCCGATGGCGGTGGCGGTGATCGGCGGGTTGATCACCTCGACCTTCCTGAGCCTGCTGGTGATCCCGGCCGTGTTCACGGGGGTGGACGACGTGGGCCAGTGGTTCGGCCGCATGCTGCGGCGCCTGCGCGGCCTGCCGCCGCGGGCACCGACCTCCAGGCCGGAGCAGGCACCCGCGATCCCCTGACGGCAACACATCCCGTCATCCGCGCAAAAGGGCGCAAACCACCCGGGTTTGCGCCCTTTAACACGCCCCGGGGCGGCGAGATAATGGCCTACCGCTATGAACCTCGTCACCATCAACGTCGGATCGATCCAGCTCGGCCACCCGCTGCCATTCGCCTTGCGGGGTGCCGATGGGACGCTGCTGGCCCAAAAAGGCTTCGTGGTGCACACCCGGGACGAGTTGGGCGCCATGCTCAGCCGGGGTCGCCAGCTGTGCGTGGACGTGGAAGAGTCCGGCGAGAGCTACCGCGCCTACGTGGCCCAGCTGCAACGCATGCTGAGGCAGGAAACCAACCTCGGGGAGCTGGCCTCCGTCAAGCTGACGGCAGGCGCCCATGCGGCCTCGCGCGAGCGCGATGCCCCGCCCTACATGGTGGACTGGCCGGCCCTGCAGGACCGCGCGACCCAGTTGCTGCGCAGCCCGCACGCCCTTGATTTCCCGGACCGCTTCCAGCCCCTGCATGCCGAACTGGCGCGCAACTGCGAGCAGTCGCCCGATGCCACGCTGCTGGCCCTGATCTACCTGTCGGCACAGGAGACACGCATGTACAGCGGCACCCACGCCATGCTGGTGTCCTGCGTGTGCATGGTGGTGGCCAGGGAAATGCTGCGCTGGCCTGCGGCCCAGGTGCAGACCGTGGGCCAGGCCGCCCTGTCCATGAACATCGCCATGACCGAGTTGCAGGACCAGTTGGCCCAGCAGGCCCAGCCCCTGACCTCGACCCAGATCACCGCCGTGGAGAACCACGCGGCCCGCTCCGAAGCGCTGCTCCGCGAACTGGGCGTGCACAGCGAACTGTGGCTGGAGGCCGTGCGCCACCACCACCACCGCACCCCGGGTGCCTTCGGCCAGAAGAGCCCCGGCCTGCAGATGGCCCGGCTGATCCAGCGCGCCGACGTCTTCGGTGCCCGGCTGGCGCCGCGCGCAGCGCGCTCGCCCATGCCGGTGACCGCCGCCATGCAGGCCAGCTACTACGACGAGGAGCAGAAGGTCGACGAGGCCGGAGCGGCCCTGGTCAAGGCCCTGGGCATCTACCCGCCGGGCGCCTTCGTGAAGCTCGCCAGCCAGGAAGTGGCCGTGGTGCTGCGCCGCGGCAGCACGGGCACCACACCGCGCGTGGCTGTGGTCACCAACCGGCTGGGCATGCCCACGGGTGAGCTGATTCCCCGCGACACCGCCCAGCCCCAGTGGAAGATCGTCGGCGTGGTCGCGCACAAGGACGTGCGCGTCAAGCTCTCGCTCAACCGGCTGCTGCCGCTGGTCTGATTCCCCCGGGCCTGCACGGCCCACCGGCCTGTCCTTGCCAGTTCCACAGGGGTTTCCACCCCCTGGGGCCGCGTCCACGCATCCAGCCGCGCTTTCGCTGCGTACTTCCCCACACACGGCAACGCCAGCGCTGCCGGCGCTTGCAAGTGCCGCCGCCAAAAAAAACCAATCAGTACAAATAAAAACTTATCTGGACAAAATATGATTCATTGGTTAAATTGGCCACCAACAACTCGGGAGGTGCTCTCATGATCCAGTTTTCGCGCCTTGGCACCCTGGCCCCGGTGGCAGCCCTTCTGTGGTTCGGCGTGGCGCCGTCGTCAGCCCTCGCGGCGTCCCCCGAGTCCTGCCCGGCCACACTGCAACACACCTACCTGCGCCTGCAGGACGAGAAACCGCAATCGCTGTGCCAGTACGCTGGCCGGGTCGTGCTGGTGGTCAACACGGCCAGCTTCTGTGGCTTCACGGGGCAGTACAAGGGCCTCGAAGACCTCTATGCCCGCTACAAGGACAAGGGGCTGGTGGTGCTGGGCTTTCCCAGCAACGACTTCTCCCAGGAAAGCGGCAGCAACCAGCAGATCGCGGATTTCTGCGAAAACACCTTCGGGGTGAAATTCCCGATGTTCGCCAAGAGCGTGGTGACCGGTGCCGAGGCCTCGCCGCTGTTCCGCCAGCTGGCCCAGATGTCCGGCCCACCGCGCTGGAACTTCCACAAGTACCTGCTGGGCCGCGACGGCAAGCTGGTGGACAGCTACACCAGCCTCACGGCGCCGGACAGCAAAAGCCTGGTCCGTGCCATCGAACAACAGCTGGCCACCGCACCAACCCGGTGAACACGAATGTTTTCTTTACATTTCTTCAAAAAAATGCGGAGGAACCTCTGGAACTTCTGCGGAACGGCCTTACTCTATCGAACGCAAGGACGTGATGAGCGTCCATCCGTTTTAACGTTGCGAAGCCTTTCGGTCCCACGGGTTCCGACTGTTCTCCTGGAGCGCTTCTCCTCCCTCCCTCTCTTATTCGTTTCGGGACGCTTCGCAACTTTTTTATTCAGCCAGCCGGCCAGAGGGAGCCGGCCATGAAGATCGCCATCGTCGGCTCCGGCATTTCCGGCCTGGCAGTGGCGCACCGGCTGCGCGACCAGGCCGACATCACCCTCTACGAAGCCGGCAGCCATTTCGGCGGCCACACCCACACCGTGGACGTGACCCTGCCCGGCCCCTCCGGGGACGTGGCCTGCGGGGTGGACACCGGGTTCCTGGTCTTCAACGAGCGCACCTACCCGAACCTGATCCGCCTGCTGGCCGAACTGGGCGTGGAAACCGCCCCGTCGGACATGTCGTTTTCCGTCCAGGTGCCGCAAGCGCTGGGCGGCGGGCGCACGCTGGAGTGGAGCGGCACCAGCCTGTCCACCGTGTTCGCCCAGCGCGGCAACCTCTTGAACCCGCGTTTCCTGGGCATGCTCTACGACCTGCTGCGCTTCAACCGGCTGTGCACAAGCCTGGCCGAGGCCCAGGCCGATGCCGCGCTGATGCAGCCCCTGGGCGATTTCCTCAAGGAGCACCGCTTCGGCGATGCCTTCCGCGACTGGTACTTCCTGCCCATGCTGGGCTGCATCTGGAGCTGCCCGACCGACCAGATGCTGCAGTTCCCCGTGGCGACCATGGTGCGCTTTTGCCACAACCATGGACTGATCCAGGTCAGCAACCGCCCCCAGTGGTGGACGGTGGCCGGCGGCGCGCGCCACTATGTGGACAAGATCGTGGCCGGCATCGAGGACAAGCGCCTCGCCACCCCCGTGCGCCGCATCGAACGCGACGCTGCGGGCGTGCGCGTGGTGACCACCGGCAACACCGAGCGCTTCGACCAGGTGGTGCTGGCCACGCATTCGGACCAGTCGCTGGCCCTGCTGGCCCAGCCCACGCTGCAGGAGCGCGCCGTGCTGGGCGCCATCCGCTACCAGGCCAACCATGCCGTGCTGCACACCGACACCTCGGTGCTGCCCGGGCGCCGCGCCGCCTGGGCCGCCTGGAACTACGAGCGCGCACCGGACCGCGGCCGCGAGTCGGCCCGCGTGTGCCTACACTACCTGATCAACCAGCTGCAGCCCGTGCCGTTCACGCAGCCGGTCGTGGTCTCGCTCAACCCGGTGGCCGAGATCGACCCCGGCCAGGTGATCGGCCGCTACGACTACGCCCACCCGGTCTTCGACCTGGCGGCCATCCGTGCGCAAAAGGGCGTGGCGCAACTCCAGGGGCGCGAGCGCACCTGGTTCTGCGGCGCCTGGACGGGCTATGGCTTCCATGAGGACGGGCTGAAGTCCGGCCTGGCCGTGGCCGAGCAATTGCAGGCCCGCATGCCGGCGCTCCTGGCGGAGGCCGCATGACAACGGCTCCGCGCAGCGCCGAGCCGCTGCTGGGCTTTGGCCAAGTGCGCCACACGCGGTTGCGCCCCACGCGGCATGCGTTTGCCTACCCCACCTTCTTCCTCATGCTGCCGCTGCGCACGCTGGGCGCGCAGCCGGCCGGCCTGCTGGCCGTGAACCGGCCCGGCGTCATCAGCTTTCACGACACGGACCATGGCGACGGCCGCGGCCCGGCGCAGGGCGGGGCGCTCGCCTGGGTCGACGAACTGCTTCGCGCCGAGGGCATCGCGGACGCCACCGGCGAGGTCTGGCTGCACTGCTACCCGCGCGTGCTGGGCTACACCTTCAAGCCCGTGAGCTTCTGGTACTGCCACCGTCCGGACGGCAGCCTGCGCGCCATCGTGGTCGAGGTCAACAACACCTTCGGCGAGCGCCACTGCTACCTGCTGGATGCGCCGCGCTATGGCGCCGAGCTACATGCGCGCAAGGTGTTCCATGTTTCGCCCTTTTGCGACATCAGTGGCGGCTACCGCTTTCGCTTCCTGCGCACCGCGCAGGGCGGGCAGGAGCGCACCGTGGTGCGCATCGACCATGACGACGCCCTCGGCCCGCTGCTGCAGACCAGCGTGAGCGGCACGCTGGCGCCCATCACGCGCAAGACCCTGCGCCACGCCCTCTGGGGCTACCCGGCGATGACTCTGGCCCTGATCGCCCGCATCCACTGGCACGCCCTGCGGCTGTGGGCCAAGCGGGTGCGCTTTCACCGCAAGCCCGAGGCACCCGCCTCCATCGTGACCCGCTGAGCCCCGGCACGGCACCGCCCCGAAAACCCCTTGTCCATCCGGCCCGCCATGAACAGCACCACCCTCGCACCCACCCTGCCACGGGGCACCCCCGCTGCCGCCCGCACGGCCCTGCGCCTGATGCAGCGCTTGCAGCATGGCAGCCTCACGGTGCAGCTGCCCGATGGCACGCTGCAGCACTTCGGCGACCACCAGGGTGATGGGCCCGCCGCGGCCATCACACTCAAGAACTGGAATGTCTGCAAGGCGGCGCTCAAGTCCGGCGACATCGGCTTTGCCGAGAGCTACATCGCGGGCGACTGGACCACGCCCAACCTCACGGATCTGCTGCGGGTCTTCATCGCCAACCGCCAGCAGGTGGAGGGCGTGATCTACGGCTCGTGGGCCGGTCGGCTGCTGTACCGCATCAAGCACCTGCTCAACCGCAACACGCGTGCCAACAGCCAGAAGAACATCCACGCCCACTACGACCTGGGCAACGCGTTCTATACGCTGTGGCTGGACGACACGATGAACTACTCGTCGGCCTGGTTCGAGGGCGATGCCGGCGGCGACATGCGCACCGCCCAGCATGCCAAGGTGCGCCGCGCCCTGCGCATGGCGGGCGTGCAGGCGGGCGACCGGGTGCTGGAGATCGGCTGCGGCTGGGGCGCGCTGGCCGAGATGGCCACCACCGAGTTCGGTGCCTCGCTCACCGGCGTGACGCTCTCCACCGAACAGCTCGACTTCGCGCGACGCCGCATGGAAGCGAGTGGCACCGCCGACCGGGCGGACCTGCGCCTGCAGGACTACCGCGACATCGCTGACGGCCCCTACGACGCGGTCTGCTCCATCGAGATGATCGAGGCCGTGGGCCGCGGGTACTGGCCGACCTACTTCCAGGCCGTGCGGCGCCTGCTCAAGCCCGGCGGCAAGGCCTGCATCCAGAGCATCGTGATCGACGATGGCCTGTTCGAGCGCTACATCAGCTCCACCGATTTCATCCAGCAGTACATCTTTCCGGGCGGCTGCCTGCCCTGCCCGCGCGAGTTCCGCCGCGAGGCCGAGGCCGCCGGCCTGCGCGTGGTGGACGAGTTCGCTTTCGGCCAGGACTATGCCGAGACCCTCAGGCGCTGGCGCGAGCGTTTCCTGGCCCAGCGAGCGCAGATCCTGCAGCTCGGTTTCGACCAGCGCTTCCTGCACATCTGGGAGTTCTACCTGGCCTATTGCGAGGCGGCTTTTGCCATGGCCAACATCAACCTCGTGCAGTACACCCTGGTGCGCGACTGAGCCATGCCCATGAAGCATGCCACCGCACTCACCCTGTCCCTGGCCTTGCTGTGTCCCGGGGTGTCGCTGGCCCAGGCGCCAGGCGCAGAGCCGCTGGCCGGGCTGCGCCAGGCCGGCCAGGGCACACTGCGCTTTCTGGGCTTCGAAATCTACAGCGCACAGCTGTGGGTGAGCCCGGGCTTCGACGCCAGCAACTACGCCGCCCAACCGCTGGTGCTCCAGCTGGCCTACCAACGCGAATTCACGGCCGAAGCGATCGCCAGGCGCTCGATCCAGGAGATGCGCCGCGTGGGCCGCTTCACCCCCGCCCAGGCCACGCGCTGGCAACAGGCGCTGCAGGCCGCCCTGCCCGACGTGAAGGCCGGCGACCAGCTCACCGGCATCTACCAGCCCGGGGCGGGTGCCGTGTTCCAGATGGGCGGGCAGGTGGTGGGCGAGGTCAAGGACCCCGAGTTCTCGCGCCTGTTCTTCGGCATCTGGCTGTCGCCCCGCACGTCGGAGCCTGAGTTGCGCCAGGCGCTGATCGCGCCGCCTGCGGCCGCGGGAACGCCATGACCACCGGCACGGCGCTGCCCTGGCGCCAGGGGCTGGCCTATGGCCTGCTCGGGCTGCCGCTGGCCTTTGTGGCGCTGCCGCTGTACGTGCTGCTGCCCAACCACTATGCGCGCGAGTTCGGCATGCCCCTGGCCACGCTGGGCGGCGTGCTGCTGGCCGCACGGCTGTTCGACGCCGTCTCGGACCCGCTGCTCGGCCGCTGGGCCGACCGGCTGTTCGAGCGCTCGCCCCTGGCGGTTCTCTCCACGGGGGCCGTGTCCGCCGTGGTGCTGGCCGTCGGGCTCACCGCGCTGTTCTTCCCCCGGGTGCAGGGCCAGGGTGCGCTCGCCGCCTGGGCCCTGGCCTGCCTGCTGGTCAGCTACCTGGCCTACAGCCAGCTCGGCATTGCCCACCAGTCCTGGGGCGCACGCCTGGGCGGCGACGAGCTGCAACGCAGCCGCATCGTGGCCTGGCGCGAGGGCGCGGCCCTGGTGGGCGTGGTGCTCGCCTCCGTGCTGCCGGCGCTGCTGGGCCTGCCAGTGATGCTGGGCGTTTTCGCGGCCACGCTGGTGCTGGGCTGGCTGGCGTGGCTGCGCGCCCCCCGGCCCGCTGCGGTTGCGCCCCACGCCACCGACCGTGCGCAGCTGTGGCGGCCCTGGACGCGACCCGCCTTTCGCCGCCTGCTCGCGGTGTTCGTGCTCAATGGCATCGCCAGCGCCGTACCGGCCACGCTGGTGCTGTTCTTCATCCAGGACCGGCTGCAGGCCCCGCCGGGCCAGGAGCCGATGTTCCTGGCTGCGTATTTCCTCTGCGCCGCGCTCTCGATTCCGCTGTGGCTGCGGGCCGTGGCGCGCTGGGGGCTGGCCCGCACCTGGCTGGCGGGCATGCTGCTGGCCGTGGCGGTGTTCGGCTGGACGGCGGCGCTCGGCGCGGGCGACAGCGGGCCCTTTCTCTCGGTGTGCGCACTCTCGGGCGTGGCCCTGGGCACGGACCTGGCCCTGCCCGGCGCCCTGCTGGCCGGCGTGGTGGCGGCCGAAGGCGACAGCGGCCAGCACGAAGGCGCCTACTTCGGCTGGTGGAACTTTGCCACCAAGCTCAACCTGGCGCTGGCTGCGGGCCTGGTCCTGCCCCTGCTCGACACCCTGGGCTACACGCCCGGCACGCGCAGCCCCGAAGGCCTGCACACCCTGACCCTGGCCTATGCCGTGCTGCCCTGCGCACTCAAGCTCGCAGCCACCGCGGCGCTGTACCTCCTGATCCTGCGCAAACCCGCGCACCCAGCCCACCCCATCCTCCAAGGCAGACCGTGATGCAGCGACGCTTGCTTCTTCTTTCGACGGCGGCCGTGGCCGCCCCCCTGGCGCTGTCGGGCTGCGCCGGCCAGAACGTGGCCGACTATGCGGCCGAGAAGCCGGTGCTCGACCTCGCGCAGTACTTCAACGGCGTGGTCGACGCGCACGGCATGTTCCAGGACCGCAGCGGCAAGATCGTCAAGCGCTTCACCGTGGTCATGCACTGCCAGTGGACCGGCAACCAGGGCGTGCTGGACGAGGCCTTCACCTATTCGGACGGCAGCACCGAGCGGCGCATCTGGCGCCTGACGCGCGAGGCCGATGGCCGCTACACGGGCACGGCCGGCGACGTGATCGGCCAAGCCGTGGGCCAGGTGCGCGGCAACGCCTTCCGCTGGAACTACACGCTGGCATTGCCCGTGGACGGCACGGTCTACCACGTGGACCTGGACGACTGGATGTACCTCATGGACGAGCGCGTGATGCTCAACCGCGCCACCATGCGCAAGTTCGGCGTGCGGCTGGGCGAGATCACGCTGTCCTTCACCAAGCGACTGCCATGAGCCTCAACCCCCGCCTGCGCGACTGGCAGGGCCGCCGTGCCTGGCTGGTGGGCGCCTCCAGCGGCATCGGCCGGGCCACGGCATCGGCCCTGCACGCGCGCGGCGCACAGGTCATCGTCTCGGCCCGCAGCGAGGCGGCGCTCAATGCGTTCGCCGTGCAGCACCCCGGCAGCATCGCCCTGCCGCTGGACACCGCCGTGCCCGACGCCGTGAAGGCGGCCGCAGCCCAGGTGCTGGCGGGCGGTCCGCTGGACCTGGTGTGCTACTGCGCAGGCACCTACCACCACATGCGCGCCACGGAGTTCGACCTGCCCGTGATGCTGCGCCACGAGCAGGTGAACTACACCGGCGTGCTGCACCTGCTGGCCGCCGTGCTGCCGGACATGCTGGCCGCCGCGAAGTCGGGCCGCGCCGGGCATGTGAGCCTGGTCAGCAGCGTTGCCGGCTTCCGCGGGCTTCCCAAGAGCCTGGCCTACGGCCCGACCAAGGCGGCACTGATCAACCTGGCCGAGGCGCTGTACCTGGACCTGCACGGCCTGGGCATGGGCGTGAGCGTGGTCAACCCCGGCTTCGTGGCCACGCCGCTCACCGAGGGCAATGACTTTCGCATGCCAGCGCTGATCACACCCGAAGAGGCGGCCACGGCCATCCTCAAGGGCTGGGGGCAGGGCGCGTTCGACATCCATTTCCCCAAGCGCTTCACGCGCGTGATGAAAATGCTGCGCGTGCTGCCCTATGGGTGGTACTTTCCGGCGATCCGCAAGTTCACCGGACTTTGAGCACCATGCCGCCACCAGACACCATGCTATCCACCGAAGAAGCCGTCACCCGCGTCGTGGCCTTCTTCGAGACCCTGGCCCCGGCCGACGTGGCGGCGCTGGGGCACCTGTATGCGGCCGATGCGCGCTTCAAGGACCCGTTCAACGAGGTGCAGGGCCTGCCCGCCATCCGGCACATCTTCGAGCACATGTTCGTGGCGCTGGAGCAGCCGCGTTTCGTGGTCACCGGTCGCGTGGTGCAGGGGCAGCAATGCTTTCTGACCTGGGAGTTCCTGTTTGCCTTCCGCAACTTCCACAAGGGCACCACGCAGACCGTGCGCGGCGCCTCGCACCTGGTGTTCGACGGCCAGGGCCTGGTCACGCTGCACCGCGACTACTGGGACGCAGCCGAGGAACTGTACGAGAAGCTGCCCATGGTGGGTGGACTCATGCGCTGGCTCAAGAAGCGCGCCAACAGCTAGCGACCCATCAGCCGCAGGTGCCCTGGCAGGGGCACGGCACGCTGCAGTACCCCTTCGGCCAGCCACACGGCACTGTTCCAGGCCCGGCCGGCCACATAGGGCAGGGGCAGTTGCTGGTAGTCGTCGTTGAAGACTTCGAAGCTGTAGTCACCCCGGTAGCCCATGCCGTCGAGCGTGCGCACCAGCTCGACCAGCGCCTGGCTGTGCACGCCCTCGCCCGGGAAGACGCGGAAATGCCGCGCCGTGTCGATGCGCTCCTGCACCGTGCGCGTTTCCTGCCACATGAAGTCCGACAGCTGCACTAGGTAGATGCGCTCCGGGTCGACGCCTTCCAGCGCCTCGAGCGGCGTGCTGGTGGCGAACTGGTGGTAGGAGTCGATGGCCAGGCCCAGGTTGGGGCAGTCGGCCCGCTGCACCGCGGCCCAGGCCTGGTGCACCTCGTTGATGTGCCGGCCCCAGGACAGGCCCTCGAACGCGATGCGGATGCCGTGCGGCAGTGCCAGCATGGCCAGCTTGCGCAGGTCGCGGGCGATGGCATCGGGGTCGTTGGTGGCGTGCAGCGAAGTGGAGCTGCAGGCCAGCAGCACGCGGGTGCCCAGCGCCCGTGCCATGAGGATCATCTGCTGGGCAATGCCCACCTTGTAGCTGTGCAGGTGACCCGAGAGCCCCTCGAAGTCGCGCAGCACCTGGAAACCCGTGACACGCAGGCCGCTGCTGCGCACCGCCTGCACGGCGGCATCGATGCCCTCTGGGTGGCCGACGAGGTCGCGCGCGGCCAGCATGATCTGGCCGAAGCCGGCGGCCTTCACGGCGGCGAGCTTGGCCTCCAGCGGACCGGCGAGGCTGATGGTGTCCATGCCGAAATCGGCGACGTTGCGTTGCATGGCCTGGGCGCGCATGGTGGTGAATTCCTTCAACGGGGATCGAGTACCAGCTCGAAGCTGGCACCGCCGGCCTCGGCGCGTGTCAGCGCTCCGCGCACCTCGCTGTGCACGCCCGTGGGCGATTCGACGAAGTCCACCCCTTGCGCGCGCAGGGCCGCCACCGTCGCCAGCACGTCGCCGGTGCCGAAGGCCACGCGCTGCAGCAGCTCGCCCGGGTCGGCATCGAGCGCGTCGATCAACGGCTCGATGAGCTGCCAGTACAGCGTGCCGCAGGGGCTGGCGAGGATGCGCCCCTGCGTCAGCACGCCGAAGTTCTGCTCGGGCGGCAGCTCGGCAAAGCCGAACAGCTCGCCATAGAAGGCGGTCCAGTCGGCCAGCCGGTCCAGGCCGATGTACTGCACCAGGCCGAACAGGTGCAGGCCATGCTGCGCAGGCGGGCGCGGGTCCACCGTGGGGATGGGTACGAAGTCCACGTCGTAGATCGAGAACTCGCGGTGCCGGTCCACGAAGTAGATGCGGCTCGTGCCCACGCCGTGGATGGCCGGGATGTTGAGCTCCATGACCTCGACCTCGGTGTGCACGGCCCAGGCGCCGAGCTCCAGCACGCGGCGGTAGGCGGCCGCGGCATTGCCCACCCGGAAGGCGATGGCGGACAGCACCGGCGCATCGCCGGGGGCGGGGAGTTTGGCGCCGGCGCCCTCGCCCTGGTGGGCGTTGACGATGATGTTCATGCCGCCCTGGCGGTACAGCAGCACCTCGCGCGAACGGTGGCGCGCCACGGGCTTGAATCCCATGCGCTCCAGCGCCTGGCCCAACGCCTGGGGGCGTGCCGTGGCGTACTCGATGAACTCCACGCCCTGCAGGCCCAGGGGGTTGGGCAGGGTGCCCAGGGATTCACGGTCGGCCGTCATCGGTGTGCTCATGGAATGCGCTCCAGAAGAAGGAAGATCAGCGGGCTGCCACGAGCCGGCGGAAGTGGGCGTCCATGCGTGCCGCGTCAGGCACCACGCCCGTGAACAGTTCGAAGGCGCCCACGGCCTGGCCCACGGCCATGCCGCCGCCGTCCGAGACCGGGCAGCCCAGCGCGCGCGCGGCACGCACCAGGGCGGTTTCGAGCGGAAAGTACACCACCTCCGAGACCCACAGCGCCGGGCGCAGCAGGCCCACGTCCAGGGGCAGGCCGGGCAGCTTGTCCATGCCTGTGGGCGTGGCATGGATCAGCCCCGTGGCCTGCGCCATGGCGGTGGCGATATCGCTGGACTGGGCCCGCGCACCATAGAGCGCATTCACATCCGCTGCGAGCTGGGCGGCCCGCTCGGGCTGCGCGTCGACGATGGAGAGGCGCTGCGCCCCCAGCCGCAACACGGCATGCGCAATCGCGGCGCCGGCACCGCCCGCGCCCAGCAGCACCACATGCGACAGGTCGGCCTGCGGCAGGGCGCGCTGGAAGCCCCAGGCCCAGCCGGAGCCGTCGGTGTTGTGCCCCACCAGCCGGCCGCCCTGCACCACCACGGTGTTCACGGCGCCCATGGCCCGGGCCTCCTCGGACAGGTCGTCGAGGTGCGGGATCACCGCCTGCTTGCAGGGATAGGTCACGTTGCAGCCCGCATAGCCCATGATGCGTGCGGCCGACAGCAGGGTCGGCAGTTGCTCGGGCGACGAGGCGGAGCGGTCCAGGTCGATCAGCTGGTAGTGCAGGCGCATGCCGTGGTGCCGCGCTTCCTCTTCGTGCAGCGCGGGCGACAGCGATTGTTGGATGCCTGCACCGATCAGCCCGATCAGTACCTTGCGGGGGCTTGTGGAAGACATGGTGGGCGGGGAATCGAGAAGCAGCGGGGAGTCCATGGGAATACAGGCCGTCCCGCATGGCCCGGGCGGAAAGCGCCAGGGCCATGCGGGTTGCGGGATCACTTGCCGCCGCGCAGCTTGGCCAGCGTGGCGTAGACCTCTTGCACCGTGTCGGCACCGACCTTGTCGCTGTGCTTTTCGACCACGGGCTTGACCTTGGCGCGCAGTTTGTCGACCTCGGCGGGCGAGAATTCGGTGACCTGCATGCCGGCCTTCTTGAGTTCCTCCAGCGCCACGTCGGCCTGCGAGCGCGAGACACTGCGCTGGAAGGTGGTGGCTTCGGCCATGGCCTCGGTCACGGCCTTCTGGTCGGCCGGGTTCAGGCTGTCCCAGAACTTCTTGGAGACGATGACGGCCTGGGGGTTGTACATGTGGCGCGTGACCGTGAGGTGCTTTTGCACTTCGGCAAATTTCGACGAGAGGATGGTCGAGAACGGGTTCTCCTGGCCGTCCACCGCCTTTTGCTCCATGGCGGTATAAAGCTCGGGGAAGGGCATGGGCACGGCGTTGGCGCCCAGGGCGTTGAACATGTCGATGTAGATCGGCGACTGGATCACGCGGATCTTGAGCCCCGCGATGTCCTCGGCCTTGGTGATCGGCTTCTTGCTGTTGGTCAGGTTGCGAAAGCCCAGCTCCCAGTAACCCAGGCCCACGAGGTTCTTGGCCTGCAGCTTGTCGAGCAGCTTCTTGCCGAAGGGGCCATCGGTCACGGCATCGGCCTCCTGCGGCGAGGCGAACAGGAAGGGGAAGTCGTAGATGCCGAACTCCTTGGCCTGGGCCGACAGGATGCCGGCGTTGAGCACCGTCATCTCCACCGTGCCGCCCTGCAGTGCCGAGACGGTCTGCAGGTCACCGCCCAGCGTGCCGCCCGGGAAGAGCTTGACCGCAATGCGGCCATTGGTCTTGGCCGCCACGAGGTCGGCGAACTTCTGCGCGCCCTGGGCCTGGGGGTGCTCCTTCTGGTTCTGGAAGGCGAACTTGATGGTGCGCTCCTGCGCGTGGGCGCCAGGCAGCAGCGATGCGGCGACCAGGGCCGTGGCAAGCAGGGTCTTCAAGAGTTTCATGGATGTCTCCTTGGTTTTAGGACGGGCAGAAAAAGGGGGTGCGGCAGCAACGGGCGGGCGGATCAGCCACCGAGCCAGCGCAGCGGTACGGTGACGAGCGCGGGGAACATCACCAGCAGGAACATCACCGCGAACTGCGCCAGCATGAAGGGCATGACGCCGCGCGTGACCTGGCCCATGGAGATGCGCCCGACACCTGCCACCACGTTGAGCACGGTGCCCACGGGCGGGGTGATGAGGCCGATGGAGTTGTTGATGATGAACAGCACGCCGAAGTAGACGGGGTCGATGCCGGCGGCCTTGACCACCGGCATCAGCACCGGCGTCATGATCAGGATGGTGGGCGTCATGTCCATGGCGGTGCCGATCACCATCACCAGCACCATGATGGCCACCAACAGCAGGGTGGGGTTGCCCATGAAGGGCTCGAGCATGCCGATCACCTTGCTCGGCAGGTCGGCCACCGTGATGAGCCAGGCCGACACCATGGCGGCGGCCACCAGGAACATGATCACGGCGCTGGTGCGCGCTGCGGCCTGGAAAATGCCGGCCAGCTCGCGCCAGCTGAGCTCGCGGTAGACCACCATGGAGATGAGCAGGGCGTACACCGCGGCCACCACGGCGGCCTCGGTGGGCGTGAACACGCCCATGCGCAGGCCCACCAGGATGATGACCGGCAGGCCCAGGGCCCAGCCCGCCTCGCGCAGTGCGGTGCCCAGCTCGGCCCGCGTGGCGCGCGGTGGCGGCGTGACCTTTTCGGTGCGGCCCAGCCACCACCAGGTCGCGGCCATGGCGACCGCCAGCAGCAGCCCCGGGAAGATGCCCGCCAGGAACAGCTTGCTGATGGAGACGTTGGCCGCCACCCCGAAGATCACGAAGCCGATGGACGGCGGGATGATGGGCCCGATGACGCCGGCCGAGGCGATGAGGCCGGCCGAGCGCTCCTTGGCGTGGCCCGCAGCCACCATCATGGGCAGCAGCAGCGAGGTCAGCGCGGCGGCATCGGCCACGGCCGAGCCAGAGACCGCGGAGAGGATCACCGCGGCCATGATGACCACGTAGCCCAGCCCGCCGGGGATGTGGCCGACCAGCGCCAGCGCCAGCTTGACGATGCGCTTGGACAGGCCGCCCACGTTCATGATCTCGCCGGCCAGCATGAAGAAGGGAACGGCCAGCAGGGGGAAGCTGTCGGCCCCGTTGATCACGTTCTGCGCCAGGATCTGCGCGTCGAACAGGTCGAGGTGCCACATCAGCGCAACGCCGCTGATCAAGAGCGCATAGGCGATGGGAATGCCGATGGCCATGGCCAGCAGCAGGGAACCGATGAAGATCGCGACGGTCATGGTGTGTTTCTCGGGAAGAGGCGCTCAGGAGTGCTTCGCAGGGCCATCGCCGTCCGCTTTGTCGGAAGGGGGTTGGAGGCCGGGGTTGCTGCGCTCGAAGGCGGCCATCTCCTCGCTCTCCTGCACCATGATCAGTTCATGCTCGGCCAGCGGCACGAGCAAGGTGCGCAGCAGGTCGCGCAGCAGGATCACGATGGCCGAGGCGCCCATGAGCACGCCGCTGGCGTAGAAGATGCCGACCGAGGCGCCCGTCACCGGTGCCTCGGTCTCCCAATTGATCAGCACCTGCGCCCAGCTGCCGGCCAGCAGCAGCCACGAGACGTAGAGCATGGCCAGCTGCGCGATCACCAGGCAGGTCTTTTTGCCCACGACGGGCAGGCGCGAGACGAAGGCATCCATGCCCAGGTGGCCGTGCTCGCGCAGCGCCACCACGGCGCCCATGAAGGTCAACCAGACGAAGAGCCAGCGCGAGAGCTCCTCGGACACGGTGATGCCCGAGTTGAAGGTATAGCGCAACACCACGTTGCCGAACACCAGCACAACCATGATGGCCAGGCAGATGCCCGAGAGCACGTCCAGCACACGGGTGTATCCCCGCAGCACGCGATCGGCCAGTGCAAACATGGTGTGTCTCCGTCTTCGTTCGTTGTGGATGAATTTTGTACGAACTGGTTAGTATTTAATCTAGGTGCAAACCCTGTACCCCGACTCCGCAGAGAGAACTCCCGGGTCGATCAACCAATGTCTAAAGGAAGGGCACGCCCTCCACAGGCCAGTGACCGCCGCGCAAGGGCCGCCCCGCCGCGCTGGCGGTGTCCCCCTTCCCGAATGGCGCAGCCATTCGAGAGAAGGGGGAAGGCGCGAAGCGACTCAGGGGGATGTACCTGCTACGGCCGCAGGAAGCGCACGATCATCTCGACGATGGATGCGCGGCGCTCGGCCATGGCGGCGGGCGCATCGAGCGTGCGCTTGAAGATGGCGCCGAAGGTGTGGCGGTTGGAGACGTTGAAGAAGCACAGCGCCGAGATCGACATGTGCAGATCGACCGGGTCCACGTCGGGGCGAAAGACCCCGGCGGCCACGCCGCGCTGGTAGACCTTGTGCACCGCATGGATGACCGGGATGTTGAGCTCCTGGATGGTCGTGGAGCGGCTGATGTACTCGCCCCGGTGCATGTTCTCGTTCATCACCAGGCGGATGAAGTCGGGGTTGGCCAGCTGGTAATCGAAGGTGAAGCCGACCAGGGTGCGCAGGGCCTGCTCGGGCGCCAGGTCTTCCAGGTGCAGGTCCGATTCGATCTGCCGGATGCGGCGGTAGGCTTCTTCGAGCACCCGCACGTACAAGCCTTCCTTGCTACCAAAATAGTAGTAGATCATGCGCTTGCTGGTGCTGGTGAGCGCCGCGATCTCGTCGATGCGCGCGCCGGCCAGGCCCTTGTCCGCGAACTCGGCCGTGGCCACCTGCAAGATGTTGGCCATGGTGCGGTCGGGGTCGTTCACGCGCACGCGCTCGGCACCGGGCGTGGCCGCGGCCTCGCGCGCAGCGCGCTGCCGCGCCGGGCGGCTGTCACCGGCGGAAGGCGGGGTGTTTTGAACCGTTTCGTCCATATGCGCCAAGCATACGGCAAGGGCCGGCCCTGCCAGTGCGATCAGGCGGGCTTGGTGTCCGCGAAGCTCGGGCGCAGCATGAGCTTGTCCAGCAGCTTGCCCAGGTTGGGGTATTCGCTGCGCCAGGCGATCTCGGGAAAGCGGAACTCGAGCCAGCCCAGGGCACAGCCCACGGCGATGTCCGACAGGCTCAGGTGGATGCCGCTGCAGTAGGGCTTGTCGCCCAGGCCCTGGCTCATGGACTTGAGGCTGTCGTTGACCTTGCGCATCTGGCGGTCGATCCAGGCCTGGCTGCGCTCGCCGTCCTTGCGGTGGGCCCAGGTGGCTTCCAGGCGTGCCAGGATGGCGGCGTCCACCACCCCATCGGCCAGGGCTTCCCAGGTCTTGACCTCGGCGCGCTCGCGGCCCTGGCTGGGGATGAGCTTGCCCACAGGCGACAGCGTGTCCAGGTACTCGACGATCACGCGCGAGTCGAAGACGGCTTCGCCGCCTTCCATCACCAGGCAGGGCACCTTGCCCAGCGGATTGGAGGTGGCAATCGTCGTGTCGTCGGCCCAGACGTTTTCCTGCACAAACTGGTAGTCGAGCTTCTTCTCGGCCATGACGACGCGCACCTTGCGTACATAAGGGCTGGCGGAGGCTCCGATCAATTTCATGGCGAGATTTCTTCCAGTGCGCGGGATGCGTGACAACGGTACGGGTACGCGACCGATTCTATCGGCTGGCGCCCGGGGGACCGGCCCGGCATGCCCCCGCAAATGGGTGACAACGGTCCGAGCGGCGCCCGCACACGGGCCAACGGCCGGCGTGTGTGCACATTTGGTGCGGATTTGCAACACTTGCATCCAGCCCGTCGAGGCAGGCCGATGTCACCGGCCGGACGGCCCTCCAATGGCCCGGATCGGGGTTTTCCCGCGCGTGGCGCCTACAATCCGGGTCCATGAGCCTGTCCACCATCACCGCCCTGTCGCCGCTCGACGGCCGCTATTCCAACAAACTCGCAGCGCTGCGCCCGATCATGAGCGAGCACGGCTACATGCACCGGCGCGTGCAGGTGGAAGTGGCGTGGTTCATCGCGCTGTCGGACGCAGGCTTTGCCGAATTCAAGCCGCTGACCACGGGCGCGCGCGCCTACCTGCTGGGCCTGGTGAAGAACTTCTCGGAGGCCGATTCGGCCGCCATCAAGGACATCGAGAAGACCACCAACCACGACGTGAAGGCCGTGGAGTACTGGATCAAGAGCAAGTTCGAGGCGCGCCCCGAGCTGGAGAAGGCCGCCGAGTTCGTGCACTTTGCCTGCACCAGCGAAGACATCAACAACACCAGCCACGCACTGCAGCTGCGTTCGGGCCGCGACCAGGTCGTGCTGCCGGGCCTGGACCGCGTGGTGCTCAAGCTGCGCGAGATGGCGCATGCCTATGCCGACGTGCCCATGCTCAGCCGCACGCACGGCCAGACCGCGAGCCCCACCACGGTGGGCAAGGAAATGGCCAACGTGGTGGTGCGCCTGCAGGCCGCCTGCGACCGCATCGCGGCGGTGAAGATCCTGGGCAAGATGAACGGCGCCGTGGGCAACTACAACGCCCACATGTCGGCCTGGCCCGACTTCGACTGGGAAACCTTCAGCAAGAAGGTCATCGAGACGCCCGAGCCCCTGGGCCTGGGCCTGACCTTCCAGCCCTACAGCATCCAGATCGAGCCGCACGACTACATGGCCGAGCTGTTCGATGCCGTGGCGCGTGCCAACACCATCCTCGTCGACCTGTCGCGCGACATCTGGGGCTATGTGAGCCTGGGCTATTTCAAGCAGCGCCTGAAGGCCGGCGAGATCGGCTCCAGCACCATGCCGCACAAGGTCAACCCCATCGACTTCGAGAATGCCGAAGGCAATCTGGGCCTGGCCAATGCGCTGCTGCGCCATCTGTCGGAGAAGCTGCCGATCAGCCGCTGGCAGCGGGACCTGACCGACAGCACGGTGCTGCGCAACATGGGCGTGGCCCTGGGCTATGCAGCACTGGCCTATGCCTCGCTGCTGACCGGCCTGAACAAGCTCGAACTCAACGAAGAAGCCCTGGCCGAGGACCTGGATGCCGCCTGGGAAGTGCTGGCCGAGCCCATCCAGACGGTGATGCGCCGCTTTGGCGTGCAGGGCGCCTACGAGAAGCTCAAGGAAGTCACGCGTGGCAAGACGGTGACGGCCGAGGCGCTGCACGGTCTGATCCGTTCGCTGGAGATCCCGCAGGAGGAAAAGGACCGGCTGCTGGCCATGACACCGGGCAGCTACACCGGCAAGGCCGCCGCATTGGCCCGCCGGGCATAGTCGCTTTTTCTGCCGAGCCCCGCCCGGGCCCGCTGTGCTGCGTGCACGGCCCCGGGCCCGCTGTGCTGCGTGCACGGCCCCAGGCCCGGCACGCTCGCGACCCCAATCACCTGCGCTCTGTGGCGCATGGTGATTTCCTTTTTTCACGGCCTCTGTTGCCTGCACCCAGGCAAAGGCAGCGGTCAATTGTTGTTCAGTGAGACCGCATGGCCATCAAATCCACCATCTTCAAGGCGCATCTGCAGATCGCCGACATCGACCACGGCTACTACGCGGACCACGCGCTGACGCTGGCACGGCACCCGAGCGAGACCGATGAGCGCATGATGGTGCGCCTGGCGGCGCTGGCCATCCATGCGCACGACCTCAACGACGTCTGCAACGGCGACGGCACGCTGGCCTTTGGCGCGGGACTGTCGGACCCGGACGATCCGGACGCCTCGCTGACCGACTTCACGGGCAGGAAGCGCGTCTGGATCGAGGTCGGCCAGCCCGAGGACAAGCCGCTGACCAAGGCCTGCAGCAAGGCCGACAGCGTGGTCGTGTACTGCTTCAACCACGCGGCCGAGATCTGGTGGAAGGGCATCGAGACCAAGCTCTCGCGCCTGGAGAAGCTGCAGGTCTGGCGCATCCCGACCGAGGCCTCGCAGGCCCTGGCGGCCCTGGCCGAGCGCAGCATGCAGCTGCAGGCCACGGTGCAGGAGAACGCACTCACCCTGAGCAGCAACCTGGGCAGCGTGGTCGTGGAGCCGGTGCGCTGGAAGTAAGCCTCCAGCGCAGCTGAAAAACTGCAGGCACCGCTGCTGCCCGACGGCCGTGATGGGTCCGGTCAATCCAGCGGCATGAGGGCCCCGCAGTGCCAGCACTGCTCGAAGCCCCCCTCCACCGTTTCACCGCAACGGCACACCCAATGGCGCTGCGGAATGTTCTGCAAATCGTCGAGCAGGGTGCGCGCGCGGCTGGCGTGCTCGTCGTATTCGAGCCAGATCTCGGGCAGGCACTGGTCAGGCGGCAGGTGGCCCGCTGCAGCGCCCAGGTACTGCCGCTGCACCGAGGCGGTCATGCCGGCCTCGCACAGGATGTCGGCCCAGAGCGTGGCAATCGCGATGTTGGGGGCCTGGGTCAGTCGCAGCATGGCCCCACCATACCGGTTTGGGCGCGCGGCGTACAGTGGCCCCGGCGGCCTGGACCTCAGGCTTGTGCCACCGGCACCTGCAGTGGTCCGGCGGATGGTCCTTCTGCGGCCCGCTCGGCATAGCGGTTGAAGCGCCATGCCGAATGCTCGAGCGTGATGCGGCGCCACACGCTGCGCTTCTCGGCAGGGGTGTAGGCGAGCCAGTGCTGCACTTCGTCGAAACTGCGACCGCAGCCCTTGCACTGGTCGTCGCCCTGGCTGGTGGAGCAGATGGCGATGCACGGGGTGTCGGGCGTGGTCTCGTACCAGCCCTGCCAGGCCGCCAGCGCCTCCTCGGGGAAATCCGCTTCATCGATCTCGTCCGCGTGCCGGTAGACCATCAGCGCATACACCTTGGCCAGGGCGCGGGTGGCAGGCGCCAGGGTGAAGCCATCGGGCGAGGGCAAGCGCTGGCGCCAGTGGTTGATGGCGGCCTCGATGTCAGTGATGTGGATGCGGGAAGAGGGCATGGCGAAAAAATGGCCCCCGCCAGCTTCTGCCCGGCGGGGGCCCGGAGGATAACCGGCATTGCCCGACATGCGGGCAAGGGGGTTACTCAGTTGTTGCCCAGCGCGATGCCTTCACGGCGCGGATCGGCGCCCCCGGCGTAAGTACCCGCTGCGGGGTTGCGCGAGAGCAGGCCGGCGCTGCCGTTGGCGCGCACGCCGTTGAACGTCACGCCGTGCAGGCCGCTGGCGAAGGTGTCGGTCTGCGCCACGGTATGGCCGCGCGCCCTGAGGCCGTCGCGGATGGCGGCCGTGTCGATGACCGAGCCCTTCTCGATCGAGGTGGTGGCACTGGTCTGCGCGCCGAAGTTGGGCAGGTTGATGGCCTGCTGCACGTTCAACCCCCAGTCGGTCATGCCCAGGATGCTCTTGGCGGTGTACTGGATGATGGCGCTGCCGCCGGGCGAGCCGATGGCCCCTTCGAAGTCGCCGGTGGCGGCGTTGAAGATGATGGTCGGCGCCATGGAGCTGCGTGGCCGCTTGCCGGGCTGCACGCTGTTGGCGATGGCCTTGCCGGCCGCGTCGGTGGCGGTGAACGAGAAGTCGGTGAGCTGGTTGTTCAAGAGGAAGCCGCGCACCATCTGCAGGCTGCCAAAGCCGTTCTCGATGGTGGTGGTCATCGACACGGCGTTGCCCGAGGCATCGACGATGGACAGGTGGGTGGTCGAGGGCAGGTTCAGCGAGCTATCGGCCCCGCGTGCGGCGACCACGCCGGGTGGCGTGCCGGCCACCGGCGTGCCAATGCTGCGCTGCATGTCGATCAGGCGCGCACGGCCCTTGAGGTAGTCGGCATTGACCAGGCCGGCCTGGGGCACGGCCACGAAGTCGGGGTCGGCCACATACAGGGCGCGGTCAGCATAGGCCAGGCGGTAGGCCTCGGAGACCACGTGCACGGAGTCGAGCGTATTGGGCTTCATCGCCGCGAGGTCGAAGCTTTCGAGCATGCCCAGGGTCTGCAGCACGGCGATGCCGCCCGAGCTCGGCGCCGGCATGCCGCAGACACGGTACTTGGTGCGGTACACGCCGCACACGGGCTCGCGCACCTTGGCGGTGTAGTTGTTCAGGTCGGCCAGCGCGAGCTTGCCGGGATTGGTGGGGTGGCCCGTGACCTTGGCCACGATGTCGGCCGCGATGGCCCCCTTGTAGAACGCATCCGCGCCGCCAGCGGCAATGGTGCGCAGCGTCGCAGCCAGTTCGGGGTTCTTGAGCAGGGTGCCGGTGGGCTTGGCCGTGCCGTCGGCCCGCAGGAAGTAGCTGGCCCCGGGCTCGCCCTGGGCCTTGATGCGCGCGGCCGAGCCGGCGATGGAGACGCTCATGCGCTCGGAGATCGCAAAGCCGTCTTCGCTGAGCTTGATGGCGGGATCGAACAGGTCCTTCCAGGGCAGTTTGCCGTGCGCCTTGTGTGCGGCTTCGAGCATGCGCAAGACACCGGGTGTGCCGACCGACAGGCCACCGTCCACGGCAGTCAGGAAAGCCAGCGGGTTGCCGTCGGCGCCGATGAACAGGTTGGGCGTGGCGGCCAGGGGCGCGGTCTCGCGGCCGTCATAGGCCAGCAGCCGGTTGGCCCCTTTGTCGAAATGCAGCATGAAGGCACCGCCGCCAATGCCCGAGGATTGCGGCTCCACCAGGTTGAGCACCAGCTGCACGGCAATGGCCGCGTCGATGGCACTGCCGCCCTTGGCCAGGATGGCCGTGCCGGTCTGCACGGCCAGCGGGTTGGCCGCGGCGACCATGTCCTTGTTGGCATAGGCGATGGTCTTGGGCGTGTAGCCCGAGGGCGGCTCGGGCGGTACGTACTGCTCCACGGGCTCGGCGACGGGGGTGTCGTCACTGCCTCCGCAGGCAGCAAGCAGTGCAGCCACGGCAGTGGCACTGAGCAGGGCGAGTTGCCAGCGGCGCCCGGTGGTGGAAATGGTCATGGGGTACAGGTCCTCGATCCAGTGAAGAGCAGGAGGGGAATGCGGCCTGCGGGCAAGGCGCAGGTGCATGGCGAAACACATGATAGTCACGGTTTTGTCACACCGCAAAGGCAAAAAACGGCATGTTGAAATGCACCGCTGCATGTGCTCGTTATCCCTTGGATAGGCGCTCTGCGCGCTCCGCGGGGCTTGCGTTCATGGCCGGGCGATGGTCCAATTGCGGCTTCGAAGGGGAGTAGCTCCCGCCACGCATGTACAGCGCGCCCTGCAGGGGCACTGCCCACGCATGGCATCGGCCTGTCGTCAGTACGAAGCATCGCTTCCGGCAGTCCGGGTCCAGCGCGCAAACAGGGCGCTGGATCGAGCAAGACCTTTGATGGGCCCTTCTGTGGGCTGATCAAGGCTGCCTTCCCGATTTTCGAACCACCCGCGCAACGCGGGCGAGCCCTTGATCCTCCGACCGCAGGCCCTCTATCCCCCAGGTGGACTTGGCGCTACATTGGCGCTAAGCCCTCCTTTTGCCCACTGATATTGAGGAATTTATGGACTTTTTGGCTTCGCCCGAATTCTGGCTCGCGCTGGGACAGATCATCATCATCGACATCCTGCTGGGTGGCGACAATGCGGTGGTCATTGCCCTGGCCTGCCGCAAGCTGCCCCCCGCCCAGCGTACCAAGGGCATCATCTGGGGCACGGCCGGCGCCATCGTTCTGCGCGTGATCCTGATCGCCTTTGCGATGACCTTGCTGGCGCTGCCCTTCCTCAAGTTCGTGGGCGCGGTCCTGCTGGTGTGGATCGGCGTCAAGCTGCTGGCCCCCGATGAGGACGGCCATGGCGAAGTGGCAGGCAGCGACAAGCTGCTGGCCGCCATCAAGACCATCATCGTGGCCGACCTGGTGATGAGCGTGGACAACGTGATCGCCATCGCTGGCGCCGCACAGAACGCGGGCGAGCACCAGTTCCTGCTGGTGGTGCTGGGTCTTCTGATCTCGATCCCGATCATCGTCTGGGGCAGCCAGCTGGTCATCAAGCTGATGGAGCGCTTCCCGTTCATCATCACGCTGGGTGGCATGCTGCTGGGCTGGATCGCCGGCGGCATGCTGGTGACCGACCCGGTGTTCTCCAATCCTGACAAGTGGCAGTGGATGCTCAAGATCCCGCAGACCGACGTGATCCGCTATGGTGCGAGCGTGGCAGGTGCCCTGCTGGTGCTGGCGCTGGGCAAGATGATCCTGGCACGCCGCGCCCCCGCGACCCCCGTGGAACACGGTTGAGCGATTTTCAATGACCCCGTGGGCTGACCGCGGGGCGCTCGCCGAGCGCCCCGTTGGCAGCCACTGACAAGGGAGCTACCCAAATGGACAAAGTCATCGTGTACGTGGACGACGCAGCCCATGCGCAGCAGATCCTCGCGCCCCTGTTTGCGCGTGGTTCGGCAGGCAATACGCACTGGGTGCTGGTGGCGTGCGCGCCACGCATGACCCATCGCATCAGCAAGTGGGTGAGCCACAGCGCGCGTGAGAACTGGCGCGCCAAGTGGGCCGACAAGCTGTTCGCCCAGGTGGTTCCCAGCCTCAGGGTCCACCCCGACCAGGTCACCACGGTGCTGGCCAAGGGCCCGCTGCCGGAATTGACGGACAAGCTGCAGGCCGACATGGGCAGCACCAAGGCCCAGGTGGTGGATGCGCGCCGACCCAAGCTGGATGTGGCAGCCCCCGATACCGGCGCCACGGTGCCGGCCGGCGGGCGCTGGTCGCTGCCAGGCACGCTGAGCAGCCTGTTTGCCAGCGTGGGCTTGCTGATGGTGCTGGGCACCGAGTAAATACACCGCTTGCAAGGCACGGGGGCCGGCCCGCCGGTGCCCCGCCTTTTGCCACAGGCCAATGCTATCCTGTGGCCATGATCCGACTTCTTCTGAAATGGCTGCTCAGCGCTGCATCGCTGCTGTTCGTGGCCTATGTCTACAGCGGTGTGGTGGTGCAGAGCTTTCCGTCGGCGCTGATCGCGGCCTTCGTGATCGGCCTGTTCAATGTGGTCCTGCGTCCCATCCTCGTGGTGCTGACATTGCCCGTGACCATCGTGACGGTCGGGCTGTTCCTTTTTGTCATCAACGCGCTCATGTTCTGGGCGGCCGCCAGCGTGCTCGACGGCTTCCAGGTGACGGGCTTTGCCGCCGCGCTGATCGGCTCGCTGATCTATTCGGTGCTGGGCGTGGTGATCGAATCAGCGCTCGGCGGTCTGTTCACGAAGAAGTGACTCCACGGCCTTGAGCCGGGTGTCGATGATGGACGCCTCGAAGTGGTCCGCCGATGCCCCGCTGCGCCGGGCCAGGTCCTGCCCGGCCTTGAAACGGTCCACCGCCGCGGCATAGTCGTAGCGCGTGGCGTGGGCTTCGGCCTCGGCGCGAACAGCGCGCAGCGGCTGGCCGTTGGCCTGCCACACCGTGGCCAGCAATTGCCATACGGTGGCATCCCGCGGGTGGTTGGCGATCCAGGTCTGCAGCGCACCGACCACCTCGCCCGAGCGCCCGGCCTTGAGCAGCGCGCGGGTGCGCAGCAGCAACTCCGGCCGGTGGTCACTGGCCCCGGCGGGCAGCGCGGCCAGCGCCGCGTCGGCCTCGCCGGCGGCGAATTCGATTTCTGCCTTGAGCAGCTGCGCCAGCCGCTGGGCCGGCATGTCGCCACGCACCTGCGCCTCCAGCAGCGCCCAGGTCGTGCGCGCCGCCTTGGCATCACGCAACTGGCTGCTGCCCAGGGCCGACGCATAGAGGATGGCGGCCTTGCGCGACCCGCTCTGGCTGGCAAAGCCGGTACTGCCCGGCTCGGCGATCCACTGGCGCAAGGTGTCCACCCCCGGGTTGGAGAGCACCCGCGCCCGCGCGGAGGCCATGGCATGTTCCTGCGTGGAGGCAGGGCCGGGCTGCTGTGCCTTGCCGGGCGGCAGCCGCGACTGCATGTCGGCCATGCGCTGGGTGGTCAGCGGGTGGCTGCGCAGGTAGGGCCAGCTGCCGTTGTCGTTGATGCGGTTGGCCTGCTGCAGCTTGTCGAACATGCTGACAAAACCCTGCGGTGCGAAGCCTGCGGGCTCCATGAGGCCATAGCCGATGCGGTCGGCCTCGCGCTCCATGTCGCGAGAAAAGTTGAGCTGGTTCTGCATGGCCAGCGCCTGGCCGCCCACGACCATGGCCTGCGCCGCACCCGGGTTCTTGCTCGCCGCCAGGGCCCCGAGGATCATGGCGCCCAGCAGCAGGGGCGTCTGCTTGCTCTGCTGCGCGATCAGCCGCGAGATATGGCGCTGGGTGACGTGGCTGAGCTCGTGCGCCAGCACCGATGCCAGCTCGTCGCGCGAAGTCACCACGCCGATGAGCCCCAGGTGCACGCCCAGGTAGCCGCCCGGCAGAGCAAAGGCATTCACCGTGCGGTCACGCCCGAGCAGGATCTCCCAGGCAAAGCGCTCGTCCAGCTCCGGCGAGAGCTCCCCGCGCTTGCGCGCGGCGTCCATGAGCGGCAGCCACAGACCCTGGACGTACTCGGAGAGCACGGCATCGTCGATGTAATCGGGGTCGCGGTACAGCTCGCGGATGATGCGGTCGCCCAGGCGCCGCTCGCCGCTGGTGGTCAGCTCGCTGCCGTCGCCCAGGGTGGGCAGCTGCGCATGCGCCAGGCGCACAGGAAGAAGAACCAGAACGGCCGCGCTGGCCAGGGCGAGCACCAGCGGTGCCAGCACCGCGCGCGTGTGCCTCCAGTGGTTGATGTCGGGGAGAGCCGCCCTGCTTGGGATTTTCCGCATGGACCGTATGATGCCCTGACACTCCAGTGTTTCCCCGGCGATTCAACTGGTTACCAAGAAATTGCCAGCCCCCCCCCGCCATAGCCGCCCCAGCAACCAGCTTCCCATGTCCAAGCCCGACCCCACCACCCCGCCAACCCTTACCCATTTCGACGCCCAGGGCCAGGCCCACATGGTGGACGTGGGCGCCAAACCCGCGACCCACCGCGTCGCCATCGCCACCGGCCGCATCGAGATGCAGCCAGCCACGCTGGCCATCATCGAGGCCGGCACCGCGAAGAAAGGCGACGTGCTGGGCATCGCACGGATTGCCGGCATCCAGGCCGCGAAGAAGACGAGTGATCTGATTCCACTGTGCCATCCACTGGCGCTGACAAGGGTGGCGGTGGAGTTTGAAGTGGCTGGCGTCCAGCACCCGGGGGCGACGGGGATAACCTGCACGGCCACGGTGGAAACCGTGGGGCCGACAGGCGTCGAGATGGAAGCGCTGACGGCGGTGCAGGTTGCCTTGCTGACCATTTACGACATGTGCAAGGCGGTGGACCGGGGGATGGTGGTGGAGGGGGTCCGGGTGGTGGGAAAGCAGGGGGGAAAGTCAGGAAGCTGGCCGTAGAAAGCACTGCAGAATCAACCGACCCTCATGTATCGAACGCCGCGTCTCCAAAAAGGATAGCTTGCGACGGACACCACAAGCCGTGAAATGAATCCTTTTTCAGCGGCAGTCGGGCGGAGCAAATTTGGCGGGCAACGATCCCAAAGTACCCACCATGGCACGAGCCGTTGAGATGGCACTGCTTTCGGATTGGCAACTCCAGTCGATCGCGCCCGTCACGTTGGCGGCATAGGAAGAACCCAGAGCCGTGGCAGCAGCCGCGCTTCGTATCCAAGGAGTCAGCACCAGGGTACGCCCATTGATCGGGCCGGCAGTGCCATTGAAGGTAATCGTGATTTCCCCATCCGTGGAAGCCCCTGGTGCCGCAGTCGCCAGCACGCTAGTGACATACTTGCTTGTCGCGCCCTTGTTGTTGGCTTGGGAGTTCCAGGTCGCAATGGCACTTGCCAGGTCGGGCGAAGCGGCAGCTCCGGCGCTGATTTCGTGCTTGGCAGTGTCAGCAATCGACAATCCCTCAGTCACCCGTGCCCGGGTCGTGAAAACCTGATAGGCCGGCAATGCAACTGCAGCCAATATGCCGATGATCGCCACCACGATCATGAGTTCTATCAGGGTAAAGCCCTTTGAACGCCGGTGTTTTATCATTTGCGTGCCTCGTAACATGCTGATGCACAAGCAAATAGCATTCCCGCCTTACATCGGCCTCGATCCCACTGCCATCATCACGATCAGCAATGGCATTCATTGCTTCTGCAGGCGGGGTTTTTGCTTGTAATAGTGGCACATTTCCGTCTTGTTTCCCCCCGGAGCCCCCTTGATGAGTCCCACGCACCGTAATTCTCGACTCTGCTTGTTCGCCATTTTTGTCCTGTCTGGTTTCGCAGGTCTCATTTATCAGTCCATTTGGTCACACTATCTGGGGCTCTTTCTGGGACATGCAGCCTATGCGCAAGCTTTGGTGCTGGCCATCTTCATGGGGGGGATGGCTGCAGGGGCGGCCTGGATCGCATCTGCGGGGCAACACTGGCGCAACCTGATACGCGGATACGCCGTGATCGAGGGCGTCATCGGGCTATTGGGTCTTACATTTCACTGGCTTTTTACGCGGGTCAGCGCCTTCAGCTACGACACCTTGATTCCGGCGCTTGGCGAGCCTTGGGCGATCAACCTTGCACGGTGGGCTGTGGCAGCCTTGTTGATACTGCCGCAGACCATTTTGCTGGGCATGACCTTTCCCTTGATGAGCGGAGGTCTGATCCGGCGCTTTCCGAGCAGCCAAGGTCACATGCTGGGTGGACTCTATTTCACCAACAGTATTGGCGCGGCCGCAGGCGCCCTGGTTTCCGTTTTCGTACTCATCCCCTTCGCCGGCCTGCCCGGTGCCATGACCGCAGCCGGCGTCTTGAATCTTGCCGTCGCCGGTATGGCCTGGTGGCTGGCCCGAGCGCCAGAACCCGCTCCAGCAACTTCTACCGTCTCCGAGTTGGATCAGCGCGTTGCCAGCAACCCATTGCTGCGCTTGGTCCTCCTGGGCACCGCTCTTTCGGGGGCTGCCTCGTTTGCTTACGAAATCATCTGGATCCGGATGCTCAGCATGGCTGTCGGCAGCACCATGCACGCGTTCGAGCTCATGCTGGCCTCGTTCATCGCGGGGATTGCGCTCGGCGGTTTGTGGGTGCGGCACCGAGCCGACAGCACGGATGCTCCATTGCGATTGGTGGGATGGATGCAGGTGTTCATGGGCGCCGCAGCACTTGCGTCTTTGCTCGTGTATGCCAATGCATTTTCATGGGTCGGCTGGCTGATGGGCGCATTGTCAAAGACCGATGGCGGGTACGCCCTTTTCAACTTCGGCACTGCAGCCGTTTCCATGGCCATCATGCTGCCCGCAGCCTTTTTCGCTGGCACGACTTTGCCTCTGTTCACCGTGGCACTGTTGAAAGAAGGATTTGGAGAACGCGCCATTGGCCGCGTCTATGCCTGGAACACACTTGGATCCATCGTCGGCGTATTTCTCGCCATCCATTTGCTGATACCCAATCTTGGCCTGAAACTGGCCTTGTGCGTGGCTGCGCTCGTGGATATCGCCATTGGCCTTTACCTGCTGCGCTTGCATGCCGATGGCAATCGCTCCAAGCTTCAATTCGCCATGGCGGCGATGGTAGCCGCTTGTGCACTGGTGGTAGCTATTCGGGTCCCCTTTGATCCCATGACCGTTGCGTCCGGGGTGTATCGGCACGGGAAGGCAAGCATTAATAAAGGTGACCAGGTCCCCTATTACAGAGATGGGAAGACAGCCAGCGTGGCAGTGCTTTTGTCCCAAAGCGGCGCCGCATCCATTTCCACCAATGGCAAGACAGATGCAGCCGTCCAGATGACTGACCGGCCTCCCACGCCAGACGAACCAACGATGGTGCTGCTGGGGGGGGTGCCATTGTCCTTGCACGACGCACCAAAAAAGGTTGGCATCATCGGTTTCGGCTCCGGCATGACGACCCATACCGTGCTTGGCGATAACCGCGTGGAACAGGTTGACACGATAGAAATAGAGCCGGCCATGGTCGAAGGCGCCAAGGCTTTCGGACCACGTGTGGAGCGCGCCTACCAGGACAAGCGCTCTCATATTGTTATCGATGATGCCAAGGCTTATTTTGCTGGGCAAAACAAGAAGTACGATGTTTTGATATCGGAGCCTTCAAACCCATGGATCAGCGGTGTTGGATCTCTTTTTTCGCAGGAGTTCTATAAATTTGTCCCTCGGTATTTGAACGATGATGGACTTTTCGTGCAATGGATTCAGCTGTACGAAATCGATGATGCGTTGCTTGCATCCATCCTGAACTCTCTGACACCCGCATTCGAGGACTATGCAGCCTGGTTTGGCTCTCAGACCGACTTGATAATCGTCGCAAAACCCAAGGGGCAAATCAACGATGTGGACTGGAAACGAATAGCGCCTTCTTCCAATTTGGTTGGAGATTTGAGCCGAGTTGGCGTCACCCAAGAGGCCCATTTGGCCTTCCGGAAAGTTGCCAATGCCCCAATGATTCAAGCACTGGGGAAATTTTCCGACCAGACGCCTGCCAACTCTGATTACTATCCTGTTCTGAGCCTTGAGGCGCCCAAAGCCCGATTCAAAAATAGCATGGCTGGGGTGGCATTTGAAATGCAAATGAGCCTCAGGACACATCTGGAAGCCTTGAATGTCAGCGCTCCCTTGCCTTCCAAAACACCGACCCTCGGGGATCGGTATTTTCTTCCTGAAGCGACAACCGCGAACGCACGTGCCCTGATTGCAGAAATCAACGGCGACGCGGCGGCTCAGACACCAGCCGTCATAGCGATGCGGGCAATTGGTGCTCAATGTTCTGTGAAGTGGAGTGAGGGAGAGCTGCGCACCTTGTCACGGGCCATGGGTGACCTTGCGAAAAAGACCATCGGCTTTCTACCCCGGGATGCGCTCGTAGGCGCATGGATCAATCCATCGTGGCAAAAATGCCCGTACATTCCGCAAGACTTGCAGCGGGCCATGGGCATTCTGGAGGCATATGCCAACAGGGACTATGCCAAGTTGGAGCAGCTTGGTCGAGACTGGTTTACCCAGCGGCCCAGCGCCCCATTTTTTCAATCGGCCTTTGACGGTATTGCGTGGATGGCCTGGAGCACTGCCTTGGCCAGCCAGAAACGATGGGGCCAACTGGCAGAAATGTCCAGCGCGCAGTTTGCGAACACGGACTTTTCTCCCGAGGAGAAAACAGCCCATAGCATCATTCACAAATTTGCGCTCCAATTGTCCGCGGACGAGCCTGCTAGATGAACCCATCCAGCGGTAAAAATGCTTTTGCCTGCATGGTCAGAGGGTCGAGAAAGACGACCCACTCCAGATTGTGCCGGCTCACCAGCGGGAGCCACACGTGCTCCCCGCCATTCACAACGGGCCCCGCAGCGCGGGCACGGCCCCGCTCAACGGCTTGGTCGATGGCTGTCTGCTGCGCAGGATAAGCTGCGCGCAGATCCGACAGCGAACGTACACGATTTCGGATCTGCGCGGTGCTGTGCCCAATATCCTGCCAGTAGACCGGGCGTTGGCTGGGGCTGATATCTAGGAGCATGTCATCGAAGCGTTGCGCGCGCTCCTCGTCCGACAAAGGACCCCGAACACTGGCCATGACAGGACCATCCAGGCTCCATGGCCGGATCCAAGCGGCAAGCGGTGGCAGGGCTTGCGCGGGAATGTCGGCATGGGTGATCAGTCGAAATCGATCGGTTTCAAAGACCAGCGCCAGCGGTCTCGCCTGGACCATGGCATTGAGGCCATACAGCAGCGAGGCCATCTGCAAGAGTCCGATGAATGCCGCATCCACCTGCAACGCGCGCCGGCTTTTGGTGGTCCGGTACAGCAGTGCGGTCAGCACCGGTCCACATACCAGTAGCCCGGTGACGAACAGTCCGAAGAGCTTCCATCCACCCGCCAGCTCACGAAGACCTGGTGGAAACCAATATCCAAAAACCACGAGCGCCAGACCTGCCGCCGCCAGTGTGGTTGCCAAGAGATGAATGCCGACCACTCTGGTATCGATCGCTGCTCGCATCGTATTGCGCCCTTGCTTTGAGTTCTCGGCAATCTAGCCAAATTAGTTCAAAAATGCTTTACCCACGCTTTCCAGACGAAAAAAAACCCGCATAAGCGGGTTTTTTGAGCTGGATCAGCTTAACGGCAGTCGTTAGGCGCGAACTTGGCCTTCAACGTACCGGCGCCACCAATAGGAGGCATGGTGCGTGCCGTGGAAACGGCATTGGTGTCCGATGCGCAGCCCCAGTCCACAGAACCCGTGACTGGAGTGGCGCTCGCGAAGTTGCCAGCCAGAGCCACTGGACCGGCACCACCTTGAATGTATGGGGTATAGACCAGCGTTGCACCGTCAACGTTGATGTTACCTACGTTCGCCTTGTTGAAGGCCACCGTGATTTCACCGGTCGTAGGTGCCATCTGCACCGAGGTCACATACTTGCTCACGGCACCCTTGGCACCAGCCTGGGCGTTCCAGGTATCGGCAGCAGCCTTGAGTTCAACAGCGGTATTGGCTTCACCCACGAGTTGCTTCGCGCTCGAAGCCAGGCCCACGCCTTCCGTGACACGCGCACGGATCGTGTAGTCCTGATAGGCAGGCAGTGCCACGGCAGCCAGAATACCGATGATCGCCACAACGATCATCAATTCGATCAGGGTGAAACCCTTTTGTGCAAAACGCTTCATAAATCACTCCTCGGAGGTCAATTGCAATTCAAAACCTGCAGAAGAATTCTCCAGGCTGGCGGAACATGAGCAGGTTCCGTGCCACCCCGCCGGCCCTGCTGCACCGTGCCTGAATCCCTCCCCCAAATGGGTCAATTGTCCTTGAAGTGTTTCCCGGACATCTACAAGGGCCCTGTCGCGACATTTTTGTCGTGCCACGAACGTCACCAACTGCAACACAGTGGTCAGAACACGAACTCGTCCCCGGCCTTGAGCCAATAAATGTCATGCGGAGCGGCGCCCAGCGGCCCTGCGCTTTGGTCGAAGCGGCGGATCTCCTCCATGATGAGTTCGGTCTCGGAGGGCTTGGTGTGGGTGATGTAGATGGGGCAGCGCTTGCCGGGGGTCAGTTGCGCCAGTTCCTGGGCCAGGGTGTGGGGTGACAGGTGCAGGCTGCGCTGGGCCAGGGAGGTTTCGCGGTTGCTGAAGGCCGTCTCGATGACGAGCATGGCGACGGGCAGGGAGTTGACGCGCGTCCAGAAATCCGGGTTGCGGCCAGTGTCACCGCTGAACACCCACCATCCCGTGCTGCCGGCCACTGCGTAGCCCACGGCTGGCACCGTGTGCACGGCGGGCAGGACCTCCAGGTGCATGCCTTCGACCTTCAGGCGTTCGCCCACCGCGATGGTCTGGTACTGCAGGAAGGGCTGGTCAGACGTGGGGATGCTGCTGAAATCCGGCCAGATGACGTTGTTGAACACATGCGCCTGCAGGGCGGCAATGGTGCCGGGCAGCGCATGGACCTGCACCGGGCTGCTGCGCAGGGAAGAGACCGCATCGAGCATCAACGGCAGCGCCGCGATATGGTCCAGGTGCGAATGCGTGAGGAACACGTGGTCGATGCGGCGCATTTCGTCCAGTGTCAGGTCGCCCACCCCCGTCCCCGCATCGATGAGGATGTTGTCGTTGACCAGGAACGAGGTGGTCCGGCAGTCTTTGGCAATGGCCCCGGAGCACCCCAGTACGCGAACCTTCATGTCATGCAGTCCTGTTTGCTGTCGTCTCTTGGTTTTTTGTCGGTGCAGGTTGCGGCCATTGTCCTACTTGGTGTCGAACTGGGTGGCACCGTCCCAATCCGGCTGGAAGGGTAACACCCGCAGGGCCTGAATGCGGCCCGCATACAGCGAATACAGGATGTTTCCAGGTTCCGATGCGTGCAAATTCCGCAAAAGCAGGGCAGATGCATCCCATTCCTGGGCCCGGTAGGCGCCCAGGAACTGGTGCCACAGGGCCAGTTGCTGCTCCCGCTCGGGCGACAGCGGCTCGGCCACCGTGCCCACGGGCGTGTAGATGGCGACGGCCTGGGCCTTGCCCTTGACGCGCACCCGGTCCAGTTCCTGCCAGATGAAGCCCGGGGCCATGGCCCGCGTGCTGTCGCTGACCACCATGGTCACGCCATAGGTCTTGGACAGCCCCTCCAGCCGGGAGCCCAGGTTCACCGCATCGCCGATCACGGTGTAGCTGCGCCGGATGTTCGAGCCCATGTCGCCCACGCACATGGTGCCGGTGTTCAGGCCGATGCCCACGCCGATCTCCGGCAGCCCCTTGCGGCGGTGCTCCTCGTTGAGCTGGGCAACCGCCCGGGTCATGTCCAGCGCTGCCGCCACGGCGGACTCGGCATGCCCGGGCGTGGCCACGGGAGCCCCCCAGAAGGCCATCACACAGTCTCCCATGTACTTGTCGATGGTGCCCTGGCGACGGCCGCGGATGATCTGGGTCAGGCGGCTGAACACGCCGTTGAGCAGGGCCTGCAGCTGAAGGGGCTCCATGCGCTCGGACAATGCCGTGAAGCCGCGCATGTCGCAGAACATCACCGTCAGCTCCTGGTTGATGGCATCCATGGTGTAACGCTCAGGCTCCTTGAGCATCTCATCCACCAACTCCGGGGGCACATAAGTGCCGAACAGGGCGGCAAGCTCCCGCTTGGAGCGGCTCTCCACAAAGTACCCATAGACCATGTTCAGCGTGAAAGCGGACAGCGCCAGCACCAGGGCCGTCGCCAGAGGCATCACCAGGCCATGCGACTGGTACAGCCAGAGGTTCAGCCCCACCAGCCCGGCAAACACCCCGGCGCTGAGCAGCACGGCCCAGCCCGCCGTCAGCAGGGGCAATGAGAATGCCAGCAGCAGCCCTGTCACCACCAACTGAAGCACATCAAAATCGGGGGCGTAGTCCGGTTGGAGCACGTTCGCGCCGTCCAGGAAGGCGGACAGCAGATTGGCATGCGCCTCCACGCCGGGATAAGTTCGCCCCACGGGCGTCACACGCAGATCGACCAGGCCTGGCGCCGTGGAGCCCACCAGCACCAACTGGCCTTTCAGGCTGCCCTGCGGCAAGCGCCCTTCCAGCACGTCGCTGGCGGAGATATAGCGAAACGAGCCACCGGCAACGTCACCCGGGCCGCGGTAGGGCACCAGGGTTGCCAGATTGGGATCGACCGGCAAGCGGATCCCGCGCTGGCCTTGGCGCAACAGGATGCCCTGCAACACGTCGTGGTCGAATTCCGACGAGGCATAGAGGGGCTCCACGTCCTTCACCCCCGTCGCCACACGCAGCATCGCCAAAGCCAGCGACTCGTAGTAGCGGCCCTGGAACTCGGCCAGCAGCGGCAGGGAGCGCACGACCCCATCGGGATCGGTGATGGAATTGAAAAACCCCGCCGCAGGCGCTGCCCGAGCCAGCACCCCGATATTGCTGCCATGGCCCTGCCAGGAGGTGGCCCTCAAGGGCTTGCCACGCAGCCGGTCCAGGGGCAGGGCAGGCTCGGGCAGGACGCCCCGGGCCTGTCCGTCCCGGTCGCTCGTGAAATAGTAGCCCAGCACCACGGGCCGACCCTGCAGCGACTGGGCAAACAAGGCGTCGTAGTCCAGCTCCGGTGACAACCGTGCCAGCTGTTCGGCAAAACCGGGATTCCCATTCAGCGGACCCTGCGCCAGGCGCTGCAGGCTGGCCAGGCCCGAACTGCCGTCGGGCTCGGCAAAGACCACGTCGAAGCCGAGCACGGACACCTGTTGGCGCTCCAGCAACTCGCCCGCGAAGCGGGCCATCTTGTCACGGCCCCAGGGCCACTGCCCGATGCGTTCCAGGCTGCGCTCGTCGATGTCGACGATGGTGATGCGCTCGTCCATCGTCCCCGGCATGGTGGCGCGCAGGCGGGTGTCGTAGATGATGTTTTCCAGCCGCTCGAGCACCTGCAGGTGCAGGACTCCGCCCACATGCAGCAGGGCGAACAGCAGCGGCAACAGGGTGACGGCGATGCGGCGCCAGCGGCGCGCCAACCAGGAGCCAGTCCGTGGCCGCATCAGAATGGCTCAGTGTGGTGGCGCCCGGCGCTGGGCAGACAGGGGGCCGAGCCAGGCGGGCGGCAAGGCGCGCGCCCGTCAGGTCTGCTCGAACTGCATCTCGGTGCCGGCCAGCTCCAGCTTGTCGCCGTGCTTGAGCGGTACCGGCGACAAACCGATGGCCGAGCCGTTGAGCAGCGGCATGTCCGGGCCTTCCACATGCGCCAGGACGAAACCGTGGTGGCGCTTGGTGATCGAGGCCACGGCCACGCCCGGCTTGCCGATGGTGGTCACCACCTTGAGCAGCGAGACCTCGCGCCCGGCGGCGGCGCCGGACATCACCTTGATCACGGCCGTGATCGGGGCAGGCGCGGGCGCTGCCGGCAGACCGGCAGGGCGCGACGCCGTGCCCAGCGGCGGCACCATGCCGGGCTTGAAGATCATGGTCTTCTCGAAGTTCTCGCCCTCGGCCTCGTGCAGGAAGCGGATCTTGTACTTGCCCACTTCCACCGTATCGCCATTGCGCAGTTCCTGGCGCTTGACGGCCTTGGCATTCACATAGGTGCCATTGGTGCTACCCAGGTCCTCGATCTCGACGTCATGCCCGACCATGTGGAAGATCGCGTGCTCGCCGCTCACCGCCAGGTTGTCGATCACGATATCGTTGTACGGCCTGCGTCCAAGGGTGGTGCGGTCCTTGGTCAACTGAACTTCCTTGATGACGACGCCGTCGATCGAAACGATCATTCTGGGCATGATCCACTCCTGATTTGAGATTTGTTATGGGGTCGGCACCGTCAGGCAGCGCCCAGCAGGCGGGACATGAGGCTGCGTTTCTTGCCCCCCGCGCCGGCCTGTACCAGCAGTACGCTAACGTTATCACGACCACCGTGTGCATTGGCGGTATCAATAAGCAATGTGGTTTTTTCCTCCAGCGGGAGGGCTGCACGCACCATCTCCGCCAGATCGGCATCCGACACCATGTCCGTGAGCCCGTCCGAGCACATCAGGAACAGGTCGTGCGGCGCCACCTGGAATTCATTGACTTCCATGAGCACGTTGGGCTCCACGCCCAGGGCGCGGGTGACCAGGTTGCGGTTGGAAGAGATCGCCGCCTGGTGCGGCGTGAGGATGCCGGCATCCACCTGTTCCTGCAGCCAAGAGTGGTCGCGCGTGATCTGCTGCAGCACCCCGCCGCGCAGGCGGTAGCAGCGTGAATCTCCGATGTGCCCCAGGATCAGCCGTGATCCCTGGAAGATGCCAGCCACCAGCGTGGTGCCCATGCCGGCATACTGGGGGTTCGACAGCGACGCCCCCAGAATGGCGTGATTGGCGTTTTCCACGCAGATTTCCAGCGCCCGGCGCACATCCGTCGATTGGGGCGTGCTTCCAGCCTGGGCCAGCCAGCGGGCCATTTCCGTGCGGATGAAGGTCGTGGCCATGCCGCTGGCCACCTCACCGGCGTTGTAGCCCCCCATGCCATCGGCCAGGATGGCCAGCTGGGCATCCCGGTCGATCGCGACGGCGTCTTCATTGTTGCTGCGCACCCGCCCCCGATCGGTGCGCGCAAAAAAATCGTAATTCATGGATTGAGCGGCACAGGCCTCATCGGGCGCTGGATGGCGGCAGTGAAGGATCCTTCTCTACAGGATATTCCATCACCGTTTCCTGAAAATCCGCCATGTCGTGCCCTGTTGCCTTGCGAGCCGCATCATAGACGACTGTCCGCTGCTTTGTGGCGCTTTCAGCGCCCACCAGCGCCGCCAGCGCACGCCGTATCTCGGCCGCAAACTGGCGCCCGGTCTGGTAACGGGCCTCGGGGCGCTTCATCATCGACAGCGCCACCACCTCGGCCACCTCGGCCGACAGCTCGGGCCGCAGCGTGCGCACATCGGGGGCCTGCACGCTGGCGATCTTGTGCATCAGCTCAGGCATGGAAGCCCCGCGCAAGGGCAGCGAGCCGGTGAGCATCTGGAACAGGGTCACGCCCAGCGAGTACAGGTCCGAGCGCCCGTCCACCTTCTTGCCGGCCAGTTGTTCGGGCGACATGAAGCTCGGCGTGCCCAGCACCAGCCCCGTACGGGTCTTGCTGGAGTCGGTGATGCGCGCGATGCCGAAGTCGGTCACCTTGACCGCGTCGGTCGCCGCGTCGAACATGACGTTGGCCGGCTTGATGTCACGGTGCACCACCTGGTTGGCGTGGGCATAGTCCAGCGCCTCGGCCACGCGGGCCGCCACCGACAGCGCCAGCGGCACCGGCAGCAGGTTGCCTTCCTTGCAGAAAGGCGACAGGTCGGTCCCCTTGAGGAACTCCATGGAGATGTAGGCCAGGTCATGCTCCTCGCCCGCATCAAAGATGGTCACGATGTAGGGATGCTGCAGCCGCCCCGCCGTCTCGGCCTCACGGAAGAATCGCGAGCGCGCGTCGATCAGCCCATCGCCTTCGAACTCCTGGCCCAGGGCCAGCGTCTTGATGGCGACCATGCGGCCGATCTTGGGATCGCGCCCCAGGTACACCACACCCATGGAGCCCTTGCCGATCTCCTTGGTGATCTCGTAACGGCCCAGCATGGGCAGGCCGATGGTCGCGTCGCCCGGCAGGCGCGGCTTGGCGGGCACGCTGGGCATGGGCATCGGTGCCGAACTGGGTGGTGCCGTGTCAGGCTGGCCCGAAGCGGACTTGGCACGGGCACGCATCTTCCGGTAGCGCAGCTTGGCATCCTTGTACTGGCGGTCATGGCGCAGGATGCGTTCGTACACCAGCTTGGCCATGGCGTAGTTGCGCTTGCGCTCGAAATCCTGGGCCAGATGGTAGAGGTTGTCCTTGAGGGCCTCGGTCATCGGCAGCCGGCGAAAGTGCTCGAACGCCTGCTCCAGCTTGCCCTGGCCGTGCAGCGCCAGGCCCAGCATGCGCCGGGACTCGGCGGCCTCGGCCGACTTCGCGCGCGAAGCACCGCCGCGGCCGCGCAACTTCAGCGCCAGCATGACAAGCTGCCCCACGGCCACTGCCAAAGCGGCCCCCAGCAGCGAGAACGACAGCAGCGCATGCTCCAGCGCCAGCCACTGGGCACCGGCCAGCGCCAGCAGCAAGGCCACGCTCACGGCCAGGCCGGCCAAGGCGCTCACCTGGGGCAGGGCCAGTGCCAGGTAACCCAGGGCGACCACGATGGCCAGCCATGCTGCCGGTGCCGCCCAGTCCGGCGCCGTCACGGCATGGCCCTGCCGGATGGCCGACACCATCTGCGCCAGCACTTCCACCGGGTACAGCGACTGGCCGCCCGGCGTTGCCATGGGCGCCGCCTGCGCGGCCGAGGTGAAACCCACCAGCACCGTCTTGCCCTGGAAACCGGGGGCGCCGGGCGCTGCAGAGAGCGCCTGCGCGAAGGCCGTTCGGGCAAACACCGGCTGCCCTCCTTCCGGGGCATGGAACAGGGGCCGCAGCACCGAGGTGCTGTCGGTGGCAATGCCCAGGCTGCCCAGGCGCAACCAGGGCGCGCTGGCCTGCAGGCGCAGATCGGTCGGCCCCAACTGCAGGCTGCGCAGCGCCGTCAGCAGGGCGACCGATGGCACGGCGGCCTTGTCATGGGCCAGCAGCAGGGGCATGTGGCGCAGCACGCCATCCGGGTCAGGGGTCAACTGCAGGTGGCCAATCGCGGATGCCGCGGCCCCCAGCACGGCAGGGGGATGCCGCCCGGAGGCGGCAGGCACGGCATGCTCACCCGGGTCCGCCAGCACGCTGCGGCGCACGTACGACGGCAGCGCGGCAGCCGGGCCGGCGGTCGCGTACTGCGACACCAACACCACATTGCCCGCGCGCTGCAGGCTCAGGGCCAGCCGGGCATCGCCGGTCGGTGCAGCGACTTCCGCGCCGGGCACGCCTCCAGCCGCCGGTGGCTCGCCAGGCACGGCGGGGACGGGCAGGGGGCGGGCTGGCGTTTCCGGCAGCGGCATGGTGTAGACGATGGCCCGGGCGCCAGCCGCAGTGAGCTGGTCCACAAAGCGCGCGTGCACCTCGGGTTGCCAGGGCCAGGGGCCCAGGGTCTTGAAGCTGCGGTCATCGATGCCCACGACCACCAAGTCCGCCGCAGGCTCGGCCGACGCACTGCCGACGGCCGCGTCGTACATGGCCAGATCCAGCCGGTGCACCCAGCCCATCGTGCTGGCAAGGGCCACCACGACGGCTGCCACCAGTGCGCAGACAAAGCCATCGGTACGCCACCAAACCAGCTGCTGTGCCGATGTTGTTCTGCCCACTTGCGATCGATCCACGGAGGTAATGAGATACCTTTAGAAGCAATTTCCAAGCCCGGCGCCCACCAGCCCCGATCAGCCCCTTGCAGTGGTCCCAAACCCTGTGGTGGCGGGTCTTGCCTGCCGTTCTTGTCGTTGGCCTGCAGCGCCTGGCGCTGCAAATGCCATTTTTGTCAGGTCGATGCGGCGGCGCGGCTGGCGCGGCGCTGCCAGAGCTTGCCACCACCCACCACCAGGATGGCACCCAGTGCCGCAGCCACGTAGTGCAGCGACGGATGGGCGGCCACCAGGCCTTGCAGTGCCGTGTCGCCGGCGATGGTCTCGCCCGCCACCCAACCGATGAGGGCCGCGCCCAGCACCACGATCACGGGGAAACGCTCCATCAGCTTGATCATCATCGTGCTGCCGAACACCACCAGCGGAATGCTGATGGCCAGGCCCAGGACCAGCAGCGTGGTGCTGCCCTGCGCCGCCGCGGCCACGGCGATCACGTTGTCCAGGCTCATGACCAGGTCGGCCATGAGGATGGTGCGCACCGCCGCCATCAGGCTGCCATAGGTCTTGGATTCGCCCTCGTCCTCGTCGCTGTCGCTGAGCAGCTGGAAGCCGATCCACAGCAGCAGGCAGCCGCCCACGACCTGCAGGAAGGACAGCGCCAGCAGCTTGGCCGCCACCACCGTGAGCAGAACGCGCAGCACCACGGCCGCGCCCGAGCCCCAGAACACCGCCTTGCGCTGCTGCTCAGGGGGCAGCGAGCGGGCGGCCAGGGCGATCACCACCGCGTTGTCACCCGAGAGGATGATGTTGATCCAGACGATCTTGACCAGGCCAATCCAGAAATCGGCCGCTTGCAGGAATTCCATTGTCGATGACTCCACTGTTATGAATGCAAGAAGCGCCCGGAACCGGGGTTCCGGGCGCTTCTCTTTTTTGGAGCGGCCAGTGTATCGGGCGCCTGCGCCCGATGCGTCCGTAATTGTGCTTACGAACGGATGCGCGTGGCTTACTTCAGCTGGGCCTTGAGCAGCTTGCCCAGTTCCGAGGGGTTGCGCGTGATGATGAAGCCGGACTCTTCCATGATGGCCAGCTTGGCATCGGCCGTGTCGGCACCACCGGAGATCAGCGCGCCGGCATGGCCCATGCGCTTGCCGGGAGGGGCCGTCACGCCAGCGATGAAGCCCACGATAGGCTTCTTCATGTTGGCCTTGCACCACTGGGCGGCCTCGGCTTCATCGGGTCCGCCGATTTCGCCGATCATGATCACGGCGTCGGTGTCCGGATCGTCGTTGAACGCCTTCATCACATCGATGTGCTTGAGGCCATTGATGGGGTCGCCACCAATGCCCACGGCGCTCGACTGGCCCAGACCCACTTCGGTCAGCATGGCCACGGCTTCGTAGGTCAGCGTGCCGGAACGGCTCACCACGCCGATGCGGCCCTTGCGGTGGATATGACCGGGCATGATGCCGATCTTGATCTCGTCAGGCGTGATCAGGCCGGGGCAGTTGGGGCCCAGCAGCAGGGTCTTCTTGCCACCGGCGGCTTCCTTGGCCTTCATCTTGTTGCGCACTTCGAGCATGTCACGCACGGGAATGCCTTCGGTGATGCAGATGGCCAGGTCCAGGTCGGCTTCGACGGCTTCCCAGATCGCGGCAGCAGCGCCTGCGGGCGGCACGTAGATCACCGACACGGTGGCGCCGGTCTGCGTCGCAGCTTCCTTGACGGAGGCGTAGATCGGGATGTTGAAGATCGACTCGCCGGCCTTCTTGGGGTTCACGCCTGCCACGAAGGCGTTCTTGCCGTTCGCGTATTCCTGGCACTTTTCAGTGTGGAACTGGCCCGTCTTGCCCGTGATGCCCTGGGTGATGACCTTGGTGTCTTTGTTGATGTAGATCGACATGTGTGTTCTCCGGGCTTACTTGACGGCAGCAACGATCTTGGTCGCAGCTTCGGCCATGGTGTCTGCGGCGATGATGGGCAGGCCGGACTCGGCCAGCATCTTCTTGCCCAGCTCTTCGTTGGTGCCCTTCATGCGCACGACCAGTGGCACGTTCAGGTTCACGGCCTTGCAGGCGGTGATCACGCCGGTGGCGATGGTGTCGCACTTCATGATGCCGCCGAAGATGTTGACCAGGATGCCTTCGACCTTGGGGTTCTTGAGCATGATCTTGAAGGCTTCGGTGACCTTCTCGGGGGTGGCACCGCCGCCCACGTCCAGGAAGTTGGCCGGCTCGCCGCCGAACAGCTTGATGGTGTCCATGGTGGCCATGGCCAGGCCGGCGCCGTTCACCAGGCAGCCGATGTTGCCGTCCAAGCTGATGTAGGCCAGGTCGAACTTGGAAGCTTCCACTTCGGCCGGATCTTCTTCGTCCAGGTCACGGAAGGCCACGATCTCGGGGTGGCGGAACAGCGCGTTGGCGTCGAAGTTGAACTTCGCGTCCAGGGCCATCAGGTCACCCTTGGAGTCGCAGTTCAGCGGGTTGATTTCCACCAGCGACGCATCGGTTTCCATGTAGCACTTGTAGATCTTCGCGAAGATGTCCAGGGCCTGGTCAACGGAAGCACCGGTCAGGCCGATGGCTGCAGCCACCTTCTTGCCTTGCTCGGGGGTGATGCCGGTCAGGGGATCGATCATCTCGGTGATGATCTTCTCGGGCGTGGAGTGGGCCACTTCCTCGATGTCCATGCCGCCTTCGCTCGAAGCGATCAGGGCGACCTTCTGCGTGGCGCGGTCGGTGACCAGCGAGACGTACAGTTCGTTCTTGATGTCGGCGCCGTCTTCGATGTACAGGCGGCGGACCTTCTGGCCTTCGGGGCCGGTCTGGTGCGTCTTGAGCTGCATGCCCAGGATCTCACCGGAGATGCGCTTGACGTCTTCAATGGTCTTGGCGACCTTGACGCCGCCGCCCTTGCCACGGCCACCGGCGTGGATCTGGGCCTTGACGACCCACACGGGGCCGCCGAGTTTCTGGGCTGCTTCGACGGCTTCTTGCACCGTGAACGCGGGAATGCCACGCGGAACGGGCACACCAAAATTGCGCAAGATTTCCTTGCCTTGGTATTCGTGAATCTTCATGAGGTCTCTCTCAGGGAAGGGTGGTATTTACCCGTTTACCATGAACAGGTGTCTGGCCGCGGGCTTGGGGCATGGCAACCTTCGACTGTATCATGCTGCGACGCACCATCCCTTGTGCCTAACACGTACAGCGTTTACGTCCATCCATTCTTACCCGGCAGTGCACGCTGCCAGACCAGCAGGAGCAACCCATGTCCAGAGTCTTTATTGATGGCGAAGCCGGCACCACGGGCCTGCAGATCCGCGAGCGCCTGCAGGCCATGCCCGAGGTCGAGCTGGTCAGCATCGCGCCCGAGCTGCGCAAGGACCCCGCCGCCAAGCGCGAGCTGATCGCCGGCGTGGACCTGGTGGTGTTGTGCCTGCACGACGACGCCGCGCGCGAGACCGTGGCCATGGTGGACGGTATCGAGCAGGCCGGCGGCCGCAAGATCAAGATCATCGACGCCAGCACCGCGCACCGCATCGCGCCCGGCTGGGTGTTCGGCTTTCCCGAACTCACCGCCGGCCAGCCCGAGGCCGTGGCCGCCGCCACGCGCGTGGCCAACCCCGGCTGCTATGCCACGGGCGCCATCGCCCTGTTGCGCCCCCTGGTCGACGCCGGCCTCATCCCTGCGGACTTCCCGCTGGCCCTGCCCTCGGTCAGTGGCTATTCGGGCGGCGGGCGCACCATGATCGAGGCCTACCAGAAAGGCGAGGCCCCGCTGTTCGAGCTGTATGCCCTGGGCCTGGCGCACAAGCACCTGCCCGAGATCATGCGCTACACCGGCATCACGCGCCGGCCCATCTTCGTGCCCTCGGTGGGCAATTTCGAGCAGGGCATGCTGGTGCAGTTGCCCCTGCACCTGGACACCCTGCCTGGCGCCCCCAAGGCCAGCGACCTGCACGACGCGCTGGCCGCCCACTACGCCAAGAGCAACACGCCCGAGCAGTGGGTCAGCGTGCTGCCGGCCACGGCCGACGGCAAGCTCGATGCCCTGGCGCTCAACGACACCAACAAGCTGGAGCTGCGCGTGTTCGCCAACGAGACCTACCGCCACGCGGTGCTGGTGGCGCGCCTCGACAACCTGGGCAAGGGCGCCAGCGGCGCCGCGGTGCAGAACCTCAAGCTGATGCTGGGCATCTAAACTTCATCATCCCCCACGCCGCGCACCACGCGGCGCACGACATCGCTGGAAAAACCGCGCGCCATCAGGAACCTGACCTGCTTGGCGCGCCCCTGGGGATCGGCAGCCGGCTCGCCGAAGCGGCGGCGCCACACCTCGCGGGCGCGGGCCAGTTCCGTGTCCTGCAGCTGTGCCAGGGCCTGCTGCACGGCCTCGCCGCCGATGCCCTTGGCCTGCAGCTCCTGGCGGATGCGCGCCGCCCCCATGCGGCCCGCGCGCTGGTGCACCACCGAGGCCACCACACGCTCCTCGCTGATGAAGTCCCTGGCCTCCAGCTCGCTCAGCACGGCCTCGAGGTCCTCGCCCTCCTGCACATGCGGGCGCAGCTTGCGCAGCAGCTCGGCGCGCGAGTGCTCGCGCTGGCCCAGCAGCCGCAGCGCGCGGCCCTTCAGGGAAACGGTTTCAAAGCCCATGGGTATGGTTGGCAGGCAGCCAGGCAATGGTCCAATGCACAGCGGCCATTGCCGCAACACTGCGCAATGGCCGCCCAGGTGTGTTGCGGTGGCGCCCAATGCGCCGCCGCATCACTCGTCCGAATCGCCTGCCGGGGCAGCCGCTTGCAGCCCGTCGGGCAGCAGCGCAATGCCCAGCCCTTCGCGCACCTTGTTCTCAATCTCGCGGGCGAGGTCGGGGTTCTCGCGCAGGAACTCGCGCGCGTTGTCACGGCCCTGGCCGATCTTCTCGCCGTTGTAGGCGTACCAGGCGCCCGACTTCTCCACGATCTTGGCGGTCACGCCCATGTCGATGATCTCGCCCTCGCGGCTGATGCCCTCACCGAACAGGATGTCGAACTCGGCCGTCTTGAAGGGCGGGCTCACCTTGTTCTTGACCACCTTGACCTTGGTCTCGTTGCCGATGGCTTCGTCGCCCTTCTTGATGGTGCCGGTGCGGCGGATGTCCAGGCGCACCGAGGCGTAGAACTTGAGCGCATTGCCGCCGGTGGTGGTTTCGGGGCTGCCGAACATCACGCCGATCTTCATGCGGATCTGGTTGATGAAGATGACCGTGCAGTTGGTCTTCTTGATCGTGGCCGTGAGCTTGCGCAGCGCCTGGCTCATCAGGCGGGCCTGCAGGCCCGGCAGGGCATCGCCCATCTCGCCTTCGATTTCGGCCTTGGGCGTGAGCGCGGCGACCGAGTCGATGACGATCAGGTCCACGGCGCCCGAGCGCACCAGGCTGTCCACGATTTCCAGGGCCTGCTCACCCGTGTCGGGCTGGCTGATCAGCATGTCGGACAGCTGCACGCCGAGCTTCTGGGCGTACTGCACGTCCAGCGCGTGCTCGGCGTCCACGAAGGCGCAGGTACCACCCAGTTTTTGCATCTCGGCAATCACCTGCAGGGTGAGCGTGGTCTTGCCCGAGGATTCCGGGCCGTAGATCTCGACCACACGGCCACGTGGCAGTCCGCCCACGCCCAGGGCGATGTCCAGGCCCAGCGAGCCGGTGGAGACGACCTGGATGTCCTCGATCACCTCGCCTTCGCCCAGGCGCATGATGGTGCCCTTGCCGAATTGCTTCTCGATCTGGGCGAGCGCAGCCGCCAGCGCCTTGGCCTTTTCGGTGTTGACGGGGAGGGGGGGGTTGGTGCCTTTGACTGCGACGTCCATGGAAAACTCCTTGAGAAACAACGGGTTGGGTGTTTGCACTTCGTCTGCAATTAACTACAGGCTGGATGCTTGAACAGTAGTTTATGCGAGCCATTGCACGGCAGCAATGCACTATTTAGTCAGTTTGCCTGACAATATTGCATGCCTGATTTCTTGCCTGCGGCACCGCCGCCCACCCCCGCCGAGGACGGCTGGCGCCAGACCCACCTGGGTCGCCTGCTCGGCCATGCCATGCGCCGCTTCGACGCCCGGGTGCTGCAGCTCATGGCGCACAACGTGGAGGTGCCACTGGCGCTGTCCAACCTGGCCGCGCGCGACCAGGTGAGCGCCGCGCACGTGCACATCACGCGCCACCTGGCGCTGCAGGGCGACCGTCTGACCGATCTGGCCCAGCGCGCCGGCATGACCAAGCAGGCCATGGCCACCCTGGTGGACCAGTGCGAGGCCTGGGGCCTGGTCACGCGCTCGGCGGACCCGCTGGACGCGCGCGCGCGCCGCGTGTGCTTCACCTCCACAGGCCTGGCGTGGCTGCAGGCCTTTCGCGATGCGGTGGCCCAGGCCGAGGCGGAGTTCCGCAGCGAGGTGGGCAAGGACGTGGCCACGGTGGTGGCCATCGGGCTGGAGGCCTATGCAGGCGGCGATGCCGCCGGCATGCAGGCGCCGTGAACCCCGCTCAGGCGGCCGACGGCACCTGGGCCCGGGCGGCAGCCACCAGCCTCGCGGCATCGATCCCCAGGGCCCGCAGCGTGCGCGCGGCCACGCCCTGCGGCATGGCCGCGATGGCGGCCACCACATGCGCCCCCAGCAAGGGGCCCGCCTGCTCCTTGCTAGAACGGGCGAGGGCCTGCACCAGTTCCTGGCCCGAGGGCTGGGCGCGGTAGAGGCCGGCCGCCGCTGGGGCGTCCAGAGCGGCCGCGGGCGCCAAAGGGCCTTGCACGCCCACGGCCTGCAAGGCCTCGCGGTACTGGCGCTCGATGGCCTCACCCACGGCCGCCGGATCGGCACCGACACTCTCGAAGGCACGCCGCGCCGAGCCGTCGGGCAGGTCCATGGCTGCGAGCAGAAAGTGCTCGGCGCCCGGCGCGGGCTGGCCACGCGAACGGGCATGGGCCTCGGCATCCGTGCACAGCCGGCTCAAGGTGCGCATGCTCTGGAAACGGTGCTGCAGCTTGCGGAACATGGTGGAACTCCTTTGTCTCAGGATCGGGGGACATGGGCGGACAGCCGCTTGTGCGCGGCCTGCTTGCTGACACCCAGCGCCTGCGCGATCTGCGCCCAGGACCAGCCCTGCCGCAGCGCCGCAGCGACGGCATTGGCCTCGAGCCGGTCGGCCATCTGGCGCAAGGCCACCACGGAAGCGAGCGCGGCTTCGGGATCTTCGGGCGACGGAAGGGAGGGGAGTGCCTGCATGACGTCAACTGTAGTTGACGACTCGAAATCCGTCAACAACAGTTGACCCTGGGCCAGCCAAGCTGCCTATGCAGGCGGCAGCAGTGCAGCGGCGGACGCAGGCTCGGCACAAGCCAGCAGCCACTGACGGAACTGCTGCAGGGTCTGCAGCTGGTTGCGCCCCTCGGGGTAGCAGAACCAGTAGCCCACCTCGCTCTGGTAGCCGCAGCCGGGCAGGGGCTCGCGCACCAGGCCGCTGGTGATCTCGTCCTGCACCAGGCAGCGCGGCACCAGTGCCAGGCCCATGCCGGCCATCACCGCACGGATCATCGACTGGAACTGGTCGAACTGCGGGCCGGCCAGCGGGTTGAGCCCCTGCACCCCATGCGTTTCGCTCCAGCGCAGCCAGGCCTCGGGCACCGTGACATGGCGCAGCAAGGTGTGGCGCGCCACATCGCGCGGGTGGTCGATGGCCCAGTCCGCCACGCGGGTGCGCGGTGCGATCAGCGCCACGTCCTGACCCGTGAGGTAGTGGGCATGGGCTCCAGGCCAGTGGCCGTCGCCGAAGAGGATGGCGCAATCGAGCTCGGGCCGCTCGAAGTTGTAGCTGTGCACATAGGGCACGAAGTGCAGCGTGACCTGCGGGTGCTGCTGCTGGAACTGCGGCAGCCGCGGGATGAGCCACTTGGCCGCGAAGGTCGGCAGGCTCGACAGGTGCAGCGCGCCACCCCCATCGTCGCTGGTGATCAGCTCCAACGTGGCCGCTTCGAGCTGCGCGAGCACGGCGCGCACGGCCTTTTCATAGCGCTCGCCCGCCGGGGTCAGGGCCAGGCGCTTGCGGCTGCGCTCGAACAGCGGCACACCCACCCAGCCCTCCAGCTCCTTGACCTGCTTGCTCACAGCGCTCTGGGTCAGGTGCAGCGCTTCGGCTGCGCGCGAGACGCCCCCGAACCGGGTCACGGTGGAGAACGCACGCAGCAAGTGCAGGGGTGGAGACAGGCGGCGAAGAGACGACATAGTAAGTTCTCAAATCATTCCATATTGGAATGTTATCAGGCACATCCATTGCTTGGTAGAGGGTACCGGATCCATTAACCTCAAAGCCCCTCCATAGGAAAACCGCTCATGAAACGCCGTCATCTGCTCACCACCCTGGCTGCCGCATCTTTCGTTCCTGGAATATCCCTGGCGCAAGATGCCAAGCCCCTGCGCATCGTCGTGCCCTTTCCGCCCGGGGGTGCCACCGACATCACCGTGCGCGCACTGCAGGAGTCGCTGGTGCGCATCCTCAAGCAGCCCGTGGTGCTGGACAACCGCGCCGGCGCAGGCGGCTCCATCGGCATGGCCGAGGTGGCGCGCGCCCCGGCCGACGGCCTCACGCTGGGTGTGGCCACCTTGTCCACCCATGGCGTGAACCCGGCCGTGTACAGCAAGCTGCCCTACAACCCGATCAAGGATTTCGTGGGCGTGACCGAGATCGTCAAGGCCCCCGGCGTGGTCGTGGTGAATCCGACCGCACTGCCCGTCAAGGACTTCGCCGACCTGGTGAAGTACCTCAAGGCCAACCCCGGCCGCGTGTCGTTCGCGACGCCCGGCAACGGCACCATCGGCCATATGTGGGGCGAGCTGTTCAAGAGCAGCACGGGCACCTCCATGGTGCACATCCCCTACCGTGGTGCAGGCCCGGCCATCAACGACGTGCTGGCCGGACAGGTGGCCGTGTACTTCGACCAGGTGGCCTCCTCGCTGCCGCACATCAAGGCCGGCAAGCTCAAGGCGCTGGCGGTCTCGTGGCCCACGCGGCTTGACGTGCTGCCCGACGTCCCCACCTATGCACAGCTGGGTTTTGCCAACAACAACGACCCGTCGTGGTTCGGCCTGGTGGCCCCTGCGGGCACGCCCGCGGCCGCCGTGGACCGCATCCAGCAGGCCGTGGCCCAGGCATTGCAGGAACCTGCGGTGCGCGAGCGCCTGGCCGGCCAGGGCCTGTACCCCTCGGGCACCACGCCCAAGGACTTCTCGGCCCAGCTGGTGCGCGAGATCGAGAAGATGAAGCGCGTGGCGGCCTACGCCAGGATCGCGCTGGACTGATTTTCCCCAGGTCCCCGACAGGGGGCCTGCAAAGGCCCTAGCTGGTGAGGCCCATGGCATCCCTTCAGGGATAACCATAGTCTCCAACCGGTCCGGGCGGCTAGGCCAGCCGCCCCTTATTGCGCACACTCTGCCTATGCATGCCGCTTTGAAACTGATCAACCGACGATTCCAGCAGGCCCAGCCCGGTGCCACCGGTTCCCCCGGCACCCCGCTGGCGCCTGCGACAACCTTCACCTACCTGCCCGGCACCACCGCCCTGGTGCTCGACTCGCCGCACAGCGGCACCCGCTACCCCGACGATTTCGGCTCCGCCTGCGAGCTGCCCACGCTGCGCCGCGCCGAAGACACCCACGTCGAAAAGATCTACGACTTCGCCCCGCCGCTGGGTGTGGCCTGGGTCGAAGCCCACTTCCCGCGCATCTACCTCGATGCCAACCGCGACACCACCGAACTGGACACCACGCTGCTCGACGGTGAGTGGCCCGACCCCATCTCCACCGACCCGCGCGTGCTCTCCAAGGTGCGCCTGGGCAAGGGCCTGATCTGGAAGTTCACCGACGAAGGCGAGCCCATCTACCAGCGCCTGCTCACGGTGGACGAGGTGCGCGCGCGCATCGAGCGCTGCTGGCGCCCCTACCACGGCGCGGTGCAGCAGGCCATCGATGCCGCGCACGCACGGCACGGCTACAGCATCCACATCAACTGCCACTCCATGCCCGCCGTGGCCGCCAGCCACGCCACCGACTTCCCGGGTCTGGTGCATGCCGACTTCGTGGTCGGGGACCGCGACGGCACCACCGCCAGCCCCGCCCTCTCGGCCCTGGTCTGCGAACACCTGCGCGGCTGCGGCTACAGCGTGGAGCACAACCACCCCTACAAGGGCGTGGAGCTGGTGCGCCGCTACAGCGACCCGGCTGCGCACCGCCACAGCATCCAGCTCGAGATCAACCGCCGGCTGTACATGGACGAGACCACCCTGGCCCAGCACCCCGAGGGCATGGCACGGCTGCGCACCGACCTGCGGGCGCTGGTGGACAAGCTGCTGGCCCACGACCCGCGCTGACCCTTCAGGACAGCAGCCCGGTGACCGCCTGGAACAGCCGCGGCAGGCTGTCCCCGGCGACCGCGTTGGAATGGGCCAGGCCGGCACGGGATCCGTCCAGGGCCACGACGGAGACGGCCTGGAATCCCAGCGTCTGCCCGGTGTGCACCAGCCACCCCGAACCCTGCTCGGTCTGCGCCACCCAGCCCAGCACACAGTTGTCGGCCGGTGTGCGGCCCAGCCCCTGCAGCGCCTGCACATAGCTTCGGGGCAGGGGTGTGGCCTCGCCGCGCAGGGCCCGCAGGTGCCACTGCAGCCACAGGGCATCGTCGCGCACGGTCAGGCTCACCGCTCCGGCGGGTTCCAGGATCTCGAACCAGGCCCGCTCCGGCGCCTCGGGCAGGGCCTGGGGCTGCAGGCGCCCACCCACGACCTCGTGGCCCTGGGGCTGGTGGCCCCCATGGCGCAGGGGGGCACCCACGAACAGGGCCAGGCCCAGGGGTTGGGCAACGCGCTGGCGCAGCAGGTCTGCCCAGCCGAGGCCCGTGGCAGCGCGCAGCATCCGGGCCGCCAGTGCATAGCCGGCGTTGGAGTAGGCATAGCCCGGCAACGCCCCCGTGGCAGGGATGGGCGGCTGCTGCAGCAGCCAGCGCAGAAAGAACGCCTCGACCTCGGCAGGCTGCTGCAGCCCCACCAGCACCGGCTCCCCGGCCTGCTGCTCGAACAGGCCAATGTCCGCCGGGGCCGTGAAGGCCATGACACCGGCACGGTGGTCCAGCAGAGCCCGCAGCGTGATGTGGCGGTAGGCGGGTAGCGCGTCACGGGCCAGTTCAGGCAGCACCTGCGCCAGCGTGCTGTCCCAGCGCAGCAGCCCCTGGTCCACCACGCTGGCCGCCACGCAGGCCGTCATGGCCTTGGTGTTGGAGCCGATGGCCATCAGGTCGCCTGGCTCCAGCAGTGCACGGCCCCCCAGGCGGCGCAGGCCGGCCACCGCCGTGCGGACCTCACGGACATCGGCCCAGCCCACGGCGGTGCCGACCAGCCCCTCGGTCACCAGGGCGCTGGCGTGCGACTGCAGGCGCACCTGCTCCGGATCGAAGGACTCACCAACACCACCGCCGCCGCAGGCGGTGAGCAGGGTACCCAGTCCCAGGAAGGCCAGCCACTGGCGGCGAGGGAGGGCGGCACGGGGCGCCGCGGGAAGGATCGGAAGCTGCATGGCATCTCGTACAAAAAAAGAAGATGCCCGATTGTTGGAACCCGAACCTTGGGCTCAGCCAAAGGCCGCGGGCCAGCGCAGCGTGAACCCCACGCCGCGCCCGTGCAGGCCCGGCCCCAGGGTGACGCTGCCGCCCAGGTGGGCCACGGCCTGCTGTGCGATGGTGAGCCCCAGGCCCGATCCGCTGCTGCGCGCGCGCGGCGAGCGCCAGAAGCGCTCGAACACCTGCGCCTGTTCGTTCACACCGATGCCCGGCCCGTCGTCCGCAATCCAGACCACCACCTCCGCGCCCTCCTGCGTGGCCCGCACCAGCACCTCGCGCCCGGCGCCTGGCCCGCATCCGTGCCGCAGGGCGTTGTCCAGCACATTGCCCAGCGCCGACCACAGCAGTTGGCGGTCAAGCGGCAGCACCCAGCGTTCCGGTGCCTCCAGGGACAGCTCCACGCCCAGGCCGTCGGCCCAGGGGCTGCGCTGCACCACGCAATCCTGGAGCAGGGCCACCAGGTCCAGTGGGCCCGCCCGCAGGCTGGGGGACTCCTCCAGTGCCGCCAGGGTGAGCAATTGCTCGCTCAGGTGCGCTGCACGCTGCAGGGCCTGCACCAGGGCGTCGGCGGCCTGCGCGCGCACCGGCCCCTCCGGTGCCTGCAGCAGGACATGGGCCTGGGCGGCGATCACCGCCATCGGCGTGCGCAATTCGTGGGCCGCGTCGTGCACCAGGGCTTTCTCACGCGCCAGGTGCCCGCGCAGCCGGCCCAGCAAGGCGTCGAAGGCCTGGGCCAGCCCCCGCAACTCCCGCTCGGCCGGCAGGTTCTGCAAGGGCCGCAGGTCCTGCGCCGAGCGCGCGGCAATCTGCGCCCCCAGCTTTTCCAGCGGGCGCAGGCCGGTGCGCACGGCCAGCCACAAGGGCAGGCCCACCAAGGGCAGCGCCAGCAGCACCGACATCGCCAGGTCTTCGCCCATGAAGCCCAGCAGGCGCGCATCGGACAGGCGCGGCTCGGCCACCAGCACGCGCCAGGCGCCGGCGGATTCCCAGGCCGCCCAGTAGGTTCGGCCGGCAATCTCCATGGGCGCATGGCCCGAAGGCCCGGCCAGGGCCACCCCGGGCACGTCTGCAGCGCTGCTGTGCACCAGCCGTCCCTGCGCGTCCTGCAGTTGCAGCACGACTTTATCGCCCTGCAGCAGGGCCACGTCGGTGCGCATGGCATTCAGGGCCTGGGCCATGCCGCGCACGAGCGCCCGCGCCTCGACCACATCGGGCATGGCCTTCAGAGGGACCGCCAGGCCCTGGGCCAGCTGGCGCACCCCCGGGTTGCTGTCCATCGCTGCGTAGTGGTTGCGAGCCTCCTGGGCCAGCAGCACCAGCCATACCAGCGCCATGGCCGCCAGCAGGGCCAGCAAGGTCCGGCGCGTGAGGCTGGGGCCCCACCAACGTGGCCGCAGCGCCGGCGCCGTCATGGCTGTTGCAGCCGGTAGCCGACGCCGCGCACGGTGGCGATGCGCTCCGCGCCGATCTTCTTGCGCAGGTTGGAGACATGCACCTCCAGCGTGGCGGCGTCCAGGGCATCGCCCAGCGGTTCGAGCCGCTGGGCCAGCACGTTCTTGGCGATCACCGTGCCGGGCTCGCGCGCCAGCTCCAGCAGCAGCCGGAATTCGCGCGGCGACAGCGCCAGGGGTACCTCGTCCAGCCAGGCTTCGTGCCGCCGCGGTGCGATCCGCAGGGCGCCCAGCATCCACTCGTCGCTGGTCTGCCGGGCGCTGCGCCGCAGCACGGCATGCAGCCGGGACAGCAGCTCGGGCACATGGAAGGGCTTGAGCACATAGTCATCGGCCCCGCCGTCCAGGCCGTCGATCCGGTCCTGCAGCGCCGTGCGGGCGGTGATGACGATCACGGGCAGCGCCAGGCCAGCGCGGCGCCAGCGGCGCAGCAGCGCCATGCCCTGGCCGTCGGGCAAGGTCAGGTCGAGCAGCACCGCGGCCACCTCGTCGGCATCGGGCACGGGCGGCGTCGCCGCCGCGCTGCGCAGCCATTGCACGGTGAAGCCATCGAGCTGCAGGGCCTGCAGCAGCGCCTGCCCCAGGTCCAGGTCGTCTTCGATGAGCAGGATGTGCATGGCGCGCATTGTCCATGCGCCAGGCTTGCACCCAGCCAAAGGCCGCGCGCTTTCGGCGCCAACCGGCGAGGGCCGGCACTGAACCGATGGCACGCCCTAGAATCCAACCCAGAACCTGCCCTACAGGCCGCCCACCAGGAGACACCCGCATGCGCATCCTCATTGCCGAAGACGACCAGGTGCTGGCCGATGGCCTGCTGCGCACCTTGCGCAGCTCCGGTGCCGTGGTGGACCACGTGGCCAGCGGCAGCGAGGCCGATGCCGCGCTGCTGACCAACAACGAGTTCGACCTCCTGATCCTGGACCTGGGCCTGCCGCGCATGCACGGGCTGGAGGTGCTCAAGAAGCTGCGCAGCCGGGGTTCGGCCCTGCCGGTGTTGATCCTCACCGCGGCCGACAGCGTGGAAGAGCGCGTCAAGGGCCTGGATTTCGGCGCCGACGACTACATGGCCAAGCCCTTCAGCCTGCAGGAGCTCGAAGCGCGCGTGCGCGCCCTCACGCGCCGCGGCATGGGCGGCACCAGCAGCGCCATCAAGCATGGCCCGCTGGTCTACGACCAGGCCGGCCGGGTGGCCACCATCGACGGCAAGATGGTGGAGCTGTCCGCGCGCGAGCTCGGCCTGCTGGAGGTGCTGCTGCAGCGCGCCGGGCGCCTGGTGAGCAAGGAGCAGTTGGTCGAGCGCCTGTGCGAATGGGGCGAGGAGGTGAGCAACAACGCCATCGAGGTCTACATCCACCGCCTGCGCAAGAAGATCGAGCGCGGCCCGATCCGCATTGCCACGGTGCGCGGCCTGGGTTACTGCCTCGAAAAGATCCCGGGCTAGTCCTTGAAAATCTTCCAGCGCGAGCAGCGCTCCCTGTTCGGCGAGATCCTGGACTGGATGCTCACCCCGCTGCTGCTGCTGTGGCCCGTGAGCCTGGCGCTGACTTGGCTGGTGGCCCAGGGCCTGGCCAACAAGCCATTCGACCGGGCGCTGGAGTACAACGCCCATGCCCTGGCCCAGCTCGTGGGCGTGCAAAAAGGGGCCGTGCAGTTCAACCTGCCCCAGCCGGCCAGCGAAATCCTGCGTGCCGACGATTCCGACGTGGTGTACTACCAGGTCAAGGGCGTGAGCGGCGAGTTCCTCTCGGGCGAGCGCGAACTGCCGGCACCCCCTTCCGACGAAGTGCCCATGCCCGGCGAGGTGCGGCTGCGCGATGCCGAGCTGCGCGGCATCGACATCCGCGTGGCCTACATCTGGGTGCGCCTGCCCCTGAAGGACAGCCCCCTGGCGCTGGTGCAGGTGGCCGAGACGCGCGAGAAGCGCAGCGTGCTGGCCACCGAAATCATCAAGGGCGTGATGCTGCCGCAGTTCGTGATCCTGCCGCTGGCTGTGCTGCTGGTGTGGCTGGCGCTGGCGCGCGGCATCCAGCCGCTGAACCAGCTCGAGCAGCGCATCCGCGCGCGCAACCCCGACGACCTGTCGCCGCTGGACGACCGCACCGTGCCGCTGGAGGTGGCGCCCCTGGTCTCCTCGGTGAACGACCTGCTCACGCGCCTGCACGATTCGCTGGCCACGCAAAAGCGCTTTCTGGCCGATGCGGCGCACCAGCTCAAGACCCCGCTGGCAGGCCTGCGCATGCAGGCCGACCTGGCCCAGCGCGAGGGCACCAGCACCGAGGAGCTCAAGCGCTCGCTGCAGCAGATCGGGCGCTCCAGCATCCGCGCCACGCACACCGTCAACCAGCTGCTGGCCCTGGCGCGCGCCGAGGGCAGCGGTGTGGGGTTTGCGCGCCAGCCCTGCGACCTGGCGCGCCTGGCCATCGAGGTGGTGCGTGACTCGGTGCCGCGCGCGCTCGAAAAACGCATCGACCTGGGCTACGACGGGGCCGAGCCCGGCTCGCCCGGCGTCTGGGTGGACGGCAACCCCACGCTGCTCAAGGAACTGGTGCGCAACCTGGTGGACAACGCGCTCAACTACACCCCGTCGGCACCCGACCGGCCCGGCGTGGTGACCGCGCGCGTGCTGGCCGACACCTTCGGCCGGGTGCTGCTGCTGCAGGTGGAGGACTCGGGCCCGGGCGTGCCCGAATCCGAGCGCGATCTGGTCTTCCAGCCCTTCTACCGCGCGCTCGGCAGCGACGCCGACGGCTCGGGCCTGGGCCTGCCCATCGTGCTGGAGATCGCGCGCAAGCACGGGGCCGAGGTGCAGCTCGAAGACGCCCACCCGGGCATGCAGCCGCCAGGGGCACGTTTCAGCGTGCGCTTTGCAGCCAGCGAGCACGCCCCCACCTGAGCAAGCACCGGGAACGCCAGTCCAAGGCACCATGCAACCCCCTTCCGCCAGAGACCCCATGCCCCCTTCCGCTTCGCCGCCGCGCCGCTTTCGTAACACCGATGCCCAGGTCGTGATCGGCAACTTCCCCTGGTACGAGATGGCCTGGCGCTCGCTGCGCGGTGATTTCAAGCCGCGCACCGAGCCCGCCGGGGGTTACGCACGCTTCGTGCGCGACTGGACGCAGCCCGTGGACCATGCGCTGCTGGCGCAGCGGCACGGGGCGCCGGTGGTGACCTGGCTGGGCCATGTCTCCATGCTGCTGCAGGTGGCGGGCCTGAATGTGCTGATCGACCCCACGCTGGCCAGCCATGCCGGGCCGCTGGGCCGTTTTGGCGCGCCGCGGCGCGTACCGCCGCCGCTCACGCCCGAGCAATTGCCGCGCATCGACGCGGTGCTGGTCTCGCACAACCACTACGACCACCTGTGCAGCGCCACCTTGAAGCGTTTGCGCGCAGCGGGGCAAAACCCGCGCTTCATCGTGCCCCTGGGGCTCAGGGACTGGTTCCTGCGCCGCGGGATGGCCGACACCACGGAGCTCGGCTGGTGGGACAGCGTGGAGCTGGCGCCCGGTGTACGCGTGCACTTCACCCCGGCCCAGCACTGGAGCCGGCGCAGCCTGAACGACACCAATGCCTCGCTGTGGGGCGGCTACCTGCTGGAATGGAACCGGCCGGATGTGGCGCAGCCCTGGCGCTTCCTGTTCCCGGGCGACACGGGCTACAGCGGCGATTTCAAGGCCATCCGCCAGCGCCTGGGCGCCGTGGACTTCCTGGCCCTGCCGATCGGCGCCTACCTGCCGCGCGACTTCATGAAGCCCATGCACGTGAACCCCGCGGATGCCGTGCAGCTGATGCTGGACGTCGAGGCACGCCAGGCCATGGGCGTGCACTGGGGCACCTTTGCACTCACCCAGGAGGCCTTCGACCACCCGCCGCGCGACCTGGCCGCGGCGCTGGCCGAGCGCGGCGTGCCGGCCGAGCGCGTCTGGCTGCTGCGGCACGGGGAGACGCGGGCGATCCCGCTGTAGCCAGGGCGCCGCACCAGGCGGCCCTCAGAGCCTGTTCAAAGTCTTTTTGAAACCGCGCAAGTCCCTTTTCGGGATGGGATGCTAGGCGCGGTGCGCAGTTGATAGCTCAGCTATCAACAAGCGCCGCAACGCCGCAAACCGCCCGAAAAGGCACTTGCCCGAAGGGTTGGGGCGAAATCGGGCGATTGGACGCCCCGGCTGCTTGTATGGGCATGAGCCCATGCAGCGCATCCAAAGCATCCACTCATCCCGATTGCGCCCCAACGCGGCTGCAAAAAGACTTTGAACAGGCTCTTACCCCACCGCACGCACCGACATCAGCGCCATGAAGAGGTAGCCATTGTCGGAGGGCGCGCGGTACACCCCGCGCGCACCGAGCACCTGGGCGGCGACGCCCGAGAGCTCCCAGCCGTCCGTCACGTCCGCATCCCAGCGTGGCACGGTCAATGGCAGAAAGCCCTGCACCTCACCCCATTCGCGCACGGCCGGTATGCGGGTGCTCACCTTGGCATGGTTGCCGAAGTTCGCCCAGGCCCAGAGCCAGGTGCCGCTGGCCTTGGAGACCGAGCCGATGAACTCGATGTCCGCCACGACCTTGGGGACCCCCTCGTGCGAGAAGGTCAGCGTGCCCTGCGCCTGGTCGTAATCCCAGCGCTCGAAGCGCGAGATGCCGTGGTCCGCTTCGAGCGCCTGCTGCTTGTGGACCAGCGCATGGTGGGCGTCGACCACGGCATCTTCCCAGGCATGCTGCTGCGGCTCGGCCATGGCGCCGACGCTCTGGGCCATGGCGTTTTGGTAGCAATGGTGGCAGAGGATCTTCAGGTCCAGACAGCCTTCGTTGCGCTCGTTCCACTCGCCGCCTTCCTTCATCAGCTCGGCATTGCAACTGGCGCACCAGGCGTCGGGAAAGGGGTAGTCGACCTCGGGGGCGTCGCAGAACCAGCGCTGCGCGGGGTTGCCGTGCAGGTGGCCGCAGACATAGGTGGGTGTGGCTTCGCCGTGCTCGCCGCACTGGATGGAAGAGGCTTCTTCGGTCATGGGATCAGGTTCGCAAGGAAAAAGGGGACGGCATCGGACGCCTGTGTGCGCACGGCCCGCATGCGCCGGCAGCTCAGCTGCAGCTGCGCAGCGCCTTGCCGGCCAGCGCGCCGCGCAGCGTATCGAGTTGCGGACGCAGCCCCTCGGTCACGGCCGGCAGGCGCAGCGTGAAGCCCGTGGACTCGGGCCGCTCCTGGATCACGCGGGCGGTGCGCACACCTTTCTCGCCCAGGGCCACCAGCTCGCGCTTGGCGGCCTCCTCGGTCGCAAAGCGGCCCAGGGACAGGCCGATCTCGAGCGTGCCGCCCGGCCGGTCGAAATCCACCTTGCGCGCACGCAGCTCGGCGCGCTTCTTGTCCAGGGCCTCCTGGTCTTCGAAGCGGCCCATGTAAACCATCCAGCGGCCGGGCAGGGGCGTGGACTCCAGCGCCCAGCTGCCCTGCGGCAGGCCACCGGCAGCGCTGCGCAGTGCATCGGCCTGGCGCTCGTCGAACACACCGGCCTGCAGGCACTCGGTGGCCGTTGAGGCAGGTGCGGCTTCGGCCACGGGGGGCGGGGGAGTCGGGCTGTTGGAGCGGGCCCGCAGGATCTGCAGCGTCTCGGGGCGCAGCTGCTGGCCCATGCGCTGGGGCTCGCCTTCCTGCACGGGCGCCAGGCCCCATTCGCGCAGATGCCCATGCGACCAGGCGAAATAGCCGCCATTGGCCAGCAGCAGGATCAGGATGAGCAGGCGCAGCATGCAGCTCCCTCTTTCATGACGGCAGCACGGGGCTGGGCCGCACGCTGATTTCCGAGCTCGTGACGGCCTGCATGCCGCTGGCGGTCTGTACCAGCAGGGCACCATCCTCGCCCACGCCGTGGGCCGTGCCCGCCTGCCCATCGCTGAGCGCCACGGCGCGGCCCTGCAGGATGTCGCGCTGCGCGAAGCGGGCCTGCATCGGGGAGAAGCCGTAGCCCTCGAAGGACTGCAGCATGGCCACCAGGGGCGGCACGATGCGCAGCAAGGCCTCGGGGGCCGTGAGGCCAGGTTCCAGCTCCTGCAGACTGGCCGGCGGCATGCTCATGCCCTCGCCGCTGCGCGGCAGCACATTGATGCCGATGCCCACGACCACATAGCGGATCGCCGGGGCGCGCTCCGCCGGGGCACCCTGCGGCGCCACGAAGCTCGCGGTTTCGACCAGGATGCCGCCGAGCTTGCGGTCGCCGGTGATCCACAGATCATTGGGCCACTTGAGTCCGACGCGGGGCGCCTGCCCGGCGGCAGGCAGTACGGGCTGCAGGCTCTCGGCCACGCTGACCCCCACGGCCAGCGACAGGCCCGACCAGTCGGCCGGAGCCAGGGGCAGGCCCAGGCTCATCATGAGCGAGGCGCCCACGTCGCTCTGCCAGGCCCGGCCCAGGCGCCCACGCCCGGCCGTCTGCTGCTCGGCCACGAGCAGGGTGGGGTCGCACAGGCCCGCGCGCGCACGGCGCATGAGTTCGGTGTTGGTGGAGTCGATGCTGGGCAGCACCTCGACGGAAAAGCCCGGCAGTTGGGGCACCACGGCTTCCCAGAGGGCTTCGGCAGGCCAGCGCAGGGAGAGTGCGGTCATGGCCTGGCGCCCTGCGCGGGCTGCGCCGTCTGGAGGGCCTCGGCGCCGCCGTCGCTCTTTTTGTTACTTTTTTTACGCGCCGGTGCAGCAGGCTCGGGCGGCATCGGAGGACGCCAGCCGCGCTTGGGCGCCAGCAGGGTACCCCGGCAGTTGTCGCTGCCGCACCAGCAGGGGTACTCGGCCTTGAGCTTCTTGGTGTAGGGTTCGTCGATGATCAGGCCATAGTCGTAGTTGAGCTCTTCACCGGCAGCGATGTTGCGCAGCGCGGTGATGAAGATGCGGCCATCGCGCTCGTCGGCGTAGCAGTTGGGGTTGCAGCTGTGGTTGATCCAGCGCGAGGAGTTGCCGCCGAACTTCGCGTCGATCACGCGGTCTTCATCCACATGGAAATAGAAGGTATGGTTGGGCTGCAGGGGATCGTGGGGGTGGCGGTCTTGCGCCTCCTCCCAGCCGATCACTTCGCCCGTGTATTCAACAAGGACTTCGCCCTCTGCAATATCCTGCACGGCAAAAACGCCGTTGCCGTGCACGCCCGAGCGCCTGGTCTGGATGCGGCGGCCCGATGGATGGGAAGGGGCGGCGGTCGATGCGGTGCGGGGCATGGCAAAAACTCTGTTAACTTGAATATGCACACATGCGCGTGCGCGTGTACGCGTGAGGCAACGAATTGTAGAAGCGACCGGCCGGATGCCGGACAGCCAGACTGGCGAGAAACCAAAAAATGACCAAGACCCTGGTAATTGCAGAAAAACCTTCGGTGGCGCAGGACATCGTGCGCGCACTGACCCCGGTGGCGGGCAAGTTCGACAAGCACGACGACCACTTCGAGAACGACCGCTATGTGGTCACCAGCGCCGTGGGCCACCTGGTGGAGATCCAGGCGCCCGAGGAATTCGACGTGAAGCGCGGCAAGTGGAGCTTTGCCCACCTGCCGGTGATCCCGCCGTACTTCGACCTCAAGCCGGTGGACAAGACCAAGACGCGCCTGAACGCGGTGGTCAAGCAGGCCAAGCGCAAGGACGTGACGCAGCTCATCAACGCCTGTGACGCGGGCCGCGAAGGGGAGCTGATCTTTCGCCTGATCGAGCAGTACGCCGGCGGCGCCAAGCCCCTGGGCAAGCCCGTCAAGCGGCTGTGGCTGCAGTCCATGACGCCCCAGGCCATCCGCGATGGCTTCGACGCCCTGCGCAGCGAGCAGCAGATGGCGGGCCTGGCGCATGCCGCGCGCAGCCGCAGCGAGGCCGACTGGCTGGTGGGCATCAACGGCACGCGGGCCATGACGGCCTTCAATTCACGTGACGGGGGCTTCTTCCTGACCACCGTGGGCCGGGTGCAGACGCCCACGCTGTCGCTGGTGGTGGAGCGCGAGGAGAAGATCCGCAAGTTCGTGAGCCGCGACTACTGGGAAGTGCACGCCAGCTTCGCCGCCGAGGCGGGCGAGTACCCCGCCAAGTGGTTCGACCCGAAGTGGAAGAAAAGCGAGGACGTGGAGCTGCGCGCCGACCGCGTCTGGTCGCAGCGCGAGGCCCAGGCGATTGCCGATGCCGTGCGCGGCCAGAAGGCCACCGTCACCGAGGAAAGCAAGCCCACGACCCAGGCATCGCCCCTGCTGTTCGACCTGACCAGCCTGCAGCGCGAGGCCAACGGCAAGTTCGGCTACTCGGCCAAGACCACGCTGGCGCTGGCACAAAGCCTGTACGAGCGCCACAAGGCGCTGACCTACCCGCGTACCGATTCGCGCGCGCTGCCCGAGGACTACCTGCCCGTGGCGCGCCAGACCTTCGAGATGCTGGCCGACAGCAGCATGCGCCACCTGGCACCGCACGCGCGCACGGCGCTGACCAACAACTACGTGCGCCCTTCCAAGCGCATCTTCGACAACGCCAAGGTGAGCGATCACTTTGCCATCATCCCCACGCTGCAGGCGCCGAGCGGCCTGTCCGAGGCCGAGCAGAAGCTGTACGACCTGGTGGTGCGCCGCTTCATGGCGGTGTTCTTCCCGAGCGCCGAGTACACGGTGACCACGCGCATCAGCACCGCCGTGGGCCACAGCTTCAAGACCGAGGGCAAGGTCCTGGTCAAGCCGGGCTGGCTGGCCATCTACGGCAAGGAAGCGGCCGACGAGGTCGAGGGTGGTAAGGACGGCGACAAGGGCCAGAACCTGGTGCCCGTGAAGCCCGGCGAGACCGTGCGCACCGAGCAGGTAGACCCCAAGGGCCTCAAGACCAAGCCCCCGGCACGCTACTCCGAAGCCACGCTGCTGGGCGCCATGGAAAGCGCCGGCAAGCAGATCGACGACGACGAGCTGCGCGAGGCCATGCAGGAAAAAGGCCTGGGCACGCCTGCCACGCGCGCGGCCATCATCGAAGGCCTGCTGACCGAGAAGTACATGCTGCGCGAAGGCCGCGAGATCATCCCCACGGCCAAGGCCTTCCAGCTCATGACGCTGCTGCGCGGGCTGGAGGTCGAGGAGCTGTGCCGCGCCGACCTGACGGGCGAATGGGAGTTCAAGCTCTCGCAGATGGAAAAGGGGCAACTGAGCCGCGAGTCCTTCATGGCCGACATCGCCGCCATGACCGAGCGCATGGTCAAGAAGGCCAAGGAATACGACCGCGACACCATCCCGGGCGACTACGCCACACTGGAAACCCCGTGCCCCAACTGCGGCGGCGTGGTCAAGGAAAACTACCGCCGCTTCGCCTGCGTGGGCAAGCCCGGTGCCGAGCCCTGCGGCTTCAGCTTCGGCAAGTCGCCTGCGGGCCGCACCTTCGAGACCGCCGAGGCCGAGGCCCTGCTGCGCGACAAGAAGATCGGGCCACTCGAAGGATTCCGCTCCAAGGCGGGCTGGCCGTTCACGTCCGAGATCGTCATCAAGTACGACGACGAGGCGCACAACTACAAGCTCGAGTTCGATTTCGGCGACGACAAGAACGCCGAGGAATCGGGCGAGCTGGTGGAGTTTGCCGATGCGTCCCTGGGCCCCTGCCCGATCTGCGGTGCCGGCGTGCACGAGCACGGCGCCAACTACGTGTGCAGCAAGGCCGTGCCCACCGCCGCCCAGCCCACGCCGAGCTGCACCTTCAAGAGCGGCAAGATCATCCTGCAGCAGCCGGTGGAGCGCGAGCAGATGCACAAGCTGCTGGAAACGGGCAAGACCGATCTGCTCGACAAGTTCGTCTCCATGCGCACGCGCCGCGCGTTCAAGGCCTTCCTGGCCTGGGACAAGGAAGCCGGCAAGGTGAACTTCGAGTTCGCGCCGAGCAAGTTCCCGCCGCGCAAGCCCGCCGCTGGCGCCTTTGCCGGCAAGACGGCCGCAGCCAAGGCCCCGGCCAAGGCGGCTGCCGCGAAGAAAGCGCCGGCCAAGAAGGCCGCGGCCACCAAGACCGCCGCCGCCAAGGCGCCGCGCAAGGCCACCGCAGGCGCTGCCCCCAGTGCCGCGCTGGCGGCCGTCATCGGCACCGAGCCGGTGGCCCGGCCCGAGGCCGTGAAGAAGCTCTGGGAGTACATCAAGGCGAACAACCTGCAGGACCCCAAGGACAAGCGCACCATCGTCGCCGACGACAAGCTGCGCGCGGTGTTCGGCAAGGACTCGGCCGGCATGTTCGAGCTGGCCGGCATCCTGGGCCAGCACCTGGGCTGATGGGAGGGGGCCACGGCCATGCGCAACCCCTGGAAACCCACGCTCTGGACACTGGCCGTGCTGGCGGCCGCCGGGACGGCCTGGTGGACGGCCGACCAATGGCTGCCCCAGGTCCGGCCCTGGGTCGACAAGGCCTGGAGCAAGATGAACCGCCCCGGTGAGGATTCCCTGCCTCCCGAGAAGAAAACCGCGCAGGGTGCTGCCGCGGGTACGCGTGGGGCAGCCTCGGCCCCAGTGCCCCAGCTGCGCAAATGCACCCAGGACGGCCGCACGGTCTATACCGACGAGGCCTGCCCGCCGGGCAGCCAGGAACAGAAGGTGGAAGGTTCGGTCACCTCCTTCCCGCGCGCACAGTGAGCACGGAGCCGGCACGCAGCGCGCCGGCCATGTCGCATTTTTCCTATCGCCAGAGGGCTTGCAAGCCTAGTCTCAGGGGTCCTTGATCCACCCAACGCCTGCCACGGTGCGGGCCCCTGACACATGCAGCAAAAACACCTGCGCGGTTTTCTTTTCCTCCTGGCCATTGCCGGCATGGCCGTCCCCTGGTACTTCAACCTGGTGTATTTCCAGGGCGGGGGCAGCGTCGCGCCCGACGTGTACTGGCGCGATGCCGCCGCCAACGCGTTGACCACCGGCATCACCGTGGACGTGTACCTCGCAGCCGTGGCGTTCTCGGCCTGGGTGGCCAGTGACCGCCGCCTCGGGGCGTGGCGCTGGGCCTACGTGGCGGCCTGCTTCGGCATCGGCCTGGCGTTCGCGCTGCCCCTGTACCTGGCTCAGCGCCTGCGCGGCGAATCTGCCGCCTGATGCGCCTGCGCGCCGACCTGCAAGGGCCAATGCGCGCTGGGTGAACTCCGGGCCGCCTCCTGCACCAGCCCCTGCAGGGGCTGGCCTGCCAGCCTGCGCATGTCACGCGCCATGTGCGATTGGTCGTAGTAGCCCTGGTCGGCCGCGAGGTGCGCACCGGGCTCCGTCGGTACGGCCATCGCGTGCTGCAGCGTGGCGCTGAACCGGGCGATGACCTGGAACTGCTTGGGCGTCATGCCCCACTCGGCGACAAAGCGCCGCTCGAACTGGCGCGGCCCCACGCCCGAAAACGACGCTGTGCCCTGCGCGCTCGCGCCTGCGTGCTCCAGCAAGGCCCTGGCCTGCACCAGGCGCTCTTCGCACTGCGCTTGTGAGGCCCGCTCCTGGCGCACGAACTGCCACAGCGCGCCGATGCGGCCCTCGTCATCGGGCGCCGCACGGATGGCCTGCTCGGCAAGGGCCCAGGACGCTGCGGCCATTGTCGCCATGGGCCGCACCGCGTTCACGACGCCCCGCCCGGCGGCCAGCAGCGACGGCACCGCCTCGGGCCGCAGCATCAGCCCCACGGCGCGCACACGGCCCTGGTGCACATAGGCCGTGGCCACCGTGCTGGCACTGATCCAGGCCGCGGCAGGCAGCACCGTGCCGTCACGCAGCACCTCGCCTTCGAGGCGCACGACCAGCATGCTGCCCACCATGGCCGGGAACTGCGAGCCCTGCAGTTCGGCCGGGCTGTCCACGGCCACCGCCCCCTCCAGCCAGGGCTGCAAATCGCAAGGGGAAGGGACAAAGCGCTGCACCGCCCAATTTTGCACAATTTGGCACAACTTCGGCAGCACCGACGGGGGGTGGCAGGCCCGGGGCCTGGGCCAGAATGGCGGCTCCTTCGCCGCCCCTCCTGCATGAACCGCTCTCTGCTCCGCACCTTTGCGCTCCTGACCATGTCTGCCATGCTGCCCCTGGCCGCCGGCGCCAGGCCGTCGGCACCGCCTCCCGACTACCCGCGCCTGTCCGACAACACCGCGGCATCGCAGAACCTGGAAGTGCGCAAGGTGCTGCACGGCCAGGTGGAGGGCCTGTTCGCGCTGCCGCGCACACGCCAGCTGGTGGCCGTGGCCGGTGGCTACCTGTGGAAATTCGGCCCGCAAGGGGAACTGCTGGACAGCCTGCGCGTGCCCAGCGGAATCCACACCTCGGGCATCGTCTTCACGCCGCAGTACTACACCGACTGGGTGTACAGCGGCGAGCGGCAGCGCAAAGCGTACGCCCCCACCGTGGACGGCAACCGGCTGTCGCAGGGCGAGCTGTTTGCCGAGCTGGACCGCGCCGAACACGTGGAATTCGGCCGCAACGAAACCAGCGCCTGGGCCTACCTGCTGTCGGGCGGCAAGGCATGGGTCCTGGACATCACCCGCTGGCGCGACAAGGTGGACACCTACTGCCGCCAGCGCAGCCATTCGGACGAGAAACTGGGCTGGAACGCCACCTGCCTTGATGGCTACCGCCCCGCCCGCAAGGGCTGGCAGGAGATCGAGCCCGAGGACTTCTACCGCTCGCCGCCAGATGCCTCGCACGCCCGGGTGGTGGACTTCCAGCGCCGCCGTCTGCACCTGGAGGAGGGCATCAGCGGGCAATTGCTCGGTGCCACCGTAGGCGTGGCCCTCAAGGCCCTGGGCGTGCCTGGCAACCTGCCCAGCCGCTACTGGTTCGGCGATGCCTCCACGGAGCTGCGCGTGGGCGGCGAGGTGCTCAGGTTCAAGGCTTTCATCCCCCGCGAGGATGGCAAGTACCACTTTCCCAACATGGCCTGGTGGGACCTGTCACCGGCACTGCCGGGCGCGAACCCCTGGTTCACGGTGCACCCGCGCAGCTACCTGCACCACCCGGGCGAGGAGGCCTTGCTGCGCCACTACGAGAAGGACATCGGCCTGTACGTGGTGCGCCCCCGCGGGGCCGTGCCGGCGCCTGCCACGGACCGCGAGGCCGGCACCTGGCGCCCGGTGTTCAACGGACCCACGACCCACTCGTACGCGGTGAGCGGCAACGTGGAGTTTGCGGCCGCGCCTGCCGCACACACCTGGCTGCGCAAGCCCGAGGCACGCCAGCGCATCGCCGGCCTGGGACCGCAGATCCCGATGGAAGCGCTGTGGCCTGCGCTGCGCGAACCACCGGTTGCGCTGACGCTGCAGTGGACCGCATCGTCCGAGGAAGAAGAGACCCGGCTGCGCATCGACCTGCCCGCGGCGCCAACCCGAGCGGCCTTCGAGCGGCTCGCTGGCGGCAAAGGCCCCGTGGAGCTGGTGGTGCAGGTGCCCGACCTGCAAGGCCCGGTGTCGGGCATATCGGTGCTGCTGCGCAGCGGCAGCCTGCAGCAGGCCCTGCCAGGCGCCCGCATCGCCTACCTGGGCCAGCCGCCACGCCCCGCGTCCACGCGCGCCGAGACGCTCCGCGTGCTCAGGGAAGCGAACAGCGCCGCGCAGCGCTCGCCCGGTGCACTGCCCGCCTTCCTGCAGGCCGCCCAGGACCTGGCGCAGGACCTGCAGCGCGCGCAGGACCTGTCCTCGGACATCACCCACGCCTATGCGCAGCTGGTCAACCACTTCAACGGCCAGCGGGATTTCGCCTCGTCCTCGCGCCTGGTGCGCCACTACCTGGCCCAGGTCTACCCGCACGTGGGCAAGTACCGCCGCGACGACAAGGAGGTCTACAACGTCGGGGTGATCGCCAGCCAGACCCTGGCCTTTGCCCTGCACACCAACGAGCCCGACCTGGCCCAGGCCGTGATGGCAACCCTGATCGGTTCCGGCTTCGACCCGGCGGTGCAGACCAACGCAACGCTGATGTACAACCTGGCCTGCTACTACGCCCTCACGGGCGACAAGGCGCGCATGCTGCAGGCGGCAGCCAGGGCGCGCAGCCTGGGCAAGCCCCCTTCACAATTCCTGCAGGACACGGATTTCGACCGGTACCGGCAGGACGCCGACTTCCTGCAGGTCGTCAACGCCAGCTAGCCCTCAGTGGGCTGTGCCTGCAGCGGGGCGGGCGGCCTCCACCTGGGCGTTCACACGCTCGGCCAGGGCCATGTCGCCCGGAGTCTCGGGCGTGAACTTGTCCACCGCACGGGGTGCACCGTCCTCGTCCAGTGCTGCGTAGACGGCTGCGCAATGGGTGACCTGGCGCAGCTCCTTTTCCCGGATGCCGCCGCTGCGCACCTCGATCAGCATGTTCATGCTGGTCTCGCCCGTGTGGGCCAGGCTGGCCTGCACCTCCACCAGGTCACCGGGGTGGATGGGCCGGTCGAAACTGGCGTTGCCCATGAAGGCCGTCACGCAGTTGTCCCCGGCCCAGGCGCTGGCACAGGCAAAGCCGGCCTCGTCCATCCAGCGCAGCACCGTGCCGCCGTAGATGCGGCCGGACGCCGACGGGGCGGTGTGCGACGCCAGAAAGCGCAGGGTGATGGAATGCATGCGGTGGTCTCCTCGGAAGCTGCTGTCGGTATATCCGATTAAGCGCCCTGCACCCTGTAGGAACGCACCGCCACCCACCGAACGGGCGTGTTGGGGCGACCTGCGGCGCAGCACCGGCGCATCTGGCATGTCGCTTGCTGAAAGGCCGGGGACCCCCCCTGCCCCCGACCCGGCGCCGCGCCGGGGCCGCAACCCCGCGCATGCAACGGCTGCCGCTCTTCGCCATGTCCTCCTTGCACCGCCTGCCTCTGGCCCGCAAATTCCTGGTTCTCGGGCTGATCGCCCTGGGGATGATCGCCTTGCCGACCTCCATGCACGTGCGCGATGCGCTGCAGGACATGGCCGCCGCACGCCAGGAGGCGCGCGGCGCCCCTGCGCTGCTGGCGCTCAACAAGCTGGTGCAGGGCATGCAGGTGCACCGGGGTCTCTCGGCCAGCATGCTGGGCGGCAACGAGGCCCTGGCCGCGCGCCGGCCCGCCGCGCGCGAGGCGGTGGACAAGGCCCTGGCAGAGGCGAGCACCCGGCTGGCACAGGCCGGCGCGCCCGCTGCCGAAGACAGCACCTTGAAGCAGCTGCACCAGACCTGGCAGGCCCTGGAGCAGGCTGTGGCGGCGCGCAACCTGCAGCCGGCCCAGAGCACAGCGCAGCACACCCAGCTCATTGCCGGGGTGATGCGCCTGAACGAGACCCTGCTCCACCACTACGGACTGGCGCTCGACCCCGGCCAGGACACGAATGCCCTGGTCCAGGCCTCGCTGGTGCACGTGCCCATGCTCGGAGAAAAGCTCGGCGTGATGCGCGCGCAAGGCTCTGCCGCGCTGAGCAGCAAGGCCCTGGCCCCCGAGGGCAAGGGTGGGCTGGTGGCGCTGCAGCAGCGCGTGGTGGAGCTGCAGGGCGACACGCTGCGCAGCCTGGAACGCGCCATGGGCCACAACCCGGCCTTTCGCCTGGCCCTGGGCGGCGCGGCCCAGGCGGTGGACACGCAGGTCCAGCAGGCGCTGCAGCGCGCCGGCAGGGACATCCTCCAGGCCACCGAGCTCTCGGCGCCGGCCTCGGACTATTTCGACGAGTTCACGCGCACCATCGACGCACTCTATGCCCTCAATGCCCAGGCCATGGACCTGCTCAACGGCGCCCTGCAGGAGCGCGTCGCAGGCCTGCAGCGGCAGTTGCTGTGGCAGCTCGGCCTGCTGGCGCTGGCCCTGGTGGCGGCCATCGTGCTGGCACGCGGCTTCGCGCGCTCCATCACCGTGCCGCTGGCACAGGCGGTGCAGCTGTCCAATGCCGTGGCCCAGGGCGACCTGCGCGCCACGGCCACGGCAGAGCCCCATGGCAGCGATGAAGTGGGCCAGCTCATGGCGGCCCTGGTGCAGATGCGCCGCCAACTGACCGACGTGGTGGGCCAGGTGCGCGCGGGCTCCGAGGGCGTGGCCACGGCCAGCGCCCAGATCGCGCAGGGCAACCACGACCTGTCGGCACGCACCGAGAGCCAGGCCAGCGCTCTGGAAGAAACCGCCGCCTCGATGGAGGAACTGGGCTCCACCGTGCGCCAGAATGCGGACAGCGCGCGCCAGGCCAGTGCATTGGCCGGCGAAGCGCGCACCGTTGCAGTGCAAAGCGGCGAGGTCGTCACCCAGGTGGTGCAGACCATGCAGGGCATCAGCGCCGCGTCGCAGAAGATCGCCGACATCATCGGCGTGATCGACTCCATCGCCTTCCAGACCAACATCCTGGCGCTCAATGCCGCCGTCGAGGCGGCCCGCGCCGGCGAGCAGGGCCGGGGCTTTGCCGTGGTGGCCAGCGAGGTGCGCAGCCTGGCCGGGCGCAGTGCCGAGGCCGCGCGCGAGATCCGCACGCTGATCCATGCCAGCGTGGAGCGTGTGCAGCAGGGCAACCAGCTGGTGGAGCGCGCCGGCAGCACCATGCACGAGGTGGTGACGGCCATCGGCCGGGTGAACGACCTCATGGGCGAGATCAGTGCCGCCAGCCACGAGCAGTCGCTGGGCGTGGCCCAGGTGGGCGAGGCCGTGACGCAGATGGACCAGGCCACGCAGCAGAACGCCGCCCTGGTCGAGGAGATGGCGGCGGCCGCGGGCAGCCTGCAAAGCCAGGCCGAGGAACTGGTGCAGGTGGTTTCGGTGTTCCGCATCGGCGATACGGTCCCCACGGCACCCTCCATGCCGCGCCTGCGCTGAGGCTGAGCAGGCCTCGGGACCTGTTCCAGAGCTCAGGCCGACCGCGGCAGCACCAGCCGGGCGCGCACGCCGGCGCCCGCGGCGCTGTGCAGCTCCAGCGTGCCGCCATGGGCGCGCGCCACCCTTTCCGCGATGGCCAGGCCCAGGCCGGCCCCTGGAGTGCCCGAACGCGCCGCCCCGCCCCCACGGGCAAAGGGCTGGCGCAGGCGCTCCAGCTCGTCCGGGGCCATGCCGGCACCATGGTCTGCCACCTCGATCCATGCATGCTGCGCGCTGGCGCCGGTGCGCAGCACCACGGGCGCAGCGCCATGGCGCCAGGCGTTCTCGACCAGGTTGTCCAGCGCGCGCCGCAGCGCCTGGGCGTGCACCGGCACGGCTGGCACGTTGCCCAGCTCCAGCAGCACCACACGGCCATGGTCGGCCTGCGCCTCGGCCACGGCCTGGGCCAGTTCATCGAGCGAGGCCGCAGTGGCCGCTTCACCATCGCCCAGGCGCGCGAAATCGAGGAACTGCCCGACGATGGCGTCCATCTCCTCGATGCTGCGCGCCATGCTGGCCGCCAGCGGCGCATCCACCTGGGCCTGGGCGATCTCCACCCCCAGGCGCAGCTTGGTGAGCGGGGTGCGCAGGTCGTGCGAGACACCGGCCAGCATCAGCGCGCGCTCGCGATCGGCCTCGGCCAGGCTGCGCGCCATCAGGTTGAAGCTGCGCGCCACGGTGGCAATCTCCTGTGGCCCATCCTCGGGCAAGGCCTTGGGTGGCTGCCCGCGGGACAGTTGCTGCGCGGCGGCCACCACGCGGGCCAATGGCCGGTTCAGGTGGCGCTGCAGCCACCAGGCGCCGAGCAGCGCGAGCAGCCCACCGGCCACCGTGGCCATGAGCCAGGCCCCCGTGAATTCGCGCGCAGGAAAGACATGGGGCAGCGTGAGCCAGTAATCGGTGCCGCCATGCGCCACGCGCAGCGCCAGCAGGCCCGCGCCATCGCGGCGCCAGCGCGGCCCGGCATCGCCGCCGGGCTCGGCCTGCTGTTCCAGCCGCCGCACGACGGCCTGCACGAAGCGCCGCTCCAGCGGGGAGAGCAGGGCGCGCTGGCGCGGGGAGGGCGGCTCGCCGGTCTGCATGGCGGCATGGCTCGCCTGGCGGTTGAAGGCCTCGACGAAGGCGGCACGCTGTGCGGGCGGCAGCACCCCCAGCCCGGCGCGCAGGGCCACCACATTGCGCGCCACGCCGTCGGCCGCCTGGGCCACGCGCGGCTGCAAGACCATCTGGCGCACCAGCACCACGGCACACAGCTGGCTCAGCACCACCAGCGCGGCAATGAGCAACAGGTTGCGCCCCAGCAGGCTGCGCGGCCACCCGCTGTGCACGGGCGCAGCGGCGGTCATCCCGCGCCCCCGGCAGGCGCGGAGCCGTCCGGCATGAAGACATAGCCCACGCCCCAGACGGTGCGGATGTGGCGCGGCTGCGCCGGGTCGGCCTCGATCAGCTTGCGCAGGCGCATCACCTGCACGTCGATGCTGCGGTCCGTGGCCTCGTGGTCGGGCCCGTAGGCCAGGGCCATCAGCCGGTCGCGGCCCAGGGGGCGGCGCGGCTGCCGGGCCAGTGCCTGCAGCAGGGCGAATTCGCCGCTGGTCAGCGGCAGGTCCTGCCCATCGCGGGACAGCCGGCGCTCGTCCACCCACAGGGTGAAGTCGCCGAAGCGGATACAGCCACCGGCCTGCACCGGGCCGGTGTGTGCGCCCAGCATGCGCTGGCGCCGCACCATGGCCTGCACGCGGGCCAGCAGCTCGCGCGGGTTGAAGGGCTTGGGCAGGTAGTCGTCGGCCCCCATCTCCAGGCCGACGATGCGGTCCACCGGGTCGCCGCGCGCGGTGAGCATGAGGATGGGAATGGTCTCGCCCTGGGCGCGCAGGCGCCGGCAGATGGACAGGCCGTCCTCTCCCGGCATCATCACGTCGAGCACCAGCACGTCGAAGCGCTCGCGCGCCAGCAGCGTGTCGAGCGGGCCGGCACCGTCCACCGTGCGCACGGCGTAGCCCTGGTCGCCCAGGTAGCGCTGCAGCAGGGCGCGCAGGTCGGGCTCGTCATCGGCCACCAGGATACGGGCCAGGGCATCGGTCATGGGGAGGGTGCATGCAAACGGGATGGGGCAATGGTAGGGCGCAAAGCCCTGCGGCAGGCCGCTTCGTCATGCTTTGTCATACATCGGGCCGCCCACGCCACAAACGGCTCACACCTGGGCGCGAAAGTCCGGCCATCCCAACCCAGGAGCCCCCCATGACCCCTTTTTCCATCCGCGCACTGGCCGTCGCCGGCTGGCTTGCCATTGGCCTCGTGGCCGGCGCCTGCGCGCAGGCCGCGCCCCCGGGCCAGCGCGCGCAGCAGGTGCAGCAGGCGCGCGAGCAGCTGCACCTGCGCTTCGTGGCCGCCGACAGGGACGGCAACGGCCAACTCACCCGCGCCGAGGCCCAGGCCGGCATGCCGCGCGTGCACCGCGCCTTCGACCAGATCGATACCGCGCGCAAGGGCCATGTGACCGAGGCCGAGATCACCGCCGCCATCGTGGCCCGGCTGGCCAGCCACCGGGCCCTGCAGCAGTAACCACCTTTCACTACCATTGCAGGAGAAAACGACCATGGCCTTCCATCCCTTTGCCCACCTTCGCTCCTGGGCCTGCCGGGCCGCACTGCCCCTGGCCCTGGCCTCGCTCGCCGCCGTGGCACCGGCCCAGGCGCAGTTGGCCGACCCGGGCATCTTTCTCGAGGATGGCAGCGGCGCCCTCGCCACCCTGCCGGCCGGCGTGCAGCGCATTGCCGACGTGCCCTACGGCGCCGACCCGCTGCAGCGCATGGACGTCTACCTGCCCAGCGCGCCGCGCAGCGGCGTGGACGGACCGGCCCCGGTGATCTTCATGGTGCACGGCGGCGGCTGGCGCACAGGCGACAAGGCCATGGGCCGCGTGGTGCAGGAAAAGGCCGCGCGCTGGGTGCCGCGTGGCTTCATCTTCATCTCCGTCAACTACCGGCTGCACCCGGCCGTCGACGTGCTGCAGGAGGCCATCGACGTGGCCCTGGCGCTCGACACCGCGCAGAAGCAGGCCGCGCAATGGGGGGCCGACCCTACGAAGTTCATCCTCATGGGCCACTCGGCGGGGGCGCACCTGGTGTCCTTCGTCAACGCGCATGCGCCGCTTTTGCGCCAACTGGGCGTCACGCCCTGGCTGGGCACGGTGTCGCTGGACAGCGCGCTACTCAACGCACCGGTGGTCATGGCGCTGCCCCACTACCCGCTGTACGACGATGTGCTGGGCAGCGACCCCGCCTACTGGCTCGCGATCTCGCCCTACCAGGCCGTGAGCGGGGCCCAGCCGCCCTGGCAGTTCGTGTGCTCCACCCGCCGGCCCGACCGCCCCTGCCTGCAGGCCCAGGGCATGGCCGCCCACGTGCAGGCCCTGGGCGGCCGCGCCGAGGTGCTGCCGCAGGACCTCACGCACGGCGAGATCAATGCCGACCTGGGGCTGGAGGGCAGCTACACGCGCGCCGTCGAAGCGTTCATGGGATCGCTCGACCCCACCGTCGCCCAGCGCCTGCGCTAGGTGAGGTAGCGCGCGAGGTACTTGCCCGTATGGCTGGCGGGATTGGCCGCCAGGTCCTCGGGCGTGCCCACACCCACCACGGTGCCGCCACCGGCACCGCCCTCGGGCCCCATGTCGATGAGCCAGTCGGCGGTCTTGATGACGTCCAGGTTGTGCTCGATGATGACGATGGTGTTGCCCGCGTCGCGCAGCTGGTGCAGCACCTTGAGCAGGAGGTCGATGTCGGCGAAGTGCAGGCCGGTGGTCGGCTCGTCCAGGATGTAGAGCGTGCGGCCGGTGTCGCGCTTGGACAGCTCCTGCGCCAGTTTCACGCGCTGCGCCTCGCCGCCCGAGAGCGTGGTCGCCGCCTGGCCCAGGCGGATGTAGGACAGGCCCACGTCCAGCAGGGTCTGCAGCTTGCGCGCCAGGGCCGGCACGTCCTTGAAGAAGGCGAAGGCATCCTCCACCGTGAGCTCCAGGATCTGCGCGATGTTGCGGCCCTTCCAGAGCACTTCCAGCGTCTCGCGGTTGTAGCGCTGGCCGTGGCAGACGTCGCAGGGCACATAGACGTCGGGCAGGAAGTGCATCTCCACCTTCACCACGCCGTCGCCCTGGCAGGCCTCGCAGCGGCCGCCGGCGACGTTGAAGGAGAAGCGCCCGGGCCCGTAGCCGCGTTCCTTGGCCGTGTTGACCTCGGCCATGAGCTCGCGGATCGGCGTGAACAGACCGGTGTAGGTCGCCGGGTTGCTGCGCGGCGTGCGGCCGATGGGCGACTGGTCGACGTTGATGACCTTGTCGAAGTACTCGATGCCCACGATCTCGTCGTGCGCGGCCGGCTCTTCGTGGGCGCGGTAGATCTGGCGCGCCACGGCGGCATACAGCGTGTCGTTGACCAGCGTGCTCTTGCCCGAACCCGAGACCCCCGTCACGCAGGTCAGCAGGCCCACGGGGAAGTCCACCGTCACGTTCTTGAGGTTGTTGCCCGTGGCGCCGGCCACGCGCAGCGCCTGCACGGCGCCCTGGCGCGCATGGTGGGCGGCCATGCGCTCGGCGCGGCGCTTGCTGGCCTCGGTCTCCGGGAAGCGCGACTTGCCCTTGGCCGGCGCGGGGGCCGGCGCGGCCGCCTCCACCACCGGCAGCCAGGGCGTGCGGCGCCTGGGCACGGCGATGGACAGCGTACCCGACAGGTACTTGCCGGTGAGCGATTCGGGGTGGCTGCGCACCGTGTCGTAGCTGCCCTGGGCCATGACGCGGCCGCCGTGCACACCGGCGCCCGGGCCCATGTCGATCACGTGGTCAGCGGCGCGCATCATGTCCTCGTCGTGCTCGACCACGATCACGCTGTTGCCGATGTCGCGCAGGTGCTGCAGGGTGGCGATGAGGCGGTCGTTGTCGCGCTGGTGCAGGCCGATGCTGGGCTCGTCGAGCACGTACATCACGCCCGTGAGGCCCGAGCCAATCTGGCTGGCCAGGCGGATGCGCTGAGCCTCGCCGCCCGACAGCGTCTCGGCGCTGCGGTCCAGGCTCAGGTAGTTCAGGCCCACGTCGTTGAGGAACTGCAGCCGCGTGGTGATCTCGCGCACCACCTTGTCGGCGATCTCGGCCTTGGCGCCGCTGAGCCGGAGCCCGCGGAACCAGCCATGCGCATCGTTGAGCGTGGCGTGGCTCACCTCGAAGATGGCGCGCGCCTGCTCGCCTTCGCCCACCTTCACGTGGCGCGCTTCGCGGCGCAGTCGCGTGCCATGGCATTCGGGGCAGGGCTGGGTGCTGCGGTAGCGTGCCAGGTCCTCGCGCACCACCACCGAATCGGTCTCGCGGTAGCGCCGCGCCATGTTCGGCAGGATGCCCTCGAAGGTGTGCTTGCGGCTCAGCACCTTGCCCTTGGAGGGGCCGCTGTCCATGATGTAGCTGAAGGCGATCTCTTCCTCGCCCGAGCCGTGCAGCACCGCGTTCTGCACCTTGGTAGGCAGCGACTCGAAGGGCGCCTCGACATCGAAACCATAGTGCCGGCCCAGGCTTTCGAGCATGGCGAAGTAATAGCCGTTGCGCCGGTCCCAGCCCTTGATGGCGCCGCTGGCCAGGCTCAGCGTGGGGAAGGCCACCACGCGCAGCGGGTCGAACACCTCGCGCTGGCCGATGCCGTCGCAGGCCGGGCAGGCGCCCATGGGCGAGTTGAAGGAGAACAGGCGCGGCTCCAGCTCGGCCAGCGAGTAGCTGCACACAGGGCACGAGAACTTGGAGCTGAACAGGTGCTCCTGGCCCGAATCCATCTCCAGCACGAGCACGCGGCCATTGCCTTCGTTGCCACCCACGCGCAGCACGGCCTCGATGCTCTCGGCCAGGCGCTGCTGCATCTCGGGGCGCACCTTGAGGCGGTCGATCACCACGTCGATGCTGTGCTTCTCGGTCTTCTTCAAGGCCGGCAGGCTCTCGTACTCGTAGATGGCGCCGTCCACCCGGAAGCGGATGTAGCCCAGGGCCTGCATCTGCGCGAAGAGCTCGGTGAACTCGCCCTTCTTCTCGCGTGCCATGGGGGCCAGCAGCATCAGGCGCGTGTCCTCGGGCAGGGCCAGCACGGCATCCACCATCTGGCTCACGGTCTGGGCCGCCAGCGGCAGGCCGTGGTCGGGGCAGAACGGCGTGCCGGCGCGCGCGTACAACAGGCGCAGGTAGTCGTGGATCTCGGTGACGGTGCCCACGGTGGAGCGCGGGTTGTGGCTGGTGGCCTTTTGCTCGATGCTGATGGCGGGCGACAGGCCCTCGATCAGGTCGACGTCGGGCTTGTCCAGCCGGCCGAGGAACTGGCGCGCATAGGCCGACAGGCTTTCCACGTAGCGGCGCTGGCCTTCGGCATAGAGCGTGTCGAAGGCCAGGCTGGACTTGCCCGAGCCCGACAGCCCGGTGATCACCACGAGCTGGTTGCGCGGGATGTCGAGGTCGATGTTCTTGAGGTTGTGCGTGCGCGCCCCGCGGATGCTGATGCGCTGCTCCCGCAGCACGCGGGCCAGGTAAGCGCCGTCGGAAGATCGGCCGTCGTCGGCAACAGGGTCGTTTTTCACGGGGGCGGGCTCAATGCAGGACAACCCACCATGATAGGCCACCGGCCTGCCCCGTACCTGCCACCCTGCTGCCAGGGCACAGGCGGTTGCCGATGCAACCGGAAATTACGCCAGAGGCCGACCTCGCGCCACGGGAATGCAGACACCCATAAAATGACAATCATTCTCATTTAAGTAGTTTGTCGCCAGAGCATGTCCCATGCCCCGGCGGTGGACCGCTCTCCCCCGCCACGCAACATGGCCAGCGAACGCACCCTTTCCGCCGCATCCACGGCGGCCACCACCGACACCGCCGTGCCCGTCTCCAGCCCCGGCACGCAGCCCCGCGGCCGCTGGCGCCTGCCGGCCTTGCCCACCCTGCGCCAGGCCTGGTTCCAGGTGCACTGGTTCATCGGCATCACGGCCGGCACAGTGCTGGTGGTCATCGGGCTCACGGGGGCGCTGCTGGCCTTCCACGAAGAGATCCTGGACCTGATGAACCCCGGTGTGCGCCACGTGGCGCCCTCGGCCGGGCCCATGCTCACGCCCCAGCAGACCGTGGACGCCGTGCTGCGCGCCGGCCGCACCGAGCGCATCAGCAGCGTGGCCGTGCAGGCCGAGCCGGGCAGCTCGGCGCGCGTGACCTTCGTGCCGCGCCCGGGCGAGCGGCGCGGCGATGTGGTCTATGTGCACCCCTATAGCGGCAGCGTGCTGGGCGAACTGCAGGGGCACGGCTTCTTCGAATGGATCGAGTCGCTGCACCGCTGGCTGCTGCTGCCGCGCGAGCCCGGCCGCGTGGTGGCCGGCGTGCTGGCGATCTGCCTGCTGGGCCTGTCGCTCTCGGGCCTGTACCTGCGCTGGCCGCGCAACCCGCTGCGCTGGCGCACCTGGCTGACCTTCGACCCGGCGCTCAAGGGCCGCTCCTTCCTCTGGGGCCTGCACTCGGTCATCGGCACCTGGGCGCTGGTGCTGTACGTGGCGCTCACGGCCACGGGCATCTACTGGTGCTTCGATGCGGTGCGCGACACGGTGGACGGCTGGGCCGGCCAGAAGCGCCCGCCACGCGTGGCCGCCCCCGCCAAGCCACCGGCATCCGCCAACGCGGAGCCCAAGGCCGCCGAGCCCGCACTGCCGGACCTGGCCCGCACCTGGGCCGTGTTCCAGCAGCAGGCCGGCGACTGGGCCGAGGCCAGCCTGCGCATGCCGGCCAAGCCCGGCCAGCCGGTGCAGGTCACCTGGCTGGATGCCAAGGCACCGCATGAACGCGCGCGCAGCCGCATGTCCATCGATCCCGTGACCGGCAAGCTCAGCGCCGAGGACCGCTATGCCGACCGCAGCCTGGGCGCACGCGCGCTGAGCACCATCTACCCGGTGCACATGGGCACCTATTTCGGCCTGCCGGGGCGCGTGGCGATGCTGCTGGCCAGCCTGGGCCTGCCGCTCTTCGCCATCACCGGCTGGATGCTCTACCTGGACCGCCGGCGCCAGCGCCGCGCCACCGCAGCCGCGCGCGCCGCCCACGGCCAGGGCGTGCCCGGCGCGGTGGCCGGCACCCTTGCCGCCGACACCTTGCTGGTGGCCTACGCCAGCCAGGCCGGGCAGGCCGAGCGCATCGCCCTGCAAAGCGCCACCGCCTTGCAGCAGGCCGGGCTGCGCGTGGCCGTGCAGTCGGTGGCGCAACTCACGCCCGAGGCGCTGCGCGCTCACCGCCGCGTGCTGCTGGTGGCCAGCAGCTTCGGCGAAGGAGAGCCGCCCGACAGCGCCCGGCGCTTCTCGCGCCTGCTGGAACAGCAGGGCACCGGCGGCCTGGCCGGCCTGCGCTACGGCCTGCTGGCCCTGGGCGATCGCAACTACGCACGCTTCTGTGGCTACGGCCACGCCCTCGACGACGCCCTGCGCAAAGGCAGTGCCGAGCCCCTGTTCCCGCTGATCGAGGTGGACAGCGGCGATGCCGCCGCCCTGGCACGCTGGATGCAGACCCTGGCCACGCTGGAAGGCGCCGAGCATCTGGCGCTGGATACTCCGCTGGCCGATGCCGGTCCCGAATTGCCCTACGCCCCCTGGCGCCTGGCGGGCCGCGAACGCCTGAACCCCGGCAGCGAGGGCGGTCCGCTGTTCGAGCTGTCGCTGACCGCTGACACCCCCGCCACCTGGCACCCCGGTGCTCTGGTGGAAATACAGGCACGCCACTCCACCGAGGCGGTGGATGCCTGGCTAGCGGCCGCCGGACTGGCAGGTGCCCATGCCGTGCGCCTGGCCGGCCAGCCCTGCACCCTGGCTGAGGCCCTGGCGCAGTGCGTGCTGCCGGTGCCGCCGCTGCACTTTGCCGATGCCCAGGCCTGCGCCGACGCCCTGGTGCCCCTGGCGCCGCGCACCTATTCGGTGGCCTCGCTGCCGCAGGACGGCGCGCTGCAGCTGCTGGTGCGCCAGGAGCACCATGCGGGCGGGCTGGGACTGGCCTCGGGCTGGCTCACCGCGCATGCGCCGCTCTCCACCCTGGTGCCGGTGCGGCTGTTGGCCAACCCGCGTTTCGACGCGGCGCCGGGCGACGTGCCCTGCCTGTTCATCGGCAATGGCTCGGGCCTGGCGGGCCTGCGCGCTCACCTGCGCGAGCGCGTGCGCACCGGGCACCGGCGCAACTGGCTGCTGTTCGGCGAGCGCCACAGCGCCCACGACACCCTGTGCGCCGCCGAGATCGACGGCTGGCAGGCCGGGGGCTTCCTGGCCCGGCTGGACCGCGTGTTCTCGCTCGACGGCGGCGAGCACCGCTATGTGCAGGACCGCCTGCGCGCCGCGGCGGGCGACTTGCGCGCCTGGGTGGCCGATGGCGCCATCCTCTATGTCTGCGGCAGTGCGCAGGGCATGGGCTCAGGGGTGGATGCCGTGCTGGCCGAGGTGCTGGGCGCCGATGCGCTCGACGCGCTGATCGCTGATGGGCGCTACCAAAGGGACGTGTACTGAGCCGGGCCACAAGGCCGGTTTGTTCTTGATCAAAGTCAATGGACGGGGCGATGGGCGAGAATCGGGGTTTGCGCCAGCCGTCCACCGAGCCCCTTTCCTTGTTCATGCCTTCCCCGGCCCCGAGTGCCGCCCCATCCCCCTCTGCCCCCCTGCCGCCGACGGCCGCGCACGCCATGACGCCGCTGGAGCGCCGCGCCAGCGTGAGCCTGGCGCTGATCTTCGCGCTGCGCATGCTCGGCCTGTTCCTGGTGCTGCCGGTGTTCGCGCTGGAGGCACGCAAGTACCCGGGGGGCGATGACCCGGCCCTGGTGGGCCTCGCCATGGGCATCTACGGGCTCACGCAGGCACTGCTGCAGCTGCCGCTGGGCATGGCCTCGGACCGTTTCGGGCGCAAGCGCGTGATCGTGCTCGGCCTGCTGGTGTTCGCGGGCGGCAGCCTGCTGGCGGCCCTGGCCGATTCGCTCACCGGGCTGCTGCTGGGCCGGGCGCTGCAGGGCGCGGGCGCCGTGTCGGCCGCGGTCACTGCCCTGCTGGCCGACCAGACGCGCGATGCGGTGCGCACCAAGGCCATGGCCCTGGTGGGCGGCAGCATCGGCCTGATGTTCGCCGTGGCCCTGGTGGCCGCGCCGCTGCTCACGGCCCACATCGGCCTGTCGGGCCTGTTCGGGCTGACCTGCGCGCTGGCGCTGGCCGGCGTGGCCGTGGTGCTGTGGCTGGTTCCGCCCGAGCCCACGGAGCACCGCAATGCCCCGCGCGGCCGCCTGGCCGACGTCTGGGCCCACCCCGACCTGCTGCGCCTGAACCTGGGCGTCTTCGTGCTGCACACGGTGCAACTGTCCATGTGGGTGGCCGTGCCCGCCATGCTGGTGCAGGCCGGCCTGCCCAAGGACCACCACTGGCAGGCCTACCTGCCGGCCGTGGTGCTGTCGTTCGTGGCCATGGGCGGGCTGTTCGCGCTGGAGCGCGCCGGGCACCTGCGCGCGGCCCTGCTGGGTTCCATCGCCCTGGTGCTGGTGGTGCAACTGGGCCTGGGTGGCCTGGCGGCCAGCGGCGCCACGCCCACGCTGTGGGTGCTGGGGCCGCTGCTGTTCGTGTTCTTCTGCGGTTTCAACGCGCTGGAGGCCAGCCAGCCCAGCCTGGTCTCGCGCATGGCTCCCGCCGCGCTGCGTGGCGCGGCCCTGGGCAGCTACAACACCCTGCAGTCGCTGGGGCTGTTCGCCGGCGGCGCACTGGGCGGCGCACTGGTCAAGTGGGCGGGAGCCCCGGGCCTGTTTGCCACCACGGCGGTGCTCACGGCCCTGTGGCTGGCGCTGACCTGGCCGCTGCGGCCCACCGGACGCGGTCAGGGACACTGAGCCTGCCCAGGGCGCCCGGCTTGCGGCACAATGGTACGTTTGGCGCGCAGCCTCTCCACCGGCCGGAGAGGGCACCGACGCCCCCCAACATCAAGTAGGTAGAGCAGCACATGGCATCCGTGAACAAAGTCATCATCGTCGGCAACCTCGGCCGCGACCCTGAAATGCGCACTTTCCCCAGTGGCGACCAGGTGGCGAACGTGACGATTGCCACCACCGACAAGTGGAAAGACAAGCAAAGCGGCGAAATGAAGGAAGCCACCGAGTGGCACCGCGTGGTCTTCAACGGCCGTCTGGCCGAGATCGCCGGCCAGTACCTGCGCAAGGGCTCGCAGGTCTATGTGGAAGGCAGCCTGCGCACGCGCAAATGGACCGACCAGGCGGGCGTGGAAAAGTACAGCACCGAAATCCGTGCCGACCAGATGCAGATGCTGGGCAGCCGCCAGGGCATGGGCGGTGGCGGCCAGGGTGGCGGTGGCCAGCAGGGCGGCGGCTATGACGATGGCGGCGGCTACGGCGGCGACCAGGGCGGTGGTGGCGGCTACGACGCACCCCCCCAGCGCCGCGCCGCCCCGCCCCAGCAGCAACGCCCTGCGGCACCTGCCGCGCGCCCGGCACCCGCGCCGGCACCGCGTGCGGCCTCGGGCTTCGACGACATGGACGACGATATTCCGTTCTGATCCCCGACAGGACAGGCATTCCGGGCACACCAGGCCCGCGCTCCCCGGGGCGCGGGCCTTTTTCTTGGCGCTGGCGGCTCAGGCCGCGGGCTGCTTCATGCGCCGCGCGGTCTCCACCACCACGCCGCGCAGCGACCGCACCGTGGGGTGCGCTTCGAGTTCCTTGGTTGTGAAGAAGCTCACCGGCGGCAGGTTCCAGTTGAGCTTGTAGGGCAGTGCGGCCCAGTGGCCGGCGCGCTCCATCTCGGCCACCACGTCGCGCGCGAAGATGGTGATCGCGTTGGGTTCCTGGCGCAGCACCATCTCCATGCTGCGGATCGCCGTGGTCTCCAGGATGGGCAGCGGCGGCTGCACGCCCGCGCCGACGAAGATCGCGTTGTAGGTGCGGCGCATGGGCGTGTTGGGCGGCGGCAGGATCCAGTCGAGCTGCGCCAGCCGCGCCCAGTCCAGCGGGCCGCGCGAGAGGCGCTCGACATTCTTCGCGCCGACCACGAGGCAGGGCTCCTGCTCGTAGATGGCCTCCTGCACCAGCCCGCTGGCGTCGCCGTCGTACGAGCGGCCGATGGCGCAGTCGAGCTCGCGCGCCAGCAGGCCGGCGACCAGCTCGTCCGTGGTGCCTTCGCGCGCCATCACCGAAATGCGCGGCGAGCGGTCCAGCAGGTGCGTGAGCGCGGCCGACATGAGCTGCTGCGGCACCTGCTGCGTCAGGCCCAGCCGCAGCCGGCCGCTGCGGCCCGCCCCGAGCGAAGTGAGCACGCGCGTGGTCGCATCGAGCTCGGCCAGCCAGCGCTTGGCATAGAGCAGCACCGCCTCGCCCGCCGCCGTCGGCACCAGCCCCCGGCTGGAGCGGTCGAACAGCCGGCTGCCGAAGATGTCCTCCACCTCGTGCAGCGCCTTGGTGATCGCCGGCTGGCTGAGCTGCATTTCGGCCGCCACCCGGCCCAGCGTGCGGTGCCGGTCGATGGCCTGCAGCAGCGACAGCTGCCGGAGCTTGAGGCGCGACAGCAGCGCGTGCTGCAGTTCGGCGGCGGGATCGCGGGCGGTGGGCAAAGTCATAACTCCTGAGTTATCGGACCATCAGCAATTATTTCACTTTGGTGAATTGCCAGTCCTAGAATTTTTCCCATGCACTCGAATCACGACACGCCGATGACCCATCCCCTCAGCGCCGGGTTTCTGGACGCGCTGGCCGATGCCGCCAACACCGGCGAGGCCTTGCAGCAGATCAACCGCCGCCGCCTGGAGATCGCCCCCGGCAGCATCTTCAGCATCCAGCAGAACGTGACCACCGCCGGCGACGGCGCCAACCAGGTCCTGCTGCGCCGCTTCTATTCCTCCGAAGCGACGAGCTTTCCCATCAACGGCGCCAAGCGCAAGACGATGACCCCCTGGACCGAGTGCCTGTTCGTGCAGGGCCGGGTGTTCGTCGGCGAAGGCGAGCAGGTGCTGGCGCAGCACTTCGACGACTTCGGGCAGATGCGCGCCTACGGTCTGTGCAGCGTGGTCAACGTGCCGCTGCTGCAGGGCCGGGTGTGCTACGCCACCTTCAACGTCTTCGGCACCCGCGCCCGCTGGCAGCCGCAGGAGCTGCTGGGCCTGCGGCTGCTGGCGCTGGCCGCCGCGCGCTGGGTGCCGGCCATTCCCGGGCTCGCCTACCGCTTCACGGATGCTCCCGCCGCCCTGCCTTCGGCAGCCTGATTGAAAAAAGAAGGAATCCGCCATGCCAGTGACCGCCTTGCACCACTTCACCATCCGCTGTGCGCCTGAGGAGCTGCCGCTGCTGGTGGACTTCTACGTGCGCGTGATGCGCCTCACGGTGGGCGCGCGGCCGGACATCCCGGCACCGGGTGCCTGGCTGTATGCCCAAGGGCAGCCCATCGTGCACCTCTACGCCCACCTGTCGACGCCGGACGCGCCAGCGCAGCCTGCAACGGGCCATGTGGACCATATCTCGTTCCGCTCGCACGGCCTGGCCGAGGTGCGCGAACACCTGCACAGCCAGGGCATTGCCTTCGAGGAAGCGCCGATCCCCGGCTGGGCGATCCACCAGCTGTTCTTCAAGGACCCGCGCGGCCTGAAGATCGAGATGACCTTCTGGATGGACCAGGAAGACGCAGGGGCTGCGGCATGACGGCGACGCACGTCCTCGGCACCGGCGAGGTGCGCACCGCCTTCGACCGCGAAGGCGAAGGCCCGCCGCTGCTGCTGATGCACGGCGCCGAAGCCTCGCGCCAGATGTTCGCGGCGCTGGTGCCGCACCTGGCAAGGCACTTCACCGTGATCGCCTACGACCAGCGCGACTGCGGCCAGACCGAAGGACCGGAACACGCGTCGACGCTCACTGACCTGGCGAACGATGCGCAGCAGCTCATCAAGGCCCTGGGCTTCAAGCGCGCGCATGTGTTCGGCTCTTCCTTCGGCGGCCGGGTGGCCCAGGCGCTGGCGCTGCTGCACCCGCGCTCGGTCGACCGCCTGGTGCTGGGCAGCACCTGGCCGCTGCCCAGGCCCTATGAAGAGCTGTGCCCGGACGCCCCGCGCCTGGACGCGCTGCGGCGCGGCCTGCCGGCCACCGCCGAGGAACTGGCCACCTGGTTCTTCCCCGGGGACTTCCTGGCGCAGCGGCCCGAGCTGCAGCGCGTGTTCGCCACCGCGCGGCCGGCGTCGGAGCGCTCTGCCCGGCGCATGGCCACGGTGCAGACCCTGCTGGCGCAGGGCGTGGCCGACATCGTCGCCCCCACGCTGGTGCTGGCCGGCGAGCTCGACCGGGTGGTGCCGCCCAGCGTGACCCTGGCGATGGCCGGCCGCATCCGCGGTGCCGACGCCGTGCTGCTGCCGGCCATCGGCCATGTCGCCGCCGTGCAGGCGCCCGAGGTGCTCGCGCACCACATCGTCCGTTTCCTGAAACCCGAAGGAGCCAATCCATGACCACGATCACCGCAGAGCGCCCGCGCGGGCGGGCCGACTACATCCGCTTCGAAGGGCTGTCCAAGCACTTCGGCGATGGCGACACGGGCGTGCTCGCGCTCAAGGACATCGATTTCTGCATCGAGGAAGGCAGCTTCGTGACCATCGTCGGGCCGAGCGGCTGCGGCAAGAGCACGCTGCTGCGCATCCTCGCCGGCCTGCTCGACTACAGCACCGGCCGCGTGCTGCTCGACGGCCAGCCGATCCGCGGCACGCGGCGCGATGTGGGCTTGGTGTTCCAGGGCTCGATCCTGCTGCCCTGGCGCACCATTCTCGAGAACGTGATGCTGCCTGCCGAGGTGATCGGCCTGCCGATGAAACAGGCGCGCGAGCGCGCCATGGAGCTGCTGCACATGGTGCGGCTCGATGGCTTCGAGCACAAGCTGCCGCGCCAGTTGAGCGGCGGCATGCAGCAGCGCGCATCGATCGCCCGGGCGCTGCTGCACGACCCGAAGTTCCTCTTGATGGACGAGCCCTTCGGCGCCCTGGACGCCATGACGCGCGAGCGCATGAACGTGGAGCTGCAGCGCATCTGGATGGAGAGCGGCAAGACCGTGGTGCTGATCACCCACTCGATCCCCGAGGCGGTGTTCCTCGGTGACAAGGTGTTCGTGATGTCGCCGCGCCCCGGCACGCTGGAACGCGTGCTGCCCATCGACCTGCCGCGCCCGCGGGCCATGGAGGTGATGTCGCACCCGGCCTTCGCGGCCGCTTCGGCATCGATCCGCGAACGCTTCTCCCACGCCGCTTCGTTCGACTGACACAAACAAAAAGAGGCTCCCCATGACCACCGCCATGCTCGACAAGACCGATTCCATCGCCGCGCCAAAGGACCCGGCACCGCCTTCCGTGCCGGCGAACCCGCGGCGTCGCCGCCACCCCCTGGCCTCGACGCGGGTGCAATCCGTGCTGCTGCTCGTCACGCTGCTGGGTTCGTGGGAGGCCGCCGTGCGACTCTTCAAGCTGCCCCGGCACCTGGTGCCGCCGGTCAGCGACATCGCCGTCGCCCTGTGGCGCGGCCTGGCGACCCACCCGCTGGCCAAGGACGGCTTCTGGTACCACGGCGGGGTGACGGTGACCGAGATCCTGCTGGGCTTCGTGATCGGCAGCGGCGTGGGCCTGGCCATCGGCATCGCGGTATCGCAGATGCCGCGGGTCGAAGCGCTGCTGGAGCCCTACGTCGCCGCGCTGCAGAGCGTGCCCAAGGTGGCCATCGCGCCCATCATCGTGGTCTGGCTGGGCTTCGGCATCAGCTCCAAGGTGGTGATCATCTGCATGCTCACCTTCTTCCCGGTGCTGGTCACCAGCATCGCCGGCTTCAAGGCGGTGGACCCGGACCGCATCGACCTGCTGCGCTCACTCTCGGCAACGCCCTGGCAGATCTTTCGCAAGGCCAAGTTCCCGAGCGCCATGCCCTACATCTTCGCGGGGCTGAACATGGCCGCGGCCTTCAGCGTGGTCGGCGCGGTGGTCGGCGAGTTCGTCGGCGCACAGGCCGGCCTCGGCGTGCTCATCCTGCAGATGGAGGCCCAGGCCGACAGCGGCGGCAGCTTCGCGGTGTGTGTGGTGCTGTCGGTGATCGGCATCGTGCTGACCGGCCTCTTGCGCCGCCTGGAGCGCCGCGTGCTCCATTGGATGCCCGCCGATACCTCCCAGCGTGCGGTGAACGCATGAGCAGACCCGATTCCCCCCATTCTTTGTCAAGGAGTGAACACCATGGTGACGCGACGTGATTTCGGCCTGGGCCTCGGTGCCCTGGGCTTCGCTGCCGGCCTGCCGGCGCTGGCGCAGAGTGTGCGCATGATGAAGGTGGCCAACACCGCGGCGGTGAACGACCCGCAGCAGTGCTTCTGCACCGCGGGCCAGCACCCCCGGCTCAACTTCTACAAGCCGAGCGGCGTGGACGTGGAATACGTCAACATGTCGAGCATGACGCAGGCGCTGCAGAGCCTGCGCGCCGGGCATGTGGACTTCGGGCCGGCGGTGCCGGGCATCCTGCTGCCGGCAATGGCCAAGGACCCGTCGCTCGACCTGGTGAGCGTCTACAAATGGCTGCCGCGCAACAGCAACGTGATCGTGGTCAAGCCCGGCAGCCCGATCCGGTCGGCAGCCGACCTGGCGGGCAAGCGCATCGGCGTGCGCAGCCAGGGCGACACCGGTATCGTCGTCACCCGGACCCTGCTGGCCGAGCTCGGCCTCAAGGACGACCGATGCGAGTACATCGCCATCGGCGACGGCGCACCGGCTGGCGCCGCGATCGACAACGACCGGGTGGACGCGATGGTGGCCTTCGACACGGCCGCCGCCCGCATCGAGCTGGTGGGCACGAAACTGCGCTATGTGCCGCTCACGCCGAAGTTCGCGCAGGTGGGCTCGGGCTGGCTGTGCGTGCCGCGCAAGCTGCTCAAGGAAGAGCGCAAGGCGCTGGTCGCGCTGTTCCAGGGCGTCGCCAAGTCGACCCTTTTTTCCAACGCGAACCTGGATGCCGCCATCGACGCCCACTGGGCGGTCTACCCTGAAAGCCGGCCCAAGGGCCGCAGCGAGGACGAGGCGCGCAAGGAGCTGGGCTTCATCCTCAAGGACCGCAAGAACAGCTGGATGCGCCGGCCCGACGACCCGGACCAGCGCATGGGTGCATCGACGCTGGCCGAATGGAAGGCCAACATCGAGATGGCCGCCGAGGGCAGCAAGAACCCCAGGCTCGCCGAGGAGCTGGGCGACCCGAACCGCCTGTTCACCAACGAGCTGATCGACGACATCAACGCCTTCGACAAGCAGGCCGTGGTGCAGATGGCCCGGACCTTCAAGGCCTGAGCCTTGCCATCCCAGAGGAGTTTCCCCATGGACGTTCTCATTTCCGGTGCCAGCATGGCAGGCCTGTCGGCCGCCTGGTGGTTCGCACACCACGGCCACCGGGTCACCGTGGTCGAGCGCTCCGAGGGCCTCAGGCCCGGTGGCGCACCCATCGACGTGCGCGGGCGCGCGCTCGCAACCGCGCAGCGCATGGGCCTGCTCGCGCAGATCGAGCGCGAGAAGGTGCGCCTGCTGGAACCCTCGCCCGTGCTCGACGGCACAGGCGCGCAGGTGGCGACGCTGGACCTGCGCTGGTTCGCCAACGAGACCGATGAGGACATGGAGATCACGCGCGACCGGCTCAACCGCATCCTGCGCGACGCCGTTCCGCCCGAGGTGGAGTTCCGCTTCCAGGCCTCCATCGCCTCGCTCGCCGACAGTGCGCAGGGCGTGGACATCAGTTTCGCGGACGGCCGGCAGAAACGCTACGACCTGGTGGTCGGTGCCGACGGCCTGCACTCCAGCGTGCGCCGGCTCGCCTTCGGGCCCGAGAAGGACTATGTGCGGCACTTCGGCCACTACGTCGCACTGGTCGACCTGCCCGCCGGCCGGGACTGGCAGCGCGCCATGCTCAACGTGCCCGGCCTCACGGTCGCCGTGCGCGACGCGGGCGATGGCCCGCAGGCCATGGTGCTCGCCGCCAGTCCCGCGATCGACTACGACTACCGCGACCCGGCGGCGCAGCGCCGATTGCTCGACCAGTTCCTGGCGCGCGTCGATGCCTGGCAGGTGCCCGCCATCCGCGCCGCCTTCGCCGACCCGGCGGCCCGGGGCTTCTACTTCGACTCGGTGAGCCAGACCCATATGCCGGCCTGGATTCACGGCCATGTCGCGGTCATCGGTGACGCAGGCCACTGCGCGGCGCTGCTGTCGGGCATGGGCACCACGCTGGCCATGGTGTCCGCCGAGAGCCTGGCCACGGCGTGGACCGAGCATGGCGGCGACATGCAGGCCACGGCCGCCGCGCACGAAGCGCGCCTGCGCCCCTACGTGGAACAGTGCCAGGCCTTCGCCAGCCACGGTGCGCCCATCATGGTGCCGGCCACGCAGCAGGCGCTGGATGAACGCAATGCGATGTTCCGCGCGACCGCCGCCCGGTTCGCGCAGTGATGCGTACTGGCACGGGTGGTAAGCTTTCGCTGCCCATGCCAAGCCCCGAGTTCGACGACACCCGCCCCGACGAGGCCCTGCGCCGCTGGCGCCTGATCCTGGGCCGCTATGCCGCGCAGCCACTGTCGCATGCGCAGTTCGATGCGGGCGACTGGAAGCTCGACCAGGCCCTCGAATACCTCTACGGCCGTGAGTACGATGGCCGCGGCCTGGCACGGCCCCCGGGCGGCCTGGGCGGTGCCGGTTCGCTCGACCCGAGCCAGCTGCGCGCCATCGACTGGCTCAACCGCTCGCGCACGCTGTTCCCGCAGGAGGTCTTCGAGCGCATGCAGACCCAGGCGATCGACCGCTACCAGCTCACCGACCTGCTCAAGGACCCGGCCGTGCTGCGCTCCATGGACCCCACGCCGGGCCTGGCCAAGGCGCTGCTGGGCATGCGCGGGCGCCTGTCGGGCAGCATGCGCGACGCCGTGCGCGAGGTGATCCAGAAGACGGTGGACGAGATCACCCGCCGGCTGAAGAACGACTTCGTCAACGCCCTGGTGGGCCGGCGCAACCGCCAGCGCCGCTCGCTGATCAAGAATGCGCAGAACTTCGATGCGCGCGCCACCATTGCCGCCAACCTCAAGAACTACAGCGCCGAGCGCCGCCAACTGGTCATCCAGCGCCCGCTGTTCAACGCCCGCGTCAAGCGCAACCTGCCCTGGGACGTGGTGCTGTGCGTGGACCAGAGCGGCTCGATGATGGATTCGGTGATCTACAGCGCCGTGATCGCCGGCATCATGAGCTCGCTGCCCGCCGTGCGCGTGAAGCTCGTGGTGTTCGACACCGCCGTGGTCGACCTCACGCACCTGGCGCACGACCCGGTGGAGGTGCTGCTTACGGTGCAGCTGGGCGGCGGCACCGACATCGGCCGCGCCGTGCACTACTGCGAGTCGCTGATCGCCAACCCGCAGCGCACGGTGTTCACGCTGATCAGCGACTTCGAGGAGGGCGCCGCCCCCGGCCCGCTGCTGTCGGCCGTGGCACGCATGGCCGAGGCGCGCGTGAAGCTGCTCGGCCTGGCCGCGCTCGATGAAGGTGCCAACCCGGTCTACGACCGGCAGATGGCCCAGCGCCTGGCCAACAAGGGCATGCATGTGGCGGCGCTCACGCCCACCCACTTCGCCCAGTGGCTCGCAGAAGTGATGGAGTGACGATGGCCGCCTGGTTCGAGGGCTACCGCGCCTACGACGACGACACCCTCACGGCCCTGGCCAATGCAGGCCTGCTGCGCCGCGCCGCCAAGGACGTCGAGGCGGGCAAGGTGCAATGGGCAGAGCAGGGCACCGAGGGCGGCGTGGTCGAGGCCGATGGCCAGCGCGTGCAGCTCGACGCCCGGGGCCCGCAGAAGGCGCGGTGCGACTGCCCGGCTCCCGGCATCTGCAAGCACATCCTGGGCGCGGCGCTGTGGCTGCGCGCGCTGGATCCCGTTGCCGGCACCGCTGCGCCGGCGGCAACGCAAGCGACCGAGGCCCCGGCAGAACCAGGCCCGGCAACCACGGCCGACCCGCTGGCTGAAGTGAAAGCCCTGCAGGCCCCGGCCCTGTTCAAGCAGGCCGGCGTGGCCGCCGTGCGCCGCGCCGTGCAGGCGCTGCCCTGCGGCATCGAATGGCGCGTGCAGGGCGGCACGCTGGTGATGGAGCTGCCGGCGCTGAACGCCACCTGCCGCTACGTGGCAGGCGCGGGCTACGAGGGCATGGTGTCCGAAGTGCCGGCGCGCGAGCGCAAGGCCGTGCACCTGATCGCGCTGGCGGCCCTGCGCGAGGCGCTCGGCGAGCCGCTGGCGTGGCCCGAGGGCATGGCGCCCGCCGCGGCGGCAGAGCAGCCCACGGCCGCACTGGGCGAGCGCGAACGCGCCTTTCTCGCCCAGGTGGAGGCCATGCTGCACGAGCTGCTCACCGGCGGCCTGTCGCACGTGAGCGAGCAGGCCTCGGCACGGCTGCTGGCGCTCAACATGTCGGCGCGCGGTGAGGGCCTGCCCCGCCTGGCCGCGCTGCTGCGCAACCTGGGCGGCATGGTGGACGGCCTGGTGCGGCGCGACCACCGCATGCAGGAGCGCGACGCGCTGGCGCTGATGTCCAGCATCCAGGCGCTGTGCGATGCCCTGCGTGCCCCCGCTGAAGGCCCGGAGGCGGCAGAACGCACTGCCGCCCTGCGCGGCCGGCTGCGCCGCGCCTTCGACGAAACCACGGCCCTGGAACTGCTGCCCCTGGGCGCCCACTGGTGGCAGACCCTGGGCGGCGCGCGCGGCCTGACCCTGGCCTTCTGGGACCTGGCCGGCCAGCGGCTGCTGCAGGCCGTGCTGGCGCGCCCCGATGGCAGTGACACGGGCTTCACGCGCCACAGCGCCTGGAACATCCATGCCGTGTGGCCCGGCGTGGGCGCCGCGCAGTCCCTGTGCCAGGCCCCGCTGCGGCTGGAGCAGCCGCGCCTGGCCGAAGACGACCGGCTGGCCCTGGCCGGCACGGCGCGGGCGCAGGCCCTGGCACCCTGGCCCGTGGGCGATGCGCGCCTGGCCACGCTGGGCTGCGGCCGCTGGGCCGAGCTCGCGGCACAGCTCAGCGCGGCCACCGGCCTCTCGGGCGACGGCGCCGAGCTGGTGCTGTTGCGCCCCGCCGCCACGCGCGCACCGATCCTCGACGAGGCGCACCAGCAGCTGCTCTGGCCGGTGCAGGACGCCGACGGCCTGTGGCTGCACCTGACCGTGCCCGTGGGCGATGCCAGCATGCTGCGCGTGGACAACCTCGACCGGCTGGCCGCGCGCGGTGCCCCGGTGCACGCGGTGCTGGTGCGCGTGGAGCGCACCGGTACCAGCACGCTGCTGGTGCCGCTGTCGCTGCTCAGCAGCGATGCCAGGGGCCAGGTGCATGCCGTGTCGCTCGACTACGCGAACGAGGCCGCGCGCCCCACGCCGCTGGCCCAGCGCATCCTGCGCCTGGTGCAGTGGCGCAAGGAGCAGGCCACGCCGGCGGCCACCCAACCCACGCGCGCCCAGCGCCTGCTGGGCCCCGTGCTCGACGTGCTGGAGACCCAGGCCGCCACCGGGCGCATGCCGCTCACCGGGACGCAGTCGGAGCGCCTTGGTGCCGCGTTGCCGGGCATCGCCTCGGTAGGCCTGCACACCGTGGCATCGGCCCTGCGACACCACCTGAACGCACCGCAGCCCGCGGGCGCGCTGCGCCTGCAGCAGCTGTGCCAGCGCACGGTGGAACTCGACGGGCTGCCATCCATCGCTGCGTAGCGACTTGATGGCCTGGCCGTGCCCCCGCGCGGTGTTACAAGCCATTACCTTGAAAGCGGGCAAATTGCACGCGGGCGCGGCCTGGCGCCACGGTGGCGCCATGGCGCGCTGACAAAATGCGGGGCTCTATTCAGACCACAGGGGATCGTGCATGGGACTGCTGGACAAGATCGTGGGGGTGGTGACGGGCCGCTCGGACAATGATGGCAACGGACTGAGCACCGCGCAGAACAACCTGCTGCGCCAGGCCATGGAGCCGCTGGACAAGGCGGCGCCGGGCCTGGCAGACAAGGCCCTGGCCTTTGTGACCCAAGGCACCCACGAAGCCGTGCTGCTGGAGCTGCAGGCCCCCCATGCCCTCGAGCCGGGCCAGTTGCTCGGCGCGCCCGGCCGGCTGCGCTGGGGCTTCAACCTGTACAACGACAAACCCCTGGAGGCCGCGGGCAAGAAGAGCCTGGCCGGCCGCTCCGGGTTCTACGCCAGCATCCCGGCAGACAAGCCGCCGCTGGCCATGCTGGTGCGCCTGGGCAAGCTGCTGGCCGCGGCCGATGCCGGCAAGTCGCTGGAACACCCCGGCGCGCCCGTGCCCGACTGGCTGCAGTACCTGGTCAACGATGCGGTGCACGCCAGCTTCAAGGACGGCAACAGCAGCAAGCACGAGCTGGGCAAGGACCGTGCGGCCTGGACGGTCGATCTCATCGCGCAGTTGCTGGCCGAGGAGGGCCTGGACGAGACCCTGGCACTGCAGCTGGTGTTCGAGCGCAAGGGCCTGGACAGCTACTACCAGGACCGGCTGGACGGCCTGGTCAAGGCACCGGCCCTGGCCGCGTACATGCTGGCGCGCCCCGAGGCCGTGCAGGCCCTGCTGCAGCAACTCTCGGCCTCCGGCCGCGTACAGCTGGCTTCGCGCATCGGGCCCGACAAGGCGCTGCGCGCGGGCTTCGCACCGCTGCTGGTGGCCCTGGCGGCCGATGGCAGCAAGACCGTGCGCGCCGAGGCCGTTCCCCACCTCAAGGGGATCGACGAGGCCGAGCGACTGCGCCTGCTGGCCGCGCTGCTCAGCGATGGCGATACCAGCCAGCGCACCCAGGCGGCCGAACTGCTGGCACGCCTGCCCGCCGAGGCCACGCGCGGCCTGCTCGAGGCCGCGCTGGCCAGCGAGGCCAGCAAGCCCGTGCAGCAGGCCATCCGCGCGGCGCTCAACCGCATCGACGCCGCTGGCGGGGCCCAGGAGCAGGACCTGCCCGAGCCCCCGCCCTGGACCCCGTTCGCCGACAGCCCGCTGGGCGAGGATGCACTGGCCCTGCTGCTGGCCAACCGCACCGAGGTGATCGAGCGCGCGCGCCGCGCCGCCGAGGAAGAGGCCGAGGAAAACAAGACCCAGAAGCACAAGTACACCTGGCGCCAGAAAAGCTATGCCAACCTGGCCAAGCTCACCGAGGACGACGTGCGCCAGGCGCTGGCCCTGCTCAACGGCCAGCTCGAGAAGAAGCAGATGGAGAAACTGCGCAACAGCGAGGTGGCCCAGGTCGTCACGCATGGCAACCGCCTGTTTGCGCTGCCGTCCTTCGGCCCCTCGCACCTGGTCCGCTGGCTGGGCGTGTCGCGCTACAGCCGCAGCTTCTGGTTCGACGACGGCTTCCACAAATGGCTGGGCGGCCAGCCACACGGCAGCGTCGACCTGCGCGCCCTGGGCGACCTGCTGCAGCGCTCGGGAACCCCGCTGATCGAAGTGGCCCGCGCGGCCCTGTTCGACTACTGGAACACGCCCAGTGCCACCGACCTGCTGCCACCCGAGCGCGTGTGGCCGTTCTTCGCCGAACACCCCGAGTTCCTCGACCAGGCCCTGGGTCTGGCAGCGCAGCAGAACCAGGGTGACCGCTACGCGAGCACGCTGGAGCTCGGGCCGGCCTTGCGAACGCTGGCCACTTTTCCGACCATTCCCGCGCGCTGGCTGCCGCGCGTGATGGAGCTGGCCCTGGGCGAGGGCAAGACCCACCGCCCCATGGCGCAAAAAGCCTTGTCCACGCTGCCGGGCATCGGCCGGCAGGTGGTGGAGTCGCTCACCCACACCAAGAGCGAGGTGCGCATCGAGGCCGCCAACTGGCTGGCCGAGCTGAAATACACCGACGCCGTGCCCGCCCTCACCAAGGCGCTCGAAAAGGAAAGCCGCGAAACAGTGCGCGCCGCCTTCCTCACGGCGCTCGAAGGCCTGGGCGAGGACATCTCGCCGCGCCTGGCGCCCGCCATCCTGCTGGCCGAGGCGAAGAAGGGCCTGAAGGCCAAGCCCCCCGCAGGCCTGGCCTGGTTCGCGCTGGATACGCTGCCGGCGGCGCGCTGGGCCGGCAGCACGGCCGTGGAGCCCGAGATCCTGCGCTGGTGGGTGGTGCTGGCCTGCAAGCTCAAGGAGCCCGGCGGCAACGCCCTGCTCACGCGCTACATGGGCCTGCTCGATGCCGCCAGCCGCCAGGCCCTGGGCAGCAGTGTGCTGCGCCAGTTCATCGCGCACGACACGCGCCACCCGCCGCTGGAGGAGGGCATTGCCTACGCCCAGGCCCATGCGCCGCAGCGCTACCAGTCCTACCAGAAGGGCTGGCAGAACGCCAAGCCCGAGTACCGCCAGTACTACGAGGCCGACTACGCCAAGTCCGAGGACCAGGTGTTCGAGGAGTGCAAGCGCGAGAAGATGTCCGAATACCTGGGCAGCGCCATCGGCGAGAAGGGCATCCTGGCCCTGGCCGCCTTTGCGCCGGGCCACGAGATCGTGACCTTGCTGCAGCAGTACATGCGCGACCACTACCAGCGCCGCTCGCAGATCGAGGCCATGCTCGAAGGCGTGGCGCCAGGCAACGACCCGGTGGTGATCCAGCTGATGCTGGGCCTGTCGCGCCGCTACCGCACGGCCTCGGTGCAGACCAAGGCCCGCGCCCTGGTGCAGGAGATCGCCGACCGCAACGGCTGGACCCAGGATCAGCTGGCCGACCGCACCATCCCCACGGCCGGCCTGGACGACAGCGGCACGCTGGCGCTGCCCTATGGCGAGCGCATCTTCACCATGGTGCTCGACGCGGCCATGAAGCCCGAGCTGCGCAACCCGGAGGGCAAGGCCATCAAGACCCTGCCCGAGCCGCGCCAGAACGACGATCCGGCCCAGACCAAGGAGACCAAGGCGCTGCTCTCCACGAGCAAGAAGGAGCTCAAGCAGGTCATCGACCTGCAGACCGCGCGCCTGTTCGAAGCCATGTGCACCGGCCGCCAGTGGCCCGTGGCCGAATGGCGCGAGTACCTGCACCGCCACCCCGTGGCCGGCCGGCTGGTGCAGCGCCTGGTGTGGCTGGAGGTGGACGCCGAAGGCGCCGCACTGCAGAGCTTTCGCCCCACCGAGGACGGCAGCCTGATCAACACCGAGGACGACGAGGTGGAGCTCGGCGACGGCGCCCAGGTGCGCCTGGCCCATGCCTCGCTGGTCGATGCGGCCACGGCCAGCGCGTGGACGAAGCACTTCAAGGACTACAAGCTCGCCCCCCTGTTCCCGCAGATGTCGCGCCAGTCGCCCACCCTGGCCTTCACCGACGACAAGGGCCTGGCCGTCACGGAGATCCGGGACCGCCAGGGCTGGGTCAGCGACAGCTTCACCCTGCGCGGCGCCTTCACCAAGCTCGGCTACCAGCGCGCGCAGGCCGAGGACGGCGGCTTCTTCTACGAATACACCAAGGACTTCTCCAGCGTGGGCGTGCGCGTGTCCATCGAGTTCTCGGGCAACACCCTGCCCGAGGAGAACGTGGCCGCGGCCTTGAAAACCCTGTCCTTCGAGGACAGCCGCTCGCGCAGCTGGAGCGAGAGCACGCTGCCCCTGGCCAGCGTGCCCCCGGTGCTTCTGGCGGAAGCCTATGCCGACTACCTGGCCATCGCGAACGCCTGCACGGGTTTCGATGCGGACTGGGAAAAGAAGATGCCCTGGTAGCACAGGTTGACGGCGCCCGTGCGCCCGCGTTACAACCTCAGCCGATGATGATCCACGGTGCGCTGCCTTGCCTGAAGCCAGGTGGCCGCGGCGTGCAAACACGACAAAGCAGGCGGAGGGAATGCGAATGGGATGGCAGGACATGGCAGGCGATGCGGCGGCCGGCGGCACCGGAATCACCAACGGCCCCCCGGGAACGGATGGCCTGACGCAGGCGCAGCACGGGCTGCTGCGCGAAACCATGGAGCCGCTGGAGATGGCGCGGGCGGGCCTGTCGGACAGGGCGCTTGCCTTCATCACGCAAGGTACCCACGAATCCGTGCTGCAGGAGCTGCAGGCCCTGCAGGCACCGCTTGCGGCCGGCCAGTTGCTGGGGCAACCAGGCCGGCTGTATGCGACCTTCGACGCCGGGGGCGACCCTGCCATGGCGGCGGCTGCGGACAGGAGCCTGGTCCCCCGGGCCGCGTTCTATGCCAGCCTGCCGGACGGCACCACCGCGCTCGCACCGCTGGTGCGCCTGGGCAAGGTCCTTGCGGCCGCCGACCGGGGCCTGTCGCTGCTGCGCCCGGGAGCCCCCGTCCCCGACTGGCTGCAGTACCTGGTCAACGACGCGGTGTTCGCAACCATCCAGTGGCGGTACCCCGAAGTGCGTGGCCTGGCGAAGGACCGCGCGGCATGGACCGTCGAGCTGGTGGCACGCCTGCTGGCCCATGAGGGAATGGACGAGGACCTGGCGCTGCAGCTGGTGTTCGAATGCAAAGCCCTCGAAAGCTACCAGCAGGCGTCGCTGGCCGGACTCGTCCAGTCGCCCGCCGTGGCGGGCGTCCTGCTCGCCCGGCCCGAGTCGGCGCGCACGCTCCCGCGCAAGCTCTCGGCCTCCGGGCGCGTGCAGCTCGCGGCGCGCATCGGCAAGGATGCCCAGTTGCGAACGGGCCTGGCCCACGTCCTGATGGCACTGGCTGCCGACAGCGCCAAGGCTGTGCGCGAGGCGGCGGCGCCCCATCTCGCAGGCATGTCCGAAGCCGAGCACCTGGATGTGTTGCGCTCGCTCCTGCAACACGGTGACACCAAGCAGCGTGGCCAGGCCATCGAACTGCTGGGGCGGCTCTCGGCGCAGGTCTCGCGCGGCATTCTCGCCACGGCCCTGGAGCGGGAAACCAGCAAGCCCCTGCAGCAGGCCCTGCGCGATGCGCTGGCGCGGCTCGATGCGGCGCAGGATGCCCAGGAGATGACCCTGCCCGAGCCGCCCGCGTGGACACCGGTTCCCGACACGCTGCTGGGCGGCGATGCCCTGGCGTTGCTGCTGGCCAACCGCGCGCAGTGGATCGAAGACGCGCGCCTTCTGGCGCAGGAAGAGATCGACCAGAACGAGGGCCGCGTCCAGAAGGATTTCTGGTACCAGCAAGCGCTTGCGCGTGCGTCCAGGCTGAGCGAGGACGACATGCACATGGTCCTGGCGGTCTTCAACGGCCAGGCCAGCGCGCAGGACGCAGAGCGTTTGCGCAGCGGTGACGCAGCAAAGGCCCTGGCGCTGGGCCAGCGCATCCATGCCCTGCCCGCTTTCGGGCCACTTCATCTGTTGCGTTGGCGCGGTCCCTGCCCGCATGGGCGCAGTTTCTGGTATGACGAGGCTTTCCAGGACTGGCTCGCCCGCCAGCCGCAGGGCACGGTGGACCTGCGCGCACTGGCCGACGTGGCGCAACGGGCCGGCGTGCCCCTGGTCGAGGTGGCACGCAGTGCACTGATCTCCGACTGGAACCACAGCAGCGCCAGCGAGCTCCTGGCGCCCGGATGCGTGTGGCCGTTCTTCATGGAGCACCCCGGCTTCATCGACGAAGCCCTGGGACTGAGCCACCGGGCCAAGGACGGCGCCCCGTACAAGGAGCTGGAGCCCGGCCGCGCACTCAAGACCCTGGCCCTGTTCCCCTGCATCCCTGCGCGCTGGCTGCCGCGTGCGCTGGAGCTGGCCCTGGGTGATGCCAGGGCCCTTCGCTCCCAGGCGCAGGACGCACTCCGCGGTGCTCCCGGTATCGGCCGCGCCGTTGCCGGAGCGCTGGCGCATACCCAGCATGAAGTGCGCACCGAAGCCGCCGCCTGGCTGGCGCAATTGCAGTACGCCGAAGCCATTCCCGCGCTGCGCACCGCGCTGGACAAGGAAAGCCGCGAAACGGCGCGCGCTGCCTTCCTGAGCGCGCTGGAAGCGCTGGGGGAGGACATCTCGGCCTGGCTCTCTCCCTCCATCCTCCTGGCCGAGGCAAGAAAGGGCCTCAAGGCCAAGCCACCTGCCGGCCTGGCCTGGTTCGCCATGGACGCTCTGCCCGCCGCCCGGTGGGAACAGGGAACCCCGGTGGAGCCGGAAATCCTGCAGTGGTGGGTCACGCTGGCCTGCAAGCTCAAGGAACCAGCAGGCAACGCACTGCTGACCCACTATGCGGCCCGCCTGGATCTGCCCAGCCGCCAAGCGCTCGGCAGCTGCGTGCTGCACCAGTTCGTCGGCCACGACACGCGGCGCCCAACGCTCGCACAGGCCACTGCGCATGCGCAGGTCGAAGCGCCCTTGCGCCAGCAGCAATACGCGCGCGCCTACCACGGCGCGGCAGAGCAGAACCGTCCGTTTTACGAAGCCGACTACCGCAGAACCCTGGAGCAGCTGCTGGAGGAATGCAAGCGCGAGAAGCTTGCTGAATACCTGGGTACTGCGATCGGAGAAAAGGGCATGCTGGCCTGGGCAAGCCATGCACCCGGCCACGACATCGTGGACGTGCTGCGCCAGTACATGCGCGATTACCCGCAGCGCCGCGCTCAGATCGAAGCGCTGCTCGAAGCGGCGGCCGCCAGCGACGATCCCGCAGTGCTCCAGCTGCTGCTGGGTGTGTCACGCAGCCACCGCGCTGCATCGATCCAGGAAAAGGCACTCGCCCTGGTGCAGGAAATCGCCCGCCACCGCGGTTGGACACCTGACGAACTGGCCGACCGCACCATTCCCAGTGCCGGGCTCGATGACACCGGAAGCTTGGCACTTCCCTTGGGCGACCGGGTTTTCACCCTGTTGCTCGGCCCCGGCATGGCGCCCGAGCTGCGCAATCCCGATGGCAAGGTCGCCATGGCGCTGCCCGAACCACGCCAGGACGACGACCCGGGACAGGCCAAGGAGACCAGGGCATTGCTGTCCCAAAGCAGGAAGGCCTTGAAGGAGGTGGTCGAGCAACAGACCGCCCGCCTGTTCGAAGCCATGTGCACTGGCCGTTCGTGGCCCGTGGCCGGCTGGAGCGAATACCTGCACCGCCATCCTGTGGCCGGCCGTCTGGTCCAGCGCCTGGTATGGCTGAACATCGACAGCCAGGGTACGGTGCTCCAGAGCTTTCGGCCTGTGGAAGATGGCAGCCTGCTCGATGCCGAAGACCGGCAAGTGGACTTGGCCCGCGGCTCCCTGCTGCGCCTGGGCCATGCGGCACTGGTCGATGCCGCCACTGCAGACGCCTGGCTCCGGCATTTCGAGGACTACCGGGTCAGCCCGCTGTTTGCGCAGATGTCGCGACGCACCCCTGCGGTGGCCCTGGCCGATGCCACAGGCCAGGCCGTCCATGGGATTCGCGATCGCCTGGGCTGGACGAGCGACAGCCTCACGCTGCGCAATGCGTTCACCCGGCGTGGCTACCAGCGCGCACCGGCCGAAGAGGGTGGGCTGTTTACCGCATACACCAGGAATTTCGCGGGCGCCGGAGTACGGGTGGTCATCGACTTCTCCGGCAACTTGCTGCCCGAGAAGAACGTGCCCGCAGCGCTCAAGGGCCTTTGGTTCGAGAACACGCGCGCACGCGGGCGCAGCAACCCGGCCCTGCCCCTGGCCAGCGTGCCGCCCGTGCTGCTGGCCGAGGCCTACGCCGACTACCTGGCCGTGGCCCAGGCCTGCACCGGCTTCGACGCCGATTGGGAAAAGAAGATGCCTTGGTAGCCGGCATGCAGAGCACCTCAGGGGACTGTTCTGCGAAAAATCAAGCCGTAACTGTTTGAATCGAGCGACGAAACCGGAACGAATTCACGTTTTTTTGGTGAGGTCTCTCCATTCTCACAATTTGCGACATCTTGCCGGCGCAAGTCCCGCGATGATCCAGCCCTCGCACCGCAAAACAGCCCATGAGCTGGCGGGATTTTTAGTGAATGTGAATGATTGAGGGAGGTATTTTCATGCCGGGTTTTGTCCGAAAGATTCTGATTTTCATCACGGGCTATGCATGGCTCATCCTGCTGGCGGGCCCGGGCCTGGCCGGCCTGGCCATCTGGAGCAGCTGGAAGGCCGATGGCGACCACGCCTACACGGCGCGCGAACAGCTGCAGACAGTGGCCGGCAAGGTCACCGGTGCCAGCGAAGTGACGGTCAAGCGCAAGCGCCGCTCCACCAAGCAGTACTACGAGATCACCGTGGCACCCGATGCCGGCGGTGAAGCCCGCAAGCTGCGCATCGCGCACAGCACGCCCAAGGACATCGTGGGCGGCATCATCGACGAGAAGATCACCGCACTGTACGACAGCAGCGACAGCGACATCGTCTATGAAGTGGTGACCGGCGGCAAGGCCGTCATCAGCTACGAAGACACGCGCAAGCGCATGCAGGCCGAAGCCGCGTCGACGGCACAGTCCTTCAGCGGCGCCGGCATCTGGATCCTGGCCGTCCTCCTGACCCTGGTGGGCGCCGGTGGCGTCTGGTCCAACCGCAAGCTGCGCCGCGCCGACGAACTGGCCGCCGCCTGAACCAACAACAGAGAGAGAGGCAAGGAGCGGCCCACGAGGCCGCTCCTTGTGTGAGAAGTAGCAACCCAACCGAGGAGCATCCTTGTGAATACCAATGTCCTGACCCCTGAAGACCCGTCCGGCTCCCCCATGGAGCGGCGCGAGTTCATCGTCTCCACCTACAAGCACCTGGGCGCGGCCATCCTGGCCTTCGTCGTGCTGTCGACGGTGCTGATGGTGAGCGGCTTTTCCAGCACCACGGCCAAGATGCTCATGGCCAGCGGCAACAAGTTCATCTGGCTGGGCGTGATGGGCGCCTTCATGCTCGTGGGCTGGCTGGCCTCGTACCTGGCCGACAACGCCGAGAAGCCCCAGACCCAGCTCATGGGCCTCGGGATCTACGTGCTGGCCGAAGGCCTGATCTTCGCGCCGCTGTTCGGCATCGCCCAGATTGTGGCACCGGGCGCCATCGGCGCCGCAGGCTTCATCACGCTGCTGATGGTGGCGGCACTGACCTGGACGGCCTTCACCAGCAAGTCCGACTTCTCGTTCCTGGGCGGCATCCTCAAGGTGGGCGGCCTGGTGGCCCTGGGCACCATCGTGGCCGGCGCGATCTTCGGCTTCAAGCTCGGCATCTGGTTCTCCGGCATCATGGTGCTGTTCGCCGGTGCCTGCGTGCTGTATGACACCTCGCGCATCATCCACGACTACCCGACCGACCGCCCCGCCGGTGCTGCCCTGCACCTGTTCGCGTCGATCGCGCTGATGCTCTGGTACGTGCTGCGCATCCTGATCAGCCTGGCCTCCAGCGACGATTGAGCCGATGGCTGTGGCGGTGCCCCGCGAGGGGCATCCACCAGAAAGAAGAACACCGGGCCATGCCACAGCATGCCCGGTGTTTTTTTGGGGGGAGCAGGCAGCGGGTCAGTCCGCCACGTCCACCGTGACCTGGCCCAGCTCCCTGCTGCCCTGCACGCGTGCCGTGTTGGCCGTGCGGCCCCATTCGAAAGGCACGCGCAGCAGCTCGCGCTCGCCCTGCTCGCGCACCGCCTCCACCACCATCTGGTAGCGCCCTGGGGGCAATTGGGCCAGCGGCCCCTTGCCGCCGGCGAAGTGCAGGGCATGCGTGCCCACAGGCCGCGTGGCACCTGTAATGCCGTCCACGGGCAGGGCGAGCTGCTCGCCACCCATGCGCCACCAGGTGCGCAGGTTGCGCAGCCAGCCCTTGCCCAGGCCGTCCTTGAGGCGCGTGTCGTACCAGACGGCGAGGGTTGCCACCACCGCCTTCTCGTCGGCCTTTTCCACCCAGGCCGCCAGGTAGGGCCGGTAGTAGGAAGCGGTCTTGATCTCGGGCAGCGTGATCTGCAGCGTCAGCGATGCCGCAGCCGCCGGCCCTGCGGCCAGTGCCAGCGCGGCGGCTGCCAGGCAGCCGCGCGGTGCTCCAGCCCTGGCCTCAGTCGTCATTGGCGCGGGCCTGGGGCGGGCGCTGTGGGTCGTCCTTGGAGACGGTGCCATCGCCATTGGTGTCGAGGTTCTTGAAGGTCTTGTCGGCGATGGCCGCGTCCTCGGCCGCAGTGAATTTTCCGTCACGCGCGCGGTTGACGATGGCAAAGCGCACGTGGGCCTGCTTGATGCTGTTCTCGTAGGCCTTGTCGGGCTGCTTGCCTTCGTCGAAGTACTGGCGCTTGAGGCGGCCTTCGAATTCGGCCACGTACTCGGCTTCGCTCAGCACGCCGTCGCCATTGGTGTCTGCGGCGCGAAAGCGCTGCAGGCGCACAGCGTCGAACTCGGCGCGCGTGACCTGGCCGTCATGGTTGGTGTCGTAGCTGCCCAGGAAGGCCTGCAGGCCGTGGCCACCGGCCGGGCGGGCCGGCTGGCCCGGGGCTGCCGGGGCGCTGGCAGCGCTGCTTGCACAGGCCGACAGCAGGGCCGCTGCGGCGAGTGCTCCCAGCAGGGAGGAGGTCTTGGAAATCGTCATGGTCATGGCCTTTCGTTCGAGGGGGTGGGAGGGGAAAGATGGGTCATCGTCAGAAGTCCACATTCATGCTGAGCGCATAGGTGCGGCCGGGTGCCGTGGACAACGCGATCTGGCGCCGGTCCTGTGCGGACTGCGGCTGCAGGTTGCGGGTGCTGCTGTAGGCCCAGTACTTCTTGTCGGCGATGTTGAGGATGCCGGCGGTCAGGCGCACGTTCTTGCTGACGCGGTAGTAACCTGCCAGGTCGAAGCGCGCGAAGCCCGGCACGCGGAACAGCTCGGTGGTGGAGTCCGTGAGCGTGGCGCCGGGGTCGTTGCTGAAGGCCAGGCGGTTGGTGTAGATAGCCTGCTTGCCCTTCACGAAGGTGCCGGTGAGGTTCAGGCCCCAGGCCTTTTGCGGCGCGTCGAACCCCAGGCCGATGATGGCCTTGCCCGGTTGCACCGAGTCGAGGTCGACCTTGCGGTCGCCCTTGAAGTGGGATTGGGAGCTGCCCTGGCTGTAGCCAACGGCCCAGGTGCTGTACAGGCCCCGCGCGGCCGGTGTCCAGGTGCCGTGCTCCAGGCGGGCGCTGAACTCGGCGCCCGAGATGTGGGCCTCGTCGCGGTTGCTGGCCTGGTAGAGGATGCTCAGGCTCTGCTGGATGTGGGTGAACAGTTCGGGGTTGTTGGCCCGCGTGTAGCGGGTGTAGGAGATGAAGTCCTTGTAGCGCGTGTGGAACACCGAGCCGTTGAACACCACGCCCTCGGTGGGTGAGCCTTTCAGCCCCAGGTCGAAGGCGTTGCTGGTCTCCTTGCCCAGGTCCTTGTTGCCGACCAGCGCATAGGTGCCGCCGCCGCCGTTCCAGTAGCCGAAGACCTCGCTGTTGGTCGGTGCGCGGCCGCTGCGCTTGTACTGGGCATAGGCCGTGAGCGCGGGCGCCACGTCGTAGAGCACGGCCAGGCTCGGGCTCACGATGGTGGTGGCCGCGGTGCTGCCGTACATGCGTTCGAGCTCGGCCGCCGTGATGCGCTCGTTGGCAAAGCTGGCTGCGTTCTCGATGCGCGGCCGCACCCGGTCCACGCGCAGGCCGGGCACCAGGGCCAGGCGCCTGCCGCCCACCTGCCACTCGATGGTGTCCTCGGCGAACAGGCCCATGCGCACCGTGTTGGTGTCGGGGAAGGGCTGGCGCCCCGCGAGCGGGTCGGTGGAGCTGAACGGGTGCGCGTTGTCCGCGCTGGAGTAGTTCACCCCGAACTTGAGCGCGTGGTTGCCCACGCGCCTGTCGGCCACGCTGGAGAAGCCCAGCTGCCGCGTGGTGTTCTTCGAGATGTCGCGCTCGCTGGCGCGCGTGGCCAGGGTCACCGTGTCGGTGACGTCGTTCATCTCCGTCTCCTGGAAGTGGATGCGCGTGTTGAGCTGGTCCAGCAGGCCACCGCCGATGGGCGCCCAGGTGTGCGCAGCATGCAGGGTGCTGCGTTCGGTCCTGGCGACCTGGTGCGAGTTGCCGGTGACGGCGGTGGCCGCCGTGTTCCAGGCCTCGAAGCGGGTATCGCCCTCGCGGCGGTACAGGTCGGCGCCCACCTCCAGCTTGTGCTCGGGGTTCACGCGCAGGCTGCCCTTGAGCAGCAGGGCGTCCGAGTGCCAGTCGTCCGGGTAGCTGGGCACGCCCAGGCTGTTGTTCTTCGTCTCCTTGCCGTCGCGGCGCACATAGCTCACCAGCGCGCCGAAATCGCCCGACAGGCCTGCCGCCGTCATGCCCTTGGTCCAGGCACTGTTGGCCCCGCTGTAGCCCAGCTTGGCGCCCAGGTACAGGGGTTTGCTGGCGCTCACATAGTCTTCGGGCGACTTGCTGCGAAAGCTCACCGCGCCACCGATACCACCGGCCGTGCGCTGCGCATTGGTGGTGCCCGACTGGATCTCGACCGCCGAATAGATGTCGGGGTCGATGAAGTTGCGGCCCATGCCGAAGGTGCCGTCCTGGGCACGGTTGGTCAACGGGGCGCGGCTCACGGCGTCGGGCATTTCGATGCCATCCACGTCCAGGCCCACGCGGTTGCCTTCGATGCCGCGGATGTTGTAGCCCGTGGTGCCGCTGCGGTCATAGCGGCTGGCACCGCGCGTGGCGCCGCTCACCGTGCCGGGCGCTTCCACCAGCGGCTGGTAGCGGATCACGTCGGCAATGCCCGTGGCACCGGTCTTCTCGACCTCTTCCTGCGTAACCACCACCTTGGCACCGGCATCGCGGCGCAGCGCCTCGGCGCTCACCTTGACCTCGGGCAACGACTCGCGCTCGCGCGCCTGGGCCAACAGGCCGTTGTCGGCAGGCGTCTGCGCCGCGGCGGGCGCTGCAGGCCACAGCAGGGCCTGGATGGCCAGCGCGATCAGGCTGGCACGCCATGGCGGGGTAGCGAAGAAGACAGCGGTACGAAGGAAGGCGAGCGCATGGGCGGTATCGCCAGGCACGTGCTTGGCCAGGGCCTTGCGGCCGGACTGGGTCATGGAGGTTTCCTCGGGATTCAAGGGGGGTTGCTTGCTGGACCCCTTTGAACTCAAAGAAACATCTGGCTGTGAAGTAGCCAATTGTATCGATGCGAGTGATACGCATTCATCAATCAGTTGCACACCCGCCACGGAGGCTGTGTAAAGCTGGTCCAAAATAGCCTTGAAGGGTGGGGCCCCGCCCCGCCATCCACTCCAGCCATCCATGAGCACCACCCCACCTTCCGCGAACCAATCCGTACGCCTGGCGCCCGAGCAACGCTGGGCCGACGAACTGGCCCGCCTGGCCGCGGCAGACAGCCACGCCCGGCCGCCGGGCTGGAAGCTCTCGCCGCGCGCGGTGCGCCAGTTCATCCTGGGCGACGCGAAGCTGCAGGTGACGCAGAAGTTCTTTGGCGACGACCCGCTGGTGGACCGCGCCATCGTCACGCTCATGGGCCACCAGGGCCTGATGCTGGTGGGCGAGCCGGGCACGGCCAAGTCGCTGCTGTCCGAGCTGCTGTCGGCGGCCATCAGTGGCGACTCGGGCCTCACGGTGCAGGGCACGGCCGGCACCACCGAGGACCACATCAAGTACAGCTGGAACTACGCGCTGCTGCTGGCCGAGGGCCCGAGCCAGCGCGCACTGGTGCCCTCGCCGCTGTACCAGGCCATGCGCGCGGGCAAGCTGGTGCGCTTCGAGGAGATCACGCGCTGCCCGCCCGAGATCCAGGACGTGCTGATCTCGCTGATGAGCGACAAGCAGCTGATGATCCCCGAGCTGGGCGACGACGCGCGCCTGTTCGCGCAGCGCGGCTTCAACATCATCGCCACGGCCAACCTGCGCGACCGGGGCGTGCACGAGATGTCGTCGGCGCTGAAACGCCGCTTCAACTTCGAGACCGTGCGCCCGATCCGCGACCACCAGTTCGAGGTGGACCTGGTGATGGCCCAGTTGGCGCGCGAGCTGGCTGGCAACGAGGCGCCGGTGAACGTGCCGCGCGACGTGGTCGCACTGCTGGTCACCACCTTCCAGGAGCTGCGCGCCGGCCAGACGCAGGAGGGCACGGCCATCAAGGGGCTCGATGCCGTGATGTCCACCGCCGAGGCCGTCAACGTGGCCTATGCGGCCGCACTGCAGGCGCGCCATTTCAATGGGGGCGAACTGACGCCGCGCGAGATCGCCGGCCAGTTGCAGGGCGTGGTGCTCAAGGACAGCGCCGACGACGCCAAGCGTGTGCGCCACTACTTCGACACCGTGGTGCGCGAGCGCGCGCGCCGAGATGCGCAGTGGAAGAGCTTCCACGACGCCGCCCGCGCGCTGTGGCAGTGAGCGTGGGCGCCGCTTCAGCCGCACCGCAGCCCGCGGGCCTGCCCCCGGAGATCGCGGCCCTGCTGCCGCAGCTGCTCGGTGACGAGGGCGTCTTCTTCGTGCCCGTGCGCCACCACAGCCCGGCCTGCGCCTGGGCGCTGCGCCACCTGCTGCGCGAGGTGCGCCCGGCCGCCGTGCTGATCGAGGGGCCGGACGACCTCGACAGCCTGCTGCCCCTGCTGCAGGACCCGAAGACCCGCACCCCGGTGGCCTGGCTGTGCCAGGCCACGCGCGAAGCCCGGGCCGAGCCGGCCCCGCCGGGCGAAGACGGCGCCGAGGCAGAGCCCGAACCGGCCGGGCCGCGCACGGTGACCAGCAGCTCCTTCTACCCCCTGTGCGACTACAGCCCCGAATGGATCGCCGTGCGCGAGGGCGCAGCCCTGGATGCGCAGATCGCGCTGATCGACCTGCCCTGGCGCCACAAGGCCTGGGAGCGCCGCTACGGCGGCGATGGCGATGGCGAAGACGGCACCGAAGCCCCCGACACCGCACGCAGCCAGATGGAGGAACGCCACTTCGCCCACAGCCGCTACCTGAACGCCATGGCGCGCCAGCTCGGCTGCGTGGACCACCACGACCTGTGGGACCGGCTGTTCGAGCTGCGCACGCCCGAGGCCCTGGCCGACTGGCGCACGCTGTTCGCTGACGTGTTCAGCTGGTGCGCCATGGCCCGGCAGGACTACGAACCCGAGGTGCTCGAGGCCGAGCTGAGCCTGCCGCGCGAGCGCCACATGGCGGCGCACATTCGCCGCTGGCGCAACGACGTGACAGGCCCCATCGTGGTGGTGACAGGGGGCTTTCACACCGCCGAGCTGCTGCGCAGCTGGAAGGCGGCCCCGCCCCTGGCGGCGCCCGCCAAGGCGGCGGTGAAAAAAGGCAAGGCCACCGAGCCCGATGCCTGGCTGATCCGCTACAGCTTCGAGCAGCTCGACGCGCTCAACGGCTACGGCGCGGGCATGCCCTCACCGGGCTACTACCAGCGCACCTGGGACGCCCTGGAGGCCCAGGACCTGCGCGCTGCGCCCGCGACCGGGGCGGCGCACCCCCTCACGGTGGTGGCGCTGGACCTGCTGGCCCGCTTTGCGCAGCAGACGCGGGCACAGGACCAGACGGACGCCGTCTCCACCGCGCTGGTGCAGGCCGCCGCGCTGCAGGCCTTGCGCCTGGCCGAGCTGCGCGGCAATGCCGGGCCGGGCCGCCAGGACCTGCTGGACGCGATCCGCTCGTGCTTCGTCAAGGGCGCGATGGACGAGGGCACGCGCGGCTTCACGGCCGACCTGCGCGCCTTCCTCGGCGGCACGCGCATCGGCGACGTGCCGCCCTCGGCCGGCTCGCCACCGCTGATCGAGGATGCACGCCGCCAGGCCCGCGCCGCCGGCGTGCGCCTGGACGACAGCGCCTCACGCACCGTGCGGCTGGACCTGTACCGCAAACCCGCGCACCGCGAGCGCAGCCGCTTCCTGCACGCCATGGCCTACCTCGATGCGGGCCTGGCACAGTGGGTGGCCGGGCCCGACTTCATCGCCGGCAGCCGCCTGAACATGCTGTTCGAGGAGTGGCGCGCCGCCTGGTCGCCGATGGTCGAGGCGCGCCTGATCGCGCTGGCCAGCGATGGCGCGAGCGTCGAGGCGGTGTGCCTGGCGCGCCTGCTGCGCGAAGAGGCGGCCCTGTCCGACCAGGGCCGCGGGCGCAGCGCCAGTGCCGCCGTGGCCCTGCTGCAGCGCGCCTGCCTGGTGGGCCTGCACGCGCGGTTGCCGCAGCTCCTGGCCATGCTCTCGGCCCACCTCGACGAGGATGCCTCGCTCGGCTCGGTCGTGGAATGCGGGCACCGCATGGTCACGCTGTGGCGCGCGCGTGAGCCGCTGGGCGTGCAGCAGAACCCGCAGCTCGCCGGCCTGCTGCAGCGCGTGTGGCCTGCCGCCTTGTACCTGTTGCCCCCCCTGGCGCAGACACCGGCGGACGGGCAGGAGCAGGCCGTGCGCCTGCTGCTCTCGCTGCGCGAACTGGGGCGCCTGCTTGCCAGCCTGGGGGCACAAGAAAACACCAGCACCATCGATGCCGGCCTGCTCGTGGAACACCTCACGCGCTTTGCCACCGGCGCTGGCTGCGCTCCCGGCGTGGCCGGTGCCGCCACCGCGCTGCTCTACCTCGACGGCCACTGGGACGATGCGGCGCTGGATGCGGTGGTGCGCCAGCGCTTCGGTCCCGGCGCCCTGCCGCAGGAGGCGGTGCAGTTCCTGAACGGCATGATGACCGCTGCGCCCGAGCTGCTGCTGCGCCTGCCGGCCCTGCTGCAGGGCCTGGATGCGCTGGTACGCCAGTGGGACGACGCGGCCTTCGTGGCCCACCTGCCCGACCTGCGCCAGGCCTTCACGGGCCTGCGCCCACAGGAAACGGCAGACCTGGCCACCAAAGTCGCGCAACTGCATGGGACGGACGAGGCCACGGCCGCCACGCTGGCCGGCATGCACTACGAGACCACCGAAGAGGACCTGCACGCCGGCCTGCGCCTGCAGGCCTTGCTCGAAGCCAGCCTGCAGCGCGACGGGCTGGCGCACTGGATACGCTGACTGGACCTTATTCGGTTGCGCTGGCGATGACCCCGCCGCCCAGGCAGACGTCGCCGTCATAGAGCACGGCCGACTGGCCGGGCGTGACCGCCCATTGCGCATCGGGGAACTGCAGGGACAGGCCCGCGCCATCGGCGGCCAGCACGGTGCAGGGGGCATCCGGCTGACGGTAGCGTGTCTTGGAGCCATACACGCCCGGCGCGGGCGCATGGCCGGCCGTCCAGCTCACGTCCTGCGCCGTGAGCGCGTGCGACAGCAGCCAGGGGTGGTCGTGCCCCTGCACCACGCGCAGGGTGTTCTTGGCAATGTCCTTGCGCGCCACGAACCAGGGCTCGTGCTCGCCACCGCCGCGCTGCGCGCCCTTTTCCTTGATGCCGCCGATGCCCAGGCCCTGGCGCTGGCCCAGGGTGTAGAAACTCAGGCCCACGTGCTTGCCCAGGGTGCGGCCGCGGTCGTCCTGGATGGGGCCGGGTGCATGGCTGATGTAGCGGTTCAGGAACTCGCGGAACGGCCGCTCGCCGATGAAGCAGATGCCGGTGGAATCCTTCTTCTTGGCATTGGGCAGGCCGATCTCTTCGGCAATGCGCCGCACCTCGGTCTTGTGCAGTTCGCCCACGGGGAACAGGGTCTTGGCGAGCTGCGCCTGGTTCAGGCGGTGCAGGAAGTAGCTCTGGTCCTTGGCAGGATCGAGCCCCTTGAGCAGCTCGAACAGGCCCGAGCCGGGGTTCTGGCGCACGCGCGCGTAGTGGCCCGTGGCGATTTTTTCGGCGCCCAGGCGCATGGCATGGTCGAGGAAGGCCTTGAACTTGATCTCGGCATTGCACAGCACGTCGGGGTTGGGCGTGCGGCCGGCCTGGTACTCGCGCAGGAACTCGGCGAACACCCGGTCCTTGTAGTCGGCCGCGAAGTTCACGTGCTCGATCTCGATGCCGATCACGTCGGCCACGGCGGCCGCGTCCACGAAGTCGATGTTGGACGAGCAGTACTCGCTGTCGTCGTCGTCTTCCCAGTTCTTCATGAAGATGCCGACCACCTCGTGGCCCTGCTGCTTGAGCAGGTGGGCGGTGACGGCCGAGTCCACGCCGCCGGAGAGGCCGACGACGACGCGGTGCTTTTTGGGTGCTGTCATGGCCTGGATTGTATTTTTTATGCCGCGGGTACGCTGCGCGGGCGCGCAGTACGCGTAGCCACCAGCAGGTCATACAGCTGCTGGGCCGCGGGCGACAGGGAGCGCCCGCGGCGCTTGATGAGCCCCATCTGCCGCGTGACCACCGGGTCCACCAGGGGGATGCTGACCAGGGTGGGGTGGTCCTTGCCCGGCATGGCCAGGCGCGGCACGGCGGCCACGCCCAGGCCGGCCTCCACCAGGCCGAGCAAGGTGGTCACGTGCTTGGCCTCGTACAGGCACTGCGGGCGGTCGGGCACATTGGCCAGCGCCAGGTCCATGAGCAGGCGGTTGCCCGAGGTCTTGCCCACCGACATGAAGTCGTGCTGGCCCAGCTCCGCCCAGGTGACCTTCTTGCGCCGCGCCAGCACATGGTCGCGCCGGCAGGCGGCGACGAAGCGCTCGGCCAGCACGGGCTTGAACTCGATCTCGGCCTCCTGGCTGCCGATGAAATTGAGGCCGAAATCCGCATCGCCCTGAGCCACGGCCACCAGCACCTCGTTGGCGCTGGCATCGTGCACCTTGACGCGGATCTTCGGAAAGCGCTCGTGGTAGCGCTTGACCACCTGCGGCAAAAAGTAATACACGGCCGAGGGCACGCAGGCGATCGTCACCTCGCCCATGCGCCGCGCTGCCACGTCGCCCAAGCCCATGAGCATGCCGTCCAGGTCGTCGAGCCACAGCCGCGTCTTGCGCGCGAAGTCGCGGCCCACGGCGGTGAGCGTCACGCGGCGCGTGGTGCGGTCAAGCAGGCGCACGCCCAGGGCCTCTTCGAGCTTGTCGATGCGGCGGCTGAAGGCCGGCTGCGACAGGTGGATGGATTCGGCCGCGGCGCGAAAGCTCTGCAGCTCGGCCACGGCGGCGAAGGCCTGGATATCGGCCAGATCGAATTTGGTGTGCATGGCGCAAGCCCGGTTAAAGGGACCAAGGGACGTGGGTGGCGTGCATTGCGTGCGGTGCATCAATGCTTCGCAACCTTGCAATTCACAGGCGCCATTTCATCACGTACAAGTGCCTGGCATCTATTGCGCAGCATGCATCAATCGTTGCCAACAATGCAATTCACAAACAATCGGCGGCGCCGCACCATGCGGTCCCATGAGCTACCACCTACCTTGCGTCCTGATGCGCGGCGGCACCTCCCGGGGCCCCTTCTTCCTGGCCGACTGGCTGCCCACGGATCCCGCAGAGCGTGACCGCACGCTGATCGCGGCCCTCGGCTCGCCGCACGAGTTGCAGATCGACGGCCTGGGCGGCGGCAACTCGCTGACCAGCAAGGTCGCCATCGTCTCGCGCTCGGCCCATGCCGGCTGCGACGTGGACTACCTGTTCGCCCAGGTCAGCGTGGACGAGGCCCGTGTGGACACACGGCCCAACTGCGGCAACATGCTGGCCGGCGTGGGCCCCTTCGCGATCGAACAGGGCCTGGTGCCCGCCAGCCGCACCGGCGACGTGACGCGGGTGCGCGTCTACAACGTGAACACCCGCTCGCGCATCGACGTGCAGGTGCAGACCCGCGGCGGCCGCGTGCACTACGAGGGCGATGTGCGCATCGACGGCGTGCAGGGCACGGCGGCCCCGGTGCTGATGAACTTCCTCGATGCCTGGGGCGCCGTCACGGGGCAGATTTTCCCCACCGGGCAGCGCATCGACAGCATCCAGGGCCTGCCGGTGACCTGCATCGACGCCGCCCAGGTGATGGTGCTGGTGCGTGCGGCCGACCTGGGCCTGCGCGGCGACGAGAGCCCTGCCGAGCTCGATGCCGACACGGCCTTGCTGGCACGGCTCGAAGCCTTGCGCTGCGAGGCCGGGCTGCGCATGGGCATGGGCGATGTCTCGGGCAGCGTGCTGCCCAAGCCGGTGATCGTCTCGCCCGGCACGGCGCCCGGCAGCATCGTCTCGCGCTACTTCACGCCGCGGCGCTGCCACCGCTCGCACGCCGTGACCGGAGCCATCGGCGTGGCCGCCGCCCTGGTGCTGCCCGGCACCGTGGCCAGCGACGCACGCACCCTGCCCAGCGCCGGCATGCGCCGCGTGGAGGTGCTGCACCCGGCCGGCCGCATCCACGTGGATGTCGAACTCGCCCTGGTGGACGGCCAATGCACGCTGGTGCAGGCCGCGCTGGTGCGCACGGCCCGAAAGATCCTGGAAGGCACCTTGTTCGTCGCAGAGGCCGCGGCACAACAGGTCTGACTTCCCTTTTTTCTCATCCATTCACAACGACATGACAGGAGACAAGACCATGACACACCCTTTCCCATCGCGCCGCCGCACCCTGGCCGCCGCACTGGCCCTCGCCACGCTGGCCGGCGCACCTCTGGTGGCGCACGCTGCCTATCCCGAGCGCTCCATCACCCTGGTCGTGCCCACGGCCGCCGGGGGCGGCAACGACGGCATGGCGCGCGTGGTGGCACAGAAGATGTCGCAGCTGCTGGGTCAGTCGGTGATCGTGGAGAACAAGGCCGGCGCCAACGGCGCCATTGCCGCCGAGTACGTGGCGCGCGCCACGCCGGACGGCCACACCATCCTGTTCGGCTACATCGGCACCCATGGCATGAGCCCCGCGCTGCAGAAGCTGCGCTACGACCCCGTCACCCAGTTCGAGCCCATCGGCATGGTCTGCTACTCGCCCACGCTGATGGTCATCAACCCCAAGGTGCCCGCGAAGACGGTGGCCGAGTTCGTGGCGCTCACCAAGGCCCATCCGACCTCCTACAACTACGCCTCGGCCGGCAACGGCACGGCGCCGCACTTCTCGGCCGAGATGTTCAAGCTCGAGAGCGGCGCGCAGATGGCGCATGTGCCCTACCGCGGCTCGGCCCCGGCAATGAACGACACCATGGCCAACCAGACGCAGGTGATGTTCCCCAGCCTGTTCTCGGCCTCGTCCCACGTGAAGAACGGCAAGCTGCGCGCCCTGGCGCTGGCCGGACCCAAGCGCTCTTCGCTGATGCCCGACGTGCCCACGCTCGAAGAGGCCGGCATCAAGGGCGTGGAGATCACCCAGTGGTACGCGCTGTTCGCCCCGGGCAAGACGCCCAAGGCCGTGGTGGACCAGCTCAACAAGGTGCTCAACACCGCCCTGGCCGACAAGGACGTGGCCCGGCGCATCGAGGAGCAGGGCGCCGTGGTCGACAGCAGCACACCCGAGGCCCTGGCTCAGACCGTGCGCCAGGAACTCGCGAAATGGCGCGGCGTGGTGCAGAAGGCCCAGCTGACCGCCGATTGACCCCGTCGAACAAGAACACCCACCGAGGAGACCGCATGAAGAACACGACCGGCGCCCTGTGCGCCTCATTCGCCCTGCTGGCCTGCGCGCCCGCCTTCGCCCAGACCGCATCCACCCAACTCACGCTGTATGGCGTGGTGGACCTGGGCCTGCGCCACGCCAGCGGGCTCACCGCCGCCAACGCCCCCGCGCCCGGCTCGCACCACAGCCTGGGCAGCGGCATCCACACCACCAGCCGCTGGGGGGTCCGCGGCAGCGAAGACCTGGGTGGCGGCGCCCGCGCGCTGTTCAACCTGGAAAGCGGCCTCAATGCCGATACCGGCGCACCCGCCAACAGTGCGAAGTACTTCGACCGCGCCTCCTGGGTCGGGCTGCAGAACGCCTGGGGCAGCATCGCACTCGGGCGGCAGACCACGCTGCTGGCCGACGCCATCTCGCCCGTCGACCCCTTGGGCATGCGCTTTGCCAGCTTCAACCCCAACATCGGTGTCACCGCGTTGAGCCAGCACGGCCTGGGCATCGAATACGGCAGCGCGGGCGCCAACACCGGCTCCTACCGCCTGGACAATGCCGTCAAGCTCACGGGCCGCTGGGGCGGCCTCACGGCGCGGGCCATGCTGGGGGTGGGCGAAGTCGCATCCCAATCGTCCGCCTTGTCCTCGCACGGCCTGGGCCTGGCCTATGCCGATGGCGGCCTCACCGTGTCCGGCGCCTGGCAGACCTTCAAGGACAGCAACCTGCGGCCGCTCGATGCCGCCACGCTGGGCGCAGCGTACCAATGGGGCAGCCTGCGCCTGGCCGCGAATGCCGGGCGCAGCAAGGCGAAGACCGGTGCGGCCACGCACACCGAGCAGCGCGTGCTGTCCACAGGCGCTACCTGGGCAGCGCTGCCGCTGCTGGACTTGACCGCCACCTACTACAAGATCGACCGCACCCGCACGGCCGCGGCCGACGATGGCTACGGCCGCATGGTGGCCTTTGCCGAGTACAAGCTGTCGCGCCGCACCCGGGTGTATGCCGAGCTGGACCACACACGCTGGCGCAACGGCTACCAGGGCGCTGCGAACAAGCGCACGGCCACCGGCGTTTCCGCCGGTGTCATGCACAGCTTCTGAAATGAAGCACCCCCTGAGTCGCTTCGCGCCCTCACCCCTCTCTCGACTCGCTGCGCGAGTCGGGAGGGGGACGCCCCCAGTGCGGCGGGGCGGCCCTTGCACGGGGGCACTGGGCTCGGCCGCGCCAGTTTCATGCATCGCGGGCTGCGCACAGCACAATGGCCAACTGAACTGAGCGGCTCTACACAAATTTGCCCGTGATGCCGCCATCCACCACCAGCTCCGTGCCGGTCACATAGGCCGATGCATCGCTGGCCAGGAAGGCGCAGGCATGGGCCACGTCCCAGGCCGTGCCCATGCGGCCCATGGGCACCTGGCGGGCGCGTGCGGCGCGCGCTTCATCCAGGCTGGTGTCCGAGAACATCTTCGCTACCGTGGTCGCGATGCGCGGCGTGTCGATCAGCCCCGGCACCACCGTGTTGGCACGCACGCCCTGGCCCGCGTACTGCTGCGCCACCATGCGCGTGAAGTGCGTGACCGCCGCCTTGGTGACGCCGTAGGCCAGGTGCGGGTAGCCCAGGTAGCGCATGCCCGCGATGGACGAGATGGTGATGATGGAGCCCCGCCCGCGCTCCACCATGCCGGGCAATACCTCCTGGCAGGCCAGCAGCAGGCTGCCCACGTTCACGCCGTGGATGCGGTCGAGGTCCTCGGCACTGGTCTCCAGCGGCCCGCCGGTCTTGCCGATGCCCACGTTGTGGTGCAGCACGTCGATGGCGCCGCCGAAACGCTCGCGCGCCTCGGCGAACAGGCGCTTCACCTCCTCCTGCACAGCCACGTCGCCCACGAAGGTGGCGGCTGTGCCGCCCTCGGCCTCGATCAGCGCCGTGGTCTCCGCGGCCGACGCCGCGTCGCGGTCGGCCACGCAGACGCTGGCGCCCAGGCGCGCATAGGTCACGCAGGCGGCCCGGCCGATGCTCCAGCCCGGGCCCGCCGATCCGCCGCCGGCCACGAAGACCACGCGGCCCGACAGGTCCAGCGGCAGGGCCGGTGGCGTACTTTTCGGCGTGCTGCTCATGGCGCCAGCCCCACGGTCATGCCGCCGCACACATAGACCACCTGGCCGGTGGTGAAGCCCGCACGCGCATCGAGCAGCGAGGCCACCAGGTGCGCCACCTCTTCGGGCTGGCCCATGCGGCGCACGGGGATGGTGTCCAGGATGCGCTGCGTGGCCGGTGCGCCCGGCGGGTTCACGCGCTCGAACAGCTCGGTGGCAATCGGCCCAGGGCCGATGGCGTTGGCGGTGATGCCGTCGGCGCCCAGCTCCAGCGCCAGGGTGCGCGTGAAGCCGTGCACCGCGGCCTTGCTGGCGGCATAGGCGATGCGTTCGCCCTTGCCCAGCGCCGCGCGGCTAGAGATATTGACGATGCGCCCGAACCGCGCCGCGCGCATGGCCGGCAGCAGCGCCTGCACGCAGGCGATGGCCGCGGCCAGGTTGACGGCCATCACCGCCTGCAGGTCGGCGCTGGTCGCCGCATCGATGCCGGCCGGGCGCACGATGCCCGCGTTGTTCACCAGCCGGGTGATGGGCCGCGCGGCCACGGTGCGCGCCAGCGCGTCGCGCAGCGCAGCCTCGTCGGCCAGGTCCACCAGCACGAAGGTCTCCTTCTGCGCAAGGGCCTCGGGCGCGGCGATGTCGAAGTTGACCACGTCCAGGCCATCGGCCATCAGCCGCGTGGCCACGGCGCGGCCGATGCCGCGGCTGGCGCCGGTGACGAGCACCGTGCCTTCCTGGCCGCCGCTCATGCCTGGACGTCCTTGCCGCCGACGAAGGGAATCGCATGCTCGATGGTGTCCCAGATGAAGCGGCCCGAAGGGCTGTTCTGCTCTTCCACGATGTGCGCCACCAGGCCCGCTGCGCGCGAGATCACGGCAAAGCCGCGCATCACCGCCGTGGGCACGCCGATCTCGCCGAGCAGCGCGGCCACCGCGCCCGTGGCGTTGATGGTGATGGCGCGGCCCGCCACCTCGTCCACCGCCTGCGAGAGGGTCTCCAGCGCGCGGATCTTGTCGCCCTGCAGTTCGGCCTCGGCGCGGCCCATCTCCAGCAGCTTGTAGGCACGCGGGTCCACCGGCTTGTGCAGGTGGTGGCCGAAGCCCGGCACGGGGGATTTCAGGCCCTTGTAGTGGCGCGCGATAGCCAGCGCCTCGGCCTTCGGGTCGGCTGCGGCGCCGATGCGGTCGAGCAGGCCGGCACAGTTCTCCATGGTGCCCACGAAGGAGCTGCCCACGGCCAGCAGGCCGGCCGAGACGGCGCCCTGCAGGTTCTCGGGCGCGCTCATGTAGATCAGCCGCGTGGCGATGGCGCTGGGCGTGAGGCCGTGCTCCATGAGCACGATGAGCACCACGTCGGTGATGCGCAGGTCCACGCCGCGCGGCGCGCGGCCCAGGATCTGCATCAGCATCACCTCGGTGAAGGTCTTCTTCCCCATCAGATCCTCCACCAGGTTCGCATCGCGGTAATGCAGGCTGGTCAGGGTGTGGGTGCACAGGCTGGTGACGGGGGTCTTGGAAGCGGTGTTGGTCATGGGAATGGTTCCTTCAGGCCGTGGCGGCCAATGCCGCATCGCGCACGGCGGACTTGAGCACCTTGCCCACGGGCGAACGGGGCAGGCTCTCGTGAAAATGGATGTGCTTGGGCGTCTGCACAGGGCCCAGGCGTTCGCGCACGAAGGCGATCAGCTCGGCTTCCGTGGCCTGCACGCCGGGGCGCAGCTGCACGGCGGCCTGCACGGTCTCGCCCCACTTGTCGTCGGGCAGGCCGAACACGGCGCATTCGTGCACGGCCGGGTGCTGGCCCAGCGCGTTCTCCACGTCCACGGGGTAGACATTGAAGCCGCCGGTGATCACCATGTCCTTGAGCCGGTCCTTGAGGTAGAGGTACCCGCGTTCATCGATGAGGCCGCGGTCGCCGGTGTGCAGCCAGCCGTCGACCAGGGTCTCGGCGGTCTTCTCGGGCAGGCGCCAGTAGCCGGTCATGAGCAGGTCGCCGCGCGCCACCACCTCGCCCACCTCGCCCGTGGGCAGCAGGCGGCCGTCCGGCGCCATGATGGCCACGTCGCTGAACCAGGTGGTGCGGCCCACGGCCGCCCAGTTGGCCGGGTCCTCGAAGTCCGCGGGCTGCATCACGGTGAGGATCTGCGGCGCCTCGGTCTGGCCGTAGGTGGTGCCCAGCACCGGGCCGAAGAAGTCGCGCACCTGGCGGATCTTCTCGGGCGGCATGGGCGCACCGCCGTAGATCAACCGGCGCAGGCGCGGAAAGTCCGCGCGCGATGCCCCCGGCAGCGCCATCAGCATGTAGACCAGTGTGGGCGGCATGAAGCACACCGTGCCGCCGCGCTCGCGGAAGGCCGTGCGCACCGCCTCGGCCCCCGCGCCGCCCAGCACCACGTGGCAGCCGCCCTGCGCCAGGATGGGCAGCAGGTAGGTAGAGGTGCCGTGCGTGATGGGCGCGGCCACGATGTAGCGCTCGTGCTCATCGAAGCCCCAGGCGTGGATCTGGTTGGTGATGTTGGCCATCCACGCGCGGTAGGGCTGCATCACGCCCTTGGGCGCGCCCGTGGTGCCGCCCGTGAACTTGATGGCCTGGGTCGCGTCGTCCGGCAGGTCGATCACGGGGCGCCGGGCGCCGGCATGTGCGGCCGCCAGGTCGGACAGCCCTGCGGTCGGCAGGTGGACACCGGGCGCGCCCTCGAGCAGCTCGGAGCAGGCGTTGTCCAGCACCACGATGGAGGGCTCGGTCGCATCGATGATGCGGCGGATCTCGGGTCGGGTGCTCTTGGGGTTGAGCGGCACCCAGACCTTGCCGCAGGCCAGCACGGCCAGCAGCGCGGCGATGTGGTCGGCGCTGTTGCCCGCGCAGATGCCGACGCGGCTTTGCGGTGCCGGGTCGATGGCGGTGAAGCCGGCCGCCAGCGCCGCCACGCGCGCGGCCAGCGCGTCGTAGCGGAGGGCGCCCTCGGGTGCGTCGATGGCGATGCGGTCGGGCCAGCGCTGGGCGGCGCGCCAGAAGAAGTCGATGGGGAACATGGGAAGCAGGGTCGTGGTGGGGGAGGGGCTCGCTTACTCGGCCGTCGCGCCGGAGGCCTTGACGACCTCACGCCAGCGCTTGATCTCGGCGGCGGCAAAGCTGCGCATCTTGTCGGGCGTGCCCGAATCGGGGGTGGCGGCCAGCTCCTGCAGGCGGCTGCGCACCTCGGGCTGGGCCAGCACCTTGTTGAGTGCGGCGTTGAGCTGCTCGACCACGGGGCGCGGCGTGCCCGTGGGCGCGGCCAGGCCGAACCAAGACTGCACGTCGAAGCCCGCATAGCCCGACTCGGCCAGCGTGGGCACATCGGGCAGCAGGGGCGAGCGCTGGGCGCTGGTGATGGCAATGGCGCGCAGCTTGCCGGCCTGCACATGCGGCAGCGCCGAGGGCGTGTTGTCGAACATCGAATCCACCTGGCCGCCCAGCAGGTCGGTCACGGCCGGGGCGCTGCCGCGGTAGGGCACGTGCAGCATCTTGAGCTGGCTTTGCATCTTGAACATCTCGCCCGAGAGGTGGATGGACGAGCCGCTGCCCGAGGACGCGAAGGTGATGCCGTCCTTGGACTCCTTGGCGTAGCGCACGTAGTCGGCCAGGTTCTTGACGGGCAGCTTGGGGTTGACCACCAGGATGTTGGGGATCTTGGCGATCATGCCGATGGGCTCGAAGTCCTTGACCGGGTCGTAGCCGAGCTTGGGGTACAGCGAGGCGTTGATGGTGTTGGCGATGGTGTAGACGTACAGCGTGTAGCCGTCGGCCGGGGCGCGTGCCACGTTCTCGGCGCCCACGTTGCTGTTGGCGCCCGCGCGGTTGTCCACCACCACGGGCTGGCCGAGTTGGTCGCCGAGCTTGACGGCCACCAGGCGCGCGATCACGTCGGTGGCGCCGCCGGCTGCATAGCCCACGACGAGCTTGATGGGCTTGGCGGGCCAGCCCGTGGCGCTGGCGGTCTGGGCCTGCAGGGGCAATGCGGTGGTGCAGGCGACGGCAGCGGCGGCCAGGGCCAGCAGGCGCCGGCGCGGCGCGGTGATGGTTGTGGTGTGCGGGCTCATGTCTTGTCTCCTTTGTGTGTCGGGAAATCGGTCTTGGCGCCCCGGCGGCGTGGCTCTGCGGCACACTGCGCACTGGTTGCATCGACGGACAAATTCTTTCCCATGCCCTCCCGACCCGCGAATCGAAACGTCCGCCTGCCGGACGTTTCAACATCCACCCCGCTGCCCGAAGAGCCGCTGGAAGACCCCGGCAGCCGCACCCTGCGCCGCGGCCTGCAGGTGCTCGACGCCGTGCTCGCCAGCGGGCGCGACGGCCTGCGCGTGGTCGAGCTGTGCCGCGCCGCGGGGCTGGAACGGGCCACCGTCTACCGCCTGCTGGCCACCCTGCTCGAAGGCGGCCACCAGGCCCGGCGCGGGCGTTTCCACTACGTGGCCGGGCCGCGCCTGGCGGCCGTGGCCGCGCCCGCCGCCCTGCCCAACATGGCCATGCGCCTCACCCCGATGCTGGAGCGCGTGAGCCGGGCCTGCGGCGATGCGGCCTTCGCCATCGTGCGCGAAGGGCCGGCCTCGCACTGCATTGCGCGCCACGTGGGCACGCACCCGGTGCAGATCCTCGTGATCCAGGTCGGCACGCGCCAGCCGCTGGGCGTGGGCGCGGCCGGGCTGGCGCTGCTGGCGGCCTTGCCCGACGACGAGGTGGACACCTGCATCGCGGCCAACGCGCAGGCCCTGCCACGCTATGGCGGCATGACGCCCGAGCGCCTGGCCATCCTGGTGCGCGCCACGCGCGAGCGCGGCTGGTCGGTGGTGGGCAACCACGCCACCCAGGGCGTGCTGGCCGCGGGCATGGCCGTGCGCAACGCCGAAGGTGCCCCCGTGGCCGCGATCAGCGTGGCCTCGACCCTGGACCGCATGCCGCGCGAGCGCCAGCAGCTCATTGCGCGCTGGATGCGCGAGGCCCTGGCCGCACTGCTGCCAAACGGCGTCTGAGCCGCTGCCCGGGGCGGGTGTGCGAACATCCCCACCCATCACACAGCATGATGGCTGCGCAACGCACACGGCCCGAAGGATCGCCCGATGGAACTGAGACAACTGCGCTATTTCGTGCGCGTCGTGGAGCGCGGCTCCATGAGCCGCGCCGCGCTGGACCTGGACGTGGTGCAGTCCGCACTGAGCCAGCAGATCACCCGGCTCGAAGGGGAGCTGTCCACCCGGCTGCTGCACCGCACGCCGCGCGGCGTGGCACCCACCGAGGCCGGCCTGGCCTTCTTCCGCGAGGCCCAGCTGACCCTGCGCCATGCCGAGCAGGCCGTGCGCGCGGCGCAGCAGGCGCGCCTGTCGGGCACCGCCACCGTGGGCCTGGCGCCCACCACATCGGCCGTGCTCGGCCTGCCGCTGATGCAGGCCATGCGCGCCCGCTACCCCGACGTGCGGCTGCACATGGTCGAAGGCATGTCGGGCCACCTCACGGACATGCTGCATGCCCGCCAGCTCGACCTGGCCGTGCTGTTCGACACCCGGCTGCACCAGGCGCAGCCATCGGGCGCAGGGCGGCGCTGGCAGGTGCAGCCGCTGCTGGAGGAAGACCTGTTCCTGATCTGCGCGCGCGGCGGCCCGGGCACGCGTCGCCTGCCCGAGACCATTACCGTGGCCGAGCTCGGCAACGAGCCGCTGATCCTGCCCACCGGCCCGCACGGCCTGCGCAGCACGCTGGACACGGCCTTCGCGCGCGACCGCGTGGCACCGCACATCGTGCTGGAGGTCGACTCCCTGGCCATGGTCATGGCCGCAGTGGACGCCGGCCTGGGCTCCACCCTGCAGCCCTGGGCGGCCATGGGCCGCTACCCGGATGCGGCCCAGCGCTTTCAATGCGCGCGCCTGACCGATGCGCCCGCGCGCCGCGTGAACCTGCTGTGCAGCCTGTCCGAGGACGAGCTCTCGCCCGCCGCGCTGGCCACCCGCGTGGTGGTGGCCGACTGTGTGCGCGGCCTGGTAGGGGCCGGCCAATGGTTCGGCACCACCCTGATCGAAAGCGCCCCAGGCCATCACGATTCGTGATACCTGCATGACCTGAACCTGCTGCACGCCCTGCAGCGGTCTCCCTACAGTGGCACCACCACGACATGCGGCGGCAGCACCGCCCGGAGACCACGATGATGCGCAGGACGAGCCCCCGCGCTCCCCGCCAAGGGGAGCGCTGACCCATGGAGACGAACACCACCCCCGACGTGCTGGTGATCGGCGGCGGCAATGCCGCCCTGTGCGCCGCGCTGATGGCGCGCGAAGCCGGCGCCAGCGTGCTGCTGCTGGAGGCGGCCCCGCGCGCATGGCGCGGCGGCAATTCGGCCCACACGCGCAACCTGCGCTGCATGCACGATGCGCCGCAGGACGTGCTGGTGGAGGCCTACCCCGAAGAGGAGTTCTGGCAGGACCTGCTCAAGGTGACCGGCGGCCTGACCGACGAGCACCTGGCGCGCCTGGTGATTCGCGCCTCGGGCACCTGCCGCGACTGGATGCGCCGCCATGGCGTGCACTTCCAGCCCTCGCTGGCGGGTGCGCTGCACACAGCGCGCACCAATGCCTTCTTCATGGGCGGCGGCAAGGCGCTGGTGAACGCCTACTACCGCAGTGCCGAGCAACTCGGCGTACAGGTGCGCTATGAAGCCCCCGTGGACCGCATCGAGACCGAGGGCGGCCGCTTCGTCGCCGCGCACTGCAAGGGCCAGCGCATCCGCGCCCGCGCCTGCGTGCTGGCCGCTGGCGGCTTCGAATCCAACCGCGAATGGCTGCGCGAGGCCTGGGGCCAGAACGAGCGCGGCGAATGGCCGTCGGACAACTTCCTGATCCGCGGCACGGCCTACAACCGCGGCGTGCTGCTGCGCCACCTGCTCGATGACCATGGCGCCGACCGCATCGGCGACCCCACGCAGGCCCACATGGTGGCCATCGATGCGCGCGCGCCGCTGTACGACGGCGGCATCTGCACGCGCATCGACTGCGTGTCGCTCGGTGTGGTGGTCAACCGGCAGGCCGAGCGCTTCTATGACGAGGGCGAGGACTTCTGGCCCAAGCGCTACGCGATCTGGGGCCGCCTGGTGGCCCAGCAACCCGGGCAGATCGGCTACTCCATCATCGACAGCCAGGCCGTGGGCCGCTTCATGCCCCCCGTGTTCCCGGGCGTGCAGGCCGACAGCCTGCCCGAACTGGCGCAGCAACTGGGGCTCGACGTGGCCCGCTTCATGCACACGCTCGATGGCTACAACGCCGCCTGCCGCGTCGGCCGCTTCGACCACACCGCGCTCGACGACTGCCACACCGAGGGCCTCGCGCCCGCCAAGACGCACTGGGCGCGCCCCATCGACACTCCCCCTTTCTACGGCTATGCGCTGCGGCCCGGCGTCACCTTCACCTACCTCGGCCTGCGCACGGACGAGAGTGCCGCCGTGCACTTCGGCGGGCAGGCCAGCCCGAATCTCTTCGTGGCCGGCGAGATGATGGCCGGCAACGTGCTGGGCAAGGGCTACACGGCCGGGGTCGGCATGTCCATCGGCACGGCCTTCGGGCGCATCGCGGGCACCAACGCCGCGCGCGCAGCACAGAGCCAGGAGGTGGCCCATGCAGTCGCTTGATGCCCTGGTGCAGGATGCACGGGCCCTGGCCGGTGGCTCCATCGCCCCCTTCTCAGCCCCCGAAACCGAAGTCGCGCGCCAGATGCAGATCTGCAATGCCTGCCGCTACTGCGAAGGTTTTTGCGCCGTGTTCCCGGCCATGACCCGGCGGCTGGAATTCGGCAAGGCCGACATCCACTTCCTGGCCAACCTGTGCCACAACTGCGGCGCCTGCCTGCATGCCTGCCAGTACGCGCCACCACATGCCTTCGCGGTCAACGTGCCGCAGGCCATGGCCCAGGTGCGCGGCCAGACCTATGCCGACTACGCCTGGCCGCCCGCGCTGGGCGCGCTGTACCAGCGCAACGGGCTCACGCTGGCGCTGGCGCTGGTGGCGGGGCTCACGCTGTTCCTGCTGCTCGCGGTGGTGCTGCAGGGCCAGGGCCTGGCGGCACTGTGGGGGCAGAACCTGGGCGGCAACTTCTACCGCCTGTTTCCGCACAACCTGCTGGTGGGCCTGTTCGCGCCGGTGTTCCTGTTCGCCACGTTGGCCCTGGGCCTGGGTGTGCGCCGCTTCTGGCGCGACGTGTCGCCCGCGACCAGCGGCGCCCCCGTGAGCGGCCCGGCGGCGGCCGAGGCCACGGACGCCGTGCTGCGCCTCAAGTACCTCGATGGCGGCCACGGCGAGGGCTGCCACGACGCGGACGATGCCTACACCCTGTGGCGCAGACGCTTTCACCACCTGACCTTCTACGGCTTTGCACTGTGCTTTGCGGCCACCAGCGTGGCCACGCTCTACCACTATGCCTTGGGCTGGGCCGCGCCCTACGACCTGCCCAGCCTGCCCAAGCTGCTGGGCGCCGTGGGCGGGACCGCCCTGGCGCTGGGCACGGCCGGACTGTGGCAGTTGAACCTTCGGCGCCACCCGCTGCATGGCGACGCCGCCCAGAAGCCCATGGACCGCGCCTTCATCGCCCTGCTGTTCCTCACCAGCACCAGCGGCCTGGCGCTGTGGCTGGCGCGCGGCACCCCGGCCCTGGCGTTGCTGCTGTGCCTGCACCTGGGTGCGGTGATGGCGCTCTTTGCCACCATGCCCTACGGCAAGTTCGCGCACGGCATCTTCCGCACCGCGGCCCTGCTGCGCCATGCGGTGGAAAAACGCCAGCCCAGCCCCATCGGCCTGGGCGACGACTGATTCCCCAAAAGACCCACAAAGGAGACACCGATGAACAAACGACAATGGTTGCTGCAGGCGGCGGCACTCACCACCCTGGCCCTGTCCATGCCTGCGCAGGCCCAGGACTTTCCGCCCAGGAAGCCCGTCACCCTGGTCGTGGGTTTTGCAGCCGGCGGCGCAGCTGATGCCGCGGCCCGGCTGATCGCCAAGAAGCTGGGCGAGAACATCGGCCAGCAGGTGGTGGTGGACAACAAGGGCGGGGCGGGCGGCAACATCGCGCACCAGTTCGTCGCCAACGCGGCGCCCGACGGCACGGTGCTGCTGCTGGGCTCCATCGGCCCGCTGACCATCGCGCCGCACCTCATGAAGCTGCCCTACGACCCGTTCAAGGACCTGGCGCCCATCTCGGGCGGTGTCAACTTCCCCAACGTGCTGGTGGTGCACAAGGCCACCGGCGTGAAGACGCTGGCCGAATTCGTCCAACTCTCGAAGAAGAAGCCCGGCAGCGTGGACTTCGCCTCCACCGGCGCGGGATCGGCCTCGCACCTGGCGGGCGAACTGTTCAACCAGCGCGCAGGGATCGACATGGTGCATGTGCCCTACAAGGGTGGGGCGCCTGCGCTGCAGGACCTGCTGGGCGAGCGCGTGGCCTCGTACTTCTCGGCCCCGCCCACGGCCATGCCGCATGTGGAGGCCGGCCGGCTGGTGCCGCTGGCGACCACCGGGCTCACGCGGCCGGCCTATCTGCCGGGCATCCCCACGGTGGCGGAGTCGGGCTTTGCGGGCTTCGAGGCGCTCAACTGGTATGCCTTCGTGGCGCCGGGCAAGACGCCCGCGGCGATCCTGGACCGCTGGAACAAGGAGATCGTGGCCGTGCTGGGCGACCCGGCCGTGAAGGAGGCGCTGGACAGGCATGGCCTGACGCCCCAGCCCACAACGCGCGCGGAACTCACGGCCTTCATGCGGAAAGAATCCGCCCAGTGGGCCGCCATCATCAAGGAGCGCAAGCTGACGGCGGAGTAGCAGGGGCCGGCAGGTCGGCACGCACCAGTCCATCGCGCAGCAGCCCGGCCAGCCACTGCGCCAGCACCTCGGGCGCGGGCAACAGGCCCTGGGTCTGCAACCGCGCGCAGGCCTGCTCCAACGAGGCACCCGCCTGCAGATGGCCTACCCAATCGGCCTCCGGCGCCTGCAGCGTGCGAAAGTGTGGCTGGTGGCCTTGTCGCCACACCAGCAGGCTGACCGGCGCCGGCAATGCCATGGCTTCAGGCACCTCGTCGTCGGCGTGGATGGCATTCCACAGCGCGACGGCGTTGGTGGTTAGCGTGCGCAGCAATGCACTGGGGTGCAGCACCCCGGCGCGTGCCAGCCAGGGGCTGGCGCCAGGGGCCGTGGCCGCATCCAGCGCCGGCACGTCCGCCCCATCGAAGCGCGTACGCAGGTCCCAGTCCAGCTGGGCCAATTCGTGCAACTCGGGGTTGTCGGGGTAGAGCGTGCGCAGGGTATCCGTGAAGCCTTCGCCATAGCGGTTGAGGCTGCGCACCCTGGGCGGGTGCGCCACCGCATAGGCGCGTGCATGGGCCTCGAAGGTGTCCGACCCCATGTACAGCCAGGTCTTGGCATAGGTGTCGGCCAGCACCTCGGCCAGCCGCGCGCGGTAGGCATGGTGGTAGATGCCCAGGCGGCCCGTGACCGGGGCATCGGCGTCCAGGGCCTGCATCGGCTCGGCCAGGATGCGGTCCGCCAGATCCTGCTGCAGCGCCTGCAGGGGCTGGGCAGGCACGGACGTGGCGCCTGGCCAGGACAGTGGCGCAGGGTCCTTTGCGCCCGCCTGCGGCACATGCAGGGCGGCAATGCGCCGCGCCACGGCCATCTCGTCCAGCAGCTCGGCCAGGGGCGGAATGCGGTCGTCGCGCTCGACCATCGTGGCCACGGCGCCGAAGCGTTCGCAGGCCTGCGCATACAGGTCCCACACGGGCGGAGCCACGGGGTGGTCGTGGGTGTCGATGATGTGGTCGCCCAGGTCCGAGTGGCCGGCCAGGTGGATCTGCTGCACGCGGTGCGCGGGCAGCGCGTCGAGGTAGGTGAGCGGGTCGAAGCCGTGGTTCACGCTGCTCACGTGGATGTTGTTCACATCAACCAGCAGCAGGCAATCGGCCTCGTGCGCGATGTAGGCCAGGAACTGCCATTCGCTCGCGCTGTCGCCCGCATGGCGGATGTAGCTGGAGACGTTCTCCAGCACCAGCCGGCGGCCCAGCACGTCCTGCGCGCGGCGCACCTGGGCGATCACATGGCGTGCCGCGGCGTCGGTGTAGGGCAGCGGGTACAGGTCGTGCAACTGCTGATCAGGGCCGGGGCCGATCCAGCACAGGTGGTCCGACACCCACAGCGGCTCGATGCGGTCGGCCAGCGCCTTGACCTGGCGCAGGTAGGCGGTATCCACGCCCTGCGCTGCACCGATGGCCATGGCCACGCCGTGCATGGCCATGGGGTAGTCGCGCCGCAGCGCATCGAGCACTGCCAGCGGCTTGCCGCCCGCGACGAGGTAGTTGTCGGTGATGATCTCCAGCCAGTCCAGCGGCTGGGGAGCAGCGAGGAAATCCGCATAGTGCGGTGTGCGCAGGCCCAGGCCGAAGCCGGTGCCGCGCACGGCGATGGGGTCGTGTGCCATGGTGCGCAGGCGGCCGCGCCGTGGCGCAACCGCCAGGGGCCATCACCCCTTGATGTCGCCAATCGTGCCCTTTTCGCTCAGGCATTGTGCGGCCGTCTTGGCCTTGAAGCCATGGCCCTTGCATGCATTCTGGCCCTTGCAGCTGTGCTCGGCGGTGGAGCAGTCGCTGTTGCCCTTGCAGTCGTGCACGTTGTAGCAGTGCACCTTGTCGTTGGCGGCAACCGCTCCGCCCTTGGAGCCCTTGGGGGCGTCGGCGGCAAAGGCACCGGAGGACAAGGCCAGCAGCGCGGCGGCCAGGGCGAGGGAAGCAGCGGAGGGATTCGGGGTGGACAGCATGGTGGAAGACTCCGTAAGGTGAGGGAGGGGTCGAAACAGGGGGTGTTCAGATCGCGCGGCGCCACGCTCTCTGCCTGTTACTTCGCTCCGCCCACCGCGCGGGTTACATGCGGCGCCACAAATAGTTGCAGCGCACCCCGCGCAGGCCTCTTCAACCCGAGGTCTGGGTCACCGAGATATCCGTGTGCACCAGCGACACCGGGTAGCGCTGGCCCGCCAGGTAGTCGGCCAGGCACTGCAGCAGCAAGGGGCTGCGGTGGCGCTCGGGGCAGGCGCGGATCTCCTCGGCCGTCATCCACACCGTGCGCACGATGCCTTCGTCGAGCGTGCGCCAGGCGTGGTGCGTGCCCAGGGTGCCGGCAAAGGCGAAGCGCAGGTAGGTGAGGTCGTCGCCCGTGCGCGTCTTGGTGAAGCGGTTGAGGTAGACCCCGATGATGTGCGTGGGCTCGAAATCGAACGCCGTTTCCTCGAGCACCTCGCGCGCGCAGGCACTGGCGGGCGACTCCCCGGGGTCGAGGTGGCCGGCCGGGTTGTTCAGCTTGAGGCCATCGGTGGTTTCTTCCTCCACCAGCAGGAAGCGGCCATCGCGTTCGATCACGGCGGCCACGGTGACATTGGGTTTCCAGCGGTTCGGCATGTCAGCCATTATGACCACGGCCCGCGACGGATGCCCGGGGCGTGGCGCCGTCAATACAGCGCCAGCGGATGGGTTCAGCGCTGCGCAGCCACTGCCCCAGGGACGGCTGCCGGCACGGGCCGCAGCACCAGCCACAGCGCCAGCGCGATCAGCACGCCGCCGGCCGCATGGGCCAGTGTGGCCACCTCGCCCAGCACCAGCCAGCCCCAGGCCACGCCGAACAGGGGGATCAGAAAGGTCACCGTGAGCGCCTTGACCGGCCCCACGTCGGCAATCAGCCGAAAGTACAGCACGTAGGCGAACGAGGTGCACAAGAGGCCCAGCGCCAGCATCGCGCCCCAGGCGGCGGGGCCGGCCGTGAGCCACACGGCCACGGGCTGGTGCACGGCCTCCCAGAGTGCGAACGGTGCCAGGGCCAGCACGGCACCCCACTGGCTGCCCAGCGCCACCAGGCGGCTGTCCAGCCCGCCGCGCTGGGTGATCCAGCGGCGCGTGAGAAAGCCCGCCAGGCCGTAGCAGGCCGTGGCCACCAGACAGGCGGCGATGCCGCCGAGCACCGGCGCGCTGAGCGCCACCGGCCCGGCCTGCGCCAGCACCGCGACCCCGGCCATGCCCAGCAGCACGCCCCCCACGCGCGCCGGCGTGATGCGCTCGCCGAAGGCCAGCGCACCGATCACCACGCCCATGAGCGGCGTGGTCGCGTTGAGGATGGCGCTGTACCCCGCCGGCAACACGCGCGCGGCCAGCGCGAACATCAGGAACGGTAGGCCCGAGTTGATGGCGCCCAGCACCAGCGCCGCGCCGAGCTTGCCCTGGAACGCCGGCCGCAGCCGCACCACGGCCAGCAGTGCGAGCAGCCCCGCCGCGCCCAGCACCACGCGGCCGAACGCGGTGGGCACGGCGCCCCACACCGGCGCAGCGATGCGCATGAACAGAAAGCTGCCACCCCACAGGGCGGCCAGGGCGAAAAGGCGGATCAGGCCGGCAAGGTTCATGCCCGAATTTTCGGCACACGCAATAGCCTGGACAAACCATTTATCCTCAACAGCTGTTTAGCCAAGCTATACGATGCACCCATGCGCCTGCCTCCCCTGATCGCCGTCCGCTTCTTCGAGGCCACCGCCCGCCATGCCAGCGTGCGCCGCGCGGCCCAAGAGCTGCACGTCACGCCCGGTGCCGTCTCGCAGCAGGTGCGCAAGCTCGAGGACTTCCTCGGCTGCGCGCTGTTCGAGCGCCAACCGCGCGGCCTGGCGCTCACGGCCGCCGGGCGCGACTACCAGGTGGCCTGCGCCGAGGGCCTGGCGATGATCGGGCACGCCACCTCGCGCATCGCCTCGGCGAACCGGCGCCAGGTGGTGCTGGTGAGCTGCACGCCGGGCTTTGCCGTGCAGTGGCTGGTGCCGCGCCTGCAAGGCTTTCTGCAACAACACCCCGAGATGGACGTGCATGTGGGCAGCACCAACCGCACGGTGGACCTGGCTGCCGAGGGTGTGCACTTTGCCGTGCGCCACGGGCAGGGTGCCTACCCCGGCCTGCAGTCCGAGGTGCTGGTGGCCGATGACCTGGTGCCCGTGTGCAGCCCGCGCCTGCTGGCCCCACGCCGCACGGCGCGCGTGGCCGACATCACCAGCGCCCGGCTGCTGCACGACGAGCACCGCGGCGACTGGCGCCTGTGGTGCCAGGCGCATGGTGTGGCGGATGTGGACTGCGAGGGCGGTGTCGTGTTCGCGCATTCCAACGCTGCCATCGAGGCCGCCGTGGCCGGCCGCGGCTTTGCCCTGGTGCGGCACGCACTGGTGCAGCAGGAACTGCAGGCGCGCGAACTGGTCTCGGTGCACTGCAAGCCCCTTGCGACCCCGCTGGCCTACCACCTGGTGTACCGGCCCGAGGCGCTGATCGACCCCGGTCTGCGCCGCTTCCACGCCTGGATCGTGGCGCAGGGCAGCAACACTGGCTAGAGCCCGCGCACCATGTAGACCGCGCCCTCGCCATAGCCCGCCAGCCGCTCGCGCTGCAGCGCATCGGCGAGAGGCTGCACGGCGTAGCCATGGCGCTCCCAGTAGCCCTGCGAGCCCTGCACCGACACCAGGGCCGTGTGGCGCAGGCCCCAGGCAGCCCCCTGCGCCCACAGAGGTGTGAGCAGCGCCTGCGCCAGGCCCTGGCCCGCACAGGCCGGCAGCACCGCCATGTCGTGCAGGTACAGGGTGTCGGGCGCGCCGGGCGGGCCCTCGAAGTCGCCGTGCAGCGGCGTGACCTTGCCCTGCACCGAGCGGTAGGCCGCGAGGTAGGCACAGACCTGGCCAGCGCGTTCGAGCACCAGCGAGCAGTTCACCGGGCTGGCGAGCCGGCGCGCAAACACCTCGCCGCTTTCAACGAAGCCTTCGCCATAGCAGGCCAGTTGCACCTGCAGCAGGCCGGGCAGGTCGTGCAGCTGCAGCGCGCGCGGCGCACCGGGTACGGGGGAAGGGGGAAGCAATGAATTCGGCATGCAGGGCCCGGATTATCCCGCTGCGCCCCCCGGCGCATGACGCGCCAGGTCATCGACGCAGGCGGGGCCGCCGCGAAGAATGGGCTGCGTGGGATGCCCGTGCATCCGACACCCATTCTTCCACCCCTTGCCTTCAGGAGTTGCCATGAACACCGTTGAATCCTCTGCACCGACCGCCGCCAGCGCCGCCCCCGACATCGCCGCGCGCTACATTGCCGCCTGGAACGCCACCGACACGACCGAACGCGGGCGCCTGGTGCGCGGCGTCTTCAGTGCCGATGTGCACTACCTTGACCCGATGATGGAAGGCCGGGGCCATGACGGCCTGGCTGCGCTGATCGCGGGCGCACAGCAGCGCTTTGCCGGCTACCGCTTTGCGCTGCTGGGCACGCCCGAGGGCCACCACAGCGTGGTGCGCTTTTCCTGGGCGCTTGCGGCCCCGGGCGCCGAGCCCGTGGCGCGCGGCACCGACGTGGCCGAACTGGACGCCGACGGGCGCCTGCGCCGCGTCACGGGCTTCCTCGACTACGTCGCCGACTGAGCCTCAGTGGGGAAGCACCGGCGGCTGGACGAAATCTTCGAGCGAGAGGCCCTTTTCCTTGAGCAGGGCTTCGAGCACGGGCTGCAGCCGGCCCAGGCTTTCCTGCACAGCCTCGCGCACGGTGTCGACCACCACCTGGGTGCTGCGCTCGATCTCGATGTTGAGCTGGTCGCCGGCCTTCTTGCCCTCGAACACTGTGGCGCGGCGCGTCTCGGGGATCAGCCAGACCTCGAACCAGCCCTCGGCGCGGTTCACCTCGGCCACGGTGAGGCTGGCGCCATGGATGGCGATATAGCCCTTGGCGAAGACGTAGCGGCGGAACTCGGGCGGCACGGCCACGCGCCACACCAGGTTGTTGTCGAACTCGCGCACGCTGGCCAGCGTGCCCGAAAAATCGATGTGGCCCGACAGCGGGTGGCCGCCGATCTCGGCGCCGTCCTTGGCCGCGCGCTCCACGTTCACGCGGTCGCCCTGGCCATAGCTGCCCAGCGTGGTGATGTTCAGGCTCTGCTGCATCACATCGAAGTTGGCCTGTGTCGGCGAAAGGATCTCGGTCACCGTGAGGCACACGCCATCGGTGGACACACTGGCACCAATGGCCAGGTCCTGGCAGAAGCCTTCTGGAAAATCGAGCGTGAAGGTGCGCAGGCCTGCGCGGTCATGGATGGCGGCAATGCCTGCCGTGGCTTGAACGATGCCTGTGAACATGGTGGCGCGGCTTTCAGGGTGTGGCCGCCGATTTTGCCACCCGGCCCCGCAACGCGCTGCCCGCCATGCAAAAGGGCTGCCTCCGGGGCAGCCCTTTGCGCAAGGAGCACAGTGGCGCTTGCTTACTTCGCGCGCAACAGCTCACCCACCTCGAGCAGCACCAGCTCGTTGTCGTCGGCCTTGTTCGGCTCGCGGCTGGAGCTGAAGGGCAGGTTGTTGTCGTTGCCGACCACGATGTGCGTGCCGTCCACCACGTCCACGTTCTCGATAGTGAAGAACGGGAAGGTCAGCACGCCGTTGTTCAGCGGCTTCTTGGCCAGGCGCTGCGGGTCCTTTATGGACAGCAGGTCGATGTAGCCCACCTTGCGCAGCGGGCCGCCGACGTTGGCTTCGGTCAGCTCGATCTTGTAGACGCGCTTGAACTTGGCCAGGTCGTGGAAGCAATCCGCGCGCTTGGCGCCTTCGGGGCAGGCCTTGTCGGCCGTGCCTTCGCCGTTGTCGCGCTCGATGATGAGGCCGGTGGTGCCGTCGATCATGTTGAAGTCGCCGATGGCGTGGTGGTTGGCTTCCAGCACGTACTTCCAGTGGCGGCCGGTCCACTGCTCGGCCTTCACGTCGAACTCCAGCACGCGCAGGTACTGCTTGCCGTCCACGGCTTCGTAGGCCTTGCCGGCCTCGTTCCACAGCGGCCCTTCGAGCAGGGCATAGAGCTTGCTGCCGTCCTTGGACGAGGCCATGCCTTCGTAGCCCTTGGAGCGCTTGACCTCGAAGGCCGGGGCCTTGGCATCGGGCGCGCCGACGGTGGTGATGGCCGGGTGGTCGGGCGAGCGCACGACCTTGCCATCCACCTGGGTTTCGAACACGGCGAGCACGCGGCCCGACAGGTCGGCCTTGATCAGGTAGGGCCCGAACTCCTCGCCGATCCACAGCGCGCCGCCGGCGAACTGGAAGCTCTCGGGGTCGAAGTCCGCGCCCGTGAGGTAGCGCTTGTCCGTGCCTTCGTGGACGATGCGGAACGGCACCTTCTTGTCCGGGTCGTGCAGGAACACCGTGGCCTGGCGCTTGAACTGGCCGGCCTTGAAATCCACCTGGTAGTGGCTCAGGTGCAGCATGAAGTCGGGCGAATTGGCCTTGGCACCGGCGCCGTTGTCGGTGAGGATCCAGAACGAGCCATCGGCCATGCGCTTGATGCCCGAGTGGCCCTGCAGCGGCTGGCCCGCGAAGGGCAGGGAGATGCCGGTGGGGCGGCCGCCCGACAGGCCTTCGACCGAACCCAGGGCCTCCACGCGCTTGCCCGTGGTGAACTTGCCACTGACCTGCAGGTCCTGCGGTGCATCCTTGGGCGCGGGCACCAGGCTCATGGCGGGCATCACGGCATGGCCGGCCAGCGTGGCAGGGTAGGCTTGCTGGGCCTGGGCGGTAAGGGAAGCAGCGGCAGCGCAGGCGAGCAGGGCGCTGGCGGCAATGGTGGAGAGTCGGGACATGGTCGCAGACGGCAGGAAATGTAAACCGGCGACGATGCCCGGTGCGCGTGACGGGCGCGTGACAGAACAGGGCCGCCTCAGGGCACGATGCGCACCGGCGTGCCCACCGCCACCCGCTCGAACAGGTCCATCACATCGGCATTGGCCATGCGCACGCAGCCGTGCGAGGCAGGCACGCCCAGCGGCGTGCCGTCGGGGCAGCCATGCAGGTAGATGTAGCGGCGCAGCGTGTCCACCGCGCCGCCGCGGTTCACGCCCGGCTCGCAGCCCGTGAGCCAGAGGATGCGGCACAGGATCCAGTCGCGCCCCGGGTGCTCGGCAGCGAGCCCGGGCGTGTACCGCTCGCCCGTGGGCCGGCGTCCGACGAACACGGTGGCGGCGTCGCAGCCCGCGCCCACCTTGGCGCGCACCCGGTGCAGGCCGCGCGGCGTGCAGCCGCTGCCGTTCATCTCGCCGACGCCCTGCAGCGCCGTGGACACGGCATAGCTGCGCACCAGGGCATCGCCCGCGTACAGATCCAGCTGCTGGCGCGGCACGCTGATGTGCACGTGCACGCCGCCGGGCCCTGCCTGCGTCATGGCGACGGTGCGGGCGGCAGGTAGGCGCCGGTGGCGAAGAGCTGGGCCTCGGCGCTCTCGATGCGGCCGATGCCGGGCTTGCCCGCGCGGCTGACCAAGAGGCCCAGCAGCGCCTCCGACAGGGCCTGCGCACCCGCGATGGAAGGAAAGAACGACGGGCTCTGCGTGGAGAACAGCAGCACCTCGTGCGCCAGCAGGGCCAGCGGGGAGGCGGGTGAATCGGTCAGCGCCAGCACCTGGCAGCCCGCCTCGCGCGCCTGGCGCGCCACGGCGATGGCCTCGCGCGAATAGGGGCTGAAGCTGATGACCACCACCGCATCGCCCTTGTGCAGGGCGCGCAGCTGCATCTCCAGCGAGCCGCCCATCCCGTCGAGCAGGTGCACGCTGTCGCGGAACAGGCGGTACACGTACATCAGCGAGTAGGCCACCGGGTGGCAGGCGCGAAAGCCGGCCACGTGCACGGCGCGCGCCTTCTCCAGCAGCGCGGCGGCGCGCGGCAGGGCGTCGCCGTTGGCGTGCTCGGTGGCGTCCAGGTTCTGGTGGTGCACCGCGAAGATCTCGCCGGCCAGCCCGCCGCCATCGCGCGCGCGGTCCACCAGGCTGCGCGCCTTGTGCGCATAGGGCTCGGAGCCCAGGCCCATGTCCTGCACCAGCGCCGCCTTGAGCTCGGGCCAGCCGTCGAAGCCCAGCAGCTGCGCAAAGCGCACCAGCGTGGCGGGCGGGATCCCGACGCGCGCGCTGACCGTGCGCATGGAGGCCGTGACCACGTCGTTCGGGTGTTCGAGCACGAAGCGTGCGGCCTTCTGCTGCGTGGCGGTCATGCCGTCGAACCGGTCACGGAGGGTGTCTTTCAGGCCCATGGCGGGTGGCGGTGCATGCGCAGGAGTGGTGGTCGCAGCACTGTAGCGGATCACTTCCCGGTGCAGGTGTTCCACCTGGCACCAGCAACAAAACACATGTTCCATTTAATTTGATTTTACGGTACATTTGTTCCATCGATTGTTTGCACCTGTTCCGGAGACCCTGGCATGACCCACGTTTTTCACCGCCACCTTCTGCACACCCCGCCCGTGGCCGTGGGCGGGCAGGGCATGTACCTGCGCGATGCTGCGGGGCGCGAATACCTCGACGCCTCGGGCGGTGCGGCCGTGTCCTCGTTGGGCCATGCCCACCCCGAAGTGCTGGCCGCCATGCACGCGCAGATCGACCGCCTGGCCTATGCCCACACCAGCTTCTTCACCACCGAGGTGGCGGAGCAACTGGCCGGGCAGCTGGTGCGCACGGCCCCGGCCGGCACCAGCCACGCCTACTTCGTGAGCGGCGGGTCCGAGGCCGTGGAGGCCGCGCTCAAGATGGCGCGCCAGTACTTCGTGGAGATCGGCCAGCCCCAGCGCACGCACTTCATCGCGCGGCGCCAGAGCTACCACGGCAACACCCTGGGCGCGCTGGCCGTGGGCGGCAATGCCTGGCGGCGCGCCCCCTTCGCGCCCCTCCTGGTGGAGGCCACGCACGTGGCGCCCTGCTACCCCTACCGCGAGCAGCAGGCCGGCGAGACGCCCGAGGCCTATGGCCTGCGCCTGGCACGCGAGCTGGAGGAGGCCATCCTCGCGCGCGGCCCCGATACCGTGCTGGCCTTCGTCGCCGAGACGGTGGGTGGCGCCACGGCTGGCGTGCTCACGCCCGTGCCCGGCTACTTCAAGGCGGTGCGCGAGGTCTGCGACCGCCATGGCGTGCTGCTGATCCTGGACGAGGTGATGTGCGGCATGGGCCGCACCGGCACCCTGCATGCCTGCGAGCAGGAGGGCGTGGTGCCCGACCTCATCACCGTGGCCAAGGGCCTGGGCGGCGGCTACCAGCCCATCGGCGCGGTGCTGGCGCAAAAGCACATCGTGGACGCCATGTCGCAGGGCAGCGGTTTCTTCCAGCATGGCCATACCTACCTGGGCCACCCGGTGGCCTGCGCGGCCGCGCTGGCGGTGCAGCAGGTCATCGCGCGCGACGGCCTGCTGGCCAAGGTGCGCGAGGACGGCGACTTCCTGGGCCAGGCGCTGCGCGATGCGCTGGGCCACCACCCGCATGTGGGCGACATCCGCGGGCGCGGCTTCTTCTGGGGCGTGGAGCTGGTGGCAGACCGGGCCAGCAAGGCCGCGTTCGATCCCGCGCAGAAGGTGCATTCGCGCCTCAAGAAGAAGGCCATGGACCTGGGCCTGCTGTGCTACCCCTTCGGCGGCACGGTGGACGGCAACGTGGGCGACCACGTGCTGCTGGCCCCGCCCTACATCGCCTCGCGCGAGCAGCTCGCCACCATCGCCGCGCTGCTGGCCCAGGCCGTCGACGCCGTGACCTCGACCGCCACACTGCCGCGCCAGCCCAGCCCCTGCTGAGCTTTATCCCCCGAACCCTCCCTGCCCCTCCCCTGACCTGAAAGGTGCTCCCATGCCGATGAAGACCCTGACGACAACGCTGCTCCCCGCCACCCTGGCGCTGGCCATGCTGCTGGCCTGTGGAACCGCCCAGGCCCAGAGCCCGGCGGGCGGCACGCTCAAGAAGATCCGCGACAGCGGCTCCATCACCTACGGCCACCGCGAGGCCTCGTTCGGCTTCTCGTACCTGGACGGCGGCGGCAAGCCGGTGGGCTACAGCATCGACATCTGCAACCGCATCCTGGAGGCGATCAAGGCCGAGCTCCAGCTGCCGCAGATCGCAGTGAAGTACCAGAACGTGACCTCGCAGAACCGCATCCCGCTGGTCGCCAACGGCACGGTGGACATCGAATGCGGCTCCACCACCAACCTGGTCGAGCGCCAGCAGATGGTGGCTTTCTCGCCCGACATCTTCCGCTACAACGTGCGCATGGCCGTGCGCGCCGACTCGGGCATCAAGGGCGTGGCCGACCTGCAGGGCAAGTCGGTGGTGGCCACCAGCGGCACCACCTCGCTGCGCCTGCTGCGCGAGGCCGACAAGGGCAAGAACCTGGAGATCACACAGCTGGCGGGCAAGGACCACACCGACTCCTTCCTGATGGTCGAGACGGGCCGCGCCGCCGCCTTCGTGCTCGACGACATCCTGCTCGCGGGCCTGATCGCAACCCACCGCAGCCCCAAGGACTTTGCCATCGTCGGCGAGGGCCTGCGCACCGAGAACCAGTCGCTGATGTTCCGCAAGGACGACCCGGAGTTCAAGGCGCTGGTGGACCGCGTGGTCACGGGCATGATGAAGTCCGGCGAGATGGAAAAGCTGTACAACCGCTGGTTCATGCAGCCCATTCCGCCCAAGAACGTGAGCATCAACTACCCGCTGAACGCCGAGACGCGCGACGCCTTCGCCAACCCCAGCTCCAAGGGCATCTGATTGCACCGCGCCCCGCCATGACCCGCATCGCCCTCATCCACGCCCTCGCCCATTCGGTGGCGCCCATCAACGACGCCTTCGCACACGACTGGCCCGAGGCCGTGCGCATGAACCTGCTGGACGACAGCCTCTCGGCCGACCTGGCACGCGAGGGCAGGGGGCTGGACGCGGCCATGCACGCGCGCTTCGAGGCCCTGGCGGACTATGCCGTGGGCACGGGGGCCGATGGCATCCTGTTCACCTGCTCGGCCTTCGGCCCGTGCATCGAGCGCGTGGCGGCGCGGCACGCGCAGATCCCGGTGCTCAAACCCAACGAGGCCATGGTCGAAGAAGCCGTGGCCACGGGCCGGCGCATCGGCCTGATCGCCAGCTTTGCGCCCACGCTCCAGTCCATGCCGCCGGAGTTTCCGCCCGGCACACCACTGCAACTGGCCCTGGCCGAAGGGGCCATGGCGGCCCTGAACGCGGGCAACGGCGACCTGCACGACAGCCTGGTCGCCGCGCAGGCCCAGCGCCTGCAGCGCGAGGGCTGCGAGGTGATCGCGCTGGCGCAGTTCAGCATGGCGCGCGCACGCAGCATGTGCGCGGCGGTCACCGGCCTGCCGGTGCTGACCACGGTGGACAGCGCGGTGGCTGCATTGAAGCGCCGCTTGGCCTAGCCTGCTGCCACCAGCCCCGCCGCATGGCCGCGTGTGAAGGCTTCCTCGAACACCGAATACCCCGACCAATCGCTGTGCGCAAACACCAGGCGCGCCGTGGCCGGCGTGGGCAGCACGGCCACGCGCTCGCCGCCCGCCAGGCGCACGCGCTTGTCCGGCGCCCAGTAGCGGCCCGGCTGGTGCAGCCAGCCCAGCAGCCCCGGCGTGGGGATGGACATGGCATGGCCGTAGCGTGTGATGTCCATGCGCGTGGCGCGCTGGGCCAGGTCGGGGTGCGGGCCGGCCAGTGACTGCATGGCCGCCTGCGCCCAGTGGGTCCAGGGCTGGGTGGCCAGCTGCTGGCGGCCATCGGGCAGGTCGCCCAGGGCCTGGTAGTAGGTGAGCACCGTGGGACCGGGGCGCGGGTCCAGGCGCTGGTGGCCGGCGTCCACGTAGCCCAGGCCGCCGGGGTTGGCATCGGCATACAGCACGTTGTCCCACGCAGGGGCAGCGCCCGCACGGTCGGTCAGCGGCGCATCGATGTGGATGTTGGCCACCAGCCAAGGGGCCCAGGACAGGCGCTGCGCCGTCTCGGCAAGGAAGGCGGGCGGGTTGCGCACCACGCGCGCGGCCAGGAACACGGGCAGCGCCACCACGCAGCGCGGTGCCTGCCAGCGCTCGACATTGCCCGAGGCATGGTTGAGCGCATCCACCTCCACGCCATGGCGCCCCTCGGTGATGCGCAGCACGCTGGTGCCCGTGGCCAGTTGCCCGCCGCCCCGCAGCGGCAGCGCCAGGCGCTGGGTGAGCCAGCCATTGCCCTCGGGCCAGGTGAGCACGCCCTCGCGGTCCTCGCTGCCCGCGTCACCCGGCGCATGGAAGCCATGGCGGCTGGCGAAGTAGTGGATGCCGGCCCAGGCCGACACGCGCGCCGTGCCCGCGCCGTAATCGTCCCGGCAGCAGTAGCCCAGGTACCAGCGCAGGTGCGCATCGTCGAGGCCCTCCTGGGTGAGCCAGGCGTCGAACGAGAGGGCATCGAGCGCCTGGTGCGTGGGCGGCAGCGGCCGCCGGCCGCCGAAGGCCTTGAGCATGGGCATGGTGAAGCGCGCCGCCTTGGACAGCGCATCCACCCGCTCGGAGAAACGGCGGTACTGGGCCAGCGTTGCTTCGCCCACGCCCTGCACCGGCAGCAGGCCTTCCTGCCATTCGCCCTCGAAGTACAGCCGCTCCTGCGGGCTGTGGCACAGGTGGCGCTCGTCGTAGCGCCAGCGGCCGGCCACGCGCTGGCGCAGGCCCAGTTCCTCGAGCAGGTCCTGCACCTCGCTGGCGTCGTCCCCGGGCACGGGCAGGTAGTGCGCGCCCATGGGGCAGGCGATGCCGCCGACCATGCCGCCGCGGCTGTTGCCGCCGGCCTGGTCTTCGAGCTCCAGCAGCGCGAAGTCCTCCACCCCCGCCAGGCGCAGCGCGCGCGCCGCCGCCAGGCCGGCCACGCCGCCGCCGGCGATGATGACCTGCGCGCGCCGCACCACGGCGGGCTCGGGCAGGGAGCCCTTTTGCAGCATCTCGCGCAGCGCATGGCCGCGCTGCATGTCGATGCCGGCAAAACCGCCTTCGAGCGTGCGTGGCGCCTTCTCACAGCCGGGCAGCGCGGCCCCCGCGGCCAGCAGGGCACCGGCCTGCAGCAGCTGCCGGCGGCGCGATGAGGGCAGGGAAAGGGGGGACGCAAGGGACATGGGGCCGTACTCTACGTCACCCGCAAGCCCTCCTGGCAAGACAAGGGTCAGTCTTTCCAGCGTGCCTGGATTTCGAGCAGTTGGGGCAGCTGCGCAATGAACACCTCGACCATCGCCGGATCGAAATGCTTGCCCGCCTGCGCGCGCAGGTGGGCCACGGTGTCCTCGGTGCTCCAGGGCTCCTTGTAGGGCCTGCGCGCGGTGAGCGCGTCGAACACGTCGGCCAGCGTGACGATGCGCGCCTCCACGGGAATCGCCTCGCCCGCCAGTCCCTTCGGGTAACCGCTGCCGTCCCACTTCTCGTGGTGCGTGAGCGCAATGGCATGGGCCAGGCGCAGCACGCCCCCGGGGTGCTCGCCGATGATCTCGGCGCCGATCTGCGGGTGGCGGCGCATGGTCTCCCATTCGCCCGCATCGAGCGGGCCGGGCTTGCGCAGCACGGCGTCGGGGATGCCGATCTTGCCCACATCGTGCATGGGCGCGGCGTTGAGCAGGTCTTCGGCCCAGGCCGGCGAGTGGCCCAGCGCCAGCGCCAGCACATGGGCGAAGTGGCTCATGCGGATGACGTGCATCCCGGTCTCATTGTCCTTGTACTCGGCCGCACGGCCCAGGCGCTGCACGATCTGCAGCCGGGTCTCGCGCAGCTCCTCGGTGCGCACCAGCGACAGGTGGGTGCGCACACGGGCGCGCACCACCGGGGCGCTCACGGGCTTGGTGATGTAGTCCACACCGCCCACGTCGAAGCCGCGCGCCTCGTCCTGCACGTCGGTGAGCGCGGTGACGAAGATCACCGGGATGTTCGCGGTGGCCCGGTCGGCCTTGAGGGCCTGGCACACGGCGTAGCCGTCCATCTGCGGCATCATCACATCGAGCAGCACCAGGTCGGGCCGCTGCTGCTGGGCGATCTGCAGCGCGCGCGCACCATCGGTGGCGAACAGCAGGCGAAAGTCCTCCTGCAGGATGTGGCGCAGCACCTGCAGGTTGGTGGGTTCGTCGTCCACCAGCAGCAGGCGCGGGCGGTGGTCTTCGGGGGCGGCCGTCATGGGGCTTCCTTCGGGTGCCGGGGGCAAAGGGTGCAATTGTCAGACATGCGTTTGCCCCGGCTGCAACGGTGCCTGCAGATGGTGCTGCAGGGCCTGCAGGCAGGTGCGCGCCTCGTCGAAGTCGAAGCGGTCGAGCGCCTCGTGCAGGCCGTTGAGCGTGACCGCGGGCAACTCGCCCTCGAGCACCGCCAGCGGCGCGTCGGCCAGCTCTCCCTGCGCCAGGGCGGCGGCAAGGGCCGCGATGGCGGCCAGCACGCGCTCGCGCTGGGCCTGCTGCAGCGGCGCAGGCGCTGGCGCCGAACCCTGCCGCTGCGCATCGGGCGCCTGGGGGCTGAGCAGGGCACCACCCACGGCATCGAGCGCCGTGGCCAGGGCCAGCAGGGCCACCTGCACCGAGCCGGCATCGCGCTCGCGCGCCGCCTGCTCGATCTGGCCGGAATACTGCTGCACCGCAGGCAGCGCCAGGTTGGCGGCCGCACCGCGCAGGCGGTGGGCACGCGCCGCCAGGCTGTCCCAGTCGTCGGCTTGGTGCGCGGACAGCAGGCCGGCTAGCGCCACGCCGCTCTCCTGCATGAAGCGCTCGATGGCTTCGCGCAGGTAGCGTGCCTGCGTCCACAGCCGCACCCCCCGCTCCCATTCGATGGCGGGTGCCACCGGGGCCGTTGCCGGTTGCCGGGCGGGCGGGGCCAGCAGCCCCTCGCCGGGAGGCAGGGCGCCGAAGATGCTGGCCACGGCGAACACCGGATCACCGCCGTCTTCGCGCACGCCGATCACGCGCGCGATCTCGGCCATGAGCCGCACCGGCTCCACCGGCTTGCTGGCAAAGCCATCCATGCCGGCGGCACGGGCATTGCGGCGGTCCTGTTCGAGCACGCTGGCCGACAGGGCCACGATGGGGGTCGGCTTGCGCCGGCGCGCCTGCTCGAAGCTGCGCAGGTGGCGCGTGGCCTCCAGGCCGTCCATGTCGGGCATCTGCAGGTCCATCAGCACCACGTCGAAGCGCTGCTGCGCGAAGGCCTCGAGCGCCAGCGCGCCGCTGCCCACGGCCGTGAGCTTGTGGCCACCGCGCTGCAGCGTGATCTGCAGCAGCTCCAGGTTGGCGGGCACGTCGTCCACGGCCAGCACGCGCAGCGTGGGCAGGGGGGCGCGCAGCCAGTCGCGGGTCGTCGAAGGGCCGGCATCCGCCGGCGGCTGGCCGGTGCGCAGCGGCAGGCGCACGGTGAAGGTGCTGCCCTGGCCCATCTGGCTGACCACCGCAATGCTGCCGCCCATCAGCTCGGCCAGCTGGCGGGCGATGGTCGTGCCCAGGCCCGTGCCACCGTAGCGGCGCGTGGTCGAGGCATCGGCCTGCGCGAAGGGGTCGAAGATGCGCTCCACACCGGCGGCGTCGATGCCGATGCCGGTGTCCACCACCTGCAGCACGAGCTGCGCATTGGCGCCGGCCACGCGCAGCGTGACCCGGCCCTCGTGCGTGAACTTGATGGCGTTGCCCATCAGGTTGAGCAGCACCTGCTGGATGCGGAAGGCATCGCCCTGCCAGTGGACAGGCACGCCTTCGGGATAGTCGAGCACGACCTCCAGCCCCTTCTTGGCGGCGTTGATGCGCAGCGAGGCCAGGATCTGGTCGCACAGCTCGCGCAGGCTGAAATCGGCGACCTCCAGTTCCACCGCGCCCTTTTCGAGCTTGGCGGTGTCCAGGATGTCGTTGAGCAGGCGCAGCATGGAGCGCGCCGCATGGTGCACCGTGCCCAGGTGCCGGCGCTGGGTGCTTTCGAGCGGCGTATCGAGCAGCGCCTCGGTGAAGCCGATGATGGCGTTCATGGGCGTGCGGATCTCGTGGCTCATGTTCGCCAGGAAGGTGCTGCGTGCTGCGGCCGCATGCTCGGCCTGTTCCTTGGCCGTGCGCAGGTCCGTCTCCATGCGCCGGCGCATGGTCAGGTCGGTGGCGAACTTGACGATCTTGAAGGCCCGCCCCTGCGCGTCGAAGATCGGGTTGTAGGTGGCCTGGATCCAGACCTCGCGCCCGCCCCGGCCCAGGCGCAGGTACTCCCCCGCGTTGAACTCGCCCTGGCCCAGGCGCGCCCAGAAGGCCTGGTAGGCCTGGCTGCCGGCGTACTCCGGCGTGCAGAAGATGCGGTGGTGCTGGCCTGCGATCTCGGCGAGCGTGTAGCCCATGAGGTCCAGGAAATTGCGGTTGGCGGTGAGCACCCGGCCCTTGAGATCGAATTCGATCACCGCCTGCGAGCGGCCGATGGCCGTGACCGTGCCCACGAACTCGGCGTTCTGCGCCTTGGAGGCCGTCATGTCGGTGATCACGCCGTCGATCCAGCGGACTTCCCCCTGCGGCCCCGAGACACCGCGGCCCGTTTCGGACACCCAGCGGATACCACCATCGCGCGTGTGCAGCCGGTACTCCAGCACATAGGACGCACCCGCTTCCAGGGCGCGCGCCACCTGGTCCCCGATGCGCGCGGCATCGTCCTCGTGGATGATGCGGCCGAACGAGATGTGCCCGGCCAGGAAGTCCTCGGCCGGCCAGCCCGTGAGGGACTCCACCGCGTCGCTGATGAACAGCATGGACCAGTCGGCGTCGTAGCGGCAGCGAAACGCCACGCCCGGGATGTTGCGCACCAGCGAGCGCAGCTGCTCCTCGCCGCGTCGGCGCTCCTGCTCCATGGCCCGGCGCTCGGTCAGGTCGGTCAGGAAGCCGACGAGCACCGGCGGCCCCGGCAGGTCCACGCGGCCGACCACCAGCCGCACGGGCACCAGGCTGCCATCCTTGCGCACCACGTGGATGTCCTTGTCCTTGCCCACCTGGCGCGCCTCGCCGCGCGACAGGTCGCGCGGCAGGTAGCTGTGCGGCGTGTCGGCATAGGCCGGGTCCACGAGCATGCGCACGGGCCGGCCCACGGCTTCCTCGGCCGTCCAGCCGAGCATGCGCTGCGCCGAACCGTTGAAGGACCGGATGGTGCCGTCCGCATCTGCCATGACGATGGCGTCCATGGCGGTTTCCACCACCGCGCGCAGGCTCGACTCGCTCTGCTCGGACCTGCGCAACAGCCAGCGGACCCGAAGACCGATGTTGACGGTGGTTACCACCAGCCCCACCAGCACGGCCATCAGCGCGATGGCCAGCGCCATGTAGCGGGCCTGCTCGGGCACCGGCCCCAGGTCTGGCACATTGCCGGAGACACGCACGGCGGCGATGCTGATGAAGTGCATGCCGGCGATCGCCAGCCCCAGGACCAGCCCCCCCAGCAGCGTGCTCAGCCAGGGCCGGCGCGCCCAGGCGCGCAGCATGCCGAAGCGCAGCCACAGCGCCAGGATGGCCATGCCCACCGCGAACACGAGGGAGGCCGCAAAGCCGCCCACGTCGTAGCGGATCATCGGCGCCATGTCGGAGGCCGACATGCCGGCGTAGTGCATGACGCCGATGCCCGCACCCACCAGGGCACCGCCCCAGGCGATGGACAGGCCCGTGGGCTGCCTTTGGGTGAGCACGTGCAGCGCGATCCACGACGCCACCAGGCTGGGCAGAAAGGACAGCGCCGTGACCGAGGGCTCGAAATGGCCGTGTGCGCACAGGTCGAAGGCCAGCATCCCCACGAAGTGCATGGACCAGACCCCGCCGCCCAACGCCAGCGAACCGGAGGCGACGGTCAGGTTGCGGCGCAGCCGGTCCGGCGCACGCTGCGCCAGCGCGGCCAGGTGCAGCGCCATGAGGGAGGAAGCAATCGCCAGCGCGACCGACAGGGCCACGAGCCAGGGGTCGTGCCCCCAGAGATTCTGGGGATCCCGCTGTGCGCCGACAACGAAGAATCTCTCAAGCATCGGGGCGGACAAATGTAAGCGTTGGTTTCCATTCTGCCGGCAACCCCGTGAGCGATTTACCCATAGGGTCTTGAAACCCGCCGCCGCCCCGATTTGTTACATCCGCGCGGCATGGATGCAACAGCGCGGGCTTCCAGAGCTCGCCCGCAGGGGGATGTGCCGAATTCAGTGCGCTGCGACCTTGCCCCACTCCCGCTCATAGGTGTGCACCAGGGCCTGGTTGGACAGACGGTTCACGTCCGCCGGCAGGCGCGCCATGTCGAGCGGAAAGTCGAACAGCAGGGGCAGCGTGCCCGCGCTCAGGAAGCGCAGGTCGGGCGGCAGCGCCTCGGGCATGCGCCAGGGCCGGCGGCTGGCCACCACGAAGCCCCACTCCCCGAAGCTCGGCACATGGGCGTGGTAGGGCGCCGTCTGCAGGCCCACCGATTCCATGGTCTGCACCACCGTCCAGTAGCTCTGGCGCGCCACCAGCGGCGAGGTGGTCTGCACCACGGCGTAGCCGCTGGCGGCCAGGCGCTTGTCCAGCAGCGCATAGAAGCTGTTGGTGTAGAGCTTGCCGATGGAAAAATTGGTCGGGTCGGGAAAGTCCACCACGATCACGTCGAAGACATCCTCCGCCGCGTCACAGCCCGGGGCCTTGCACTGCTGCAGCCACTGGAAGGCATCGGTGTTGACCACCTGCACCTTGGGCGAGCGCAGCGCCTCGCCATTGAGCCGGGCGAGCGTGGGGTTGTCGGTGAACAGGCGCGTCATGGCCGGGTCCAGCTCCACCAGGGTGACGGACTCGACCGAGGGGTACTTGAGGATCTCGCGCACGGCCATGCCGTCGCCGCCGCCGAGCACGGCCACGCGCCGGGGCGCGCCGTGCGCCGCCATCGCGGGGTGGACCAGCGCCTCGTGGTAGCGGTACTCGTCGCGCTCGGCGAACTGCAGGTTGCCGTTGAGGTACAGCCGGTGGCCCAGCTTGCCGTTGGTGACGACGATGCGCTGGTAGGGCGATGCGGTGCTGAAGACGATGCGGTCCTGGTAGAACTTGTCCTCGGCGAAGCTGGTGATGTGGTCGGCCCCGAGCAGGCCTGCAAACAGCAGCGCCAGCACGGCGACGCAGGCCAGGGCATGCGCGCGCAGGCGGCGCAGCTCGTCGCGGAACAACCACACCGCCCACAGCGCCACCGCGGCATTCATGAGGCCGAACAGCAGGCCCGTGCGGATCAGCCCCAGGTGCGGCACCAGCAGCAGCGGGAAGGCCATGGACACGGCCAGCGCGCCCAGGTAGTCGAAGGTCAGCACCTGCGAGACCAGGTCCTTGAGCGCCACGTTGCGCTTGAGGATGCGCATGACCAGCGGAATCTCCAGACCCACCAGCGTGCCCACCATGAACACCATGCCATACAGCAGCAGGCGAAAGGCCCCGGGCGCGTAGGCATTGGCCAGGAACAGCGTGGCCGGCAGCGCGCCGCCGATCAAGGCCACCAGCAGCTCGATGCGCAGGAAGTGCGCCGGCAGCTGGCGCTCGAAATAGCGCGACAGCCACGAGCCCACGCCCATGGCGAACAGGTAGGTGCCGATGATGGTCGAGAACTGCAGCACCGAGTCGCCCAGCACATAGGACGCGAGCGCGCCGGCCGCCAGCTCGTAGAGCAGGCCGCAGGCGGCCACGACGAACACGCTGGCCAGCAGCGCCACATCGATGGGGCGCGCGCCCGACGGGGCGGAGGCGGAAGGGATGGAGGTAGGGTTCGAGGACAAGCCGCTATTGTGCTGCGAATGGCGAGGGCACCGGCTGCTGGCGAGGTTCTGCCGCCGCAGGGCCCAGCAGGCCCCTGGGGAGGTCCTTGCCCTGGGCTGTGAGCTGTGCCGCCAGGCCTTGCGCAATGGCCTCGGCGCGTGCCCGGCCCTGGGCCACCTGCCCGGGCGGCAGGCGGGCCTCTTCGCGCTGCATGAAGTCGGCCAGATGTTGCGGGCTGCGCGCCATCCGGGCCAGCAGGATGCGGTAGGCATGGCCTTCCACGGGGTCATGGATGGCAGGGGCAGCCGGCACGCTGGGGCCCGCGTCATAGAGCCATGCCAGGGTGCTCACGGCCAGAAAGGGCTCCCCGATCAGGGCCTGCTGCGCATAGCCCAGCACCTCCCGGTACCAGGCGGCCAATTGCTCGTCGCTCTGGGGTACCCCCGCAAACCCTTCGGGCCCATGGCGGCCGGTGGGCCCCACGTACTGGAAGTGCAGCTGTGCGTCCACATTGCCGGCGCGCGCGTGCAGGCGCAGGATCCCGGTGCGCAAGGCATAGTCTGTGTCCGACAGCCGCGCGCACAGCGCCGTGGCCTGGGCATGCCGAGCATCGAGCTCCTTGAGGCGGGCCGCCGATGCGGTGCCCTGGGAGCGGCCCTCCCACAGCTGTCTTGGCAGGTCGCCGCTGTACTCGCAATAGCTCAGTGCGACCAGCATCTCCACGTCGGCGTCGATGCCCGCTACCGAGGGGCCGGGGTAGCTGCGCAGCATCTCCCACACGGGGCGTGCGGGGGGCATGAAGGCGGCCGACATCGTGCTGAAGCGGCTGGGGGGCCGCTGCGCGGCCGGCGCTCCCGAAGCCGCTGCGGGCGCGCTGGCAGCGCCCAGTTGGGGGTCCCACGGGAAATCCGTGGCCTGGGGCGCCGCAGCACTGGCCGCAGGGCCGTCCCTGGATGCAGTGCCGGCTTTCGGTGCGCCAGCGAGCCTCTCGATCCAGAGCGTGCTGGTGACCAGCGCAACGACAACGATGGCGCCCAGCGCCCAACCCCACCCACCGAGGCGCCCGGGCTTGGAGCGGGGTGGATGGGCCGTCACGCAGCCAGTCTGCACAACGGGGCAGTGCCCCTCGTCCATGCCAGAGAAATGGCGCGAATCAGAACTGGTAGTTCACGCTGACCAGCAGGCTGCGCGGAGCACCCGGCATGGCGTCGGCACGCCAGTATTCCTTGTCCAGCAGGTTGGAGATGGCGGCCGTGGCCGTCCACACGCCCTGGCGCCAGCCCACCAGCGCATCCCAGCGGGTATAGCCGGGCACGCGCGAGGTGTTGGCGGTATTGAGCCAGCGCGCGCTGGTGTGCGTGGCACCGATTTCCGCGTACCACGGGCCTTGCGGCGCATAGCGCACGAAGAAGTTGCCGTTGCGCAGGGCGGTGTCCACCAGGTACTTGCCGACCAATGCGGGCTGCAGCTTGTCCTCCGTGACCTTGGCGCTGGTCACGCCCACGCCGCCGCGCACGTACCACGACGAAGCCACGCGGCCCGCCGCGCTGAACTCGATGCCGCGCGAGCGCTCCTTGCCGCGCACGGCCCAGGTGAAGGGGTCGTTGACCGCGTCGGGGCGGTAGCGGATGTTGGCGTGTTCGAGCTGGTACACCGACAGCTGGGTCGAGAGCGCGCCGTTCAGCCAGTCGCTCTTGACGCCCACCTCGACCTGGCGCGAGTGCTGGGGCTCGTCGTCGTAGACGGCGGTGGGCGAGACATCCACGCTGATCATGCCGCGCCCGCCGTAGGGCGAGTAGCTCTTGTTCCACGAGGCGTACAGGCTGTGCTCGCGCACCGGCTGCCAGACCACGCCCAGGCGCGGGCTCACCGAGTCACCGTCGTAGCCACGGCCCACATTGGTCAGCAGGTTGGTGCTGTTGAAGTCGAAGCGGTCATAGCGCAGGCCGGCCAGCAGCTTCCACTCGGGCGTGAGGCTGATGAGGTCCTGCACGTACAGGGCCTGGCCCTCGGCCTTGTGCAGGTTGTGCTGGGTCGGGTTGCCCTGGGCCGGCTTGGCGCCCCAGGCGATGGGCTGCAGCGGGTCGTAGCTGAAGGTGGAGGCCGGTTGGCCGATGCGCGGATGGCGCTTTTCCTCGCTCACTTCCACACCGACCAGCACCTCGTGCTGGATGCCGCCGGTGCTGAACTTGCCCATCAGGTCGACGGTGTTGGACAGGGTCTCGTTGGCCGTCTGCTGCCAGGCGTAGTTCGGCCGCACCTGGCCGCGCCAGGTGCAGGCAGCGCCCGCGGAGGTCTGGCCCGCCGTGTTGCAGTAGGTGCCGGCGAAGTAGTGATCGAAGTCTTGGCTGGCCTCGCGCTTGCTGGCCACCCAGCGCACGCTCCAGGCCTTGTTGAAGTCGTAGGACAGGTCCGAGCGCAGCACGCGCAGGCGGTCTTCCACATGGTCGCCGGGGTGGGCAAAGCCCTTGCGAATGGAGACACCGGGCGGCAGCTGGTCGTAGACCGGGCCGCGGTCGGGCACGCGCCAGATGTTGTCGTAGGTGTACTGACCCGTCCAGCGCAGGCCGGTGCGGGTGTCCACCAGGATGCTGGGCGAGACCATCTCGTTCTTGTTGCGGATGCCGCTGCGAAAGCTGTCGGCCTGCTCACGGTCGGCCGTCAGGCGCACGGCCACGTGGTTGTTGATGACCTTGTTGATGTCGAGCGTGCCACCGTAGTTGTCCCACGAGCCGCCGCGCAGGGTGACGCTGCTCTTGGCATCGAAGCGCGCCTGCTTGCTCACCAGGTTCACGATGCCGCCGCCGCTGCTGCGGCCGTAGAGCACCGAGGCCGGGCCCTTGAGGATCTCGATGCGCTCCACGTTGGCCGTGCTGCGGCGCACCTGGCCCGACTCGCGCACGCCGTCGCGGTAGATGTCGCCCGAGTCGGCGTTGAAGCCGCGGATCATCACGCCCTCGCCGCGCATGTCGTACTTGGTGTTCACGCCGGGCACGCCGTCGAGCATGACGGCCAGGTCGTTGATGCCGTAGCTCTTGTACTTGTTGACTTCGAGCGTATCGATGGTCTGCGGGATGTCGCGCGGCGCCATGTAGGTCTTGGTGGCCGTGGTGACGCCCTCGGGGCGCACGTCGTCGGCGTCGTACTGCGAGCCGGTCACCTGCACGGCGGGCAGGGCAGCATCGGCCTGGGCCCAGGCCTGGGAGGTGCCCAGCACGGCCAGCAGGCTGGCCGCGGCGGTGGCCGTCAAATGAAAACGGGCAGCCTTGGTGCTGCCCGCATGGTTCTTGTTCGCCATGTGTACTCCAGTGGGTCGAACACGGCCCCTCCGGCCGCACCCGTTAACAGAAAGTACACATTTTAATACAAACGATAATTATTCTTATTCATCCCTTTACATTCCCAAGGACAAGCGCCTGCATGCCCTGGGCAGGGCCGGTCTCCAGCACCACCGCCACCCTCAATGGATGGCCGCAGCGACGATGATGCTGATGCCCAGGCACATGGCGGCCACCACGACGCCCAGCGCCACGTTCTGCTTCTCGACGATCTCGCCCCACAGGTCGTAGGGGGTGATCTTGTCGACGATGACAAAGCACAGCCAGAAGATGACGACGCCGATCAGCGCGTACAGGATGGACCCGAGGAACGCCGCGGGCTTGAGCCATTCGATTCCCATCATGGTGGAAGCTCCTTGATAAATTACTTGTGCCCGCCGCCGCCGCTGGAATAGCCGCCGAACGAGCCGCCCGAACTGCGGTAACCGCTGCCGGACGACCCGGAACAGTTGCTCAGCAGGATCAGCAGGATGATGATGACGATCGCAATGATGATGATGGTGCCGCAGCCCAGGCCCGATTTGGCCACGAAGGGCCCCGGGTCGTCGCGCTGCAGCACGTCTTTCTTGTCTTCGAGCTTGAAGGCCTTGGCGACGGTGTCGCTGGCCAGCTTGTCGCCCGAGGACCAGGTCACCTCATTGGGTGTCTGCTCCATCGACAGCAGGCCCTTGGCGCTCGCGAAGTCGCGGTTCGAGGTCTTCTGGCCGCGCGTGACCTGCCAGTAGAACTCGCCCAGCACATAGGTGGTCTCGGCCTCGTAGCTGTATTTGAGCTGGTAGGTCGTGCCCAGGTAGGTGGCGCTGCGGCCGCTGGCGGCCATCTGCGGCGCGCCGGTGGTCGGGCGCACCATGCTCCAGCCGTCCTCGGCATCGACCAGGAAGGCGAAGCCGCGCTTCTGGTTGTAGAGCAGGTACTCGCTCCAGCCGAAGTGCTCGTCGTCGCCGGGCTCCACGCCCATGCGGTGCTGGAAGCCCACCACCTGCCAGTGCACGCCCTGCAACTGGCCCTTGCTGCCCAGCGGGATGATGGGGCGCACCGGCTCGTCCTGCTCGGCCGAGCGCAGCTCGCCACCCACGCCACTGTCCAGCGAGATGATGCTCGCGCACGATCCGCAGGTGACGCTCTTGGTGCTGGACAACTGCACCTGCACCGGTGCACCGCAGTGCGGGCAGTTGAACTGGCGGCCTTTCTCGTCCTTGGCCGATTCGTCCTTCAGGCCGGTGAGCTTGAGGTCCTCGAGCAGCACGGCGCGGCCGCGCTCCAGATGCGGCGGCGTGTGGCCGTAGTCGATGCTGAGCACCTCGCCATCGGCGCTGCGCAGCTCGACCATGTCGAAGGGCTGGCCGATGGGCGGCAGCTTGGGCAGCTCGCCCTGGGCCGAGATCAGCGTGGCGCTGCCGCTGAAGGCGACGGAATACGACTTGCCGGAAATGGCCGTCGTCGCGCCGATGCGAAAGCGGCTGGCCTCGGGCAGCTGGCGCCCGGCCTCCATGGGCCGCGTGAAGACGTAGGCGCCGTTGTCCTCGCCCAGGCTGGCCAGGGTCCCGTCCTGCAGGAAGGCCGACCACTCGGTCCACACACCCGCCTCGGTCCTGTACTGCAGCCGGCCGATCAGCGTGAAAGGGATGTCCTTGCCATCGAGCTCGATGCGCCCGCTGGCCATGAGCTGCAGCGGGCTGTGGTCGTCGAACAGCTCGGCCATCTTGCCCACGCGCTGCAGCACGTCGCCGCTGCGCACCACGGTGCTCTGGCAGTAGCCGCAGACGGCGTGGGTGGACTGCGCGCTGCGGAATTCAACCGGCGCGCCGCAGCCCGGACAGGGCGCACGGTAGGAACGCTGTGTAGGGTCAGTGGCCATTCGGGCGTTGCCAAGGGCGGCCGGGTGCGGCAGAGCAGGGGCCCGTCAGCCCGCTGCCGCCCGCACCCGAGGCGCCGGTAGCGAAGGTAGGTTGCGCCAGCCTCAGATCAGCTTCTTGAGCAGCTCGGACTTCTTGGCGTCGAACTCCTCCTGCGTGAGGATGCCCTTGGACTTGAGTTCGCCGAGCTTCTCGAGCGTGGCCATCACGTCCTCGGGCTTGACGCCGGAGGACACGGCAGCCGCCGCCGCGGCAGCCGGTGCCGCATTGCCGCCACCCTGCAGGCCCTGCTGCAGGTTCTGCGCCATCACCTGGCCCAGCGCCACGCCGGCCCCCAGGCCCATGGCATCGCCCGCGATGCCGCTGCCGCCACCGCTGTTCTCGGCGAACTTGGGGATGGCCTGGGCCGTCTGGTACTGCATGAACTTGGCCATGTCGTTGCCGACCATGCCCATGCCGATCTTCTGGTCGAGGATCTTCTGCAGCTCTTCGGGCAGCGAGACGTTCTGCACCGTGAGGTTCTCGATCAGGAGGCCGAGCTTGGCGAAGATCGGCGCGAGTTCCTTGGTCAGCGCATCGGCGAACATGACCTGGTTGGCCGCCAGGTCCAGGAAGGGCAGGCCGCTGCCGGCAATCGCGTTGCTGATGTTCTGCAGCACCAGGCCGCGCAGCTGGCCTTCGAGGTCGCCCACAGGATAGACATCGCGCGTGCCCGAAATCTCGGTGTGGAACAGCTTGGGGTCGGCAATGCGGAAGGCGTAGTTGCCGAAGGCGCGCAGGCGCACCGCACCGAAGTCCTTGTCGCGGATGGTGATGGGCTGGGGCGTGCCCCACTTCTGGTCGATCTGCTGGCGCGTGCTGAAGAAGTAGACATCGCTCTTGAAGGGCGACTCGAAGAGCTTGTCCCAGTTCTTCAGGTAGGTCAGCACCGGCAGCGTCTGCGTGGTGAGCTTGTAGGTGCCGGGGCCGAAGACGTCGGCCACCTTGCCTTCATTGACGAACACCGCCGTCTGCGACTCGCGCACCACCAGCGTGCCGCCATTCTGGATTTCCATGCCGCTCATGGGGAAGCGCCAGGCAAGCGTGCCGTCGCCGTCCTCGGTCCACTGGAGGACGTCGATGAACTGTTTCTTGATGAAGTCCATGAGGGCCATGTCTGCTCCCTAGTGCGTTGCCGCAGTTGAAAAGATGTCCATCATAGCAACGGGGTTGGCGCCGCCAAGGGCAAATTTTTTCCCCACTGCGTGACGGAATTAACGGGGTGGCTGGGCAGTAGGCAAAGCCCGGTCATCAATAGTTTCAATGCTGGAGCTAGCCGAACTCAATTGGTCATGGCTATTGAGAAACCCTACCATTCCATGACCGGTGCCCCAGGGCGCCTGCCGCAGAAAGAAAGGAATCCACCATGGCCCGCCTCCGCCAGATCGCCCAGCAGAACAAGACCATGCTCATGAAGACCGGCAGCTACTACCTGATCCACATCAGCGTGGCCGCCATGGTGGCCTATGCCGTCACGGGCAACCTCTGGGCATCGATCACACTGAGCCTGCTCGAACCCACGGTGCAGGCCGTGGCCTTCTTCTTCCACGAGAAGGCCTGGGACCGTGCCGCACGCCGCCGCGAGGCCAGTGCTGACGGCGCCATCCCTGCAGGCGCCTGACAAGCATGCGCAGGCACTTTGCCCGGTGGGCGCAACAGGTACTGGCCGCCTACGCCCTGGCGCACTGAAGCGCCGGGCTCAATGCCCGGCGAAGTCGACCAGGGTGAACAGCGGCAGGCCCGATTCCTTGAGCCGCTGCGAGCCACCAAGTTCGGGCAGGTCGACGATGGCCGCGCCCTCGGTCACCGTGGCGCCGAGCTTCTCGAGCAGGCGCCGGCCGGCCATCATGGTGCCGCCGGTGGCGATGAGGTCGTCGATCAGCAGCACGCGGTCGCCGGGTTTCACGGCATCGGTGTGCAGCTCCACCGTGGCGCTGCCGTATTCGAGCTCGTAGGTCTCCTCCACCGTGGTGAAGGGCAGCTTGCCCTTCTTGCGGATCGGCACGAAGCCCACGTTGAGTTCATAGGCCACCACGGCGCCCAGGATGAAGCCGCGCGCATCGAGCCCGGCCACCACGTCGGGGCGCAGGGCCTTGTCCATGTAGCGGTGCACGAAGGCATCGATCAGCACGCGAAAGACCTTGGGGTCCTGCAGCAGCGGCGTGATGTCGCGGAACTGCACGCCGGGTGCCGGCCAGTCGGGCACGGTGCGGATGTGCTGGCGCAGGTACTGGTTGACGCTGAGGGGCTGCATGGGGTGTGGGGTGGATGGCACAAAGGGTGCGAGTGTAAACACCAGCCCCCCGGGGTTGGCGGGCCGCAAGCCCCGAATGCTGACCCATAATGGGTCATCGTTACCCCTGCGGTATGCAGGCTGCCATTCCTTGCCTGGAAAAACCAGATCGGCCATGCCCATCTCCGTCCTGTTGATCGAAGACGACCGGGAGCACGCACGGGCCTTGGTCGAGGCCTTGGTGGACCCCTGGCTGGGCTGGCGGGTCGAGGTGGCACCCTCGCTGGCACAGGCCCAGGCATGGCTGCAGGACCACACCCCTGACATCCTGCTGGTCTGCCAGCATTTCGAGGACGGCTCGGCCTACGACGTGCTCGAGCGCATGGGGCGCATCCCGGCCTTGATCATCGTCGACGCTGGGGCCGACGCGCAGGCGGCGCACGCCATGCGCCATGGCTTTGCCGACTTCACCATCCGCGATCCCGGCTGCAACTACCTGCTGGCCCTGCCCGCGCAGATCGAGGCTGTGCTCGAGCGCAGCAGCAGCGTGCGCGCCCGGCGCGCCGCCGAGGCCATGCTGGCGCGCCAGCACCGCCTGCTGCAGGCGATCTCGCGCGCGCAGGCCGTGTTCATTGCCAGCTCGGCACCGCGCGCGGCGTTCGACGCGCTGCTGCACGAGCTCATGGAGCTGACCGGCAGCCGGTTCGGGCTGGTCGGCCAGGTGCAGCGCACGGCCGAGGGCCGGCCCTTCCTGCGCATGCACTCCGTGACCGACCTGGAATGGGACGAGGCCACGCGTGCGCGCCACACCCGGGACGCGGAGGAGGGCCGGGTCTTCGACGACCTCGACTCCCTGCCCGGCCAGGCGATGCAGACCGAAAAGCCGGTGATCGTCCACAACGCGGCAGGCGACCCCCGCAGCGCCGGCATGCCGCCCGGGCATGCGCCCGTGGTCTCCTACCTGGGCCTGCCCATCCTGGCCTCGGGTGAGCTCGTCGCCGTGGTGGGCCTGGCCAACCGGCCCGAGGGCTACACCACGGCCGACGTGCAGTTCCTGCAGCCGCTGCTGAGCACCGTGGGCCAACTGGAGCTGGCGCGCCGCGCCGAACTGGCGCGCCGTCAGGTGGAGGAAGAGCTGGCGCGCACCAGCGAGCTGCTGGCCGAAAAAACCCGGGCGCTGCAGAGCACGCTGGCCAGCGTGTCGCAAGGCATCACCAAGGTCGATGGCGAGGGCCGCATCCGCGTCTACAACCAGCGTTACCTGGAGCTCTTGAACCTGCCGGATGAACTGCTCGCGGGCGAGCCGCGGGTGGAGGAGGTGGTGCGCTTCCAGACCGAGCGCGGGGACTTCGGTACCAGTTTTCAGCTGATCGAATCCAAGGCGCGGGACTATGTGGGCGCCGAGTACGCCGCGCATGGCGGCAAGCTGACCATGCCGGACAGCTACATCCGGCGCACGGTCACCGGCCGCTTCATCGAGGTGCGCACACGCCCGCTGGAAGACGGCGGCCGCGTGCGCACCTTCACCGACGTGACCGACTACCTGGGTGCGCTGGAGGCCCTGCGCGAGAGCGAGGCCCGCTGGCGCAGCCTCACGCAGCTGTCCTCCGACTGGTACTGGGAGCAGGATGCCGAGTTCCGCTTCGTGCGCATCGAGGGCAGCCCGCAGAACAAGATGGACCTGCCCGACGACCAGCTCTTCGGGCTCACGCGCTGGGAGCTGCCCAACACCTTCGCCGACGAGGGCCAGTGGCGCGCGCACCGCGAGCAGCTCGCGCAGCGCCAGGTGTTCCGCAATTTCGAGATCCAGCGCATGTCGGCGCAGGGCGAACCGATCTGGGTGTCCATCAGCGGCGAGCCGATCTTCAATGCCGAGGGCGAGTTCACGGGCTACCGCGGGCTGGCCCGAGACATCACGGAGCGCAAGCGCGCCGAGGCCGAGATCCAGCGCCTGGCCTTCTACGACGAACTGACCAAGCTGCCCAACCGGCGCCTGCTGCTGGACCGGCTGGAGCGCGTGGCGACGGCCTGCGAGCGCGACGGCCAGCATGGCGCCCTGCTGTTCCTGGACCTGGACAACTTCAAGGGCATCAACGACACCATGGGCCATGAGTGGGGCGACCGCCTGCTGGTGCAGGTGGGCACCCGCCTGCGTGCCAGCGTGCGCGCCACCGACACCGTGGCGCGCCTGGGGGGCGACGAGTTCGTGGTGGTGCTGCAGGGCCTGAGCAGTGAGGAGACCGGGGCCGCCGTCGAATCGGAGGCCGTGGCGCAGAAGGTGCTGCAAGCCCTCAACGAGCCTTACGACATGGATGGCAGCGAACTGCACAGCACGCCCAGCATCGGCATCGCGCTGTTCCACGACCGGGAGCAGCCCGTCAACGAACTGCTCAAGCGGGCCGACCTGGCGATGTACCAGGCCAAGGCCCAGGGGCGCAATACGCTGTGCTTCTTCGACCCCGCCATGCAGGCGGCAGCCACCGCGCGCTCGGCGCTGGAGGGCGACATCCGCCAGGGCATACAGCGCAACGAGTTCTTGCTGCACTACCAGCCCGTGGTCAACGCCGCAGGCCAGGTCATGGGCGCCGAGGCCCTGGTGCGCTGGCAGCACCCGCAGCGCGGCATGGTGCCGCCGGGGCAGTTCATCCCGCTGGCCGAGCAGACCGGCCTGATCCTGCCGCTGGGCCAGCGCGTGCTGCACCTGGCCTGCGAGCAGCTGGCACGCTGGAACCGCGAGAGCGCCACCCAGGCATGGACCGTGGCTGTGAACGTGAGCGCGCAGGAGTTCCGCCATACCGAATTCGTGCCCCAGGTGCTGCAGGCGCTCTACACCACGGGTGCCGACCCCGGACGGCTCAAGCTGGAGCTGACTGAAAGCCTGCTGCTCACAGACGTGGAGGAGAGCATCGTGAAGATGCAGGTGCTGCGCAACCTGGGCGTGGGCTTCTCGCTCGATGACTTCGGCACCGGCTACTCCTCGCTGGCCTACCTCAAGCGCCTGCCACTGGACCAGCTCAAGATCGACCAGAGCTTCGTGCGCGACGTGCTCACCGACCCCAACGACGCCGCCATTGCCTGCACCATCGTCGCGCTGGCGCACAGCCTGGGCCTGGACGTGGTGGCAGAAGGGGTGGAGACCGAGGGCCAGCACGACTTCCTGCTGCGCAACGGCTGCCAGCAGTTCCAGGGCTATCTCTTCGGGCGGCCCGGCCCCGCAGAGGCGCTGCAGCCCGGCTGATCCGGCCCGTCAGCCTTTGAGCAACTTGGCTTCGGCCAGGCTCAGCGCCGCGGGGTGGCCCGACAGCACCAGCGTGTCGCCCTCGGCCAGCGCCGCATCGTCCACCGCAGCACTCACATGGCCGTTGGCACGGCGCAGGTTGACCACGCGCACGCCCATGGCGGGCAGGGCCAGCTCGCCCAGCGCCTGGCCCAGGGTCTTGGCGCCCAACGGCAGGGTGACGGTGGCCAGGCGCTCCTGGTCGCGCTCGTTGACGGTGTCGTCGTCGGCCCCGTGGAAGTAGCCGCGCAGCAGGTTGTAGCGCGCATCGCGCTGGTCCTGCACCAGGCGCAGCACGCGGCGCATGGGCACACCGACCAGGGCCAGGGCATGGCTGGCGAGCATCAGCGAGCCTTCTATGGCCTCGGGCACGACCTCGGTCGCGCCGGCATCCCGCAGCTTGTCCAGGTGCAGGTCGTCCTGGGTGCGCACCACCACCGGCACCTGCGGCGCATGGGAGCGGGTGTTGGCCAGCACCTTGAGTGCGGCAGGCACGTCGACGTAGGTCACGGCCACGGCGCTGGCGCGCACCAGCCCGGCCGCCATGAGCGCCTGCAGGCGCGTGGCATCGCCGTAGACGACGGAGTCGCCGGCGGCGGCGGCCTGGCGCACGCGGTCCGGGTCCAGGTCGAGCGCCATGTAGGGGATGCCTTCGTGCTCCAGCATGCGCGCCAGGTTCTGGCCCGAGCGGCCGTAGCCGCAGATGATCACGTGCTTGCTCGAATTGATGGACTTGCGCGCGATGGTCGTCATCTGCAGCGACTGCTGCAGCCAGTCACTGGCCACCAGCTTCATCACGATGCGGTTGGCATACATGATGAGAAAGGGCGTGGCCAGCATGGACAGCACCATGGCCGCGAGGATGGGGTTCATGAGCGCGGGCTGCACCAGGTTGTTGGTCTGGGCCAGCGACAGCAGCACGAAGCCGAACTCGCCGGCCTGCGCCAGGTACAGCCCGGTGCGCAGCGAGATCCCCGTGGTGGCCCCCATGCCGCGCGCCAGCACCAGGATGACCACCAGCTTGAGCGTGATCGGCACCACCAGCAGCGCCAGCACCAGGCCCCAGCGGTCGACCAGGATGTGCCAGTCCAGCATCATGCCGATGGTGATGAAGAACAGCCCGAGCAGCACGTCGTGGAAGGGACGGATGTCGGTGCCCACCTGGTGGCTGTACTCGGTCTCGGAGACCAGCACGCCGGCGATGAAGGCCCCCAGCGCCAGGCTCAGGCCGGCCACCTCGGTCAGCCAGGACAGGCCCAGGGTGATGAGCAGCAGGTTGAGCATGAACAGCTCTTCGCTCTTGCGGCGCGCCACCAGGGTCAGCCACCAGCGCATCACGCGCTGGCCGCCGGTGAGCAGCAGGCCCACCAGCACCGTGGCCTTGAGCAGGGCCCAGGCCAGCGCCACCAGCAGCTTGTCGGGCGAGGAGCCCAGGGCCGGGATCAGCACCAGCAGCGGCACCACGGCCAGGTCCTGGAACAGCAGGATGCCCATGACGTTGCGCCCGTGCTCGCTTTCGAGCTCGGCGCGCTCGGCCATGAGCTTGACCACGATGGCCGTGCTGCTCATGGCCATCACCCCGGACAGGGCCAGGGCGGTCTGCCAGCCCATCTCCCAGACCCCGCCCAGCAACTGGGCCAGGATCAGCGAGCCACCGGTGGCCAGGGTCATGGTCACGACCACCTGCATCAGCCCCAGGCCGAACACCTGGCGGCGCATGGCCCGCAGCTTGGGCAGGCTGAACTCCAGCCCGATGGCGAACATCAGGAACACCACGCCGAATTCGCCCAGGTGGCGCACCCCCTCGGAGTTCTGCGCCAGGGCCAGCGCGTGGGGACCGATCAGCACGCCCGCAGCCAGGTACCCCAGCATGGGCGGCAATTTCAGGCTGCGGCAGACCACCACGCCCAGCACTGCAGCCAGCAGGTAGAGCAGGGTGAGGGCGAGTGAGGACATAGGCTGATGCTATCCGAGCCCGGGCAGGCCGGTCGATAGAATCTCGCGCATGACCGCCGTACTTCCCCCTTTCGATGCCGAGCAGGCCCTGCGCCTGGCCCGTGAAACCTTCGACATCGAAGCCGCCGCCCTGAACGGGCTGGCCGCCCGCGTGGATGCACGCTTTGCCAACGCCGTGCAGATGGCGCTGTCCATCCGCGGCCGCGTGGTCGTGATGGGCATGGGCAAAAGCGGCCATGTGGGCCGCAAGATCGCCGCCACCCTGGCCTCCACCGGCACCCCGGCCTTTTTCGTGCACCCTGGTGAAGCGAGCCATGGCGACCTGGGCATGGTGACCGAGCACGACATGGTGCTGGCCATCTCCAACAGCGGCGAAAGCGGCGAGCTCACGGCCATCCTGCCGGTGCTCAAGCGCCTGGGCGTTCCGCTCCTGGCCCTGACCGGCGGCCTCGATTCCACGCTGGCGCGCCATGCCGACCTGGTGCTCGACTGCAGCGTGGAGCGCGAGGCCTGCCCGCTGAACCTGGCCCCCACGGCCAGCACCACGGCGCAGCTGGCCATGGGCGACGCGCTGGCGGTGGCCCTGCTCGACGCGCGCGGTTTCCGGCCCGAGGATTTCGCGCGCTCGCACCCCGGTGGTGCACTGGGCCGCAAGCTGCTCACGCATGTGAGCGACGTCATGCGCTCGGGCAGCGATGTACCGCGCGTGGCGCCCGAGGCTTCTTTCAGCGAGCTCATGCGCGAGATGAGCGCCAAGGGCCTGGGCGCCTCGGCCGTGGTGGACGCAGCCGGCCAGATCCTGGGCATCTTCACCGACGGCGACCTGCGCCGGCGCATCGAGGCCGGTGCCGACCTGCGCACGGCGACGGCGGCCGAGGTGATGCACCCCTCACCCCGGCGCATTGCGCCGGACGCGCTGGCCGTGGACGCGGCAGAGCTGATGGAAGCCCACGGCATCACCAGCGTGCTGGTGGTGGACGCCACCGGCGCGCTGGTCGGCGTGGTGCACATCGGCGACCTGATGCGCGCCAAGGTGATCTGAGCCATGGCGACCCCCCTTTCCGTGCAACCGGCCCTGAACTTCGCACCCGAGCTGCTGCTGCGCGCCCAGGGCGTGCGCGTGGCGTTCTTCGACGTGGACGGCGTGCTCACCGATGGCAGCCTGCTGTTCACCGACGCCGGCGAAACCATCAAGCGCTTCAACACCCTGGACGGCCACGGCCTCAAGCTGCTGCAGAAGGCCGGCATCACGCCGGCCGTGATCACCGGGCGCGACTCGGCGCCGCTGCGCGTGCGCCTCAAGGCCCTGGGCGTGGAGCATGCGGTCTTCGGCACCGAGGACAAGCGCCCCGCGGCCGAGGCCATCCTGGCCGGGCTGGGCCTGTCCTGGGCGCAGGCCGCCGCCATGGGCGACGACTGGCCCGACCTGCCGGTGATGCGCCGCAGCGCGCTGGCCTGCGCCCCGGCCAACGCCCAGATCGAGGTGCGCCAGAACGCCCACTACGTGACCGCCGCCCGCGGCGGCGATGGCGCTGCGCGTGAACTGTGCGACCTGCTGCTGGTGGCCACCGGCCACTATGCGCGCCTGCTGGCAGACTACACCGCATGACCACCGCCCCGCTTTTCTTTCCCATTGCAGCCACCGAGCTGCGCGCCGGAGGCCGCCCATGAGCCGGCGCCAGATGCTGCGCCAGAGCTGGGAGCGCATCACCCTGTACCTGCCGGTGATGATCATGGGGCTGCTGGCCCTGGGCACCTGGTGGCTGGTGCGCAATGCGCCCATGCCCCTGGCCCCCGCTGCCGAAAAGGCCCGCAGCAACCAGCCCGACTATTCGATGAAGGCGTTTTCGGTCAAGAGCTTCGATGCCAAGGGCCGCCTGCAGAGCGAGGTGCAGGGCGACCTGGCGCGCCACTTCCCGGACACGGACACGCTGGAGATCGACCATGCGCGCATGCGCTCGGTGGCACTCGATGGGCGCCTGACCCTGGCCACCGCCAACCGGGCCCTGAGCAATGCCGACGGCAGCGAAGTGCAGCTCTTCGGCAATGCCATCGTCACGCGCGAGCCGCTGCCCGCCCGCCCCGGCGTGGCCGCCCAGCCGCGCATGGAGTTCCGCAGCGAGTTCCTGCATGCCTACACCCAGACCGAGCGTGTGCGCTCGGACAAGCCGGTGGTGCTGACGCGGGGCAATGACCGCTTCACGGCCGACGGCATGGACTACGACCACCTCGACCAGGTGCTGCAGCTGCGTGGACGCGTCAAGGGCGTGCTCGTCCCCGGCGCCTCCAAGTAAAAGAGCAACCGGCGCCGGCCGGCGCATTCCACCCCACCACCAAGGCCCCCATGACCCTGCAGCAGCGACCCTCACTGGCCTTCATCACCGGCGCCTCCAGCGGCATCGGCCAGGCCCTGGCCCTGCGCTTTCACCAGGCCGGCTACCGCCTGGCGCTGGTGGCGCGCCGCACCGAGGAGGTCAAGGCCTGGGCGATCGCACAAGGCATCGACCCCGCGGACTACGAGATCTACGGCGCCGACGTCTCGGTGGTGGACAGCATCGTCGCCGCCGGGCACGACTGCCTCGCGCGCCAGGGCACGCCCGACGTGGTGATCGCCAACGCCGGCATCAGCGTCGGCATGGACACGGCGGTGCGGGCCGACATCGACGTCATGGCCCGCACCTTCGCCACCAACAACATCGGCATGGCCGCCACCTTCCACCCCTTCGTCGGTGCCATGGTGCAGCGCCAAAGCGGCACCTTCGTGGGCATCGGCAGCGTGGCCGGCATCCGCGGGTTGCCCGGGCACGGTGCCTACTGCGGCAGCAAGGCGGCGGTCATCAGCTATTGCGAAAGCCTGCGCGGCGAAATGCGGCCCCACGGCGTGCGCGTGGTGACCATCTCGCCCGGCTACATCGACACGCCACTGACCCAGGGCAACCGCTACGGCATGCCCTTCCTCATGAAGGCCGAGGATTTTGCCGAGCGCGCCTTCCGCGCCATCACCGCAGGCGTCACCTACCGCGTGATCCCCTGGCAGATGGGCGTGGTGGCCAAGCTCATGCGCCTGCTGCCCAACTGGGTGTTCGACAAGGTCCTTGCTGGGCGTCCGCGCAAGCGCCGAGAGAACGAGTGACAACCCCCTGAGTCGCTTCGCGCCTTCCCCCTTCTCTCGAATGGCTGCGCCATTCGGGAAGGGGGACACCGCCAGCGCGGCGGGGCGGCCCTTGCGCGGCGGTCGCTGGCTTGGATCGTGCGGATTCCGACCGCCCGATGCGGCGCTTCGCGCCATCGAAGATCGCGGCAAAGCCGCGCAAAACATCACGGGCATGAAAAAAGCCCCCGAAGGGGCTTGTCTTGGGTGCGCGCGAGGCGCAGCCGGGTTGCTCAGTAGCCGCTGTTGCCGCCACCACCGTAGCCGCCGCCGCCACCGCTGCGGCCACCGCCGCCGCCGTTGCGCGAGCCGGAGCCGTAGGGGCTGCGGAAACCGCCTTCGCTGCGGCCGCCGCCACCGTAGCCACCACCGCCGCCGCCATCACCGCGACCGCCGCCGTAGCCACCACCGCCACCTTCACGGCCACCGCCGCCGTAGCCGCCGCCACCGCCTTCACGGCCGCCACCACCACCGTAGCCGCCGCCACCGCTGCGGCCACCGCCGCCGCCATAGCCGCCACCACCCCCACCACCGCCGCCAAAGCCACCGCTGCGGGGAGGACGGGGTTCCATGGGACGTGCTTCGTTCACCACGATGCTGCGGCCGCCGAGGGGCTGGCCGTTCATGCCGTTGATGGCAGCCTGGGCTTCTGGGTCGCTGCCCATTTCAACAAACCCGAAACCCTTGGAGCGGCCGGTGTCGCGCTCCATCATCACTTTGGCACTGGTCACTGCGCCAAATTGGCCAAAGGCCTGCTCCAGATCGCTATCGCGTACCGAGTACGGCAAATTGCCAACGTACAGTTTGTTGCCCATCGAGGGACTCCTCAAAAACACATGGATAAAGCGATGGAGTCCCGATACCGCAGCCAGCTAATCTCAATGACGCTCTCAGCGCGAAACTGACGGATCACCGCAAACTTGAGACGGGCAAAACCCGCCAAGCCATTATGCGCCACAAATTTCCCAAAAAAGCAAGCCTCATGGTCTGGCGGGGTACGGTGTGGTGGCATGGTGACAAATGCCACAGCGAGGGAAGAAATGGGCTCTCGCAGGCCCCGGCGGGCATAAAAAAAGGAGCCCGAAGGCTCCTTGTTTTTGTCGTCAGCAGGCCAGGCCTGCCGGGACGGGTGTGCGCTGCTTAGTAGCTGCCACGGCCACCGCCGTAACCACCACCGCCGCCGCCGCCGGAACGGCCACCGCCGTAACCGCCGCCGCCGCCACCACCGTAGCCGCCGCCACCACCACCGCCGCCACCGAAGCCACCGCTACGGGGAGCGCGGGGCTCCATGGGACGGGCTTCGTTGACCACGAGGTCACGGCCGCCGAAATTCTGGCCATGCACGCCTTGGATGGCGGCTTGTGCTTCGGCATCGCTGCCCATTTCGACAAAGCCGAAACCCTTGGAACGGCCGGTGTCACGCTCCATCATGACCTTGGCGCTGCCAACCGAGCCGTACTGGCTGAAGGTTTGCTGCAGGTCTTCGTCGCGGAAGCTGTAGGGCAGGTTGCCCACGTAAAGTTTGTTGCCCATGAAAGGACTCCTGAAAAAACATGAAAACGCGATGGAGCCCGACGCAATCAACAAACCTGTGACGACTTCAAAGACGCGAAACTGACCAATCACCGCTAACCATCTGCCTTGCTGCTGGGCAGTAAGGCGAACCCATTATCAATCACTTTATGCGGCTTGTGGGGTTTTATTTCAGCAAGGGCAAACCCGAACTGCCTTTTGTCAACCGCCCGCGGCATCGGGTTTCTCCCTAGACTTTCCAATATTCGTATACAATTGCGGCGTCTTTGGGGAGTAGCCCGTCCGGTCGTTCCATGCGCCGGGGGCATGCGTCAACACACTTGGGTTCCTTGCAACCCATGGCGCATGCGGTTTTTCATTCTTTCTTGAATGAGCTGGGCAAGACCATTGACTGCATGCCGATCCAATGGCCGGAGTCGGGGTGCAGTCAATGCGTTCGCACAACAATCCGGCCGGATTGACCCCACCCCATGGAAGCCTTCTTCGTTTCGACCGCCCTCGTCGCCCTTGCCGAGATGGGCGACAAGACCCAACTGCTGGCGCTGGTACTCGCCGCCCGTTTCCGCAAACCCTGGCCCATCGTCCTCGGGATCCTGGTCGCCACGCTGGCCAACCACGGCCTGGCCGGCGCACTCGGCGCCTGGGTCACCACCATGCTGGGCCCGCAGATGCTGCGCTGGATCCTGGGCGCCTCCTTCATCGCCATGGCCATCTGGATGCTGATCCCGGACAAGCTCGACGAAGAGGAAACCGGGGGAGCCCCGCGCTGGGGGGTCTTCGGCACCACGCTGATCACCTTCTTCCTGGCCGAGATGGGCGACAAGACCCAGATCGCCACCGTGATGCTGGCGGCACAGTACAACGCCTACCTCTGGGTGGTGACGGGCACCACGCTCGGCATGATGCTGGCCAACGCCCCCGTGGTGTGGCTGGGCGAGCGCATCACGCGGCGCGTGCCCATCAAGGCGGTGCACATGGTGTCGGCCGGCATCTTCCTGGTGCTCGGCGCCATCGCACTGTTCGCACCGGTGAGCTGACTCCCCCTGAGTCGCTTCGCGCCTTCCCCCATAGGGGGACGCCACCCACGGCCTGCGTGCGGCGCGCAGGCCCGTTGGTCACCGGCGTGCGGCCGGCGCCCGCCTTTGGTATAGTCGTACCTGCGCCGATTTGCCATAGCTTGCGGGCGCTTTATAAATTCTGCTAAAGACCCGACCGACACCCAAACCCCGGCCTCGTTTTTAGCGATGCCGGGTTTTTTGTTTATGTCGTTCATTGCCACACCCCAGTCCATGCATTTCGAGGAGGCGCTGCCGCTGCAGAGCGGCGCCTCCATCCGCGACTACGTGCTGGCCTACGAGACCTACGGCACGCTCAACGCCGAGCGCTCCAATGCCGTGCTCGTCTGCCACGCGCTCAACGCCTCGCACCATGTGGCCGGCGTCTATGAAGGCCAGCCGCGCAGCGAGGGCTGGTGGGACAACATGATCGGCCCGGGCAAGCCGGTGGACACCAACCGCTTCTTCGTGATCGGGGTGAACAACCTGGGCTCGTGCTTCGGCTCGACCGGGCCCATGCACACCCACCCGGACACGGGCGAGGTCTATGGCGCCGACTTCCCGGTGGTGACGGTGGAAGACTGGGTCAATGCCCAGGCCCGCCTGCTCGACCGCCTGGGCATCACCCAGCTGGCCGCCGTGCTCGGTGGCAGCCTGGGTGGCATGCAGGCCCTGGGCTGGACGCTGCAGTACCCGGATCGCATGCGCCATGCCGTGGTGGTGGCCAGCGCCCCCAACCTCACGGCCGAGAACATCGCCTTCAACGAGGTGGCGCGCCGCGCCATCGTGACCGACCCGGACTTCCACGGCGGCCACTTCTACCGCCACGGCGTGATCCCGCAGCGCGGCCTGCGCATCGCGCGCATGATCGGCCACATCACCTACCTGAGCGACGACGTGATGAACGAGAAGTTCGGGCGCCAGCTGCGCGAGGGCCTCACGCCCAAATACAGTACACAGGACATCGAGTTCCAGATCGAGAGCTATCTGCGCTACCAGGGCGACAAGTTCAGCGAGTACTTCGACGCCAACACCTACCTGCTGATCACGCGCGCGCTCGACTACTTCGACCCGGCGCTGCAGTACGGCGGCAGCCTCACGCAGGCGCTGGCCCGCGCCACGGCGAAGTTCCTGCTCATCAGCTTCACCACCGACTGGCGCTTCTCGCCCCAGCGCAGCCGCGAAATCGTCAAGGCCCTGCTCGACAACCGCCGCCGCGTGAGCTATGCCGAGATCGACGCGCCGCACGGGCACGACGCCTTCCTGCTCGACGACCCCCGCTACATGGACACCATGCGCTCGTATTTCGACAGCATCGCCAAGGAGGTCCACGCATGACCGAGAAAGCCACCATGGAGGCGCTGGCGCGCCTGGTCCCCACCGGCTCGCGCGTGCTCGACCTGGGCTGTGGCGACGGCGCCATGCTGTCCTACCTGCAGCGCGAACGCAGCTGCAGCGGCTACGGCGTCGAGATCGCCGACGCCAACGTGCTGGCCTGCGTGCGCCGCGGGGTGGACGTGATCCAGCTCAACCTGGACGAAGGCCTGGCCATGTTCGGCGACAACAGCTTCGACGTCGTGCTGCAGATCGACACGCTGCAGCACCTGCGCAATGCCGAGGTGATGCTGCGCGAGACGGCGCGCGTGGGCCGCACCGGCATCGTCGCCTTCCCCAACTTCGCGCACTGGCCCAACCGCCTGTCCATCCTGCGCGGGCGCATGCCCGTCACGCAGCGCCTGCCCTACCAGTGGTACGACACGCCCAACATCCGCGTGGGCACCTACAAGGATTTCGAGGTGCTGGCGCACAAGAACGAGCTGCGCGTGCTCGAATCCTTCGGGCTGCAGGACGGGCGCGAGGTGCGCGTGCTCCCCAACGTGATGGCCGGCACCGCCGTCTTCCACTTCGAGCACGCCTGACGGGCGCCATGCACCTGTCACGCAGGCGGGTTATGGTGGCAGGTTGGCAAACACCACCGCCCCGGAGACCCCCATGCGCCTCGTGCCCCTGAAATCCGCCCTCGCCATCGCCCTGGCCACCCTGGCCCTGGGCGCTGCCGCCCAGCAGGCCTGGCCGCCCACCCCCACGGTGATCGCCCACCGCGGCGCCTCGGCGCTGCGCCCCGAGCACACGCTGGCGGCCTACCAGAAGGCCATCGACGATGGCGCCGACATCATCGAGCCCGACCTGGTGATCACCAAGGACGGGGTGCTGGTGGCCCGGCACGAGAACGCCATCGCCATCCTCAACGCCGACGGCTCGGTGAAGGAAGCCACCACCGACGTGGTCGACCGCCCCGAGTTCGCGGCGCGCAAGGCCACGCGCAGCATCGATGGCCAGGCCATCACCGGCTGGTTCACCGAAGACTTCACGCTGGCCGAGCTCAAGACCTTGCGCGCGCGCGAGCGCATCCCGGCGCAGCGCCCGGCCAACGTGGCCTACAACGGCCAGTTCGAGATCCCCACGCTGCAGGAAGTGATCGACCTGGCCAAGGCCCAGAGCGCCAAGACCGGCCGCACCATCGGCATCTACCCCGAGACCAAGCACCCGACCTACTTCCAGTCCATCGGCCTGCCGCTGGAGGCGCCGCTACTCGCGGTGCTGGAGAAGAACGGCTGGAACCACAAGCAGGCACCGGTGTTCGTGCAGTCCTTCGAGGTGGCCAACCTGCAGGCCATCCGCAAGCTGAGCACCGTGCGCCTGGTGCAGCTGGTCGCGCCCTCGGGCCGGCCCTACGACTTCGTGGCCCAGGGCGCGGCCAACACGCGCAGCTATGCCGACCTGGTCACGGCCGAGGGCCTCAGGCAGGTGGCCAGCTATGCCAACGCCGTCGGCCCCTTCAAGACCCTGGTGGTCCCGGTGAAGGACGGGGTCCTCGGCGAGCCCACTGCGCTCGTGGCCAACGCCCGTGCGGCCGGCCTGTCGGTGCACATCTGGACGCTGCGGCCCGAGAACAGCTTCCTGCCCACCAGCCTGCGCAAGGCCCCGGCCAGCGACGCCACGGCCCGCGGCGACACCATCGCCGAGATCACCGCCTACCTGCGCGCAGGCGTGGACGGTTTCTTCACCGACGACTCGGCCGTGGGCCGCGCCGCCGTGCAGGCGTTCACCGCGAAATAAGCCGTCAGGACGCCGCCACCGTGGCCGGGGTGCGGCCGCCATGCCGCGCGCCCAGGGCGCGGGCCTGTGCCACCCATGCGCCCAGGCGCTTCGCGTCGGCCGTGCGCACCGGCCCGAAGCTGTGCACTTTCACGGGCCGGATGCCGCAGAACTCCAGGATGGCTTTCTTCATCTGGTGGTGGCCCGGCATGCGCGTGACCCAGCGGAAGTACCAGGGTGGCGAATCCATGGTCACCAGCAGCTCGGCCGAGCGACCGGCCAGCAGCTTGTCCCACAGCGACGAACCCTGGCGGTACTTGAAGGCATAGCCGGGCAGCAGGACCCGGTCGATGAAGCCCTTCAAGAGCGCGGGCATGGCGCCCCACCAGATGGGGTAGACCCAGACCAGGTGCTCGGCCCAGGCAATGTCGGCCTGCGCGGCCAGCAGGTCGGGTTCCAGCGGCTGTTCGCCATAGTGGCCGGCATGCAGCAGGGGATCGAAGTGCAGGGTGGAAAGGTCCAGGCGCCGCACTTCGGCGCCAGCGGCCTGCGCGCCCTCGGCGTAAGCGGTCGCCATGCCTGCGCACAGGCTGTTGAGGGCAGGGTGGCCAAGGATGACCAGGATGCGTTGCGCCACGAGAACTCCCGAAAAGTGTTGAGTTCCCCATGCTCACCTTGCCCCACGGGGCAGAGTCAAGCAGCGGGATCAGGCTTTCCGCACAAAGAGCCGTCAGGCGGTGGCGCTGGCGAGGGGGACGAGGTGGCGCAAGGGGCCCACCGGCCCCTGCGGCGCCGCGCAGGCCTGCGGCGCGGCGGGAAGGGCCAGCGCATCGCAGGCATGCAGTTCGGCCTGCAGTGCGGCCAGTTGCCCATCGAGAGCGGCCAGGCGCGCCTGCTCTTGCGCCACCATGGCGCGCCGCTCGGCCAGCAATCCGGCCATGCGCGCCCAGCCGGCGCTCTGGTGCAGGTCGGGCAGGCCGTCGAGCTGCGCCAGGCTGAACCCCAGGCCCTGGGCCTGGCGGATCAGTTGCACACGCGCCACGTCCGCCTCGCCGTAGTGGCGGTAGCTGCCGTCGCGCGCCACCGTGCCCAGCAGCCCGCGTGCCTCGTACAGGCGGATGGCCTTGGGCGTGGTGCCGGTGCGTTGGGCCAGTTCTCCGATGCGCATGGGGCGGTTCCTGAAGGGGGGTGGGCGGTGGAGGGGATGGCTCCACCGCAAAATAGTAGCCTACGCACGTCCTGGCCTTCCACCTTTTGCCCACCACCATGCCCCAGTTCGCCGCCAACCTGAGCCTGATGTACACCGAGCTGCCCTTCCTGGAGCGCTTTGCCGCCGCCGCGCGCGACGGCTTTGCCGCGGTGGAATGCCAGTTCCCCTATGCCTTCGCCCCGGCCGAGCTGGCGGCGCGGCTGGCCGACAACGGCTTGGCCATGGTGTTGTTCAACGCCCCGCCCAGCGGCACCGACCGCGCCAGCATGGCCACGGCCTGGGAGCAGCAGGCGCGCGGCACGGCCGCGCTGCCGGGGCGCGAGGCGGAGTTCCGCCGCGGCGTGCAGGAAGCGCTGGAATATGCCGCTGCCCTCGATTGCCCGCGCATCCACGTGCTGTCGGGCATGGTGCCGGCCGGGGTGGAGCGCGAATCGCTCAAGGGCCTGTGCGTGGACAACCTGCGCTGGGCCGCGACCGAGGCGGCGCGGAGCGGGCGCGAGATCCTGATCGAGCCGATCAACCTGCGCGACATGCCGCGCTACTTCCTGAACCGCCAGGACCATGCGCATGAGCTGCTCGACGCGGCGCAGATGGACAACCTCAAGGTGCAGATGGACCTGTACCACTGCCAGATCGTGGAGGGCGACGTGGCCAGCAAGCTGCGCCGCTACCTGCCCACGGGCCGCGTGTCGCACCTGCAGGTGGCCGGCGTGCCCGAGCGCCAGGAGCCGGACCGGGGGGAGCTCCACTACCCCTACCTGTTCGATTTGATCGACAGCCTGGGCTATGCCGGCTGGGTGGGCTGCGAGTACCGGCCGGCCGCCGGCACCTCCGAGGGCCTCGGGTGGCTGGAGCGCACACAGTCGGGTCACTGACCTGCGGCGCATGCTTGGGCGGTACGCAGCTCTGCGTAAGGGAATGCGTGAATAAATGTAACAAGCACTCGGGCTTAGAGTGAATGCAGACCGGCACAGCCGGCAGCAGTGCGCATTCACTTCCAGGAGACAAGCCCCGTGCCAGCCCCCCTTGCCAACAACCGTTCCGTCGCGCGCCAGGTCACGCTCATGGCCATTGCCCTGGTGGCACTGGTCATGGTGCTCGTGGGCCTGGCCATCGCCGTGCTGACCGAGCGCAACACCCGCACGCAGCTGATCGCCAGCGTGGGCGACACGGCGCAGAGCGTGGCCCAGTCGCTCGACGCGGCCGATAACACCAACCGCGAGCTGGTGCAGCTCACGATGAAGGGCTTCCAGCGCTACTTCGATGCGGCCATGCACCTGGACGAGGCCACGGGCGAGCTGCGCAGCTACGGCGCGCTGGTCAACGAAGACTATGGCTCGGTGGACAAGTTCGCCAACGAGACCGCGGGCATCGCCACGGTGTTCGCGCGCAAGGGCGAGGATTTCATGCGCATCACCACCTCGGTCAAGAACGCCCAGGGCGAGCGCCAGCAGGGCACGCCGCTGGCGCGCACCGACCCGGCCTATGCGGCCGTGAGCAAGGGCGAGACCTACACCGGCGTCACCGTGGTGAACGGCAAGCCCTACATGGGCCACTACCTGCCGACCAAGGACGGTGCCGGCAAGGTCACCGCCGTGCTGTTCATCGGCAACGACATCAGCGTGTTCCACGCCATGCTGCAAAAGCAGGTCGCGCAGACGCGCTTCTTCGAGCATGGCGGCACCTACGTGGTCAACCCCGGCGCCGGGCTGGACAAGGCGAATTTCGTCTACCACCCGAGCGCCGGCGGCAAGCGCGTGCTGGAGGCCTATCCCCAGGCCGGCGCGTTCCTGGAGGCGCTTGCCGCCTCCCAGGACGGCTATGTGCGCGAGGCCCTGCCGCTGCTGGGCCAGGGCGCCGAAGACCCCTTCGCCCTGGTGCGCAAGACCGCCGGCGGCTGGTGGGTGGTGGCCGAGGTGCCCTACGGCGAGGCCATGGCCGGCCAGCGCCGCGTGACCCTGGCCGTGTGGGCCCTGATGGCGGTGGCCGTGGCGCTGCTGGCCGTGGGCCTGTTCCTGGTGCTGCGCCGCGGCGTGAGCCGGCCGCTGCGCGACCTGACCCAGGCCATCACCCTGGTGGCCCAGGGCGACCTGACCCAGGCGTTTCGCACCACGCGGCGCGACGAGATCGGTGCGCTGGTGCAGGAGGTCGAGGGCATGCGCCAGCGCTACACGCAGATGCTGCAGCAGGTGCGCACGGCCGTGGACAACATCGGCACGGCCAGCGCCGAGATCGCCAGCGGCAACCAGGACCTGTCGGCGCGCACCGAAGCCACGGCCAGCAGCCTGGCACAGACCGCCCAGAGCATGGACCAGCTCACCGCCACCGTGCGCCAGTCGGCCGACGCGGCACGCCAGGCCAACCAGCTGGCCAGCAGCGCCGCCGAAGTCGCCGCGCGCGGCGGCCAGGTGGTGGGCGAGGTGGTGACCACCATGGGCGAGATCAACCAGAGCTCGCGCAAGATCGCCGACATCATCGGCGTGATCGACTCCATCGCCTTCCAGACCAACATCCTGGCGCTCAATGCCGCCGTCGAAGCGGCCCGCGCCGGCGAGCAAGGCCGGGGCTTCGCCGTGGTCGCCAGCGAGGTGCGCAGCCTGGCCGGGCGCAGCGCCGACGCGGCCAAGGAGATCAAGCAGCTGATCAGCGCCTCGGTGGAGCGCGTCGAATCGGGCGCGCGCCTGGTGCACAACGCGGGCACGACCATGGACGAGATCGTCGGCTCGGTGCAGCGCGTGGGCCACATCATCGGCGAGATCACGGCGGCCTCGGGCGAGCAGTCGGACGGCATCGGCCAGGTCAACACCGCCGTGAACCAGCTCGACCAGATGACCCAGCAGAACGCCGCCCTGGTCGAGGAATCGGCCGCCGCCGCCCACAGCCTGCGCGAGCAGGCCACCCGCCTGGCCGGCGCCGTGCAGGTGTTCAAGCTCTCGGGCACGCCGGCCCTCGGCCTGTCGGCAGCGGAGGTGCCCGCGCTCTGATCCGGCACTTTTTCTGACGGGAGTCCGCGGCGCCATCGTTTATCCTGAACTCCCTGCGGCCTTTGCCGCCCGTCCCGACTACGCGCCATGGTTCCCTTCACTGCCGACGTGCCCACCATGCTGGTGATGATCATCCTGTCATCGCTGGCGGCCGCCTTGGCCATGGCGGTCATGACCTGGGGCAAGCGCCGCGAAGGGGTGGAGCTGTGGGCGCTGGGCCTGCTGCTCAACGCCATGGCGTATGCCCTGTTCGCATCGCGCGGCCACATCCACGCCCTGCTGTCCATCGTGCTCGGCAATGTGCTGCTGTGCGGCGCATTCACCAGTCTGGTGGCGGCGCTGCTGCAGTTCCAGGGCCGGCCCATGCCCTGGCCCGCCCTGGTGGTGGCGCCGGTGCTCATGGCGGCCGGCATGGGCTGGTTCATCGACGACTACGCCGCGCGCGTGGTGGTCGCCGGGCTGCTGCTCGGTGCGCTGAGCCTGTGGGCCCTGTGGATCCTGTTCTCGCGCCGCGAATCCACGCCCGGCCGGGGGGCCTGGCTGGTCATGGCGATGCTCGCCATGCAGGCGCTGGTGTTCCTGGTGCGCGTGCTCGTGGTCGGCAGCAGCGACCAGCCGGCCACCGGCATCATGCAGCCCAGCGGCGTGCAGACGCTGACCTTCAGCACCACCTTCATCGAGCTCATGGTGGCCACCATGGGCTTCATCTTCATGGCCCGGGACCGTGCGGACGAGAACAACCGCCGCCTGGCAGCGCTCGACCCCCTGACGGGCGTGGCCAACCGGCGCGCGGCGATCGCCGCGCTGGACCGCGACGTGGCGCGCGCGGTGCGCACGCGCGAGTCCATCTCGGTGATGATGGTCGACATCGACCATTTCAAGCGCGTCAACGACCACTACGGCCACCCCGTGGGCGACCAGGTGCTGTGCAGCGTGGTGAACCTGCTGCGCGAGCGCCTGCGCTCGCAGGACCTGGTGAGCCGCTATGGCGGCGAGGAATTCCTCATTGTGCTGCCCGACACCGACCTGATCGGCGCCCACCAGCTGGCGCGCCAGCTGTGCGAATCGGTGTCCGGCGCGCGCCACCGGCATGAGGGCAAGGACATCAGCGTCACGGTGAGCATCGGCGTCTTCGGTGGCCGGCTGGAGCCGGGCGACAGCTGGGACATGCTGATCTCGGCCGCCGACCGGGCCCTGTACCGGGCCAAGGAGCTCGGGCGCAACCGGGTGGAGGCCGCGGTTGCGCTGCACCCGCCCTCGTCGCCGTCCTCGCTGGACAGCAACCCCGAGACCCTTCCCGCTTCAGGATACTCAGGGTATTGACCAGGGACACGCCCCATCCCATGCCGGGACAGGGGCAGTTCCCGGGCGGTGGCGCACCCGCGCGCGTTGTGTTGGAATGCTGGTTTCATCCCGCCAGAGGAACACCACCATGAACGCCCGCGTCCCCTCCCACGCCCTGCAACCCGCACTGGCGCTCGAGCGGGTGAGCCAGGCGTGGGACACCGACATCCTGCGCCAGCTCACCGACTACATCGCCATCCCCGCCAAGTCGCCCGGCTTTGCCCCCGACTGGGCCGAGCTCGGCCTGCTCGACACCGTGGTGCGCAACGCCGCCGCCTGGGTCGAGGCCCAGAAGGTGCCCGGCCTGCGCCTGGAGATCGTGCGCCTGGAAGGCCGCACCCCCGTGCTGTTCTTCGAGATCGAGGCCACCGCACCCGCCTCGACCCAGACCGTGCTGATGTACGGCCACCTGGACAAGCAGCCCGAGTTCTCGGGCTGGCGCAACGACCTGGGCCCCTGGACGCCCAAGTACGAGGACGGCAAGCTCTATGGCCGCGGCGGTGCCGATGACGGCTACGCGGTGTACGCCAGCGTTGCCGCGGTGCAGGAACTCAAGCGCCAGAACGTGCCGCACCCGCGCATCGTCGGCCTGATCGAGACCTGCGAGGAAAGCGGCTCGGGCGACCTGCTGCCCTACATCAACGCCCTGAAATCCCGCATGGGCGACGTGGCGCTGGTGGTCTGCATGGACTCGGGCGCCGGCAACTACGACCAGCTGTGGCTCACCACCAGCCTGCGCGGCATGGCCAGCGGCACGCTCAAGGTCGAGGTGCTGACCGAAGGCATCCACTCGGGCGACGCCTCGGGCCTGGTGCCCTCGTCGTTCCGCATCATGCGCCAGGTGCTCGACCGCCTGGAAGACAGCGCCACCGGCCGCCTGCTGCCCGCCAGCTTCCACTGCGAGGTACCGGCCGACCGCCTGGCCCAGGCCCGCGCCACCGCCGCCATCCTGGGCGAGGAGGTGTACAAGCGCTTCCCCTGGGCCCACTACGACTGCGGCGGCTCCACCGCCTTCGCGCTGCCCACCACCACCGACCCGCTGCAGGCCCTGCTCAACCGCACCTGGACGCCCACGCTGAGCGTGACCGGTGCCGAGGGCTTCCCGGCCCTGAAGGACGCGGGCAACGTGCTGCGCCCCTACACGGCCTTCAAGCTCAGCCTGCGCCTGCCCCCGCTGGTGGATGCCGGCCAGGCCGTCCAGGAACTCAAGGCGCTGCTCGAGGACAACGCCCCCTACCAAGCCAAGGTCACCTTCGAGCATGGCGGCGGCGCCACGGGCTGGAATGCCCCGAGCACCACGCCCTGGTTCGAGCGCGCGCTCAACGAGGCATCGCAGGCGCATTTCGGCGCGCCCTGCGGCTACATCGGCCAGGGCGGCACCATTCCGCTCATGAACATGCTCAGTGAAGGCTTTCCAGAGGCGCAGATGATGGTCTGCGGCGTGCTCGGCCCCAAGAGCAATGCCCACGGACCCAACGAGTTCCTGCACGTGCCCTATGCCAAGCGCCTCACGGCCTCGGTGGCGCATGTGATTGCGGCCATGGCGGCCGAGCAGGCAGTGGCCGCACCAGCGGCCTGAGCCCCCGCGGGGCGGCACCACCCGTGCGGGTGGCCTGTCGCCCCCACGCCGCAGTGCGGCATGAAATCCATTGACGGCGCCGCGGGGCCCCGTCACGATGCCTGCATGCGGCAGATTGTTGGCTGCGCGCACCTTTTTCCTGCCCGCTCCCGGGCCACGATGCCCACCTCTGCCGCCCTGCACGATGACCGAACCCGTTGCCTCCACCCTGACCACCTTCACCGCCAGTGATGGGGAGAACCTGGCCGTCCAGGACTGGCCGCTGGCGCCGGGCCAGGTGCAGCGCGGCACCGTGCTGCTGGTGCATGGCCTGGGGGAGCATGTGGGCCGCTACGACGCGCTGGCGCGGCAACTCGTTGGCTGGGGCTTTGCCGTGCGCGGCTACGACCAGTACGGCCATGGCGAATCGGCCGGGCCGCGCGGCGGCCTGACCTCGGACAGCCGGCTGCTCGACGACCTGGCCGACATGGTCGACGCCCTGCGCGCACGCACCCCCGAGGGGCTGCCCCTGGTGCTGCTGGGCCACAGCATGGGCGGGCTGGTGGCCTCGCGTTTTGTCGCAGTCGGCCTGCGGCCCGTGGATGCGCTGGTGCTCTCGTCGCCCGCGCTGGACCCCGGCCTGGGTGCGGTGCAAAAGCTGCTGCTGGCCACCCTGCCGCGCATCGCCCCCAACCTGCGCGTGGGCAACGGCCTCGATGCGCAGTACCTGTCGCACGACAGTGCCGTGCCTGCCGCCTACCTGGCCGACCCGCTGTGCCATGACCGCATCAGCGCGCGCCTGGCGCGCTTCATTGCCGATGGCGGCCCGGCCACCGTGGCCGCAGCGGCGCAGTGGAAGGTACCGACCTTGCTGATGTGGGCCGGCAGCGACCGGCTGGTGAACCCGGCCGGCAGCCGCGCCTTTGCGGCCGCAGCGCCCAGCGCCCAGGTGCAGTCACGCTGCTTCGAGCCGCTGTACCACGAGCTGTTCAACGAGCGTTCCGACCTGGCAGCGCCCGTGTTCGAGACCTTGCGCCACTGGCTGGACATGCGCTGCCCGGTGCGCGCAGGCCGCTCCGAGGCCCGGGACCGGATCGCTTCCGTCGCCTGATCCCGATCCGCCAGGCCCTGGCGGATCCCGCCGGGCGCCTACTTGCTGAGCAGGCCGCCGAGCATGCCGAACAGATCGCTGCTCTGGCCCAGGCCGCCCTGGGGTGCATGGCCTTGCGGCGTGAGCTGGTCGAGCAGGCCCGGCAGCACCTGTGCCAGCTGGTTGGCCGCATCGGACTGGCCCACGCCCAATTGCGATGCCACCTGCGACAGCGGGCCGGAACCGAGCACGCGCGAGAGCTGGTCGCCCGAAATGGCCTGGTTGGCCCCGGTGCCGAGCCACGAAGCGATCATGTCGCCCAGGCCCGCCTGCTGGAATTTCGCCATCAACCCTGGCAGGCCGCCCACCGGGCCGTCATTGCTCACCAGGGACAGCACCGCCTGGATGAGTTGCGGGTTCTGCGCGGCCAGCGCCACGAGCCCGCCCAGGCCCCCGCCGCCTTGCGCGGCCGATGCACCGCCATGGCCCTGCGACGCGTTCTGAATGACAGCGCCCAGCACTGAATCGAGCAAACCCATGGTGATCTCCTGAAAAAGACAAGGGCAGGGCCGAAGCGGCCTGCCACCTGGCGATGGTACGCAGGCCAGAGCCTGCCCCCATGTCAACAATGGTGAATTGTTCTACCGCCCGCCGCCGGTCGATAGCAGCGAGCGGCTCACTTGCTGCGCGGCGCGCGTTTTTCCAGCAGCGGAGCGCTCACGCCCTGCACGCCCACCAGGCCGAGCACGGTCACCAGCGAGTTCTGCGCGCCCTTCCAGGCGTCGGTCAGGTCGATCCATTCCGACAGCGCATGGAAGCCCCCGGTCTTGCCACCGCCGCCGATCACGATGGCCGGGATGCCCAGGGACATGGGCACGTTGGCATCGGTGCTGGCGCCGCTGAGCACCGTCTTGTGGCCGAACGCAGTGTTGGAGCGCACCGCGGCCTCGACCAGGACCGTGTCCACCGCCGTGCGACCACCCGGGCGGTCGCCGATCAGCCTGGTCGACGCGCTCAGCGTGGCCACGCCCCAGCGCTTGTTCTCTTCGGCCACGGCCTCGTCCACGGCGGCCAGCACCTGCTTTTCGGTGGCCAGCAGCGGTTCCATCGCGTCGGAGCGGATGTCCACGGCCATGCGCGCATCGGGCGCGATGGTGTTCACCGAGGTGCCGCCGCCCACCGTGCCCACGGTGAAGGTGGTCTTGGGCGTGGCGGGCGTGCGGATCTCGGAGATCTTGGCGATGGCCCGGCCCATGCCGTGGATGGCGCTCGGTACCTGGCCGAAGGCCGCGAAGCTGTGGCCGCCCGGCCCCTTGAAGGTGACCTCGTGGCGGTGGCTGCCCGTGCCCTGCACCAGCACCGTGCCATCGGGCGCAGGCTCCAGGGCCACCATGCCGTCGATGTCCAGGTGCTCGGCGAACAGGTGCTTCATGCCGCGCAGGTTGCCCAGTTCCTCCTCGCCCACGTTGCCAACGAACACCAGGTCGCCCACGGTGGCGATGCGCTGGTCGTTGAGCACCTTGAGCCAGGACAGCAGCACGGCCAGGCCGCGCGTGTTGTCGGAGATGCCGGGTGCATACAGGCGGCCATCGCGTTCCTTGACCTTCACGTCGGTGCCGGCCGGGAACACCGTGTCCATGTGGGCCGAGACCACCAGCTTGGGGCCCTGGCCCGTGCCCTTGCGCACGCCGACCACGTTGCCTTCGGCATCAATGGCAGCGCTGGTGAGACCCAGCGCCTTCATGCGGGCCAGGAAGGCTTCGGCACGCTTTTGCTCCTTGAAGGGTGGCGCCTCGATCTCGGTGAGCATCTTCAGGTCGCCGATCGAGCGCTCATGGTCGGCCTTGACGGCCTCGAGCAGCTGGTGGATCTGCGGCGCCGCCATGAGCTGGGTGTAGGCCTGGTCCACGGCGGGACGCAGCTGCGTGGGCGTGGGGGCGACGGCCTGCGCATGGGCCGTGCCGGCGCACAGGGCGGCGACGGACAGCGACACGGCGCTGGCGGAAAAGGCAAGGCGGCGAACAGGGGATAGGGTCATGGCTGTAAGGAAAATTGACAGGTGATAGGCAGAGCGGGTGCACGGCCATGGCCGTGACACGCTGATGACAGAGCAATTGTTGGGCCGGGTGAGGGCCTTTTGCTCTGCTTTAATCTGGCACCCCGTCAGTTTTTCTTACATGCACCGCCACATCCCCAGCACCCGCGCCCTGTTGATCTTCGATGCCGTGGCGCGCCACCACGGCGTGGGCAAGGCCGCCCAGGAGCTGTGCCTGACGCACAGCGCCGTGAGCCAGCAGCTGCGCCAGCTCGAAGGCCAGCTCGGCCTGCAGCTGGTGCAGCGCAGCGCGCGCGGCACCGAGCTGACCGCGGTGGGTCGGCGCTACCACGCGCAGATCACGGGTGACCTGCTGCGCCTGCAGAACCACACACGCGAGGCCATGGCCCAGCGCTCCGACGGCACCAGCCTGCAGCTGGGCTGCGTGCCGGTGTTTGCCGAGCGCTGGCTGCTGCCGCGCCTGCCGGCCTTCCTGGCCGAGGAGCCGGCCTGCAGCGTGCACCTGCAGGTCTACCCCACGCAGACCTACATGGCCGAGATCCCGTTCGACGTGGCCGTGCAGTACGACGATGCGGCCTGGCCCGGGGCCCTGCAGCAGCCGCTGCTGCGCGAGACCTGCGTCGCCGTCTGCGCGCCCGGCTCGCGCCACCGGCGCGCCATGGCACGGGGCGACTTCAGCGCCGTGCCGCTGCTGCAGCTCAGCTCGCGCCTGGGGGCCTGGGACGACTGGTTCGCCCATGCAGGCATCGCGCACACACCGGCGCACAGCCTGGGCGGGCACCGGTTCGATCTTTTTTCCATGCTCGTGGAGGCGATGCGCGCGGACCTGGGCGTGGGTCTGGTGCCGCAGTACTTCGTGCAGCGCGAGCTGCAATCGGGCGAACTGGCGCTGGCCCATCCCTTCGTCGACAGCGGCCTGCGCGGCTACAGCCTGTTCGTCGCACGCGAGCGGACAGAGGAGCGCGCCGTCGCCGCCTTCGTGCGCTGGCTCACGCAGGCCGTCGCGGCCGAAGCGCCGAAGGAAGCACTATGGGCAACGGCGGCGCTGCACGGCCAGCCATAGCAGGCCCGCGCCCGTGACCACGATGGGCACCAGCGAGCCCGCGTTGAGCAGCGTCCAGCCCTGGGTGGTGACCAGCACGCCCGACGAGAAGGCGCTTACCGCCAGCGTAGCGAACACGCAGAAGTTGATCGCCGCCTGCGCGCGGTCCTTCTCCTCGGGGCGGTAGGCCGTCATCGCCAGCGTGGTGGCGCCCGTGAACAGGAAGTTCCAGCCCACGCCCAGCATGAACAGGGCGATGCCGAAGTGGTGCAGCTCCAACCCCGACAGCGCCACCGCCACGCAGGCGAAGTTGAGCAGCACACCCGTGCCCATCACGGGCAGCACACCCAGGCGCTTGATCAGGTGGCCCGTGAAGAAGCCCGGGGCGAACATGCCGATCACATGCCACTCGAGCACCAGCGCGGCCTGGTCGAAGCCAAAGCCGCAGACCTGCATGGCCAGCGGCGTGGCGGCCATCAGCAGGTTCATCACGCCGTAGCCGAGCGCCGCCCCGAGGATGGCCACCACCAGGGCGGGCTGGCGCATCAGCTCGGCCAGCGGCCGGCCGGTCTGCGGCTGGCCCGCCGCATTCAGCACCACGGGCAGCTTCTCGAAGCGGATGGCCGACATGGCGGCCATGGCCAGCAGCGCCACGCCCATGAGCGCAAGGTAGGCCCCGGCAAATGGCACCGAGAACAGCGTGCGCGTGGCACTGGCCAGGTTGGGGCCGGCCACGGCGCCCAGCAGGCCACCGGCGAGCACCACTGAGACGGCCTTTTCGCGGTAGTCCGGCGCGGCCAGCTCGGCAGCGGCAAAGCGGTAGAGCTGACCGTTGGCGCTGTAGTAGCCGGCCACCACGGTAGCCGCGCACAGCAGCCAGAACTGCGCGCTGAACGCGGCCCAGGCGCACAACGCTGCCGACAACAGGGCCACGGCCAGGCCGATCTGGAACGAGACCTTGCGCCCCCAGCGTGCCTGCGTGGCCGCCACCAGCGCGGTCGACAGCGCGCCGCCGACCACGTAGCCCATCACCGGCAGCGTGGCCATCCAGCCATAGGGCGCCAGCTGCAGACCGACGAGCCCGTTGATGGCGATGAAGACGACGTTGTTGGTGAGGAAGAGGCCCTGGCACAGGGCCAGCAGCCAGAGGTTCTTGTTCATTCAGCGCAGCGGGCAGGGGAGGGCGCCCATTGTGCACAGCGCCCCGGACGGGTTACTCCAGCCAACCTTTGGGAACCTTGTCGGCCTTGGTCTCCACCGGGTTGGCCGTGAGCGACTGGGCCGGGTACTGGCGCAGGAACTCCTTGGCCTTGTCCGCGCGCGCACCGAGCCAGGCGTCGTAGGCCCCTTCGTTGAGGATGGCGGGCATGCTTTTTTCGCTGCCCGGCTGCTGGTAGCGGTGCATGAGCGCGTGGTTGTTGGCGTTCACGGTGATCAGCGCATAGCTGAGCAGCACCTCGCCGTCCGGCCCCTGCCAGCGCGCCCACAGCCCTGCCACGCCCATGGGCTTGCCGTCCACGCGCACGATGCGGGTGGGGCGGGCCTTGCTGCCCTGGCGAAAGTCGTCCTCGTAGAAGGCCGCCATGGGCACGATGCAGCGCTGGCCCTGGAGCCAGGCGTCGCGGAACGCCGTCGCCGTGGAGGCCAGGTCGGACTTGGCGTTGACCAGCTTGGGCGCGCGCAGCTTGCCGTCGGACGCCGACTTGACCCAGTGGGGCACCAGGCCCCATTGCGCAGGCACCAGCTCCCGGCGCCGCGCGGGGGCTGGGCCCGCATCCCCCCCTTCGCCCTCGGCCACCGCGACCTCCGGCGTGGCGGGCAGCCGGATGAAAAAGCCGCTCTTGCGCGGCCACAGGTGTTGCTCGCCCAGCGCATCGGGCGCCGGCACGCCCAGGGATTCGGGGTAGGCGCTGGCGTGCTGCAGGGTTTCGTAATGGGTGCTCATGCCAGGATGGTACCCGCGCCATCCCGCCATGCCGGTTGCTCAGGACCGCAGGTGCGCCCCGGAGGCCCCCAGCGGCCGGGGCGAAGGGGCCACCGCCACGCGGTTGCGCCCGAGCGCCTTGGCCGTGTACAAGGCCTGGTCGGCCCGGTCCAGCGTGTGTTCGATGGTCTCGCCGGGCAGGTGCTGGGCCAGGCCGGCCGACACGGTAAAGCACACGGCCTCGGACACGTGCAGCACCTGGAGCTGGGCCACCGCGCTGCGCACCCGGTCGAGCAGCTCCATCCCGTCTTCCAGGCGGGTATCGCAGAGCATCAGCACGAACTCCTCGCCGCCCCAGCGGGCCAGCACGTCGGTGTCGCGCACGCTGCCGCGCACGGCGGCAGTGAAGGCCTGCAGCGCCCGGTCGCCGGTGGAATGGCCGTGCAGGTCGTTGATGGGCTTGAAGTGGTCGATGTCCAGCAGCGCCAGCAGCAGCGGGCGCCCGCTGCGCAGGCTGCGCCGCTGCTCGAGCAGCATCAGGTCGAGCATGGCGCGGCGGTTGAGCAGGCCGGTGAGTTCGTCGCGCATGGCCAGTTCGCGGTTCTCAGCCAGGGCCTGGGCCAGGGCCTGGCGCTGCAGGCGCAGGCGCAGGCGGATGTTCTGGATGCGCAGGTTCAGGGCAATGGAGCCCGCCAGCACCAGCAGCACCATGAGCGCATAGGCCGTGTCCACGACGCCATAGGTGCCGGCATTGAAGCGCGCCGCTGCGGCCACCGCCACCACGAAGGCCGCCAGCGCATAGCTGCCAATGCCCACGACCTGCGCCAGCGTCAGGCCGAAGGTGCCGAAGAACAGGATCATGGCCAGCACGGCGGGCACCACGCCGCGCGCGTCACCCGCGAGCACATAGGCCACGGCGCCGCTGGTGATGGTCCAGGCCATCTGGGCCATGGTGAGGGAGGGGTCGGGCAGCCGCGCGGACCAGCCGCTGAAGACCATGGCGGTCATCACCATGAGACCGCCCACCGACACTGCGGCCCACCACTGGACCGCCTCTTCGTGGGCGGTCATGCCGGCATGCGCGAGCATGAGCATCACGCCCGAGCTGCCGATCATGAGCAGCAGCGCAAGCAAGGCCATGCTGCCTATCGTGCGCTGCCGACGGTCCGTGGGAAGGATGGAGCCCACCAGCCGCCGCCAGTGGGTGGGTTTGTGCAAGGGGGCCTGCCTCTCCTGCCAAGGGCCCATCGCCCGGGTTGGGCGCGCTGGGCCAGCGGCGCTGCCCGCGATTTTACGGGCGGGGCCCCCTGCGTGGGGCTTTTTTGTGTCACGTCCGTTCCTGGCTCAGGCCAGGGTGAGCGCGGCGAGGGCCGCCAGGGGCGCCGTTTCGGCCCGCAGCACGCGCGCGCCCAGGGTGACGGGCGCAAAACCGTGCTGCAGCGCCAGATCCTCCTCGGCCGCGCTCAGGCCACCTTCGGGGCCCGAGAGAAACACCACCGGCCCGTTGCCTGCCGCCCCCGTGTGCAGCGGCACGGTGCCCGCCCGCAGGGACAGCAGCAGGCGCTGCGCCGCACCGGGGGTGCCCGGCTGCAGGGCCTGCGCACGCAACCAGGCGGCCAGGTCGACGGCACCGTGCACCACGGGCACGCGGTTGCGCCCGCACTGCTCGCAGGCGGCCACGGCCACGGCCTGCCAGTGGGCGATTTTCTTGTCGGCGCGCTCGCCCTTGAGCTTGAGCACGCTGCGCTCGGCCACCAGCGGGGTGATGCTGGCCACGCCCAGTTCGGCGGCCTTCTCCACGAGCCAGTCCATGCGCTCGTTGGCGGTGATGCCGGCCAGCAGGTGCACGGCGCGCGGCGCCTCGCGCTCGATGGCGTGGTGGGCGCCGACCTGCACGCGCACGTCGCTGCGGCCCATGCGCAGCACGGTGGCCTCGAATTCGCCACCAGGGCCGTCCTGGCCCCCGTGGAACAGGGTGATAGCGTCGCCGGGTTGCAGGCGCAGCACCTGCACATGGCGAGCGGCGCCCGGGGGCAGTTCGATCTCGGCGCCAGGAGCGAGATCCACGGGGCAATGGAAGCGGGGCATGTACGTTATCTCTTCAATGGCATATCAATTTCCCATGGCGCCGAACGCAACACGCAACGCACAAAAACTGGCACGGTCCAAGCCAGTGCCCCCGCGCAAGGGCCGCCCCGCCGCGCTGGGGGCGTCCCCCTCCCAGATTGCGAAGCAATATGAGAGAGGGGTGAAGGCGCGAAGCGACTCAGGGGGTGCTTCATTCAAACGCGACCAAAGGCATAGCCCATCGGTGCCTCGGTGCCCTCGATGCCATCCAGCATCTTCAGCAGCGGGCCCAGCTGGCGGTAGCGGTTGGTCGTGGCGCGGATGTAGTGGAGGAAGCGCGGCGCATCGGCCAGGTATTTGGGCTTGCCGTCGCGCAGGGTCAGGCGCGCGAAGATGCCGGCCACCTTGAAGTGCCGCTGCAGGCCCATCCATTCCACGCTGCGGTAGAACTCGCCGAAGTCGTCGCCCCAGCCGCTGGCACTGTTGGCGCCCAGCAGGCCGGCCTTGCGGGCCTTCTCCCAGTAACGCACGGTAATGTCGATGACAAATTCCTCTTCCCAGCTGATGAAGGCGTCGCGCATCAGGCTGGCGATGTCGTAGGTGATGGGGCCGTAGACCGCGTCCTGGAAGTCGAGCACTCCGAGCGGCGCTCCCTCCTGCACCGGCACCATGAGGTTGCGCGCCATGAAGTCGCGGTGCACGTAGACCTGCGGGGCCGCGAGGTTGTGCGCCACGATGGCGTCGAACGCGCCCGAGAGCGTGGCCTGCTGCCCGGCATCGAGCGTCACACCGCGGTGCTTCGCCAGGTACCAGTCGGGGAACAGCGCCAGTTCGCGGCGCAGCAGCGCTTCGTCGTAGACGGGCAGCACGCCGGGCTTCGAGGCCAGTTGCCACTGCAGCAGCACGTCCGTGGCCTGCTCGTACCAGGCATAGGCGTCACGGGGCTTCTCGGGGTCGAGCAGCTCGATCAGCGTCTGGTGCCCCAGGTCGGACAGCAGCATGAAACCGCCGGCCTCGTCCCAGGCCAGGATCTGCGGCACGTTCAGGCGGGCATCGGCCAGCAGGCGCTGCACCTGCACGAAGGGGCGGCAGTTCTCCTTGTCGGGCGGGGCATCCATCACGATGCAGCTCGTGCCCAGCGTGGTGTCGATGCGCAGGTAGCGCCGAAAGCTCGCATCGGCCGATGCCGGGCGCAGTGTTTCGGGCTTCAGCTGGTGGCCGCCCACCAGGGGCGCCAGCCAGGCGTCGAAGGCGCTGTGGCGTGCGGCGTCAGGCCAGGCGACCGTGGAGGAAGAGGGGGTTGCCACCGCCGCACCGGCGGGTGGGGGGGAGGAAGGTGGGGGGAAAGGGTGGCTCATGGATAATCCGATTTTACAAACCCGTTCCCTGGAGCGGGTTCCCTTCTTCTGATACAGCCCCTACCGTCCCACGTGCCACGCCGCAAGCCCCCCACCGTGCAGACCCCTTCCTCCCGGACCCGGCCCGCCACGGCACCCGGAGCGCGGCTGCGCCCGCCGGTGCCGCGCGCACTGGCCTATGGCGTGGCCCTCGCCTGGTGCGGCCTGCCGTTGGCCGCCCTGGCGCAGGACGGCAACACGCCCAGCGCCTGGGATGCCCCCCCCGCGCTGCGCACCTCGCCCCAGCTGCAGGAGAACATTCCCGAGGCGGTGCGGCCCAAGCTGCCGATCTTCGTCACCGGTGACCACATCAGCGGGCAGACGGACCTGAACGCCACCATCGAAGGCAACGCCGAGCTGCGCCGGGGGGACACGGTGATCCGCGCCGACCGGCTGGACTACGACGTGCCCGAAGACCTGGCCAAGGCACGCGGCTCGGTGCGCATCAACCGCGCCGGCAATGTCTACGAAGGCACGGCGCTCGACCTGCGGGTGGAGGCTTTCGAGGGCTTCTTCAACGACGCGCGCTACCGCTTCCTGGCCACCCAGGCCCACGGAGATGCCTCGCGCGTGGATTTCATAGACCGCCAGCGCTCCATCGTCCACGACGCCACCTACACCACCTGCCAGAAGAACGACGAGGCCTCCTGGCAGCCCGACTGGGTGCTGCGCGCCAAGACCATCCGCATCGACCGCGAAGAGGAAGTGGGCACGGCCGAGGACGCGGTGCTGGAGTTCAAGGGCATCCCGCTGCTGCCGATCCCGCGCATCACCTTCCCGCTGTCGGACAAGCGCAAGTCGGGCCTGCTGCCCCCGTCCTTCGGGCTGGACAGCCGCGATGGCGTGGCCTATTCGCAGCCCTATTACTGGAACATCGCGCCCAACCGCGATGCCACGCTGCGCGCGGCGCTGCTCTCCAAGCGCGGCACCAACCTGGGCGGCGAGTTCCGCTACCTGGAGCCCACCTACAAGGGCGAGATCAGCGGCGACTACATGCCTTCGGACCGCCTGCGCGACCGCGACCGCTGGGGCTTCACGGGCAAGCACGACGCCCTGATCGCCTCGCCCGTGGGCGGCCTGAACCTGAGTCTGAACCTCAACCGGGTGAGCGACGACAACTACTGGCGCGACTTCGGCCGCGTCTCCGAACCGCTGCGCCAGCGCCTCCTGCCCGGCGATGCCACGCTGACCTGGGGCAGCGGCGACATGTCGGTGCGCGCGCGGGCCCTCAAGTGGCAGACGCTGCAGGACGTGTCGGCGCCCATCGTGCCGCCCTACGACCGCATGCCGCAACTGGTCTGGCGCTATGAGCCGACGATGCTGCCCGGCGGCTTCGACGCCAGCGTCGAGCTGGACACCACGCGCTTCCAGGCCGACCGCTTTCTGACCAAGCAGCCCGACGCCAACCGCTCCTTCGCAGTGGCGCAGATCAGCCGGCCGTTCCTTGCGCCGGCCGGCTTCATCACGCCACGCCTGCAGCTGCACACCACGCAGTACCAGTTCGACGGCCCGCTCAGCGACGGCTCGCGCTCGGCCAGCCGCACGCTGCCGACCTTCAGCCTGGACAGCGGCCTGGTGTTCGAGCGCGATGCCAGCTTCTTCGGCCGCTCCTTCCTGCAGACCCTGGAGCCCCGGGCGTTCTACACCTACACGCCCTACCGCGACCAGAGCAAGCTGCCGCTGTACGACACGGCGCTCAACGACTTCAACTTCGCCACGATCTACACCGAGAACTCGTTCGGCGGCAACGACCGGCTGGCGGACAACAACCTGCTGACCATGGGCGTGACCACGCGCCTGATCGACCCCGACTCGGGTGCCGAGGCGGCGCGCTTCGGCGTAGCGCAGCGCGTGCGCTTCTCTGACCAGCAGGTGACCCTGCCGGGTGCCGCCCCGGTGAGCGAGCGGCTGTCGGACATCCTGCTGGGCGCGGGCATCAACTGGACGAAGAACTGGGCCTACGACTCCACGGTGCAGTACAACCCCAAGACCCGGCGCTCCATCCGCTCGACCATCGGCGCGCGCTACAGCCCGGGCAACTACCGCACCGTGAGCGCCGCCTACCGCTTCCAGCGCGGCACCAGCGAGCAGATCGACATCGGCTGGCAGTGGCCGCTCAACGACCTGTGGGGCGACAAGGGCCAGGACCTGGGCCCGGGCCGCGGCCAGGGCCCCGGCCGCTGGTACACCATCGGTCGCCTGAACTTCAGCATGCAGGACCGCAAGCTGGTGGACAGCGTGGTCGGCCTCGAATACGACGGCTGCTGCTGGATCGGCCGCGTGGTGCTGGAGCGCCTGCAGAACAGCGTCTCCACCTCCAACACCCGCCTGTTGTTCCAGATCGAGTTCGTCGGGTTCTCCCGCCTCAGCCTGGGCTCCAGCCCCCTCGACACCTTCAAGCAGAATGTGCCGCGCTACCAGAACCTGCGCGACCAGGTTGGCTCGCCCAGCCGCTTCAGCAACTACGACTGACTGACACCGCCATGAACCACCGTGTTTCCGCACTGGCACTTGCCTGCCTGGCCGCCCTCGCCTCCGGGGGCGCATTCGCGCAGGGCCTGCGCATCCAGGGCAACACCGGCCGGCCGGCCGCCGCTGCCGCCCCGGCCCTGGGCCTGCCCGTGCCCGCTGCGAGCCAGGGCCCGCAATCGGCCGACTTCATCGTGGCGGTGGTCAACTCCGAGCCCGTCACCAACAACGAGGTGCGTGCCCGCCTGGCCCGGGCCGAACAGCAGCTGGCACAGCAGCAGGGCGGCAACCGCCCCCCGCGCGACCTGCTGGCGCGCGAGGTGCTCGAACGCTTGATCCTGGAGAAGGCCCAGATGCAGCTGGCCAAGGAAAGCGGCGTCAAGGTCGAGGAATTCGCCCTCAGCCAGGCCGAGCAGGGCATTGCCCAGCAGAACGGCATGACGCTCGAGGACATGCACCGGCGCCTGGCCCGCGACGGCACGAGCAAGGAGCGCTTTCGCGAGGAACTGCGCAGCCAGTTGCTGCTGCAGCGTTTGCGCGAGCGCGATGTGGACGCCAAGGTCCGGGTCAACGACCAGGACATCGACCAGTTCCTGCGCGAGCAGCAGTCGGGTGCCGATGCCTCGGCCATGGAGATCAACCTCGGCCACGTGCTGGTGCTGGTGCCCGAGAACGCCACGCCCACCCAGGTGGCGCAGCTGCAGGCCCGCGCGCAGAGCGCCGCCGACAAGGCACGTACCGCCGGCAGCGACTTTGCCGCCGTGGCGGCCGAGTTCTCGGATGCGCCCGAAGGCAAGCGCGCCGGCGGCCTGCTGGGCCTGCGCCCGGCCGACCGCTACCCCGACCTGTTCGTCAACTCCGTGCAGGGCCAACCCGTGGGCGGCATCGTAGGCCCCGTACGCTCGCCCGCAGGCTTTCACATCCTGAAGGTGGTGGAGCGCAATGTGGCCGGCCTGCCGTCGACCGTGGTGCAGAACCACGCGCGGCACATCCTGCTGCGCCCCAGCGCGCAGCTGACCGAGGCCGCGGCCGCGGCACGGCTGGCCGACTACCGGCGCCGCATCCTGGCCGGACAGGCCGACTTTGCCACCCTGGCGCGCGAGAACTCGGTGGATGGCAGCGCCAAGCAGGGCGGCGACCTGGGCTGGGCCAGCCCCGGCCGCTATGTGCCCGAATTCGAGCAGGCGCTCAGCACGCTCAAGCCCGGCGACATCAGCGAGCCCCTGGTTTCGCGCTTTGGCGTGCACCTGATCCAGCTCATGGAACGCCGCGAGGCCAAGCTCACGCAGCGCGAGCAGCGCGACATGGTGCGCGACGCCGTGCGCGAGAAGAAGATCGAGGACGCCTACGCCACCTGGGCCCAGGAACTTCGCGGCCGCGCCTATGTCGAGTACCGGGAACCACCGCAGTAAATAGAGCCCCCACGCTCCCCACTGCGTGTGGTTCGCTGCCCCCCGAGGGGGCTGGCCTTGCTTGGGGCGGCCCGGCGCGGCGGCCGACCCGCCCTCGCATCACGGACAGTGGTTGCTCGATCCGGTGAACTCCGCCGAGGGCGGATGCCTTGTGGCCTGGCGAATGGCAATGGTGCATCATCCGCTTGCAGAGCGCCCGACATCTGAGCGCCTTCACTTCCTTTCCCACGCGGCCCAAACGGGGCTGCGTGCATGATCCAGTTGACATGAAACACATTCCCCGCAAGCGCTTCGGCCAGCATTTCCTGTCCGACAAGGGCATCATCGATGGCATCGTGGACGCCATTGCGCCGCAGGCGGGCCAGCCCATGGTGGAGATCGGGCCGGGGCTGGCGGCGCTGACGCAGCCGCTGGTGGAGCGGCTGGGGCGCCTCACGGTGATCGAGCTGGACCGCGACCTGGCGCTGCGGCTGCGCCTGCATGGGCAGCTCGAGGTGATTGAGTCGGATGTGCTCAAGGTCGATTTCACGCAGCTGGCGCAGGACTGGCGCACGCGCGTGGAGCAGCCGGCATTGAAGCTGCGGGTGGTGGGCAACCTGCCCTACAACATCTCCACGCCCATCCTGTTCCACCTGCTGGCACACGTGGCGGTGATCGAGGACCAGCATTTCATGCTGCAAAAGGAAGTGATCGACCGCATGGTGGCCAGCCCGTCCACCTCGGACTATGGCCGCCTGTCGGTGATGCTGCAGTGGCGCTACGCGATGGAGAACGTGCTCTTCGTGCCGCCCGAGAGCTTCGACCCGCCCCCGCGCGTGGACAGCGCCGTGGTGCGCATGGTGCCCCGCGAGGCACCGGTCGCCCTGAACGAACGCCTGCTCGAAGAGCTGGTGCAGGTCGCCTTCAGCCAGCGCCGCAAGCTGCTGCGCCACACCCTGGGCCGCTGGCTCGAAGCCAAGGCCTACCCCGGCACTTTCGACACCCAGCGCCGCGCCGAGGAAGTGCCCGTGGACGAGTACGTGGCCCTGGCTGCGGCGATGGGCCAGGGCGCCTGACGGACGGCGATGCCGCGCCCGCGCTGGCGCATGCAGGCGTGCCGTGGTGGGCTTGGAAGGCTGCCGCGCAAGGCCGCAGGGTTCAATGCTGCCGCCCAGGGCGGCAGGGGGTCATGCAGCGCTGAGCCAGTAGCCCGCGTTGAAAGGGCTGCTCATGCGCAGCGCCAGGGGGGACACGTCCACCAACTTGTCAGTGGGCATCTTCTCGGCAGGGTCGGCGGGGATCTCGATGCCTTGGACCTTGGTCTGTGCTCCGGTAGCCTCGTTCGCCCGTTCTGCTTGGCTGGTGGATGCAGAACGGGCTACAGAAAAGAATAGAAACAGCGGAACGGGATCTTGCGGTCGCTCCAGTAGTCGGCAGCGTCGCGGAAGATGTCGAGCAGCTGCTCACGCGCTTCCTTGTCGAACTTGCCCGTGGCGGGGATCTGTTCCAGCACCACGATGAAGCCGGGCTGCGGGCCCGATTTGTGCAAGGGATCCGTCATGCAGTCGTACAGCGCATCGAAGTTCTTGCCGAAGTGCGACGGGAAGGTGAACTGCCCGGCGATCAGGTCCAGCACGTCCTGCTTGGACTGGGCGTGGGCCAGATTGGCGTACAGGAAATGTTGGCCCAGGGAAGTGGCTGCATCCTGCAGGTCCTGCACGCGAAACGCGCGGATGGACTGCACGATGTTGGTGCGCACGCCACGCAGTGGCGTTTCCAGGTCTTTACGAAGTGGCGTCTGCATCTCCGCTACTCTTTCTTTATAAAGTCCAAAAACTTCGGGTATCCGCCAGTCCACGGGGGCCGACTGCCGGTTGGGGGATTCAAGAGCGCGCACCTCCCACCGCCGGACAAACCGGGCGGTGCGTGGTGCATCGGGCGTCATTTTTCGATGATTTCGCGAAAACTGGCGTAGTGGTCGCTGGTGTAGTAGCAGGCGTCCGGTACCCGGGGCTTGCCGCCACACACGATACGCCGGGCTCCCCGGTCGCGCGAACCTGGTGTTCTGACGGTGTATTCACGGTAGTAGCCGCGCTTGTAGGCGGGCAACAGCCGCTCTCGATTGCCGAAAACCGATCCGTCCTTGTCGTACGGAAACGGGCCTCCTTCACGGATCAGCGCATACGTCGCACGTCCCTGGGGCGGCAACTCGGCCAGTGCGATAGGGGTGGTGGAACCGTGGGTGGAGGGGGATTGGCGGGCCTGCCCCACCATCGGGGAAAGAGCAAACGCAACACCCACCACACACAAAAACCCTGCTTTGCGCGCCCGGGTGGCTACAGCCTTCAGCATCAACAACACCTTTCAGAAACTACGGGTTAACCCGAAATTTCGAGCCCGTAGTGTGACTCAACGGTCCCCAAAAAGCAAGCGCCTGCACAAAGATTGGGCAGGCGCTCAAGGGAGTTGCAAGCAATATAAGTTAGTGCTCGCTATCAATAAATCACTTATCGAGAAGCGTTGGCATCGGCCACGGTGAGGGCTGTCATGTTGACGATGCGGCGCACCGTGGCGCTCGCCGTCAGGATGTGCACCGGCTGCGCAGCACCCAGCAACACGGGGCCGATCGCGATGTTTCCGCCAGCCGCCGTCTTGAGCAGGTTGTAGGAGATATTGGCGGCGTCGATATTGGGCAGCACCAGCAGATTGGCATCGCCGATGAGATCGCTGTGCGGCATGATGGCCGCACGGGCCTTGCCGTCCAGCGCCACGTCGCCGTGCATCTCTCCGTCCACTTCCAGCCAGGGGGCCTGCACGCGCAGCAGTTCCAGGGTCTGGCGCATCTTCACCGCGCTGGGCTGGTTGCTGCTGCCGAAGTTGGAGTGCGAGAGCAGGGCGGCGCGCGGCTTGATGCCAAAACGCATCATCTCCTCGGCCGCCATCACGGTGATCTCGGCCAGCTGCTCGGCCGTGGGGTCGTAGTTGACATGCGTGTCCACCAGGAACACCTGGCGGTCGGGCAGCAGCAGGCCGTTCATGCAGGCGTAGGTGCACACACCCGCGCGCTTGCCGATCACCTGGTCGATGTAGTTCAGGTGCAGGGCGGTGTGGCCCCAGGTGCCCACGATCAGGCCGTCGACCTCGCCCTTGTGCAGCAGCATGGAGCCGATCAATGCCAGGCGGCGGCGCATCTCGATCTTGGCGATCTGCACCGTCACGCCCTTGCGCTCGGTCATGCGGTGGTAGGTCTGCCAGAAGTCGCGGTAGCGGTGGTCCTGCTCGACGTTGACGATGTCGTAGTCCACACCCTCGCGCAGGCGCAGGCCGAACTTCTGGATGCGCTCGGCGATCACGGCGGGGCGGCCGATCAGCGTGGGGCGCGCGATGCGCTCATCGACCACGATCTGGGCGGCGCGCAGCACGCGCTCTTCCTCGCCTTCGGCATAGGCCACGCGCTTCTTGCTGGCGGCCTTTGCGGCGGCGAAGATGGGTTTCATCATGGTGCCCGAGGCGTAGACGAAGCTTTGCAGCTGGTCACGGTAGGCATCCATGTCGGTGATGGGGCGCAGGGCCACGCCGCTGTCGGCGGCGGCCTGGGCCACGGCCGGGGCGATCATCATCATCAGCCGCGGATCGAAGGGCTTGGGGATCAGGTACTCGGGGCCGAAGGCCAGTTGCTCACCCACGTAGGCAGCGGCCACCACCTCGCTCTGCTCGGCCTGGGCCAGCTGGGCGATGGCGTGCACCGCGGCGATCTCCATCTCCAGCGTGATGGTGGTCGCGCCGCTGTCCAGCGCCCCGCGGAAGATGTAAGGGAAGCACAGGACGTTGTTGACCTGGTTGGGGTAGTCCGTGCGGCCGGTGGCCATGATGGCGTCGTCGCGCACGGCCTTCACGTCTTCGGGCTGGATCTCGGGGTTGGGGTTGGCCAGCGCGAAGATCAGCGGACGTGGCGCCATCTTGCGCACCATGTCCTGCTTGAGCACGCCACCGGCGGACAGGCCCAGGAACACGTCGGCACCTTCGATCACTTCGCTGAGCGTGCGCGCCGAGGTCTTCTGCACGAACTGGATCTTGTCCTCGTCCATGAGTTCGGTGCGGCCTTCGTAGACCACGCCGGCCAGGTCGGTCACCCAGATGTTCTCGCGCCGGATGCCCAGCTTGACCAGCAGGCCCAGGCAGGCCAGGGCGGCCGCGCCGGCGCCCGAGGTCACGAGCTTGACGTCCTCTGGATTCTTGCCCGCCACCTTCAGGCCGTTGAGGATGGCGGCGCCAACCACGATCGCCGTGCCATGCTGGTCGTCGTGGAAGACCGGGATCTTCATGCGCTCGCGCAGCTTGCGCTCGATGTAGAAGCAGTCGGGCGCCTTGATGTCCTCGAGGTTGATGCCGCCGAAGGTCGGCTCCAGGCTGGCGATGATCTCGACCAGCTTCTCGGGGTCCTTCTCGTTGATCTCGATGTCGAACACGTCGATGCCCGAGAACTTCTTGAACAGCACGCCCTTGCCTTCCATGACCGGCTTGCCCGCCAGCGGGCCGATGTCACCCAGGCCGAGCACGGCCGTGCCGTTGGTCACCACACCGACCAGGTTGCCACGCGCGGTGTACTTGAAGGCGGCATTGGGGTCCTTGACGATCTCCTCGCAGGGCGCGGCCACGCCGGGCGAATAGGCCAGCGCGAGGTCGTGCTGGTTGATCATCTGCTTGGTCGCCGCGATGGCGATCTTGCCGGGCTTGGGAAACTCGTGGTACTCGAGAGCCGCGCGGCGCAGCTGGGCGCGCTTGTCGGGATGGTTGTTGTTGTTCTCGGCCGTGGTGTTCTCGGGCATTCAATTGTCTCCAGCTTGGGGTGTGCGCAAGGCGTCGGTCAGCTCTTGTAGGAACATGCTTACACGTTCCGGGGGAAGGGATTGTAGGCCGCGTTCGGTAAAAACCCTAGTAAGCGAATCTGCTTATATGGGTGGGACAGTTTTGCTGTCCGGGTTGGAAAGCAGCAGGCTAGCGGCTGCGCCAAGCCCCTGCGCACCGTTGGGACAAGGCGGGACGCCCCCTCGCCCGGAGGGCGGCATTGCCTTGCCAAACAGCGCCCCATGGCGCGGAACCGGGCCATGCCGGCAGCATGCGGCGGAGCGACTGCCGAGTACGGCCTTGAGCAGTTCGAACCGGATACCACGGTTGCATCCGCTGAAGAGTGATCCAATCGTTGGAGGATGGCCGTTCCCTTTGCCAGAATAGGCAGGTTTCCACGACCCGACCACACACCGTACCGCCGGTTATCCACTGTGTACCCATTGCCAGAACCCTTTGCCCTGCGGGACAGGACCGATACCGACCAGGCCTTTGTGCAGGTGCTGTATGCCTCCACCCGTGAGGACCTGCGGCAGGCCCTGCCGGATCCCGCGCAGTTGCTGCCCCTGCTGGCCATGCAGCAGAACGCGCAGGAAGCCGGGTTCCGCCGCCAGTTCCCCGAAGCCCGCCAGTGGCTCCTGCTGCGCTCAGGCCGGCCCATTGGCCGTGTGGTGGTGGACGCCGCAGCGCAAGACCTGCGCGTGGTGGACATCGCCATCGTCCCCGAGGCCCGCCGCAGCGGCGCCGCCACCGCCGTGCTGCAGGCGCTGCAGGCCCATGCCCTGGCGCAAGGGCTGCCGCTGTGCCTGGCCGTGGCCCATGGCAACCACGCAGCGCAGAGCCTGTACCGCAGGCTGGGATTCGCCACCACGTCCGAAGACGGTACCCACGCGCAGATGGTCTGGCGGGGGGAGCACGCATGAACCGCACCATCGCACCCACCCCCTACCTGAAGCTGCCCATGGCCTTCGACCTGGCCCGCCTGCAGGAAGACCTGCAGCGCGTGGCCCCTTCGGAATGGATCGGCCACTTCAACACCGCCGCCTACGAAAAAGGCTGGGGATGCGTGCCCTTGCGCTCGGTCGATGGCCGTGCGGACCACATCGTGCCGGTGAATGGCGGCCGCTTCGAGGACACCCCCATCCTCGCGCGCTGCCCCTACTTCCGGCATGCCATCGACCAGTTCCAATGCGAGAAGACCTCCATCCGCCTGATGGGGCTGGAAGCCGCAGGGGTGATCCACGAGCACCGGGACCAGGGCAGCGCACTGGAAGACGGCCTGACCCGCCTGCACATTCCCGTGCAGACCTCGCCGCTGGCCACCTACCGCATCGAAGGCGAAGAGGTCCATTTCTCGGCCGGCGATGCCTGGTACCTCAATGCCAGCTGCCTGCACGGCGCCCACAACCGCAGCCCGCAGGCCCGCATCCACCTGATGATCGACTGCATCACCAACCCGTGGCTGGAACAGCTGTTCCTGTCCGCCGGCGGGGTGCTGCGCGAAAGCCCGCCCTATGGCGATGCCTCCATCCACGACGGCAACGTGCTGCAGGTCATTGCCGCGCTGCGCGCCGGCGGCCATGCCAGCGCAGCGCAGCTGGCCACCCGATTGGAGGAAACCCATGCTCGAAGAACAGGCACTGCTGCGCGGCCGTGAGGTGGGCCCGGCCGAGCGGCAATCGCTGCACGGCTGGTTCCCGGTGAGCCTGCAGCACGACCCGGCCACGGTCTGGTGGCGCTTCATGGGCGAGCAGCGCTTCACCGCCCCCTTCTTCGATGACACCCTGGCCTGGCAGGCAGCGCCGGACCGCCGGGTCTGCAGCACGCCCCTGTCCGCACTGGAGGACCTGCCCGACAGCGTGCCCCCCGCGGCCTTCATCTTCCACGTCTCGCGCTGCGGCTCCACGCTGCTCACGCAGGCGCTGGCCACCTCGCCGCAGTGCATCGTGATGTCGGAGCCCCCGGCCCTCAACGCCTTCTTCCGGCTGCACCATCGGCACCCGGAGCACAGCGGCGGCGCCCGGACCTTGCAGCGGCTGGTGGCCGCCCTGGGGCAGCAGCGCAGCCCTGCGGAGCGGCACCTGGTGATCAAGTTCGACTGCTGGCACCTGCCCTGGATTCCGTTCGTGCAGGCCGCGTTTCCGGGCACCCCCGTCGTGTTCCTGTACCGCGAGCCCAGCGAAGTGCTGGCCTCCCACCGCCGCCAGCGCGGCCGGCAGATGGTGCCAGGCTTGATCGACCTGTCGCGGCTGGCGGACATGCTGCACCGCCCCGGGGCCCCGGAACTGGCCCCCGGAGACCTGGACGGCCATGCCATCCGGGTGCTTGAAAGCCTGTACCGCTGCGGACTCGAGGCGGCGACCACATCGGACCTGGTGCTGATGGACTATGGGCAGCTTCCCGCGGTGATCTGGCACGGGCTGCTGGACACCCTGGGCATGGAGTGCAGCCCCACCGAACTGGCCGCGCTGCAGACACGCTCGGGTTTCCACTCCAAGCACTCGCACGACCGATTCGAAGGCGATCCGTTGCCAACGCACGCCCAACCCCTGCCCCCCACGCCCGAACACCTGGGCGAGACCCACCGGCTTTACCAGCGGCTGGAGCAGTTGCGGCGCGCGCGAAGCCCCGACTGACCCCATGCCGGCCCGGTCCGGCAACCCCTTGCACCGGTGGACTGCGGCAGGCGACGAAGGCCTTCGGGCCCTTGTGACGGGCGGCAGGGCCCCGCCAGCACCGGCGCCAACCCGGGGCCAGCCCCCGCATCCGCATACAACATCCCCGCACAACGCGCTACCGTGGGTCGTCAGCGCCGCTGTCACATGTGTATTCATTTGGCATCTGTGTTTCCATAAGTACATGGGCCATTAACTTCACCCCCATTTTGTTGCTTCCGGTTGCGCTTATTTCAATATGAATGGCCGGAATTCTGCATTTTGAGAAGTTTTACGCAATTGGGGCGACTTACGTTCCAGCCGCTTCAATTTAATGAATTTGTCATGAAGCGGATTGAAACTGCCGTTGGGTCCAAAAGATTTCGAAGGATCCTTGGCAGCATTGGTTCAAGGGGTTCAAAGACACGGCAGTAATGTGTCATGAATATCCATTGCATGGATGCAGCAGGACAAGCCACGCATTGGGCATGACGAACATGGACTGGAATTTGAAATGAAGAAATCCCCATTTCCCTGGGTGGCCCTGGTGGCGTTGGCGCCCGCATTGGCCCACGGCGCAGGCAATCAGCAGACGGTCGAGCTGTCGGGCGGTGCCGCAAACCTGGCCGCCACGGGCGGCACTGCAGTGATGAATATCTCGTCGACCCAGGGTGCGCAGGTCATCAGCGGCAATTCACAGCAGGTGGTGGTGCGCGGCGCCGTGCTCAATGCGGCGACCTTTGGTGCCCATAGTGAATTGAATATTGCTTCCCGCACGGGGCCCGGCTCAGGCTCCGGCAGCCAGGTGATTTCGGTCCAGGGCCCCGTCGTCAACCAGGCCGCCGGCAAGGGCGTGAGAAGTGTCGTGAATATTGGCGGGAGGTAATTTCCGCCAAAACCTCCGATGGGTTATTTCAAATCCACCGGACTTCCCTATGGCAGCCATTATCTATCTGGCGCCTTTCCTTTTTATATTTATCAATGGAGTTCATTATGCAAAAGACTTTCGCACTGGCTATCTCTGCCCTCGTGTTCGTTGCTGGCGCTGCGCATGCAGAAGTGAAGATCGGCGGCAATAACAGCCAGAAGGTGACCGTGCAGAACGGCGCCGTGGCCAACATGGCCTTCGGTGCTTCCACCGCCAAGCAGAACCTGGCTTCCAACAAGGGCAACGTCAAGATCGGTGGCAACAACACCCAGGAAGTCTCCGTGAAGAACGGTGCCGTCGCCAACATGGCCTTCGGTGCTTCCAAGGCCGAGCAGAACCTGGCCTCCAACGACGGCAAGTAATTCAGGGGCGCGCCCTGCGCCCTGACCCTTCACGACAGAAGAACAAGGCGTGCAGTAGCGCTGCTGCCCGCCCTGCGTTACCTGTCCAAAACCCTCTGGCAACAGCACTGCCGCAGGCACAGAGGATTTTGTACAGGTTCCAAAGAGAAGAGGAGAAGCACCCATGAAACCCCATTGCCTCGCCGCGCTGTGCCTGGTCGGCGCATGCGCCGCCGCATCGTCTTCGGCCGCCTTTGCACAGACGCCCGTCCAGAAGCCCCCGGCCGGGCGCAGCGGCCTGGACCCCGCCTCGCGCACCAAGGTCACCAACGTGCTCTCGCGCACGCGCATCGATGCCGAGGACACGCTGGCCACGGTGGACCGCAAGCTCGTCACCGGTCCCAGCGGCAGCAGCTGCGCCACCAACATCGGCGCGCCCAAGGTGCCCGAGGGCGACAGCGGCATCGGCAATCGCTTCGGCACCGCCAACAACGACCAGGTCATCGTGGTGCAAGGCCCGGTGATCAACCTCTGCAAGTAAGCCTCCCGCCACCCCCCACTCCCACCCAACGGTTTCCCGCATGAAGAACAAGAACAGCCTCCCTGCACGCCGCTTGCTGGCCCTCTCGGCCCTGGCGCTTCTGGTGTCCGGGTGCGCCATCCAGCCCAACGTGAGCGACCGCGTGAACATCATCGAGCAGGGCACCGTGGAGCAGGCCCCCCTGGTCACGCCGAGCAAGTCCGGCTCCGTGCTGCGCGAGGGCCTGGCCTGCATGGACCGCATGCTGGCCGCCGAGAACACGCCCACCACGCTGATCGCCGTGAAGTCCATCCCCGACCCCTCGGGCCTGTTCAGCACCGGCACCAAGGAGATGCTGATCACCGCCCTGTCGCGCATGTCGCGCACCAGCCAGGCCTTCCGCGTGGTGGACTACGAGGTCGACGCGCTGCGCCAGGACACGGTGCAGACCCTCACCAGCCTGCTGCTCAACAACAACCAGATGGAACTGCGCAAGCCGCAGATCTACATCTCGGGCGCCATCAGCTTCGGCGACAAGACGGTGGTCTCCAAGCGCCAGAGCCTGGGCGTCTCCACCGCCGCCACCGACACCGGCTACAGCTGGGACGTGCTGGGCAGCGCCGTGGGCCTGGACCTGCACCTGGGGGACATGAACACGCGCACGCTGTACTCGGGCATCGAATCGGCCAACGAGCTCATTGTGGCCACCGGCGGCAAGGCCGTGGAGATCGGCGCCAAGGCCACCGGCCTGCCCCGGCACATCTACCGCGTGGGCGTGCAGTACGAGGTGGCGGCCGACAACAACCAGGGCGCCGGTGCCGCCATCCGCCTGCTGGTGGACCTGGCGGCCATCGAACTGGTGGGCAAGTGGGCCAAGGTGCCGTACTGGGACTGCATCGACTACGAGCAGAACCACCCCGAGTTCCTGCGCCAGATGCGTGCCTGGTTCGACGAGGCCAGCGTGGCCGAGCGCTGGACCCTGGCGCAGCGGGTGCTGCAGACGCATGGCATGTGGAATGGTGCGACGGACGGCACGGATTCGCCCGCCTTCCGCAAGGCCGTGGCCCTCTACCAGGCCTCGCAGGACCTGACCCCCGTGGGCGTGGTCACCTTCGAGACCTACACCCGGCTGATGCGCAGCTTCGTGGGCATGTCGGCCGAAGGCAAGCTGCGCAAGCCCGAATACGCCGGCGACCAGCTGGTGGCGCGCCCCAGCGGGCTGCCGGCCAACGAGCCCGACCCGCGCAGCATCGCGCTGAGCATGGTCGGCCGCAAGGACCGCGACCTCAAGGTGGGCGAATCCATCGTGGTGCGCGTGGTGCCGCCGCGCACCGGCTACCTGTACTGCTACTACCAGGACGCGGGCGGCTCCATCAGCCAGGTCTACCCGAACCCGATGCAGCCCTCGGCCACGGTGCAGGGCCGCACCAGCGTGCTGATCCCCGACATCAGCAAGCCCAACTCCTTCCTGATCGAGACGGCGCGCGGCGGCACCGAGAACATGTTCTGCGCGATGACGGCCCAGCCGCTCAAGGGCCAGGTGCCGGTGGCCCTGACCCGTGCCAACCTGGAGCCGATCAAGAGCTACTCCAGCCTGGCCCAGGTGCAGGGCGCCTTCGAGCAGGCCGGCGTCGGCGTGATGAGCACCTCGCTTGACTGGAACGTGCAGGCCCCCGAGCCCGCACCGGCCGCCGGCCGCGTCCGCAGCAACCCCAACCGGCCTGCCAAATGAGCACGGCCCGCCTGTCCCCCCCGGGCGCCCCCGCAGAGCGGGCACGCAGGGCGGCCCTGCGCTGGTCCCTGGCCGCCTGCTGCGTGGCCGCCGCGGGCGCCGCCCAGGCGGTGATCCAGCTGCCCTCGGCGCAACCGGCGTCGGCCCCGCAAGGCGGTGCGGCCCGCGCGCCCCAGGCACCGGGCAGTTCGCTGCGCCTGCCCTCGGCCAATACCGGGCAGGTGCTCGACGGCCTGATCGAGGCGGCGAACGCCGGCGATGCCGATGCCATGGTGCAGGTGGGCATGTACTACCACGCCAACCCGGGCCTACCCCAGGCCGCGGCCACGGCACGGCGCTGGTGGGGCCGCGCCGCCGAAGCCGGCGACGTGCGCGGCATGGCCGGCTACGGCTACCTGCTGGGCGTGGACAACGCCGGCGGCCAGCGCGACCTGTCGGCCGCGCGCGAATGGCTGCACAAGGCGCGCGCGGCCGGCCTGGTGCGCGCCACCTACCTCGAGTCGCTGCTCGAAGGCCAGATCACCGGCCCGCGCAAGCTGCGCGATGCGCGGCGCCTGCTGGAGCAGGCCGCCCAGGACGGCGACCCCCTGGCCCTGAACGACCTGGCCGTGGCCTGGGAGCTCGACGGCAGTCTGGAGCGGGCGCGCGAGATGTACGTGCTCGCCGCGGCCCAGGGCTATGGCGCGGCGCGCGCCAACTACCTGCGCCTGGAACGCCAGAACCTTTCCAGCGAATCGGCAACACTGGCACGCCTGCGCACCCTGTCGGACGACGGCAACGCCGATGCCACCTTGCAGCTGGCCCAGCTGTACCACCAGGGCAGGGGCGGCGTGCAGCGCGACTTCGCCCAGGCCATCCAACTCTACCGGCGCGCGGCCGACAGCGGCTCGCGCAGCGCGCGCGAATTCCTGGCGCTGGTCTTCAGCCGCTCCGCGCGCGACAACCCGGCGCGCGGCGTGGATGCCGCCTGGATGGAGGAACTGGCCACGCGCATCAATGCCCGCACCGATGCCGGCAAGGAGGGCCGGGACATGCTCTCCGACCGCCCGCGGCGCAGCGAGGACGCGCTGTGGAATCTCACCAGCTTACGTTGGACACCGCCTGTTACCGCCGAACCCGCCGTCCCCCCTTACAGTCCAGCCCGCGCTCCGGCCGAGGGCCTACCGATTGACGAATGACCAAGGAAATCCAGAGATGAAGAAGCACCCCCTTGCCAGCACCCTGATCGCCCTCACGGCCGTCGCTGCCTGCATGCCCCTGGCCCATGCCCAGCGCAACCTCGCCTCCAACGGCTCCGGCACGGTGATCGCCGGGGACAACAACGCCACGGTGGTCGTCAACGGCCAGCAGGTGATCACCGCTACCGACGGCAATGCCCGCGTGGAGACCACGGTGGGCGGCGGTGCCAACCGCGTGGTGGTGCAGGGCTCGTCGGTCACGGTGACCAACTCCGGCAACGCCAGGCCCGCCCCGGCTGGCAAGGCCGGCAAAAGCGGTGACTACGTGAACAGCGACCTCTCGGGCCGCAATTTCGCGGGGGCCCAGCTGGCCGGCCGCAAGTTCACCAACGTGGACCTGTCGCGCGCCAACCTCTCGGGCGCCGACCTGCGCGGCGCCGAGTTCGTCAACGTGAGCCTGGAGCAGGCCGACCTGCGCGGCGCCAACCTCTCGGGCGCGAAGATGGTCAATGTGGACCTGGACGCCGCCTTGCTCGAAGGCGCGACCTGGACCGACGGAAAGCGCTGCCGCGCCGCCTGCTGAGCCCCGAACCCGCCAAGAAAAAACGGCCCCGCGGGGCCGTTTGTCTTGTTGGACGCCGTCGAATCAGCGGCTGCTCGGAAAGCTGAACACCGCGCCTTCGCGCACGCCGGCCGAGGGCCAGCGCTGGGTGATGGTCTTGCGCTTGGTGTAGAAGCGCACGGCATCGGGGCCGTAGGCGTGCAGGTCGCCGAACAGGCTGCGCTTCCAGCCGCCGAAGGAGTGGTAGGCCACGGGCACGGGCAGGGGCACGTTCACGCCCACCATGCCGACCTGGATGTGGTCGGTGAAGTAGCGCGCAGCCTCGCCGTCGCGCGTGAAGATGCAGGTGCCGTTGCCGTACTCGTGGTCGTCGATCAGCTTCATGGCTTCCTGCAGCGTCTTCACGCGCACCACGCCGAGCACGGGGCCGAAGATCTCTTCCTGGTAGATCTTCATGCCGGGCTTGACGTTGTCGAACAGGCAGGCACCGAGGAAGTAGCCGTCCTCATGGCCGGGCACCGTCACGCCGCGGCCGTCGACCACCAGCGTGGCACCCTCGGCCACACCGCTGTCGACATAGGCCTTGACCTTCTCGAAGTGGGGCTTGGTCACCAGCGGACCCATGTCGTTGCCGTTGTCGGTACCGGGGCCGACCTTCATCTTGGCGATTTCGACCTTGAGGCCTGCCACGACGGCATCACCGGCCTCGTCACCCACGGCCACCACCAGCGGGATGGCCATGCAGCGCTCGCCGCAGCTGCCGTAGGCCGCGCCCATGAGCGCGCTCACGGCATTGCCGATGTCGGCGTCGGGCATCACGATGGCGTGGTTCTTGGCGCCGCCCAGGGCCTGCACGCGCTTGCCGTGCTTGCAGCCTTCGGAATAGATGTACTCGGCGATGGGGGTGGAGCCGACGAAGCTCACGGCCTTGACTCGAGCGTCCTGCAGCAGCGTGTCCACGGCCAGCTTGTCGCCGTTGACCACGTTGAGCACGCCCGGGGGCAGGCCGGCTTCCAGCGCCAGCTGGGCGATGAACAGGGTGCTCGTGGGATCGCGCTCGGAGGGCTTGAGCACGAAGGTGTTGCCGCAGGCGACGGCCATGGGCCACATCCACAGCGGCACCATGGCCGGGAAGTTGAAGGGCGTGATGCCCGCCGCCACGCCCAGTGCCTGGAACTCGCTCCACGAGTCGATGCCGGGGCCGACGTTGCGGCTGTGCTCGCCCTTGAGCAGCTCGGGCGCGTAGCTTGCGTACTCCACGTTCTCGATGCCGCGCTGCAGTTCGCCGTGCGCGTCGCTGAGCACCTTGCCGTGCTCGGCCGTGATCATCGCGGCGATCTTGTCGGCGTTCTCTTCGAGCAGCACCTTGAGCTTGCCCATGACGCGGGCGCGCTTGAGCGGCGGCGTGTTGCGCCAGGCCGGGAAGGCAGCCTCGGCCGAGGCGATGGCGCGCTCCACCGTGGCCTTGCTGGCCAGGGCGACGTTGGTGGTGGACTGGCCCGTGGCCGGGTTGAAGACCGGCTGCGTGCGCTCGGTATCGGCAACGATCTGGCCGTCGATCAGGTGGCCGACGGTGGTGGTGACGCTCTTGTCGTGGTTCATGGCAAAGGAATGGCTAAAAAATGGAACTCAGGCGGTTTCCGCCAGGGCGTCGCCCAGCGCGTTCACGAGGCGGTCGATCTCGGCCTTCTCGCTGATGAAGGGCGGTGCCAGCTGGATGGTGTCGCCACCGTAGCGCACGTAGAAGCCCTTCTTCCAGCAGTTCATCGCGATCTCGTAGGGGCGGCGTGCCGGCTCGCCGGGCAGCGCGGCGATGGTGATGCCCGCGGCCAGGCCGTAGTTGCGGATATCGAGCACATGCTTGCTGCCCTGGAGGCTGTGCACGGCCTGCTCGAAGTGCGGGGTCAGCGCGTTCACGCGGCCGATGGCGTCTTCGCTCTGCAGCAGGTCCAGCGCGGCGATGCCGGCGGCGCAGGCCACGGGGTGGGCCGAGTAGGTGTAGCCGTGCGGGAACTCGAGCATGTACTCGGGACCGCCCGCGGCCATGAAGGTGTCGTAGATGTCCTTGCTGGCCACCACGCCACCCAGGGGCTGCGCGCCGTTGGTGACCTGCTTGGCGAAGTTCAGGATGTCGGGCGTCACGCCGAAGGCCTCGGCACCGGTCCAGGCGCCGGCCCGGCCGAAGGCGGTGATCACCTCGTCGAAGATCAGCAAAATGTTGTTCTGCGTGCAGATCTCGCGCAGGCGCTGCAGGTAGCCCACGGGCGGGATCACCACGCCGGCAGAACCCGAGAAGGGCTCGACGATCACGGCCGCGATGTTCGAGGCATCGTGCAGTGCGATCACGTCCAGCAGGCGGTCGGCCAGTTCCTTGCCCGTGGGCGGCATGCCCTTGTGGAAGGAGCCGGCGGCCGGCTGGGTGTGGGGCAGGTGGTCGGCTTCGACGCCCTGGCCGAAGAGCTTGCGGTTGGCCGCGATGCCGCCCACCGAGATGCCGCCGAAGTTCACGCCGTGGTAGCCCTTTTCGCGGCCGATCAGGCGCGTCTTGCTGGCCTGGCCCTTGGCGCGCCAGTAGGCGCGCGCCATCTTCAGCGAGGTGTCGGCCGCTTCCGAGCCCGAACCCGTGAAGAACACGTAGTCCAGGCCGTCCGGGGTGATGGCCTTGATGCGGTTGGCCAGCTCGAACGAGAGCGGGTGGCCGAACTGGAAGGCCGGCGCATAGTCGAGCTTGAGCGCCTGCTTGCCCACGGCCTCGGCGATCTCGCGGCGGCCATGGCCCAGGCCCGTGCACCACAGGCCCGACAGGCCGTCGAAGATCTTGCGGCCATCAGAGTCGGTGTAGTAGGCACCGCTGCCTTCCACGATCATGCGCGGAGCCGCCTTGAACTGGCGGTTGGCGGTGTAGGGCATCCAGTGGGCGTCGAGCCAGGCGGCGTCCAGGCGGTCACCGCCAGCGTCGGAAGCGGGTTTTTCGATGTTGACGAAACTCATGGGAATCTCCAGTGCAAGGCAGCCGCGCAGGGCCGGGCGAAAAGCAGGTTTCAGGCGGATTGTTGTCCCCGGTGTTAATCTCTCAAATAGTGCAATATCAATGTTTACTTGCGCGTTTATGCAAGTAACAACCGGACCGCCATGAACACCAAGAACCGCGCCGTGCTCGGCCAGCTCAGCGACATGGACCTGCGCCTCTTGCAGGTGTTCAAGGCCGTGGCCGAGTGCGGCGGCATGTCGGCCGCGGAGCTGGAACTCAACATCGGCACCAGCACCGTGAGCCGCCACGTCAAGGACCTGGAGACCCGCCTGGGCCTGACCCTGTGCCGGCGCGGCCGGGCAGGCTTCGCCCTCACGCCCGAGGGGCAGCGCGTCTACGACGAGACGCTGCGCCTGCTGGCCTCGGTGGAGGGCTTTCGCAATGCGGTGGACGACATCCATGCGCGCATGGGCGGGCAGCTCGCAGTGGCCGTGTTCGACAAGACCGCTACCAACCCGGCCGCGCGCATCGGCCAGGCCATCGCCGCGTTTGCGCAGCAGGCGCCCGACGTGCACCTGCAGATGCACGTGGGCACCATCAATGCCATCGAGCGCGGGGTCATCGACGGCACCTTCCAGGTCGGCATCATCCCGGCGCACCGCGCCTCGCAAAGCCTGCTGTACACCGACCTGTTCACCGAGACCATGCTGCTGTACTGCGGCGCAGGCCACCCGCTGTTCGGCGTCGACGACACTTCGCTCGACTGGGAGGCGCTGCGCCACCAGCCCTTCGCGGGCCTCGGTTACCACTCGCCCAACATGGAGCTGAGCCACCAGGCACGCCTGTCGCGCACGGCCACGGGCTTCGACCAGGAGTCGATCGCCACGCTGATCCTCTCGGGCCGCTACCTGGGCTTTCTGCCCGACCACTATGCCGAGGTCTACGAGCGCCGTGGCCTGATGCAGGCCGTGCAGCCCGCGCTGCTGCGCTACAGCTGCCAGTTCGTGGGCCTGCTGCGGCGCTCACCCGAACCCTCGCGCGCGGCCCAGGCCTTCCAGCAGTGCCTGGCACAGGCCCACGGCGTGGGTTGAGCCCCCTCAGTCCGGCTGGGCACCGGATTTCTTGACCAGCTCCGCCCAGCGCGGAATCTCGCGCGCCATGTGGGCTGCCAGCTCCTCGGGCGTGCTGGCCACGATGTCCATGCCCAGCTGGTCGTGCAGCCTGGCCTGCACGTCGGGCAGCCTGAGGGCCTTGGTGATCTCGGCGTTCAGGCGCTGCACCACGGCCCGGGGCGTGCCCTTGGGCGCATAGACCGCCTGCCAGGACGACATCTCGAAGCCCGGCACGCCGGCCTCGGCCATGGTGGGCAGCTCGGGCGCCAGGGTGATGCGCTTGCCCGTGGTCACCGCCAGCAGCTTCACGCGACCGGCCTTGGCCAGGGGCAGGGCCGCCGTCATCTGGTCGAACATGAAGGCCACCTGGCCGGCCGCCACGTCGGTCAGCGCCGGGGGCGTGCCCTTGTAGGGGATGTGCGTGAGCTTCACGCCGATCAGGTCGCCGAACAGCTCGCCCGCCAGGTGGGTGGAGGTGCCCGAACCCGAGGACGCGAACATGCGCTTGGCTGGATCCTTCTTGAGCAGCTCGACCAGTTCGGCCACCGAGTTCACGCCCAGCGCGGGGTTGATGATGAGCACATTGGGCAGGGTGGCCACCAGCGCCACCGGCTCGAAGTCGCGCACCGGCTGGTAGGCGAGGTTCTTGTACAGGCTGGCGTTGATGGCGTGGGTGCTGATGGTGCCGCCGAACAGGGTGTAGCCGTCGGGCGCGGCCTTGGCCACATAGGCCGCGCCGATGCCGCCGGCCTGGCCCGGCTTGTTCTCCACCACCACGGACTGCTTGAGCGCTTCCTGCAGCTTGTTGGCCAGCACCCGGCCGATGGTGTCGGTGGAGCCCCCGGGCGTGAAGGGCACCACGTAGGTGATGGGCTTGGCGGCTGGCCAGTCCTGCGCGGCAGCCATCGGGGGCAAGGCAGCCAGCGCCAGCACGGTCGCGCAGTGGATGAGGAATCGCATGGTGGTTTGTCTCCGGGTGTCGTTATGGGGGAAGCAATGCGGCGAGGGGCGTCAACGCCCGTGGGCCTGCCGCCAGGCGGCAAACTCGCCGGGCGTGGCCGGGTCGGTGGGCGGGTACAGGCCCAGGATGGAGCGGCCCTGCAGCACCTGCGCGGTCACGAAGTCCTCGAAGGCCGTCATCTCCGTGGCCTCGGCGGCGATCTCGTCGGCCAGGTGGGCAGGGATCACCACCACGCCTTCGCCATCGCCCACCAGCACGTCGCCCGGGAACACGGCCACGTCGGCGCAGGCGATGGGCACGTTGATGTCCAGCGCCTGGTGCAGGGTGAGGTTGGTGGGTGCCGAGGGCCGCTGGTGGTAGGCCGGCATGGACAGCGCCGCGATCTCGGGTGTGTCGCGAAAGCCGCCGTCCGTCACCAGGCCGGCCACGCCGCGCTGCATGAGGCGCGTGGCCAGGATGGAGCCGGCCGAGGCGGCGCGCGCGTCCTTGCGGCTGTCGATCACCAGCACAGCGCCCGGCGGGCATTCCTCCACGGCCTTGCGCTGGGGGTGGCCGCGGTCCTGGAACACGCTGATCGGGTTCAGGTCTTCGCGCGCCGGGATGTAGCGCAGCGTGAAGGCCTCACCCACCATGTTGGCGCGGCCTCCGCGCAGGGGGTGCACGTCCTGCAGGAACTGGTTGCGCAGTCCGCGCTTGAACAGCGCAGTGCACAGGGTGGCGGTGCTGACGTGGGCGAGCAACTCGCGGGTGGTGGGGTTCAGTGGCATGAGAGCGGGGGGGTGGGTGGTCAGAAGATGTCGGGCTCGGGCACGGGCGCGCCGAAGCCGGTTTCGAGGAAGTCGAAGTCGCAGCCCTGGTCGGCCTGCAGGATGTGGCGGCTGAACATCCAGCCGTAGCCGCGCTGAAAGCGCGCGGGCGGCGGCGTCCATTCGGCACGGCGGCGCGCCAGCTCGGCGTCGTCCACCTCCATGTGGATGCGGCGCGCGGGCACGTCCACGGTGATCAGATCGCCGGTGCGCACCAGCGCCAGCGGCCCGCCGATGTAGGCCTCGGGCGCGGCGTGCAGGATGCAGGCGCCGTAGCTGGTGCCGCTCATGCGCGCGTCGGACAGGCGCAGCATGTCGCGCACGCCCTGCTTCACGAGCTTGGCCGGTATGGGCAGCATGCCCCACTCGGGCATGCCCGGCCCGCCCTGGGGGCCGGCGTTGCGCAGCACGAGGATGTGGCCGGGCGTCACGTCCAGGTCCGGGTCGTCCACGGCGGCCTTCATGCTCGGGTAATCGTCGAACACCAGCGCCGGGCCGGTGTGCTGCTGCAGGTGGGGGGCGCAGGCGCTGGGCTTGATCACCGCGCCATCGGGCGCCAGGTTGCCGCGCAGCACCGCCAGCGCGCCTTCGGCGTAGATGGGGTTGGACAGCGGGCGGATCACGTCGTCGTTGAACACGGCCGCGCCTTCGATGTTCTCGCCCAGCGTGCGGCCGGTGACGGTCTGCGCGCCCAGGTGCAGCAGCTGCGGCATGCGCGACATCAGGCCCGGCAGGCCGCCGGCGTAGTAGAAGTCCTCCATCAGGTAGGTGTCGCCGCTGGGCCGCACATTGGCCAGCACCGGCACCACGCGGCTGGCGGCGTCGAAGTCGTCCAGTGTCACGGCGCAGTGCGCACCCGCACGGCGCGACATGGCCACCAGGTGCACGATGGCGTTGGTCGAGCAGCCCACGGCCATGGCGATGCGGATGCCGTTGAGGAAGGACTCGCGGCTGAGCAGGCGTGCGGGCGTGAGCTCGTTCCACACCATGTCGACGATGCGCCGGCCGCTCTCGGCACTCATGCGCACATGGTTGGCGTCGGGTGCAGGGATGGACGAGGCGCCGGGCAGGCTCATGCCGATGGCCTCGGCAATCGCCGTCATGGTGCTGGCCGTGCCCATGGTCATGCAGGTGCCGTGGCTGCGCGCGATGCCGGCCTCCACGCCCTGCCACTGCTCCTGGCTCAGGTTGCCGGCGCGCCGCTCGTCCCAGAGCTTCCAGGCATCCGAGCCCGATCCCAGCACCTGGCCGTTGTAGTTGCCGCGCAGCATGGGGCCGGCGGGCACGAAGATGGCCGGCAGCCCCGCGCTCATGGCGCCCATCAGCAGGCCGGGCCCGGTCTTGTCGCAACCGCCCATCAGTACCGCGCCGTCGACCGGGTGGCTGCGCAGCAGCTCCTCGGTCTCCATGGCCAGCATGTTGCGGTAGAGCATGGTGGTGGGCTTGACGAAGGCCTCGGCCAGCGAGATGGCCGGCAACTCGATGGGAAAGCCGCCCGCCTGCAGCACGCCGCGCTTGACGTCCTCCACCCGCTGGCGGAAGTGGCCATGGCAGGGGTTGATGTCCGACCAGGTGTTGACGATGGCGATGATGGGCTTGCCCACCCAGTCCTCGGGCGCATAGCCCATCTGCAGGATGCGCGAGCGGTGTCCGAAGGAGCGCAGGTCGTCGGGTGCGAACCAGCGCGCACTGCGCAAGGAATCAGGGGTGCGTCGTGTCATGTGGCGCATTAAAGCACTAGTATATTAGTGCGTCAACACAACAGGGTGCGACAATCCGGGCGCCATGAACCCGACCCTATGAACGTGAGAGAAAAAGTCCGCCTCGACCGCTCGCGCCATGCGGCGCCCCAGGTCTTCGACCGGCTGCGCGAGGCCATCGTCTCGCTCGACCTGGCGCCCGGCACCGTGCTGGCGCGGGCCGAGCTGGCCGAGCAGTTCGGCATCAGCCAGACGCCCGTGCGCGACGCCCTGCTGCGCCTGGGCGAAGAGGGGCTGGTGGACATCTTTCCGCAGCACGCCACGGTGGTCAGCCGCATCGACATCGAGGCCGCGCGCCAGGCGCACTACCTGCGCCGCTCCCTCGAACTGGAGGTGGTGCGCACCCTGGCCCTGGCACCCGACGACACCGTGCTGGCCCGCCTGCGTGCCCAGGTGGCGGCCATGGCCGCCGTGGTGGGCCCGGCCCACTACCGCGAGTTCGTCGAGGCCGACCAGGGCTTTCACCAGCGCATGTACGAGGCCGCCGGCGTGGCCGGCCTGTGGGACCTGGTGCGCCGCCGCTCCGGCCATGTGGACCGCTTGCGCCGCCTGCACCTGCCCACCGCCGGCAAGACCGAGGCCGTGCTGGCCGACCACCGGCGCATCGTGGACGCCATCGCGGCCGGCGACGCCCCGGCCGCGCAGGACGCGCTGCGCCAGCACCTGTCGGGCACGCTGAGCCAGGTCGACGAGATCTGCGCGCGCCACCCGGACTACGTGCAGGTCTGAATCCTCACCCTGCGTTGACCTCCGGGAGTGCCGCCACCTGCTGGCGGCGGAACTCGGCCGGGGTGCAGCCCGCCTCCCGCCGGAAGAACTTGCTGAAATGGGTCGCCTCGTCGAAGCCCAGGCGCTCGGCAATGCGTGCCACGGGCACGCCGGTGTGTAGCAGCAGGCGCTTGGCCTCCAGACAGAGGCGCGCGGCGATGAAGGCCTTGGCGCTCATGCCGGCCGCGGCACTGGTGGCACGCGCCAGGCTCTTTTGCGTGCAGCCCAGCGGGCCGGCGTAGTCCGCCACCTGGTGCCACTGGGCAAAACGCTGCTCCAGCAGTTGCCGAAAGCGCTCGAAGCGCTGCAGCGCGCGGTGGCTCGCGGGCTCCCGCTGGCCGTGGGCAATGGCCAGCCGCGCGAGCAGGGCATAGAGCTGGTAGCGCAGCAGCGCGTGCAGGTCCTGCGCCGGCGCAGTGGCCGCCGCGTCCGTGCGCATCTGCACCATCGCATCCGCCACCGTGCGGGCCTCGCCGTCGCCCAACGCCAGGTGCACGGGAAACCGCTCCAGCCCGACCACCAGGCGCAGATCGCTGGCTGCCGCAGCGCCGGCCGCCAGCAGGAACTCCGGGCGCAGCAGCATGACCCAGCCTTCCCAGTCCTGCCCCGTCCCGAAGTGGTGGGCCTGGCCGGGCCGGATGGCCAGCAGCGACCCGGGCGCGCAGGGCACGGGCTCGAAGTCGATCACCTGCGTGCAGCTTCCGCGGGTGACCAGCACCAGCATGTGGAAGGCGTAGCGGTGGGTGCGCAGGACCTCGCCCTCCGGCCCGCGCTGGCGCAGGTCGGACATCGGGAAGACCTCCAGGTCCAGCCCGTAGGTCCCGGGCGGCCGGTAGTCGAAGCGTTCGATATCGGTGTTGGCGTCGGTGCCGGTGCGGCCGGTCTTCTGCGGGGCCATCGCTTTCCTTGGCAGGGGTAGTTGGCCCATTTTGTCCGATAAGTGTCTTTCTCTGGCTGCTGGCTGCCGTGCTTTGCTGCACCCCAAGTCCAATAATTGCCTGATCTTCAACACTTCCAGAGAGCCCCATGACCGCCATCGACATCGCCAGGAACTACATCCGTGCCGCCCAGACCGGCGACCAGGCCCTGCTGGCCGCCACCGTGTCGCCGTCCGTGGTCTGGCACCAGCCCGGCGCCAACCGCTTCTCGGGCACGCACCGGGGCCTGGCCGCCGTGGGGGCGATGATCGGGGGCATGATGGAGCTGTCCCAGGGCAGCTTTGCCATCACCGAGGCCAGCCACTACATGGAGAACGGCGACTGGGTCGCCGTCAGCATCCGCTTTGGCGGCGAGCGCGAGGGTGCCCGCCTGGACCAGGCGGGCGTGGACCTGCTGCGCATCGCGGACGGCCAGGTCGCCGAGGTGTTTCTCTTCTCCAGCGACCCGGCGCAGGAAGACCGCTTCTGGGGCCAGTGACCCTGCCGGCAGGATGGGCGGTCTCGCCCAAAACCCGGCAGCGCCGGATAATCCAGCCATCCCCCTCCACCGCGAGCACTCCACCATGGCCTCCATTTCCTCGATCGGCGCCTCTGGCATGCAGGCAGCCCAGCTGCGCCTGGATGCCTCGGCCAACAACGTGGCCAACATGAACACGCCGCGCTACAAGAGCGAGGTGGTGGAGCAGCAGGCCGCACCGGGTGGAGCCGGCGTCACCGGCTCCGTGCGCCGCAGCCAGGAAGAGGGCGTGGCACTGGAGAAGGAGGCCGTGGAGCAGATGTCGGCCACCTACGCCTTCAAGGCCAGCCTGCAGGTGGTGAAGACCCAGGACCAGATGATGGGCTCTTTGCTCGACGTGAAAGCCTGAGCACCCCAGCGGTGTGCCATGAAAAAGGCGGCCCCTGGGGCCGCCTTTGTTTTTGGCGCCCTGCGCGCTCTAGCGCAGCTCGCCGTACTGCGTACTGCTCAGGTCCGGGCCGCGCTCTTCGGCGCCGGGCATTTCCGTGTCCTCGAAGCCCGTTGCATTGGCTGGTCGGGGGCGGATGGGGCCCGAGCGCACCGGGGCACCGCCCGGGCGTGCCGGGGTGACGGGTACGGGGTTGGTGCCTGCGGCATCGGCCAGGGCGCGCTTGAAGGCCGCCACTTCGTCGGCCTCGATGGGCTCGAAACGCGGCACAGGGCGGGTGGCTTCGTAGTCCACCGGCGTGGGCGAGCGCGGTGCGGCCGTGCCCGTCAGCGGAGCCGGGGCGGTGGCCACGGGCGCGGCGGCGCGCAGCGGTGCCGGGCGCGAGATCGGGGCCGACGGCGTGGCCGTGAGCGGGGCCGGGGCCGACACCGGAGGCAACGGGCGCCGCACGGCGGCGGCAGCGGCCGGGGCCTGCGTGCCCACGGGCAGGGCGGCACCCAGCGGGGCAATGCCCTTTTGCGGAATGCCCACCGCCACATGGTCATTGATGCGCCAGTACACGGCGGTCACCAGGATGTCGTAGCGCGTCTTGGCGGTCTGGGCGATCAGCGCCTCGATCTCCGACAGGCGCACCGTCTCGCCGCCGTACTCGCGCGCCAGGTCCATCATCACCAGGAACTGGCGGCCGCGCTGGTCCAGCGACAGCACCTTGAACTTGTAGCTGGCCGAGAGCACGCCGGCGCGCACCATGGCGTCGCGCACCACGGTGTACAGCAGCTCGCGGCGCTCCATGCGCTCGTTCTTGCGGTTGGCGGCGTGCTCGGGCGGCAGCGCGTCGACCAGGGGTTTGCCCTGGCGGCCGGCAGCCAGGGGCACCGTGGCATCGGCGTTGAGCAGGCCCGAAGGCTCCGATGCCGCATTGGGCCGGGGCTTGGGCGGTACCGGTTTGCGGCTGAACCAGCTGAACAGTGACATGGCTTGCTTTCCTCGGAGTACACCTGCAGTGGGTTGTCCGATTCGAGTGTACCGCGAGCCCTGCACCCCCAACGATGCCGCCGGTACCGAAAGCGGTGCCGGCCGACAGCGGTGTCAGGTCGCCGCAACGCGCCGGCGGCGATTGCCCAGGCGCTTGGCCAGCACCGAGCCGGCCGCCATGGCCAGCCCCAGGGCAATGGCGGGCTGCCGGTTGGTCAACTCGGTGAAACGGATGGCCGTCAGGCTCCACAGCTTGCAAGGCCCGGTGGCCTGCACCGTGGCGCTGCGCGACCGGTGCGAAAAGAACGCCCCTTCGCCGAGCACGGAGCCCGGGCCCACGATGGCCAGGCGCAGGCGCTCCTTCTCGTCCTGGAAGTGCACGCTCAGGCTGCCGCTTTCCACGAAGTACAGGGTGCGGTCGCTGGTACCCTGGGTGAACAGCACATGCCCCGTGGGCAGGATGCAGGGCAGCAGGTACGAAGCGACGGTGTCCCACTGCGCAGGGGTCAGCGGGTTGGTCATGCTGTCGTCGGCGCTGGCCTGGGCGATGGCATCGATCAGGCCCTGCAGATCGGCTTTGGTGGCAGCGGGGGATAGAACGTTCATGGTTGTTCTTAAAGTAACCCTGTTACAGGTTGCGCACAAGCGCTGTTTACGTCCGTTTACAACAAAAGCGCCCAGCCAGGTGGCTCCCGCGGGCTACTTGCCGATGCAAAAGCTCGAAAAAATCACACCCAGCAGGTCATCGGACGTGAACTCCCCCGTAATGGCCCCCAGCGCGTTCTGCGCCAGGCGCAATTCTTCGGCCAGGATGTCAAGGGCCGGGGCCCGCGCCTGTAACTGCATGTGCGCTTCATCGAGGTGCGCGGCCACCGCTTGCAGCGCCTGCACATGGCGCGCACGGGCGATGTACACGCCCTCGGGCGCCGACTGCCAGCCGGCAACCTCCAGCAGCGTGCGGCGCAGGTCTTCCAGGCCCGTTCCCATGCGCGCCGACAGCTGCACCGAGCGGCCCGGGCCCTGCAGCCGGGTGGCTGCGGCCTGGTCCACGCAGTCGATCTTGTTCCAGACATCGATCACCGGCACCGACGCCGGCAGGCGCTGCGCCATGTCGGCAGCGATGGCCGCATCGCTCTCGGCATAGGCGGCCGTGTGCGCACGCGACAGGTCGTGCAAGAACAGCACCGCATCGGCCCCGGCGATCTCGTCCCAGGCGCGGGCGATGCCGATGCGCTCCACCTCGTCCTCGCTGTCGCGCAGGCCGGCGGTGTCGATCACGTGCAGCGGCACGCCCTCGATCTGGATGGTCTGCTGCACCTTGTCGCGCGTGGTGCCGGCGATCGGGGTCACGATGGCCAGCTCCGCCCCGGCCAGCGCGTTGAGCAGCGAGCTCTTGCCCGCGTTGGGCTGGCCGGCGATCACCACCTTGATGCCCTCGCGCAGCAGCGCGCCCTGCTGCGCGCGCTGGCGCACGCGCGCCAGGGTCTGCTGCAGCCGGTCGAGCTGGCCCTGGGCATCGGCCTGCTTCAGGAAGTCGATGTCCTCCTCGGGGAAGTCCAGCGTCGCCTCCACCAGCATGCGCAGGTGGATCAGCGCGTCGCGCAGCGCATGGATCTCGCTGGAGAAGGCGCCCGTGAGCGAGCGGCTCGCACTGCGCGCCGCCGCCGAGGTGGAGGCGTCGATCAGGTCGGCAATCGCCTCGGCCTGCGCCAGGTCGATCTTGTCGTTGAGGAAGGCACGCTCGGTGAACTCCCCGGGCTCGGCCACGCGCAGCCCGGACAGCACGGCGGGGCCGCCCTCGGCCTGCGCCGCAGCCGCTGCCTCCAGGCAGCGCGCCACCAGCAACTGCAAAACCACCGGGCCGCCATGGGCCTGCAGCTCGAGCACGTCCTCGCCCGTATAGGAATGCGGCGCCGGAAAGTACAGCGCCAGCCCCTGGTCGATGGCCTGGCCCTCGGCATCGCGAAACGGCAGGTAGTGCGCCTCGCGCGGGCGCAGGTCGCGCCCGCACAGGGCCTGCACCAGCGCCGCGATGCCCTTGCCGGACACGCGCACGATGCCCACGGCGCCGCGCCCCGGGGCAGTGGCAATGGCAACGATGGGGTCGGCGTGGCGGGCAAGCATGGGGGTGACTTTAGCGGTATGGATTGAAAAAGGCCGCTTGCGCGGCCTTTCGGGGGATTCAGCGATCAGGCGGTGATCACTTGAACTTGGGCAGGTTGAACTGCGGGGGCACGCCCATGCGGGTGTTGATGAGCCACTGCTGCGCGATCGACAGGATGTTGTTTGTCAGCCAGTACAGCACCAGGCCGGCCGGGAAGAAGAAGAACATCACGCTGAAGATCAGCGGCATGAACCACATCATCTTGGCCTGCAGCGGGTCTGGTGGCGCGGGGTTCAGCGCCGTCTGCAGCAGCGAGCTGACCGTCATCAACAGCGGCAGGATGAAGAACGGGTCCGGTGCCGAGAGGTCATGGATCCACAGGACCCAGGGCGCGTTGCGCATTTCCACGCTGGACAGCAGCACCCAGTACAGGGCGATGAACACCGGGATCTGGATCATGATGGGGAAGCAGCCACCCATGGGGTTGACCTTTTCCTCGCGGTAGATGCGCATCATCTCCTGCTGCATCTGCTGCGGCTTGTCCTTCAGGCGCTCGCGCATCTCCATGATCTTGGGGTTGATGGCCTTCATCTTGGCCATGCTCGCGTAGGCCTTGGCGTTGAGCCAGTAGAAGGCGATCTTGAGCAGCAGCACCAGCGCCACGATGGCCCAGCCCCAGTTGCCCAGGATCTTGTGCAGCTGGTCCAGCAGCCAGTACAGCGGCTTGGACAGGATGGTCAGCCAGCCATAGTCCTTGACCAGCTCCAGGCCGGGGCTCAGGGCTTCCAGCGTCTTCTCGACCTGGGGGCCGGCGAACAGGCGCGCGTCCACGGTCTTGCTGGCACCGGGGGCGATGGCGCCCAACTGGGTGATCATGCCCACCGAGTACAGGTTGGTGTCCACCTTGCGCATGAACAGGTTGCGCGGGATGTCGTTGCCCAGCAGCCAAGCTGTGGCGAAGTAGTGCTGCACCATGGCCACGTAGCCATTGGTGGAATCCTTCTGGATGTCGACCTTGCCGGCCTCGATGTCCTTGAACTCGACCTTCTGGTACTTCTTGGCCTCGGTGTAGACCGCAGGGCCGGTGAAGGTGGAGTAGAACGACGACTCGCCTGGCGGCTTGTTGCCGTCGCGCACCAGCTGCAGGTACAGCTCGGGCGACACAGGGGCCGTGCCGGTGTTCACCACTTCGTGCTTCACGGCGATGTCGTAGGCGCCGCGCTTCACGGTCCAGGTCTTGACCAGCTTCACGCCGCCCTGCTCGGGCGATTCGAAGCGGATGGACAGCTCGTCCTGCCCGTCCTTGAGCTCGCGCGGGCCGGCCACGGCCGTCATCAGCGTCTTGTGCGTGGGGAAGGCGCCGCCGATCAGGCCGGTCTGCGCCACGTACACGCGGTTCGCGCTCTCGTCCAGCAGCAGGAAGTTCTTGCCGCTCTTGTCGCCGATGTCGGCATGCTTGAGCAGTTCGGCATGCGTCAGCGAGCCTCCTTCGCTGTCGAAGGTGAGGCGGTAGACGTCGGTCGTCACCTGCACGCGCTCACGCGTGGCAGGCGCTGCCGTGGGAGCCGGCTGGCCAGGCACGGCCGCTGCGCCCTGGGCCGATGCGGTGGCGGGCGCCGACGCATTGGTGGTCGAAGGCACGCTCGCAGCGCCGGCCGAAGCCGAGGCGGTGCCCGCAGGCGCAGGCGCTGCCACGGGGGCTGCGGTGGGGAAAAAGGTGGCCTTGTTGCCGTTGTGCAACTGCCACTTGTCCCACAGCAGAACCATGGAAAAGCCAAAAATCACCCACAGTATGGTGCGGCGAATGTCGTTCATGAAGACTTCTTTGGTGAGGATGTTGGAGTGGTGGACGACGCAGTGAAGCGCGAAAAAAGCCGCATGCTGCGCGGCAGCTCCTGCGGGACCGGGTCATGGCCCCCGTCACACCAGGGGTGGCAGCGTACCAGCCTGCGCACCGTGAGATAACTGCCAGCCGCCGCGCCATGCTGCTCCAGCGCCTGCAGCGAATACACGGAGCAGGTCGGCTCGAAGCGGCAGGCCGAGCCCAGCCAGGGGCTCAGGAACAGGCGGTAGCCCTTGACCACCCCGATGAGCAGCGCACGCATCATGGCGCAACCGCCGACACCCGCGGCGCGCTGGGGCTTTTGTCGCTTCTGCTACCGCCCTGGCCCTTGCCGCTGCCTTTGCCCGCATCGCCACCGGCGCCCGGGGCCTGGCCCGAACGCTTGGCCGCGTAGCCGAACAGCTGCAGCAGCTCGGCCCGCACCGCCGCCTTGAGCTGGTCGGACGTGGCGCTGATGAACTGCTTGCGGTCGAACGTGCTGCGCAGGCGCACCACGTGGGCGGCCTGGGGCAGGCGCGCCTCGAACGTAGCGCCCACCGTGTAGATCTGCCGCTTGATGGTGTTGCGCGTGACCGCGCGGCGCGCCCAGCGCTTGGGCACCATGGCACCCAGCCAGACGTCGTCGGAAACACCGAACAGGGCCTGCGGCGAGGTGCCGGGCCCTGGGGAAGGTACCGTTGCAGCGGGCTGCGCGGCGGTTGCCGTGGCGGGTTCGCCGGGCGCAACGACAACGGCACCGCCAGTCGTGGCAGTGCCGTCGGCGCCCAGCACCAGGCGGTGCAGCGCAAAATGGGCGGTACGGGAAACGGTGCCCCCCGCCATGGCGGCCTGGAACTGCGGACGGGTTTTCAGCCGTTGCATGCAAGCGCCCCCGTTTGGTACCTGACGGTGCAAACCGGGGTGCAGGCCCAGGACCTTGCCGGCCTTAGACGGCCAGGCGCTTGCGGCCCTTGGCGCGGCGTGCGTTGATGACAGCGCGGCCGCCGCGGGTCTTCATGCGGACGAGGAAACCGTGGGTGCGGGCGCGGCGGGTCTTGGAGGGCTGGTAAGTACGTTTCATGGTGCTCTATTCCTTGAGGTTCAGTTCCGGACTGCTGCGCAGAAATAACGGCACGCCCGGTCAAATCGCCCTGAACACATTCAGGGAAACCCAAAATTATCGCAGGCTTGTGCCCCGCTGGCAATGCCCGCGGCAGGGAAGACCCTGTGGCGCGCTGGAATCAGGGGTTCAAAATGCCGTTTCCGACCCCCTCGCAAGGGGTGCGAGCCCATTGGAGAAACCGGCCTTTCAAATTGTGGATAACTCCTTGACAAGCTACAATGCCAGGCCCAGCACCGTTCCTCCTATCCACAAAAAGAATCACCCGATAAATGACCGAGGAACCCTCCAGCAGCTCCGCATCCAACCCCGGGGCCGACGCAGGCCAGGGCCTGTGGCAGGCCTGCCTAGAACAACTGGCGCAAGACCTGCCAGAGCAGCAGTTCAACACCTGGATCAAGCCCCTCGTGGCGCAGGTGACCGAAGACTTCTCCAAGGTCACGCTGTTCGTCGCCAACCGCTTCAAGCTCGACTGGATCCGGGCCCAGTACGCCAAGCGCATCTCGCTGCTGCTCGAAGACCTGTACGGCCAGCCCGTCACGCTGGAGTTAGCGCTCGCTCAGCGCGAAGCCGTTACCCGCACTTACGTGCGCCCCAACGCAGCGGGCACGCAGACCCCGGTTTCGCACAACGACCAGCAGGGCCAGGGGCAGGGCAGCAGCAACAACAACAGCAACTCCGGCAACGGCAACAGCGGCAGCAGCACCCCCGACGAATCGGCCGGCGCCTTCCGCAACCGCCTGAACGCCGGCCTCACCTTCGAGACCCTGGTCGAGGGCACGGCCAACCGCATGGCACGCTCGGCCGCCATGCACGTGGCGGGCATGCCCGGCCACCTGTACAACCCGCTGTTCATCTACGGCGGCGTGGGCCTGGGCAAGACCCACCTGGTGCACGCTGTGGGCAACCGCCTGCTGGCCGACAAGACCGACGCCAAAGTTCTCTACATCCACGCCGAGCAATTCGTGTCGGATGTGGTTAAGGCCTACCAGCGCCGCACCTTCGACGAGTTCAAGGAGCGCTACCACTCGCTGGACCTGCTGCTCATCGACGACGTGCAGTTCTTTGCGAACAAGGACCGCACGCAGGAAGAATTCTTCAACGCCTTCGAAGCCCTGCTGGCCAAGAAGAGCCACATCGTGATGACCAGCGACACCTACCCCAAGGGCCTGGCCAACATCCACGAGCGGCTGGTCTCGCGCTTCGACTCGGGCCTCACCGTGGCCATCGAGCCGCCCGAGCTCGAGATGCGCGTGGCCATCCTGATCAACAAGGCACGCGTCGAAGGCACCGAGATGCCCGAGGAAGTCGCCTTCTTCGTGGCCAAGAACGTGCGCTCCAACGTGCGCGAGCTCGAAGGCGCGCTGCGCAAGATCCTGGCGTACTCGCGCTTCAACCAGAAGGAAATCTCCATCCAGCTGGCCCGCGAGGCGCTGCGCGACCTGCTGTCCATCCAGAACCGCCAGATCTCGGTGGAAAACATCCAGAAGACCGTCGCCGACTACTACAAGATCAAGGTGGCGGACATGTACAGCAAGAAGCGCCCGGCCAGCATTGCCCGCCCGCGCCAGATCGCCATGTACTTGGCCAAGGAGCTCACGCAAAAGAGCCTGCCCGAGATCGGCGAACTCTTCGGCGGGCGCGACCACACCACGGTGCTGCACGCGGTGCGCAAGATTTCGGGCGAGCGCCAGCAGCTGACCGAACTGAACCAGCAGCTGCACGTGCTGGAACAGACGTTGAAGGGCTGAGCCACCATGCGTTCCCTCCTGGCCTTTGATGTAAGAACTTGTTCGGCGCCACACTGCCAAATAGAACACGTCCTTACAAGGCAAAATGGGGGGTTTAGGGGCAGCAGGGGGGCACAACCCGTGCCGCTGCCCGCACCGTTCCAAAAAAGATCCACAAGCAAGGGGTTGATGACATGATCGTCCTGAAGGCAACACAAGACAAGGTACTCGCGGTTCTGCAATCGGTGGCTGGCATCGTGGAGCGCCGCCACACCTTGCCCATCCTGGCCAACGTACTGATCCGCAAGACCGGCAACGCGCTGCAGCTGACGACCAGCGACCTCGAGATCCAGATCCGCACCACCGCCGAGCTCGGTGGCGACACGGGCGACTTCACCACCACCGTGGGTGCGCGCAAGCTCATCGACATCCTGCGCACCATGCCCAGCGACCAGACGGTGAGCCTCGAATCGGCCCAGTCCAAGCTGATCTTGAAGGGCGGCAAGAGCCGCTTCACCCTGCAAAGCCTGCCGGCCGAGGACTTCCCGCTGGTGCAGGAGTCGGCCGCCTTCGGCCCCGTGTTCGCCGTGCCGCAAAAAACCCTCAAGGACCTGCTGGGCCAGGTGTCGTTTGCCATGGCAGTGCAGGACATCCGCTACTACCTCAACGGCATTTTGTTCGTGGCCGAGGGCAAACAGCTGAGCCTGGTGGCCACCGACGGCCACCGCCTGGCCTTTGCCAGCGCCACGCTCGATGTGGAAGTGCCCAAGCAGGAAGTCATCCTGCCGCGCAAGACCGTGATCGAGCTGCAGCGCCTGCTGTCCGACGCCGGCGGCGAGAACCAGCCCCACATCGAGATGCAGTTCGCCAACAACCAGGCCAAGTTCACCTTTGGCGGCATGGAGTTCGTGACCAAGCTGGTCGAGGGCAAGTTCCCCGACTACAACCGCGTCATCCCCAAGAACCACAAGAACAGCATCACCCTGGGCCGTGCCCCACTGCTGGCCAGCCTGCAGCGCACCGCCATCATGACCAGCGACAAGTTCAAGGGCGTGCGCCTGAACCTGGAGCCCGGCACCCTGCGCGTGGCGTCCAACAACGCCGAGCAGGAAGAGGCCGTGGACGAGCTCGACATCGACTACGGTGGCGACACCATCGAGATCGGCTTCAACGTGACCTACCTCATCGACGCCCTGGCCAACATGGGCCAGGACATGGTGAAGGTGGAGCTCTCGGACGGCAACAGCTCCGCGCTCTTGACCATCCCCGACAACGAAAGCTTCAAGTACGTGGTGATGCCGATGCGCATCTAGCCCTGCGCCGTGCCCTTGTCGCCTTGCGCGCCGGGCACCCCGCACGAGCTATTGATTTGATAGCTGCTCGCCCCCATATGATGGGGACCAGAGCCCTATTTGAACCTTATTGACAGACACATCGGAGGCCCCCCGGGCCTCCACGGATCCCAAGGCCCACCATGACCGCTGACAACAACCTGCCCGAGCCAGAACCCACCGGCACTGGTGAGCCCGTTCCGCACAAGATCGACACCAACCAGGCCGGCGCCAGCGAAAGCTACGGCGAAGGCTCCATCACCATCCTCGAAGGCCTGGAGGCCGTGCGCAAGCGCCCCGGCATGTACATCGGCGATACGTCCGACGGCACCGGCCTGCACCACCTGGTGTTCGAGGTGGTCGACAACTCCATCGACGAGGCCCTGGCCGGCCACTGCGACGACATCGTCGTCACCATCCACTCCGACAACTCCATCAGCGTCACCGACAACGGCCGCGGCATCCCCACCGGGGTGAAGATGGACGACAAGCACGAGCCCAAGCGCAGCGCCGCCGAAATCGCGCTGACCGAGTTGCACGCCGGCGGCAAGTTCAACCAGAACAGCTACAAGGTATCGGGCGGCCTGCACGGCGTGGGCGTGAGCTGCGTGAACGCCCTCTCCAAATGGCTGCGCCTGACTGTGCGCCGCGAAGGCAAGGTGCACCAGATCGAGTTTGCGCGCGGCTTTGTGCAAGACCGTTTGCTCGACACCGTGGACGGTTTCGAAGTAAGCCCCATGAAGGTGACCGGCGAGACCGAAAAGCGCGGCACTGAAGTGCACTTCTTGCCCGACACCGAGATCTTCAAAGAGAACAACGACTACCACTACGAGATCCTGGCCAAGCGCCTGCGCGAGCTGTCCTTTTTGAACAACGGCGTGCGCATTCGCCTCAAGGACGAGCGCAGCGGCAAGGAAGACGACTTCTCGGGCGCCGGCGGCGTGCGCGGTTTTGTCGAGTTCATCAACAAGGGCAAGACGGTACTGCACCCCAACTCGTTCTACGCCGCAGGCGAACGCCCGGCAGAGACGTACGGCGGCATCCCCGGCACGCACATCGGCGTGGAAGTGGCCATGCAGTGGAACAGCGCCTACAGCGAGCAGGTGCTGTGCTTCACCAACAACATCCCCCAGCGGGACGGCGGCACCCACCTGACCGGCCTGCGTGCCGCGATGACCCGCGTCATCAACAAGTACATCGAAGAAAACGAGTTTGCCAAGAAGGCCAAGGTCGAAGTCACCGGCGACGACATGCGCGAAGGCCTGTGCTGCGTGCTGAGCGTGAAGGTGCCCGAGCCCAAGTTCAGCAGCCAGACCAAGGACAAGCTGGTATCGAGCGAAGTGCGCGCCCCCGTGGAAGACATCGTGGGCAAGCTGCTCACCGACTACCTGCAGGAGCGCCCGGCCGACGCCAAGATCATCTGCGGCAAGATCGTGGAGGCCGCCCGCGCCCGCGAAGCCGCCCGCAAGGCCCGCGAAATGACCCGCCGCAAGGGCGTGCTCGACGGCATGGGCCTGCCCGGCAAGCTGGCAGACTGCCAGGAAAAAGACCCCGCCCTGTGCGAAATCTACATCGTCGAGGGTGACTCCGCCGGTGGATCTGCCAAGCAGGGCCGCGACCGCAAGTTCCAGGCCATCTTGCCGCTGCGCGGCAAGATCCTGAACGTGGAAAAGGCCCGCTACGAAAAGCTGCTGACCAGCAACGAGATTTTGACGCTGATCACCGCCCTGGGCACCGGCATCGGCAAGGCCGGCGGCACCACCGGTGGCGATGACTTCGACGTGGCCAAGCTACGCTACCACCGCATCATCATCATGACCGACGCCGACGTTGACGGCGCCCACATCCGCACCCTGCTGCTCACCTTCTTCTACCGCCAGATGCCCGAGCTGGTCGAGCGCGGCCACATCTACATTGCCCAGCCACCGCTGTACAAGGTGAAGGCCGGCAAGGAAGAGCTGTACCTGAAGGACGCGCCCGCGCTCGACGGCTTTCTGCTGCGCATTGCGCTGAACCACGCCAGCGTGAGCACCGGCGGCGCCAACCCACAGGTGCTGACCGGCGAGACCCTGGGCGAACTGGCGCGCAAGCACCAGGTGGCCGAAAGCGTGATTGCCCGCCTCAGCAACTTCATGGACGCCGAAGCCCTGCGCGCCGTGGCCGACGGTGTGAGCCTGAAGCTCGACACCGTGGCCGAGGCCGAAACCAGCGCCGTGGCCCTGCAGGCCAAGCTGCGCGAGCTGAACACCACCGGCGCCCCCGCCGAAGTGGCCGGCGAGTTCGACGCCCGCACCGACAAGCCCCTGCTGCGCATCAGTCGCCGCCACCACGGCAACATCAAGAGCAGCGTGATCACCCAAGACTTTGTGCACGGCGCCGACTACCAGGCCCTGGCCGAGGCCGCCGAAACCTTCCGCGGCCTGCTGGGCGAGGGCGCCAAGGCCCTGCGCGGCGAAGGCGAAAAGCAGAAGGAAGAAAAGGTCGGCGACTTCCGCCAGGCCATGAAGTGGCTCATCAGCGAAGCCGAACGCAGCACCAGTCGCCAGCGCTACAAGGGCCTGGGCGAGATGAACCCCGAGCAGCTGTGGGAAACCACCATGGACCCCAACGTGCGCCGCCTGCTGCGCGTGCAGATCGACGACGCCATCGAGGCCGACCGCGTGTTCACCATGCTCATGGGCGACGAGGTGGAGCCGCGCCGCGACTTCATCGAGACCAACGCGCTGCGCGCGGGGAATATCGACGTTTGATGCTTGGCTGGTTGGATATCCGACCAGCACCCATCCATCAAGCACCGCTTGAACCGAAGACGCCCGGCCCATGCCGGGCGTTGTCCTTTCTGGTGCTGTAATAGGCCCGTCTCGACCCTGACCTCCATCATTCGACTCGCCACGCCATGCCCAAGCCACTCACCACCATCGCTGCCGCTGTCGCCGCACTGGCACTGACCGCCGCCGCCGCATCGCCCGCCTGGGCGCAAACGTACAAATGCACCCAGCCTGATGGCAAGACCGCCTTCCAGGACCAGCCCTGCCACATGAGCGGCGGCACCGGGGGCAGCGTCAACATCAAGGTCACCCCGCCCTCCAGCGACCCCCTTCCGCCCAGTGCCCCGCCAGCGCGGCAGCGCTCGCCCTACGCAGGCAGCACCGGAGCCGGCACGGGAAGTACGCAAACCGCCGACGCCCAGGCCGCCCAACAGGCGCGCCAGCAGGCCGAGGCGTACAACCGCTCATCCCGCTGCAACTCCGCGCGCCGCAACCTGGGCACCCTCAAGACAGCGCGCCCCGTGTTCCAGTACGACAACAAGGGCGACAAGCAGTACCTGGACGACAGCAGGCGCCAATCGGAAATGGCCGCAGCACAGCGCGACGTGGCAGAGAACTGCCGCTGACGCGGAGAAAGACGATCACCCGGCATGCCCCAATCCCAAGACCCCGCATCGCTCCAGCAACTGGCCCTGCGCCTGCAAGACTTTGCGCAGCAGCGCGACTGGGGCCAGTTCCATTCGCCCAAGAACCTGGCATCGGCTCTGATCGTGGAGGCCGGCGAACTGCTGGAGCACTTTCAGTGGCTGACCGAGGAGCAGAGCCGCGATCTCTCAGCGGACAAGAAGCAGGCCGTTGCGCATGAGATGGCGGATGTGCTGCTGTACCTGGTGCAGATGGCCACTGTGCTGGATGTGGATCTGATCGAGGCTGCGAATGCCAAGGTGGGGATCAATGGGCAGAAATACCCTGCGGATCAGGCGCGGGGGAGCAGTCGCAAGTCCACCAAGCAGTAGTCATTGCAAAGAGCGCCAACGCAATGCCCACTGCGGTCCGACGCCTCCCGATAGGCTACCACCTGAATAATGTGCCAGCGAACCACTGAAAACGAAATGGCACTTGAAAACGCCGGCATGTTAGCGTTTCGCCAATCATATCGGCGGCGACCGTCGTGCTGTAAAATTATGGACTTAGCAACTGCTGGATGATAGCAGTGAACTCTCTGCGAATTTTCGTGGTATTGCGTTCGAAGAAATTAGCCAGATCGTAACCTATCACATCGCGAAAGAAAGCGAATGTGCTGAGATCTCCTTCTCGCGTTCCAAGCAATACGAGTAGCGTTGCGTCTCGATAACGTCGACAAACCGTATCGCTAGCTTGGGTAGAAACAATGCATATAACCGGTAGTAAATTCACATCATTATATGCTCTCAGCCCAAAACGTAAATCAGCCCCTTGTCGTTTTGAATCTGCACTTTTATAACCTTGTCGAATTTCGAATGCAGCCCCGGTCAAGGATGCTGCACGCGCTGCCGGAAGACCAAGGCCTATCGCAGATTTATTTATCCAACTTTGGACAATTCTCCTTCTAGGCAGATCCTGAATATCAGCTAGCTCTATCTTGGCGTCAAGGGTATGAACTGCCATTTGCCCATTACCTTTGTCGTACATGTACGACCAAGCAATCTGCTCATTTGAAATTCCAAGATTATCCTGAATGACCTTTCGGAGCAATCTTTCGCAGCCAATTCCAAGCTGCCGATAGATGGACGTCATACCACCTGCAGCTTTATGCGCAGCATACATTAGATTGGAATCCAATCCAATCCAGTGATAGAGAGGGTCACCACCATACAAAGCCTGAAACTGTGGCAAATCTATGCCGTCGTTTCCAGCCTGACCAAAGGCTGGTTTGTAGTTGGTACACTCAGCAAGGGGGGTCAGTATAATACTAATGTACTCAGCATCTTTTCCCATTGGCATTCGATTTCCTTAAGAGAAAAGTGCAAGCTGTGTTTTTTTAACAGAGGGCAACCGACGGCGCTTACCTAGATCTTGCATCCGCTCCTCGATAGAGCGATTATTCCACTGAATAAACTCGCCTCGATCAATCTGCGAAATATATTCCGCAACAACTCTTGCGACATGATGAGCTAACGTTGGAGGCACAGCATTGCCAATTTGTGTCATATTTGTCATGGCAGCAAACGGAAATACAAATTCATCAGGAAAAGACTGAAGGCGAGCGCATTCACGAACAGTTAGCCGCCTCTCCAATTCATAGTGAAATTGAATGCGGGCTTTGGCATTGGCTCGGATACAATAGGCTAACTGTCCCGCTTGATTTGCATGATCCCCTTGCCCCCCACCCGCAGTAGCCTTTGTCGCCATAAAATACTGACTTTGATTTGTAATTTTTTCATCCGTTATTGAGACCAAATCACCAATCGCATCTTCAATTGGACGATAATGATTCACATTGACAGGAATCGGTGGTTTTGGAGGCCCTCCAAGTTCTTTTCGAACGCCCACCATAAATAAACGCCTTCGACTTTGGGAAAGACCGTAATCTGGCGCAAACAAATTCCATACTTCAAAATTATAGCCCTCAGCCTCAAAATCATTCAGGATAGCCTTAAGATATTCTCCGCCGTTTAGGCTCGCAAGATGGGGTACATTTTCCCCAACAACTATATCAGGCTTATGGTCGCGCATGTAATCTACCAAGGCCAGATACAGCTGCCCCCGCTTACCAGCAAAACCAAGCTTGGGGCCGGAAGATGAAAAATCTTGACATGGAAAACCTCCAATTAGCACTCGTGCTTTTGGAAGGTCTACGGCGTTAATTTTCGTAAGATCCCCAACGCTAGCGTGCTCACCAATGTTCAATTTATATGTTTCAATGGATTTTTCATCAAAATCTATCGCATTCACTATATTAAATGGCAAAGGCGAATACTCCTTCCCCAGATATGAAAATCCGCCCAAAAAACCTAAATCCAGCCCTCCACAACCACAAAACATAGACATCACATTTGAACCACCAACATGCATTTTACCTCGCATGTTCGAGTGACTAATTTTCAAATTTGAAGGATTGTCTTTCAAACCGAACTCAAACTCGGGCTTGCTTCTTAGTGCTTTTCGCTTTGGTAGACCAGATTTTGGACGCATTTGGATGTTTCCCTGATAGATGCCGCCATTTTAATGACTTCTGAGAAGCCCCTCAAACACTCTTGATCAATCTGCAAAAACGGCACAAAGTTCATGCAGAATTTTCAGAAGTAAATCGGACGCATCCAGCGCAACTCTGCCCAAGTCACATCCCACCAGTTCAGCTCGACAAAAGCAAACGAAGAAGCCTCTTCGGCCTATCACAGCAAAAACCCCGCCATCGGGCGACTGTCTTCCTTGCGCAACAGCACAACTGTGCCAGTTCCATTCGCCCAAGAATCTAGCATCGGCCCTCATTTGGCGAACGGCTGGACCACTTTCAATGGCTGACCGTAGAGCGAAGCCCCGACCTGCCGAGGGACGAGAAGCGGGCCTTTGCGCATGAGATGACCGACGTGCTGCTGTGGCCATGGCGCTGGATGTGGATTTGATCGAGGCTGCGAATGCGAAGGTAGAGATCAATGAGCAGAAGTACCCCGCTGAACAAGCGCGGGGCGGCAGTCGCAAGTACGACGAGTTGTAGCCATCAACCTTATGTGCACCACAATACTTCTGCCAATGGTGTCTGCAGCAATGCGACCGGGGCTAGCGGTTCAAAGTACAGGGGAGTGCATCGCGGGTGATCATCTACCAAGCCAACAAGCGGAAGTTTCTGCAGCACGCATTTGCGGACAGCATCGAAGACGTTGTCTCCAAGCACTACAAGCACGCTACCGGCCAGAACGTTGGCCCCGCCGAGCTGCGGTCTTGGACCAATTCGCTGTCGCACATGGCGAAGGTGCTTTACGACGACGAGATTCCCGACGATGCAGGCGTGGCCATCGAGTACCAGGTGCCGCAAACGGCCAAGCGCATCGATTTCCTGATCACGGGCTTGGACGAGCAGCGCCAACCCAAGGTGGTCATCGTCGAACTCAAGCAATGGTCCGAAGCGCGCGTGAGTGAGAAAGACGGGATCATTTGGGCGCGGCGAGGAGGGCGGGCCGGCGAAAGCGAAGGCGCGCATCCCTCGTACCAGGCCTGGTCCTACGCGGCACTGCTCAACGACTTCAATACCGCCGTACTAGATGATGGGATGGTGCTGCAACCGTGCGCCTACCTGCACAACTATCCAGAGCGCGATGGGGTGATCGACCACCCGAGCTACACACCCCACATCGGCAAGGCGCCCCTATTTCTCAAGCCCGAGCGAGATCGGCTGCAGGCCTTCATTCGCCAGCATGTGCGGCATGGGGACAGCAAAAACCTGCTGTACCGCATCGAGCATGGCCGCATCCAGCCATCGAAGATGCTGGCAGATGCCGTGGTCGGCCTGCTGCAAGGTAAAAGCGAATTCGTGCTAATCGACGACCAGAAGCTGGTCTATGAAAGCGCGCTGGAGGCAGAGGCCAAGGCGGTCAACGGACCGAAGCAGGTGGTCATCGTGCAAGGCGGCCCCGGCACCGGCAAATCGGTGGTGGCCATCAATCTGCTGGCGGCGCTGATCGGCAAGGGACGGAATGCCCGCTATGTATCGAAGAACGCCGCGCCACGCGCAGTGTTCGAAGCGAAGCTCACGGGTACGTTCAAGAAGACCCGCATCAGCAACCTGTTCAGCGGCTCTGGCGGATTCACCGATCCTGCGACGGATAGTTTCGATGCGCTGCTCGTGGACGAAGCGCACCGGCTCAACGAGAAGTCTGGCCTGTACGGCAACCTGGGTGAAAACCAAGTCAAGGAGATCATCACCTCGGCACGGTGCAGTGTGTTCTTTGTGGATGACGATCAACGCGTCACCATCTCGGACATCGGGCACACCGGCGAGTTGCGCAAGTGGGCCGCCGCGCTAGACGCGCAGGTGACCGAATTGAACTTGGCATCGCAGTTTCGATGCAGCGGATCGGACGGCTACATGGCGTGGCTGGACGACACCCTTGCCATTCGCTCCACAGCCAATCAGACCCTCGACACCACAGAGTACGACTTCCGTGTGGTCGACAGCCCGACCGAGTTGCACGAGCTGATCCACAAAAAGAACCAAGCTGCCAATAAGGCCCGGGTGGTGGCGGGTTACTGCTGGGGCTGGCCTAGCAAGACCGATCCGCAGGCATATGACATCGATATCCCTGAGTACGGGTATCAGCGCCGCTGGAATCTCAGTCAAGACGGTAGCCTCTGGATTGTGACGCCCGGCTCCGTGGAACAGGTGGGCTGCATCCACACCTGTCAGGGGCTGGAGCTGGACTATGTTGGCGTGATCATCGGTCCGGACCTTGTGTACAAGGATGGTCAGATACAGCCAAATGCCGACGGGCGTGCCCGGTCTGACAAATCCATCAAGGGTTTGAAAACCCTGATGAAGAAGGACCCTGTCGCTGCCCGAGAGATGGCGGACCGCATCATCAAGAACACATACCGCACACTGATGACGCGCGGAATGCGCGGGTGTTTTGTGTACTGCACAGACCGCCCTCTGGCGGAGTACCTGCGTTCGCGCTTGCGTGGCGTCATCACGGAGCAACTTGTTGAACATGTTGACAGGGCAGTGGCTGCGAAAGCACCAGCAAGCAACGTCATCCCACTGCTTGTGGTGACCGCTGCCGAACGGGCCGCAGGAAAGAATGCAGCTCCGCTGATCGACCTGCGATTTGCGGCCGGCTCATTCTCTGAATCGCAGTCGCTCGAACAAGGTGCGCAAGACTGGATCGAGCTACCGGACTGGATTCCCTACCAGCCCGGCTTTTTTGTAGCCCAAGTGGTGGGCGAGTCCATGAACAAGCGGATACCCAACGGCTCTTGGTGCCTCTTCCGCGCAGCACCAGGGGGTACTCGCAACGGCAAGATTGTGGTGGTTCAGCACCGCAGCATCGATGATCCCGAAACCGGCGGCAGCTACACCATCAAACGATATTCAAGTGAGAAGGTTATGGCAGCGGATGGGACGTGGCGCCATACGCGCATAGAGCTGTGGCCAGAGACGGACAGCCCCGGATTTGAAACGATCGTGCTGGAGGTTGGCGAGGACGAGGAGTTCGCTGTGGTCGCAGAAATGTTGACGGTGCTCTAATAGCGCGGCACCCCACTATCAGGGGGCCCAATGTGAGAAGGAGGTGGGGATGGATTGGTCGAGGGAAGAAGTTGAGGCCATCGTCGCAGACTACCTCCACATGCTGACGTTGGAGCTTGCCGGCCAAAGCTACAGCAAGACAGCGCACCGCCGCGCACTGCAGTCCAAACTCAATGGCCGCTCAGATGGATCAATAGAGTTCAAGCACGGCAACATCAGTGCAGCCATGCTTGCGCTGGGGTTCCCATACATTCGGGGCTATCAATCACGGTCGAATTTTCAAGCGCTCTTGCTTACCGTGCTGGAAGCGCAAGTAGGCGCGAGACCAGCGCTTGACCAAGCGGCGATGGTTGCGGTTCAACAGCCTGCCATCGCTCCTTTGCAATCAGATTTCTCACAGGTGAAAGCGCAGGCACCGATCAGACAACACCGGGCCGCCGAGGCGCAAACACTTCTCAGTTTCGCGGGAGTCAAAAGAGACTATCTGGAGCGGGAAGCACGGAACCAATCGCTCGGATTGGCGGGGGAAGAGTTCGTCCTCCAGTATGAACACTGGCGACTCAACCAGTTGGGCCAACCAAAACTCGCAGACCGTGTGGAACACGTCTCTCGCACCAAAGGTGATGGGCTAGGGTTTGATGTGCTGTCGTATGAAACGGACGGTCGCGAGCGATTCGTGGAAGTGAAGACCACGACGTTTGGTAAAGACACGCCGTTCTTTGTGTCGAGGGGGGAGCTCACGCTCTCAAGCAAAGCCAAAGACCAATTCCACCTGTATCGCCTATTTGAGTTCAGGAAGACTCCCCGCTTGTTTGCTTTGGTGGGAGCGCTTGAACAACACTGTTCATTGGACCCGGTCACCTATCGCGCAAGCTTCAACTGAAACCAGCTCTCGTCCCCGTGCATTTCACAGACATGAACTCAACCACCATCGACGATACCGACGATGCCTCCCCCGGCTGGGACGCCATCTCCGACCGGCTGGGCCAGCTCTACCCTGGCCAGCAGCCCAAGCACTACGGCACGATCATCAATTACATGCTGGGCGGGCCGGACCCGCTGGACGGCATCAGCGCGTGGCGACGCACCGACCCGATGCCGCACTGGCACTTTGTGACCTATGGGTTCAGCGAGTTGTACGCCAAGGAGTCCGATGACCCGGAGGTGAGCGGCTATGGGTTCGAGCTGACCTTCAGGCTGGCCATAGCGCCCGACACTGCGGCCGATGCCGAGCCCCCGGTATGGGCGATTAACTTTCTGCAGAACCTGGCGCGCTATGTGTTCCAGAGCGGCAATCGGTTCAAGGACGGCGATTGGATGACCGCCAACGGCCCCATTGCGCTGGGCCAGGCCACGCAGATCTGCTCCATGGGCTTTGCCACCGACCCGGAGCTGGCCGAGCTGCTGGCCACGCCCCATGGGTCCGTGGCATTTTTACAGGTGGTGGGCCTGACGCTGGACGAGGAGCGCGCGGCCAAGCAGTGGCGCACGCGCCATTTGCTCGATGCGCTGCTGCCGCACATGCCGCTGTGGATCACGGACCTGGGCCGCGCCTCGCTGCTGGCCCACCCGGCCGTGAAGCAGCAGGTGGACGAGGGCTTGCAGCGGGATGGCTCGGCCAGCGGCTTCTTGTTCACCGATGTGCTGGGCCTGCAGCAGACCAAACGCCTGCTGCGCAAGCCGCTGACGCAGGTGACCCTGGGTGCCCGCCAGGTGGACGAACTGGTGGCCCTGCTGCCGCTGCGCCTGCCGTTTGGCCGCCCGCTGCGGGTGGCGGGGCATGAATGGCAGATGCTGCTGGAGCCTGCTGCTGCAGGCGTCGATGGCGGCAATGCGGTGGAGTGGCAGGGCGAGGGCGATAACGCCGTGGTGCTGCGCCTGACCGATGCCACGGTGCAGCAACTGGCGCAGACGCTGCAGCCGCGCCAGGGCAGCTATGTGCTGCCGCTGATGCCGCAGGTGGAGTGGGTGGTGGAGAAAACGACGATCAAGGATTCGACCGGCAAGGTGGTTGAGGTGATCGGCTGATCAGTTGCAGCTAGGCGCGGCTCCGAGCCGCGCTCATGGGCGTTTGCATTCGACCGCAAGACCAGTCAGGAAGCCGCAGACAGTGCCGTAGCACCGCGCGGCGCCCGAACGACGTCAGGCGGTTGAAGGCAAGCAAGGCCGTGCTGATCACTCTTGCTTGGTCTGCTTCCAGATGCGGTCCGCGCGCTCCCAAGCGGCCTTGGCTGCGGGTTCGGCGTCCTGCCAGCTCAGACGGCTGGTCGCACGGTCCAACTCCCAGCGCGTCTGCAAATGGCCGCGCGCCTCGTCCCAGTCGCTGCGCCCGTCGATCACGCTCTGGTAGCCGTGGCGGTAGGCGGGCGCATAGTCTTCGTAGTTGTACGCGTCGGAGTAGTAGGGCTGGCGGCCATGGGCGTCGCGCCAGTAGGCGTCTTCGGCCGTGGGGTTGACGGCTTCTGCCGCACCCTTGCCGGCCAGGCCGCCCACGACGGCGCCGACCACGGCACCCACTGCGGTGCCGATGGGGCCGCCCAGCGAGCCAGCAGCCGCGCCGGTAACCGCACCGCCCGCAGCGCCGATGCCGGTGCCGACGGGGTGGGCGCCGGGTGCGCCGGTGATGGGATCGGGGTTGAGGTCGTGGTTGATGGTGGTGTTGTCTCGGGCCATGGTGTGCTCCTTGTCGTGTTGGGGGTGGAACTCCATGGTCCATGGGCCTGCGCCGGCATGGCGTAGGCAAACGGCCCAATGCCGTGCCAGAGGGAAGGGCCTGCCTACAGCACCCTGCGCGGCGCAGCCGTGGCCGCATCGCCGCTGTTGGGCGTGCCGGTCGATTCGATGAGCAAAATATGCGCTTCGGCGCTGGCGCGCGGCCGGTGCTCCACCCCCTTGGGCACCACGTAGAGCTGGCCGGGGTGCAGGGTGACCATGGCGCCGCCGGGCAGGTCGATCTCCACGGTGCCTTGCAGCACGAGAAAGAAGTCGTCGGTGTCAGGGTGGCTGTGCCACTGGTACTCGCCCTCGATCTTGGCGACCATGATGTCGTGGCCGTTGAACTCGGCCAAGGTGCGCGGGGCCCAGTGCTCGGTGAACTGGGTGAGCTTGTGGGCCAGGTCGATGGCTGGGACGGGGGTGGGGATGCTGCTGGTGGTGTCAGGCATGGGATGGCTTTGGTTGTTGGCATTACCGCGTGGATGAGCGGGTTGGTGCCTGCAGTGTCGCCACCAGGCGCAGGGCGGTCTTGTACATTTGTTGCATGCACGCCGGGGACCCAAGCTCCTCCTCCTCCTCTTCGTCTCCCTCATCGCCCAGCCAGCGCGACTGGGCCGAGTTGCGGCCGCTGGCCTCGGGCGGGGTCACGCTGCTCAACGCGCATTTCACGCAGCACCGGTTCGAGCGGCACAGCCACGAAACGTATTCGATAGGCGTCACGCGCTCGGGCGTGCAGACCTTCGCCTGCCGGGGTGCGCGCCACGCCAGCCTGGCGGGCGATGTGATCCTGTTCAACCCCGATGAGCCGCACGACGGCAGCCGGGGCACGGAGGCGGGGTTTGGCTACTCCATGCTGTATGTGGATGCCGCGCTGGTGCATGCGTGGATGGGCGACCGCGATGCTGCGGGTGACAGCCGCAGCCACGGCATGGCCACCCGCTACTTCAAGGCGCCGCTGGTGCACGACCCGCAGGGCGCGCTGCTGCTGCAACAGGCCGTGGCAGCGGTGGCCGAGCGGCAGGAGTCATTGCACGGCGAGGAGCGCACGGCCGCGGCCATGGTGGCGCTGCTGGGCCGGCATGGCGAGCTGCGGCGGCCCTGGGCGACGGCCGGCCTGGACGCAGGCCGCCAGCGCATGGCCCTGGTGCGCGAGTACCTGGATGCGCACTTTGCCGACGATGTGACGGTGCAGGACCTGGCCACGCAGGCGGGGCTGTCGCGCGCGCACCTGACGCGCGCCTTCACCGCCACCTATGGCATGGCCCCGCACGCCTACCTGAACATGGTGCGCATTCGCCAGGTGCAGGCCGCCCTGCGGCAGGGCGGCGCGGTGGCCGATGTGGCGGCGGCCTGCGGCTTTGCCGACCAAAGCCACCTGACGCGGCGCTTCAAGGGCCAGGTGGGCATGGCGCCGGGGCGGTGGCTGGCGCAAATTGGCCCTGCCTGAAGAGCCCCGTCAATCGCCTAGAGGGGGGATGTTGTGCCCGCCGCACAGTCCATAGGCACACGCGCCTAAGTTGCTGCACCCCGCTGTAAGCAGTTGCAACCCGATGCTAGAGTGCGCGGGCGGGTATGCCCGCCTGCGTGGGGAGCGCAGTACCACCCAACAAAGAGTCCAACATCCATCATGCGTTTCCTGACGAGATATTTCCGTGCGCTTGCCTTGTTCATTGCCGCGCTGGCCCTGGTGGGCTGCGCGCAGGTGCCAAGGGCCTCCGTGGACCAAGAGGCCAAGGCCAAGCAGTTCGCACCCCAGGCCGAATCGGCCTCTCTGTACATCTTCCGCGACGAGCTGTTCGGCGGTGCGATCTCCATGCCGGTGAACGTCAACAACCAGAACCTGGGCTACACGGGGCCCAAGAGCTTCTTCTACCTGAACGTGGCACCGGGCCGGTACACCATCGAGTCGATGGCCGAGAACCAGGCCTCCATCAGCATCGACGTGCAGGCGGCCAAGAACTACTTTGTGTGGCAAGAGGTGAAGATGGGCCTGTTCCAGGCGCGCAGCAACCTCACCCAGACCGACGAGGCCCGGGGCCGCCAGGGGGTGCTGGCCTCCAAGATGATTGCGGCGAAGCCAGGCCTGGCCTTCGCACCGGCGGGCGGCGTGGCGACGGCCGTTGTACCAACCCCGACACCGGTGTCGACGCCGGTGCCGGCACTTGCATCCGCCCCGGCACCGGGTACCGCGCCCGCCCCCGGGTCTGCGCCAGCGCCGGCAGGCGCCACGGTGACGATGCCGTTCATGCCCGACTCCAAGCCGGTGGCCCGCGCCGCAGCGCCCGCAGCAGCAGCGCCTGGGCCAAGGCCTGCTTCACCCACGGCCACCGCCGCGATGTCGATGCCTTTCGCGTCCGACGCCAGGCCAGTGCGCCGCGTTGCCGAGCCAGCAGCAGCCCCCCCAGCGCAAAGCGTGCCCGCCCCCGCCACCGTGGCCGTGGTGAGCCCTGCCCAGCCCACGCCTGCAGCAACGGCTGCCGCCGCAGCGCCCGCATCTGCCAGCAAGAAGGAATCGCGCCTGCAGTGGCTCAAGCAGATGCGCGACGCCAACCTGATCACCTCGGGTGAGTACGAAACCAAGCGCCAGCAGGTGCTGAGCGCGCCTTGATCGGGCTGGGCAGATCCGCCACCCACATCCTCAAAGGGCCCGCAAGGGCCTTTTCTCATTGCGCGCTGGTGAGTACCTGTAGGACATTGCGCACCCGCTTTGCCCGCCGCATCCGACCGGCCGATCGACCGGGGCATGGTTCGATAGACCCTTTGCATTTACAGGAGCCGAACCATGTCTGAAAAGAAAGCCAGTGTTCATTGGGAAGGTGCCGGCAAAACCGGCCAGGGCCAGGTGAGCACCGAGACCGGTGCGCTCGACAAGCACCCCTATGGCTTTGGCAGCCGCTTTGGCGATGACCGCAAGGGCACCAACCCCGAGGAGATCGTGGGTGCGGCGCATGCCTCGTGCTTCACCATGGCGTTTGCCTTTGCGGCCGAAAAGGCGGGCATCGCCACCGAGGTGATCGACACCACGGCGGCAGTGCGGCTGACCAAGGAGGGCGATGGCTTCGTTATCGACCGCATCGCGCTCACGCTCAAGGCCAAGGCGCCAGGGCTGGACGATGCGGCCTTCCAGAAGCTGGCGGCCGATGCCAAGGCCAACTGCCCGCTGTCGAAGGCGCTGGCCGCGGTGCCGGAGATCACGCTGACGGCCACGCTGGTGCAGTGACCGACCGGCGCGGCGGCCGGGCGCGGCGGCTCTACGCCAGCTCGCGCAGCTCCCGCCGCAAAATCTTGCCCACGCTGGACTTGGGCAGTGCATCGACAAACACGATCTGCCGGGGCACCTTGTAGGGGGTGAGCTCCCGGCGGCAGTGCTCGGCAATGTCCTGGGCGCTCACGCGCACCTCGGCCATGCGCACCACGTACAGGCGCAGGGCCTCCCCGGTCTTGTCGTCGGGCACGCCGATGCAGGCGCATTCGAGCACGCCAGGGCAGCCGGTGGCCACGGCCTCGACCTCGTTGGGAAAGACGTTGAAGCCTGAGACGAGGACCATGTCCTTCTTGCGGTCCACGATCTTGAGAAAGCCGCGCTCGTCCAGCTGCCCGATGTCGCCGGTGCGAAAGTACCCGTCTGCCGTGAAGGCGGCGGCATTGGCATCGGGCTTTTGCCAGTAGCCGGACATGACCTGCGGGCCCTTCACGCAGACCTCGCCCGCCGCGCCCACGGGCACCGGGTGGTCGTTGTCGTCGCGCAGTTGCACGTCGGTCGACGGCAGGGGCAGGCCGGTGGTGCCGGTGAATTCGCCGACGTAGGCAGGGTTGAAGGTGACGACGGGGCTGGTCTCGCTGAGCCCGTAGCCTTCGCGGATGAACTGGCCCGTGAGGGCCTGCCACCGGGCAGATACCGAGGCGATGATGGCGGAGCCCCCGCCACCCGCCAGCCGCAGGTTGGAAAAATCGATCTCCTGCGTGCGCGGGTGCGCGGCCAGGCCTGCGTACAGGGTGTTGACGCCCATGAACACGCTGGGGCGCGCGGCCTTCATCACGCCGATCAGGGCGTCGAGGTCGCGCGGGTTGGGCACCAGCCAGTTGTGCGCGCCCACCGAGAAGTAGGTGACCAGGTTCACCATCAGCGCGAAGATGTGGTACAGCGGTATGGCGGTGACGATGGCCTCCTGCCCGGGGCGCAGGGCGTCGGGCATGAAGGCCTTGAACTGCTCCACATTGGCCACCAGGTTGCGGTGCGTGAGCATGGCCCCTTTGGACAGGCCCGTGGTGCCGCCGGTGTACTGCAGAAAGAGCAGGTCGTCCCCCGCCAGCCGCAGTGGCTTGAAGGACAGGCCCGCGCCCTGTGCCAGGGCCTTGGCCAGCGCCGTGGTGGGCAGCGCCAGGCCGGCATCCACGGGCGGGCCGGGCAGCGCTGCCGGGCCACCATCGCCAGGCTCCACGGTGATGACTCTGTGCAGGTCCACCCGGCCCTGGATGGCCGCCAGCGTGGCGGTGGCGCCGGCATAGATGACGAGGACCTTGGCGCCGGCATCGTGCAGCTGGTGCTCCAGCTCGCGCGGGGTGTACAGGGGGTTCACGTTGACCTGCACCCCCCCGGCCCGGGCAATGCCCAGCAGCACGATGGGGAAGGCCAGGAGGTTGGGGCACATCACGGCGATGCGGTCACCCTTGCGCACCTGCAGCACGTTCTGCAGGTAGGCCGCGAACGCGCGGGAGAGGTGGTCCACGTCGGCATAGGTCAGCGTCTGCCCCAGGCTGGTGAATGCCGGGTGGTGGGCGTAGCGCAGCATGGCCACGTCGAGCAGGTGCACGAGGGAGCGGTGCGCGTCGGCGTCGATGTGGGCGGGGATGGTGCCGTAGCTGGCCAGCCAGGGTTGGGGGTGCATGGGTGAAGGTCTCCTTGTGCAGTGTCTTCTTGTGGAAAAGCGCAGCCCCGGCCCTGCGGGGCTGCGCAGGGGTCAGCGCTCAGCGCAAGGCGCCAGCCAGTGCGGCGAAGGCCAGACGGTCGTAGTTGTGCGTGAACGCCGTGTTGGGGATGGGGTGCGACGAGAGCTTGACCACCACCAGCTGTGCGGCCGGGTTGATGTGGATGTGCTGGCCCATGAGGCCCTTGGCCTCGAACGTTCCGTCCACGTCGTGCGGCAGCCACCAGTGGTTGTGGTACGAGTAGCCGTTGCGCATGGTCTGGCCGGCGGCCTTGAACTTCTCGGGGTCGGCGCCCTTGCGCAGCTCGGCCACGGTGGCGGGGGAGACGACCTGCTTGTGGTTGTAGTAACCGTTCTGGCGCAGCATTTCGCCCAGGCGGCCCAGGTCGCGCAGCGTGGCGTTGATGCCCACGCTGGTGGACTGCGCCCCCGTGGGGTCGGCCCACACATAGCCGTCCTGCTCGGCACCCAGCGGGGCCCAGATGCGTTCGGACAGCAGGGTGGAAAAGCGCTTGCCGGTCACACGCTGCAGGATCCAGCCGATGACCTCGGTGTCCACCGACTTGTAATAAAAGCCCTTGCCGTGCTCACCCTCCTTCTGCACCGTGGGCAGGTAGTCGAGCATGGCCTTGGCACCGGGATAGTTGGCGGGCGCGGGCACCAGGCCGGCGGCGATGAGGTACTGGAAGATGCCCGATTGGGGGTTGGCAAAGTCCTCGGCGTAGTTCACGCCGGTGGTCATGTCCAGCGTCTGCTGCACGGTGGCGTCGGCCCAGGCGCTGCCCGCCAGCTCGGGCAGGTAGCGGGTGACGAGGGCGGCGGGGTCGATCAGGCCCTCGCGGATCAGCTCGGTGGCCAGCAGGCCGGTGAGCGACTTGCTCATGGACCACAGCACATGCGGCACGTGCGGCTGGTTGCCGACGTAGTGGCGCTCGTACACCACGCGGCCCTGGTGCATGACCAGCAGGCCGTCGGTGTAGGTGGCCTTCTGCCACTCGGCCAGCGTGGTGCGGGCGCCCTTGTCGTCGAGGAAGGCCAGGCCGTCGAGCTCGCGCGGCGCAGCCTGCAGTTCGCTCGCGGGGCCCGGGCCACGCGCAATGTTGGCGGTGGGCCCCAGCTCGCGCAGGTGGTGCAGGGCCCAGCGGGCGTTGGGGTACTTGAGGATGGTGCCCAGCCGCACCTGCTTGTCGGGCGCGGGCGGAAAGCCCTGCATCAACTTGAGCGCCACCGGGTCCGTGGCGTCGGGCGGCGGCAGCTGCGTGGGCTGCGCATGGCCGCTGGCCTGGGCCAGGGCGAGAAGGGCCGTGGCGACGGCAAGCGACAGGGCGCGGCGGGGAAGGGGCATGGTGGAGTTCTCCTGAAAAAAGGGGAAGGGACAGGGGGGATGGGAGGATGGGAAAAAGGCGCAGCTCAGGCAGTGCTCATGGCGGGGCCCCTGCGGCAGCGGGCGCGGGCCGGCGCCACACCTGGGTCTTGCCGAACAGCGCGATGCCCACGTAGGCGTGCACCCGCAGCTGGTCGGGCCCGGCGGGGGTGAGGGTGGCGCTGTAGGTCTTGGCGTTCTCGCGGTTGTAGATCTCGCCCTGGTGTTCGTTGGCGCCGCTCTCCTTGAAGCCCGAGAGGATGGTCATGCCCAGCGCGGGGCGCTTGTCGGCGAACTCGCCGGCCTGGCCGGGGCCGGCCATGGAGCGGTTGGCCATGACCCGCACCACCTTGCCGCACAGGGTGGGGCTGCCGGCGGTGCAGGGGGCGATCTCCACTTCGAGGTTGCCGCTTTCGGTGACCCAGCGGCCCAGCGGGGCCCGGGGTTCGGCGCCGGCCTGCTGGGCGCCGGCGGGCAGCGCGGCGGACAGCAGGGCAAGCGCGGCCAGCAGGGGGCGGGCGATGGCAGACTGCGGTGTCATGGAAGGCGTCCTCGTGAAGTTCAGGAAGACTGCATTGGAGCCAGCGCAGGTATCGGGCATTTGTCCTGCGGGGGCCTTTTGGTGTGCAGGCATGTCGGTACCGCACGCAGACAAGTTGGGATACAAACCCCCTGCGGATGCCCCCGCATTGCCCGGAGAATCGGCCCCATGCAGCAACAGCACCAGCAGCCTGAAGACCATGTACTGATCGTCGACGACGACGCCGGCATCCGCGAGCTGGCGGCCCAGTACCTGCGCAAGCAGGGCCTGCAGGTGAGCGTGGCGGCCGACGGGCGGCAGATGCGCGCGGTGCTGGCGGGCACGCGCATCGACCTCTTGGTGCTGGACCTGATGCTGCCCGGCACCGACGGCATCACCCTGTGCCGCGAGCTGCGCGGCCCGGGGGCGCCGGTGCTGCCCATCATCATGCTCACGGCGCGCAGCGACGAGGCCGACCGCATCCTGGGCCTGGAACTGGGCGCCGACGACTACGTGACCAAGCCCTTTGCCGCGCGCGAGCTGCTGGCGCGCATCCACGCGGTGCTGCGGCGCACGCGCATGCTGCCGCCCAACCTGGCGGCGGCCGAGCCGGTGCGCGAACTCGCCTTTGGCGACTGGCGGCTGGACACCACGGCGCGCCACCTGCTCGATGCGAGCGGCGCGGTGGTGGCGCTGTCGGGGGCCGAGTACCGGCTGCTGCGCGTGCTGCTGGACCACCCGCAGCGCGTGCTCACGCGCGACCAGCTGCTACAGCTGACGCAGGGGCGCGATGCCGAGGTGTTCGACCGCTCCATCGACCTGCTGGTGAGCCGCGTGCGCCAGCGCCTGGGCGACGGGGTGCGTGGCTCGCGCTACATCAAGACGGTGCGCAACGAGGGCTATGTGTTCTGCGCCGCGGTGCAGCCCGTACCGACGAACGCGGGGCCTGGGGCATGACGCGCTGGTGGCCGGGCTCGCTGTTCGGGCGCATCCTGCTGGTGCTGGCCCTGGGCCTGGCGCTGGCGCATGCGCTGACCTTCATGCTGGCGGTGACCGAGCGCAGCATGAGCATGCGCAGCGCCATGGTGGGCTACCTGGCGAGCGATGTGGCCAGCTCGGTGGCGGTGCTGGAGCGCCTGCCCGCTGAAGAGCGTGGCCAGTGGCTCACGCGCCTGGCGCGGCGCAACTACCGCTTCGTGCTGGCCGAGCCACTGCCGGTGCCCGCCAGCCCATCGACCCTGGCGGTGATGGTGGCGGGCGCCGTGGCCGCCGCGCTGCCGCCTGGGCGCGCAGTGCAGGTGGTGGACCCCGGCGTGCCGGGCACCGAGCTGCGGCTGCAGCTGCGCCTGGCCGACGGCACGCCGCTGGCGGTGGACATGGACGAGCCGCGGCTGCAGGTGTCGCCCTGGGTGCTGGCGGCCCTGGCGCTGCAGCTGGTGGTGCTGGTGGGCCTGTGCGCCTGGGCCGTGCGCGCGGCCACGCGCCCGCTGAACACCCTGGCCGACGCCGCCGACGCGCTGGGCCCCGCGCAGCCGGCCAACCCCATGGCCGAGGACGGCCCGCGCGAGGTGGTGCGCGCCGCCGCGGCCTTCAACCGCATGCAGCAGCGCATACAGGCGCACCTGCAGGAGCGCATGCAGATCCTGGCGGCGGTGTCGCACGACCTGCAGACCCCCATCACACGCCTGCGGCTGCGCGCCGACCTGCTCGACGATGCGCCGCTGCGCGAGCGCCTGCACGCCGACCTGGCGGAGATGCAGGCGCTGGTGGAGGAGGGCATTGCCTACGCGCGCTCCCCCCAGGCCGTGCGCGAGCCGCTGCAGCGCGTGGACCTGCGCGCGCTGGTGGAGAGCCTGGCCATGGACTATGCCGACGCGGGCATGCCGGTGCGCGTGCTGCACGCGGCAGACGGCATCTGCGACACGCGCCCGCAGGCGCTGCGCCGGCTGCTGTGCAACCTGGTGGACAACGCGCTCAAGTTCGCGGGCAGCGCCGAGCTGGCCGTGGAGGCGGGTGACAAGGGCGCACAGGGCGTGGAGGGCGCATGGCGCGTGCGCGTGCTGGACCGCGGCCCGGGCATACCCCAGGCCGACCTGGCCGCCGTGCTGCAGCCCTATGTGCGCCTGGAGGACTCGCGCAACCGCGGCACGGGCGGCACGGGCCTGGGCCTGGCCATTGCGAACGAGCTGGCGCAGGCGCTGGGCGGGCGCCTGGTGCTGGCGCCGCGCGAGGGTGGCGGCGAGGGGCTGGAAGCGCGGGTGGAGCTGCCGCGGTAGCGCTGGGGGACAGCGCTGGTACAGTGCCCTTTCCGTGGATTGACTCGTGACAGGGAACGCCATGACAGACAGCAGCAACAGCAAGCAGCAGCAGCACATCCGCATCGGCATCGGCGGCTGGACCTTCGAGCCCTGGCGCGACAACTTCTACCCGGCCGGCCTGTCGCACGCCAAGGAGCTGCACTACGCCAGCCGCCAGCTCACGGCCATCGAGGTCAACGGCACCTACTACAGCACCTTCAAGCCGCCGACCTTTGCCAAGTGGCATGGCGACACGCCCGATGGCTTCATGTTCTCGCTCAAGGCCAACCGCTTTGCCACCAACCGGCGCGTGCTGGCCGATGCGGGCGACTCGATCGCGCGCTTTGTCGACAGCGGCATCGCAGAGCTCAAGGACAAGCTCGGCCCCATCGTCTGGCAGTTCATGCCCACCAAGCAGTTCGAGCCGGGGGATTTCGAGGCCTTTCTGGCGCTGCTGCCCCAGGCCGTGGACGGGCGCGCGCTGCGCCATGTGCTGGACGTGCGGCACGAGAGCTTTGCCACGCCGGTCTTCATCGAGCTGGCGCGCCGCTATGGCTGCGTGCCGGTGCACACCGACTCCGAGAAATTCCCGGCCATCGCCGATGCACAGGCCGACTTCGCCTACCTGCGCCTGATGCGCAGCCAGGCCGATGTGCCCACGGGCTACACGCCCGAGGCGATCGCGCAGTGGGCCCAGGGCGTGCGCAGCTGGACCGGCGGCGAGCGCCCGCGCGATGTGTTCGTGTACTTCATCAATGGCGCGAAGGAGCGGGCACCAGCCGGGGCGATGGAGCTACTCAAGCAGCTCGGCCTGCGCGCCTGAAACCTATACCGTCTCGCGCTGCGTGAAGCCCTGCGGCGCTTCGCCGCCATCGGGCACATTGCCCACCACCACGCGGTCCACCCGCGCCTGCGCGGGCCCCTGCTGCGCCCAATCGACGAGGGCCTGCACCGCCTGAGGGCTGCCCCAGGCGCAGGCCTCCACCCGGCCGTCGCTGCGGTTGCGCACCCAGCCCTGCACGCCCAGGCGCTCGGCGGCCTGGACCATGGACCAGCGGTAGCCCACGCCCTGCACATGGCCGGTGATCAACAGGTGGCGGGTGATGGTTTCTTCATTCATGGGGGCACTGTACCGCGTGGCTTGTGGGTCCGGTGTTCCAGGCGCACACTGCCCCGCATGACTGCACGCAAGGCCCTGCCCGCCATCGACACCGACCGCTGCACTGGCTGCGGCTGGTGCATAGGCGTGTGCCCCCCGCATGTGCTGTCGCTGCAGGTGCAGGGGCCACAGCCCTGGGGACCCAAGCGCTCCACGCTACACGACGAGGCGGGCTGCACGGGCTGCGCGCTGTGTGCGGTGCGCTGCCCGTTCGATGCGATACGCATGGTGCGCACCGACCCTGGACCACTACCACAATCGGCGCAGTGAACCGCGAAAAAATTACCGCAACGAGATGCGCAAAATGGGTCGCATTTCCTGAAGAAAGCCTTTTCAAGTCATAGACTTGGCGATGCTTTTTAAGTCGCAATATTTTTCGCAGTACACCCACCCTTCACAGATGCAACCCCTGCTGCCAGCAACGCGCCGATTGGCGCCCTTGCTGGAGCAGGCGCATGGCCTGGTCCGCGGGGCCGACCGGCTGTCGGGCCTGTGCCAGCCCGGGGCCCTGGGCGGGCTGCGCGGATTGCTGCGGGCGATGAACGCGTACTACGCCCAAAAGTTCGAGGGTCTGAAAATGCAGCCACTGGAGATCGAGCAGGCCCTGCGCGGCGAGCCGGCTGCCGATCCGGAAAAAGCCGGGCGCCAGCGGCTGGCGCTGGCGCACATGGCCACCGAGGCCCAGCTGGAAATGCGGTGGCCCGCGTGGGATGCCAAAACGGTGTGGTCGCCCCAAATGGTGTGCGACATCCACCAGGATGTGTATGCGCGCCTGCCCGAGGTCGACCGGGCCTTGAAAGGGGGCGCCACGCTGCGGCCCGGTGCGCTGCAAACCGGGCCTGCAAAAGTACGAGCGTTGCTGGAACAGTGGGGAAATGGCTACGGCGGCGTCAACGGGGGCGGCATGCCGGTGCTGGCCATGGCCGCGTCGCACCAGCGCCTGCTGGGGATCCAGCCGTTCCGCGAGGGCAGTGGCCGCGTGGCCGGGCTGCACACCCATCTGGTGCTGGGGCATCTGGGCCTGACCAATGGCCTGTGGTCGCCGCTGCGCGGGTTCGCGCGCAGCCAGGATGCCTACCGGGCCCACTTGGCTGCGGCCACCGATCCCCGGGGCCTGGAGGCGTGGATCGGCTATGTGCTGGCCCAGTGCGGGGAGCAGGTGCAGTTGATGACCGGCCTGCTCGCACCGCAGGACATGCAGGACCGCATCGCGGCCTGCCTGGGCTTCGAGGAGCATGTGGTGAAACAAGGGGTACGCACCGAGTCCTTGCGCGCATTGCACTACCTGTTCGTGACGCAGGGGGCCCTGGAGCGCCGGGACTTCAAGGCGATGCTGGGGCTGGGCGACCGCATGGCCACCACGCAGATCAGCGCATTGCTGCAGCGCGGCCTGCTGGAGACCGACTCGCCGCACGGCAAGCTGCGTTTTGGCGTGCCGCAGCACGCACTGCGCTTTTACTTTCCGAAGCTGTGGCCCGAGGCGGAACGCGAGGCGTAGCTGCATCGCGCAGCGCCTGCGCCACACCGCCCCTTGACGCCCCCCAGGCCCGATCCGCTACACTGGCAGCCATGTCGTACACCTCCATCCACACCGCACGTGCTGCCGCTGCCCCCATGGGCGCCTGCATGATGCTGCCTGCGTTCACGCGGGCGATGGGTGCACGAATGATTACCACCATTACCCCCGCGGCCACCTGAGCACGCGCAGGTGGCCGTTTCGGCAGCCACCTGGTGATCGCTCTCTCCCTCCTTCCCGGAATGAACGAATGAAACCCAGCTCTGGCAGCTGGGTTTTTGTTTTGTTTGTTCGTTTGTTTTTTGGCTGCCCGGCAGCCAGCAACCCGGAGAAGGAAGCTCTTTATGTACCGCGATCCCGTCCAGTCCCTTCAGCCTGCACAGCACAGCAGCATTGCCACGACCATGGCCATGCCTGCTGCCACCCGCCCCCTGCGCGTGGGCATGATCGGCATTGGCACCGTGGGCGCGGGCACCTTCCGCGTGCTGGCGCGCAACCAGGCCACCATTGCCGGGCGCGCGGGGCGCGGCATCGAGGTGGTGGTGGTGGCCGCGCGCAACCTGGCGCGCGCGGCCGGCGTGGTGGGCACCGGCGTGGCGCTGACCAACGACCCGATGCAGGTCGCCACCCACCCCGAGGTGGACGTGGTGGTGGAGGCCGCGGGCGGCACCGGCCCGGCGCGCGAATGGCTGCTGGCGGCCATGGCGGCCGGCAAGCACGTGGTGACGGCCAACAAGGCGCTGCTGGCGGTGCATGGCAACGAGCTGTTCGCCGCGGCGCGCCAGCACGGCGTGGCGCTGGCCTACGAGGGCGCGGTGGCCGTCAGCATCCCCATCATCAAGGCGCTGCGCGAGGGCCTCACGGCCAACCGCATCGAGTGGGTGGCGGGCATCATCAACGGCACCACCAACTTCATCCTGAGCAAGATGCGCGACGAGGGCCTGGGCTTTGCGCAGGCGCTCACGCAGGCGCAGGCCCTGGGCTATGCCGAGGCCGACCCGGCCTTCGACATCGAGGGCGTGGACGCGGCGCACAAGATCACGCTGCTGGCGGCCAATGCCTTCGGCATGCCGGTGCGCTTTGCCGATGCCCAGGTGGAGGGCATCACCGCGCTGCAGGGGCTGGATGTGGCGTGTGCCGAGCAGCTGGGCTACCGCATCAAGCTGCTCGGCGTGGCGCGAAAACGGGGTGACGACGGTGTGGAGCTGCGCGTGCAGCCCGCGCTGGTGCCAGCCACGCACCTGCTGGCACACGTCAACGGCTCGATGAACGGCATCCTGGTCAAGGGCGATGCGGCCGGGGTGACCATGTACTACGGCGCGGGCGCCGGCTCGGAGCAGACGGCATCGGCCGTGATCGCCGACCTCGTGGACGTGGCGCGGCTCGACGGCACGAACGCGGCCCAGCGCGTACCGCACCTGGGCTTCCATGCCCACGCGGTGGACGAGCACCTGGCCGTGCTGCCACGCGCCGCCGTGCACACGCGCCACTACCTGCGCGTGCCCGTGCATGCGCCGCAGGACATCGAGGCCGTGGGCGCCTGGCTGGTCGCCCAGCAGGTGCCGGTGGCGCAGGTGGCGCTGGCGGCCGACAAGGCCCTGCCGCACGGCAGCGGTGCCCAGGTCCTGGTACTGACCGATGCGGTCGCCCAGTCCACGCTGGACCTGGCCGTGCATGCGCTCGCGTCGCACCGGGCCGTGGCCGGGCCGGTGGCCTCGCTGCGCGTGGAAATGCTGGAGGCGTAAGTCCTTAGGCGGGGGAACCCTGCCGCACCAGCGCGGCCATCTCCAGCGCGGCGGGCGTGTTCTCGGCCGTCAGGCCGGCCACCACGCCGGCGCGGTCGGTGTCGGTGCGGTTCTGGCTGACCTTCCACACGCCCTCCCAGCGTTCCACCGCAAGCTCGATGCCGACGATGGCACGCATCATCTGCTCGATGTAGGTGGGCGGGGCATCGTCCAGGCGCCAGGGCTCGGGGCGGTGCGCTTCGTGCGCCTCGCTCAGCGTGTGCAGGATGGCGCGCAGCGTGGCCGGGTCGTCCTTGAGCGCGGTGAGCGTGCCATGGGCATGCACCGTGGCGTAGTTCCAGGTCGGCACCTGCTTGCCGTCGATGGCCTTGGAGGGGTACCACGTGGGCGAGATATAGGCCTGCGGGCCGTGGAAGATGGCCACGGCCGTCTGCGGCAGCAGCGGCCACACGCCGTTGGCACGCGCCACGTGGCCCACCAGCGTGCCGTGCTCGCCGCGCGTGGGGTCCAGGTACAGCGGCACATGGTTGGCGTGCAGGGCGCCTTCGTGCGTGATGACCAGCGTGGCCAGGGGCTGGGCACGCACCAGGCCTTGCAGCACGGCGGCATCGGCCACGCGGAACTGGCGGTTGGCATTGGCCATGGCTCAGCCCCCTTCGCTCAGTTGCAGCTCAGGCGCGCAGTCGATCTGCGTCTTGACCGAGTTGGCCAAAAAGCACGATGCGTGGGCCTTGTGGTGCAGCTCGCCCAGCTGCTCGGCACTGGGCGCATGCGCAGGGTCGAAGCGCGTGACCGGCTTGAGCTGCACATGGGTCACAACGAGCTGGCCCGCTTCGTTCCTGGCCATGGTGCCCACGGCGGCGTCGGTGTAGCTGTCCAGGCGAAAGCCCGCGCGGCTCGTGAAGTCCATGAACCACAGCATGTGGCAGCTGGAGAGCGCGGCGACGTAGGCCTCCTCGGGATCGACCGCGGCCGCGTCGGAGTAGGGCAGGGGCACGACATGAGGCGAAGACGATGCGGCCACGCTGGCACCGCCGTCGAACTGCCAGGTGTGGGCGCGGTGGTAGCGCTTGTCGAGGAAATCATCGCTGCCGCGTTGCCAGGTGATGGTGGCGAAATGCTCTGCCATGGTGAATGACTTTCGTGGGGTTACCTACAATGGTTCCTCAGTCTATTGCGATACCGCTTCATCGAAGGGGCCAATTCGTGCCAAGCGCCAGAGCCAATTCCACCGCAGCCAGCACCCTGCGCCAGCAGGTCTATGAGCGCCTGCGCGGTGCCATTGAGCAGGGCAGCCTGCGCGCGGGCACGCGGCTGCCGCCCTCGCGCGAGCATGCCGCGGCGCTGGGCGTGTCGCGCAACACGGTGCTGTGGGCCGTGCAGCGCCTGCAGGCCGAGGGCTATGTGGAGGCGCGCGTGGGCGACGGCACCTATGTCTCACAGGCGGCCGCGGGCGCTGCCACCCGCAGCCAGCAGCTGGTGGCGCCGCCGCGCGGCCTGTCGCGGCGCGGGCAACTGATCGCCGACACGGCCGCGCGCTGGAACCCGCCAGTGGCGGTGGCCAGGGCCTTCCGCATGGGGGCACCCGAGGTGGACACGTTTCCGTACGCGGTGTGGGACCGCCTGGCGCGCCAGGCCGGCCCCGGCCAGCGCGCGGCGCGCGCGCAGTACCTGGACCCGGCCGGCGACCCGCAGCTGCGCGAAGCGGTGGCGCAATGGCTGTGGGCCTCGCGCGGCATCCGCTGCGACGCAGGCCAGGTGGTGGTGTGCTCGGGCTCGCAGCAGGCCATCGACCTGATCGCGCGGCTGCTGCTGGACGGGGGTGACGAGGTGCTGGTGGAAGACCCGGGCTACCCCGGCATCCGCGCGGCGCTGCTGGGCCATGGCGTGCTGGCCCGGCCCATGGCGATGGACTGCGAGGGTGCCTGCATCGCCGAGGCCACGCAGCGCTGGCCCGGCGCGCACATGGCGGTGGTGACGCCCACGCACCAGTACCCCACGGGCGTGCGCATGGGCCTGGCGCGGCGCCAGGCGCTGCTGCAGTGGGCGCGCACGCACGATGCCTGGGTGGTGGAGGACGACTACGACGGCGAGTTCCAGTACGGCGCGCAGCGCGTGCCGGCGCTGTGCAGCCTGCCGGGGTCGGAGCGGGTGCTGTACGTAGGCACCTTTTCCAAGACGCTGCACCCGGGGCTGCGCCTGGGCTTCATCGTGGCGCCGCCGGCGCTGGTGCAGCCCTTTGCCATGGCGCGCGCCATCACCGACCGGCATGCACCCGGCGATGCGCAGGCGGTGCTCGCGCAGTTCATTGCCGAAGGCCACCTGCTGCGCCACCTGCGCCAGATGCGCGAGCTGTACCAGGCGCGCCAGCAGGCCCTGCGCGATGCGCTGGCCGATGCCAGCGACGGCGCCCTGCAGCTGGCCGCGAGCGACCGCGGCATGCACCTGCTGTGCGAGCGCACGCCGGGCAGCGACGACGAGGCGCTGTGCCGCCAGGCCCAGGCGGCGGGGGTGATGCTGGCGCCGCTGTCGCGCTACGTGATGGCGTCAGAGCGGCGCGGCTGGCTGTTCGGCTACGCGGGTTTCGACATCGCCGAGATCACGGCCGCGGCGCGGATTGTGGGCCAGCTGGCCCGGCGCCTGCCGCGCACCTGACCACTCAACTCACTGCGCGCTTTTCCACCAGCTTTGCGACAGGGCGGGGTTGCGGATGTCCAGGCGCTCGCCCATCACCGGTGCCACCAGGGGCACGTTGGCGGCAGCGGCCAGCTGGGTGATGCGGTCGAAGGGCTCGTGCCAGGGGTGCAGGGCCAGGTCGAAAGTGCCGTTGTGGATGGGCATCATGTGGTGGCCGCGCACGTCGCGGTGGGCCTGCAGGCTTTCCTCGGGCTGCATGTGCACGTCGGGCCACTGGGCGTCGTAGGCGCCGGTCTCGACCATGGTCAGGTCGAAGGGGCCGTAGCGCTCGCCGATGGCCTTGAAGCCGTCGAAGTAACCCGTGTCGCCGCTGAAGAAGATGCGCGTGTCGCCGGCCATGATGACCCACGAGGCCCACAGCGTGCGGTTGCCGTCGGACAGCGTGCGGCCCGAGAAGTGCTGGGCCGGGGTGGCGACGAATTTCACGCCGCCCACGCTGGTGCCCTGCCACCAATCGAACTGCTGCACCTTGGTGGCCGGCACGCCCCAAGCGATGAGGCGGTCGCCCACGCCCAGGGGGGTGAGGAAATGCTCGACCTTGGGCGCGAGCTTCTGGATGGCGGCGAAGTCCAGGTGGTCGTAGTGGTCGTGCGAGAGCACCACGCCGGTGATGGGGGGCAGCTCGTCGATGGTGAGCGGTGGCGCGTGGAAGCGCTTGGGCCCGGCGAACTGGAAGGGCGAGGCACGCTCGGAGAACACCGGGTCGGTGAGCCAGAACTTGCCGTCGAGCTTGAGCAGCATGGTCGAATGGCCCAGGCGCCACAGGCTCTGGTCGGGCGCGGCCAGCACATCGGCCTGGGTCAGCGGCTTGACCTCGATGGGCTTGCTGGGCACGGTATTGGCGGGCTTGTCGGTGGCAAATTTCCAGAAGATGGCCACGGTCTTGAAGAAGCCGGGCGCCTGGCGCGGCGCAACGTTGCGGAACTTGCCGTCCTGGTACTGGGGCGACGCCTCGTACGAACCCGAGGGCAGGGTGGCACAGGAAATGATGCTGTAGGCCATGGCGGTGATTGCGGTGAGGAGGAGGAGGATTCGGGGCACGCGGCGGAACATGGGGACTGCCTTTTCTGAAAAGTGCACTGCACAGTGTAGTGTTGTTTCTGAAAAAGTAAACTACCCGGTGTAAAATTTCTCCTATGCACCCGATAGCCCCCACCGCCGCCCCGACCCGCCTGACCGACCGCAAGCGCGAGGCCATCGTGCAGGCCGCGATCGCGGAGTTCCGCGAGAACGGCTTTGCCGGCACCAGCATGGACCGCGTGGCCGCGGCCGCCGATGTCTCCAAGCGCACGGTGTACAACCACTTCCCGAGCAAGGACGAGCTGTTCGAGGCCATCCTGGCCCAGATGTGGGAGCGCAGCCATGCGCAGGCCGAGATCCGCTACGACGCGGACGGCCCGCTGCGCGCGCAGCTGCTGGCCGTGCTGGAGCAGAAGATGCAGATGCTGGACGACGCGAGCTTCATCGACCTGTCGCGCGTGGCCATGGCCGAGCTGATGCACACACCCGAACGCGCCCGTGCCCTGGTGGACCGCCTGTCCGAAAAGGAAGAGGGCCTGCCGCAGTGGCTGCGCGCCGCCCAGCAGGACGGCCGCCTGCGCGCCGGGGTGGACCCGCAGTACGCCGCCCACCAGCTGCATGGCCTGGTCAAGTCCTTCGCCTTCTGGCCGCAGCTGGCCATGGGGCAGCCGCAGCTGGCCCCCGCGCTGCGCCAGCAGGTGCTGGAGGATGCGGTGGACATGTTCCTGGGCTTCTACGCCGTCGCGGCACCAGCCTGACGCATACGGCGTATGCTGCCGCCCCATGGCACAGCGGCATGCGCAACACCCCTCCCAGATCCTCTTTCTCCCGGGCGTCGGCGGCGACCCGCAGTTCTGGCAGCCCGTGTCCGGCCTGCTGGACCACCCGGCCGCCCGCCGGCTGATGGGCTGGCCCGGCTTCGGCCCGGTGCCGAACGACCCCGCCGTGCGCGGGATGGCGGACCTGGTGGCGCGCGTGGTGGATGCCATCGACCAGCCCACCGCGTTGGTCGCCCAATCCATGGGCGGCATCGTGGCCGTCCAGGCCGCGCTGCGGCGCCCCGGGCAAGTCACGCACCTGGTGCTCACCGCCACCTCGGGCGGCGTGGACATGGCCGCCCATGGCGCGCAGGACTGGCGGCCGGCCTTCGCCCAGGCCCACCCCACGGTGCCGCCCTGGTTCGCCGACTACCGCGAGGACCTGAGCGGCGCCCTGGCCACCTTGGCGGCGCCCACGCTGCTGCTGTGGGGCGATGCCGACCCCATCAGCCCCGTGGGCGTGGGTCGGCGCCTGCTGGCGCTGCTGCCCCGGAGCCGGCTGCACGTGGTACCCGGTGGGGCGCACGATCTGGCGAACCGGCATGCGGCGCTGGTGGCTCCGCTGATCGCAGCCCACCTGAGCGGCCGAGACTGACTTTGCACTACGCTCGGCGCTTTGCAATCCCGAGCCCCCCAAAACCATGCCCACCGCTCCCTACCTCGACACTGCGCCCGTGCTCGCCACCGGCGTCTTCCTCCACGAATCCGCCCAGGTGATCGGCGACGTCACCCTGGGCAAGGACGCCTCGGTCTGGTGCAACGCCGTGCTGCGCGGCGATGTGAACCGCATTGTGGTGGGGGAGGCCAGCAATGTGCAGGACCTGACCATGGGCCATGTCTCGCACCGCAATGCCAGCAAGCCCGAGGGCTCGCCGCTCATCATCGGCAGCCATGTGACCATCGGCCTCGCGGTGATCCTGCACGGCTGCCGCATTGGAAATGAGTGCCTGATCGGCATGGGCTCGATCGTCATGGACGACGCCGTGATCGGCGACCGCGTGATGCTGGGCGCGGGCAGCCTGGTGTCCCCCGGCAAGGTGCTGGAAAGTGGCTACCTCTACATCGGCCGGCCCGCCGTGCGCCAGCGTGCGCTGACCGACAAGGAAATCGCCTACCTGCGCTATTCGGCCGAGCACTATGTGCGCGTGAAGAACAACTACCTGGCCGGCACGCCAGACGTGGCGGTGGAGCCGCCGGCCCAGCCGATGTAAGGCCGACGCGCCCACCGGGTAAGGGCCTGGCGGGATAATCGGGCACTTCCACGATTCCCCACAAGGCGGCACTGCATCGCCCTGGCCGCCCCCACCATGTCCGCCCCACCGCTCCGCGTCCTGTCCGTCATCCCGCCGATGACGCAGCTGAACACGCCCTACCCGTCGACCGCCTACCTCACGGGCTTCCTGCGCTCGCGCGGCATCACGGCGGTGCAGGAGGACCTGGCACTGGCCCTGGTGCTGCAGCTGCTCTCGCCCGAGGGCTTGCGCGCCGTGGCGGCCAAGGTGGATGCGCTGCCCGCCAAGAAGCACAGCCCTGCCGTGCAGGCCTTCGCGGCGCAGCGCGACCGCTACCTGGCCACCATCGCGCCCACCATCGCCTTTTTGCAGGGGCGCGACACCACGCTGGCGCACCGCATCGTGGGCCGCAACTTCCTGCCCGAGGGGCCGCGCTTTGCCACGCTCGACGTCTACGTGGACGACGAGGGCGGCGACCCGCTGGGCTGGGCCTTCGGCGCACTGGGCCTGCACGACCGGGCCAAGCACCTGGCCACGCTGTACCTCAACGACCTGGCCGACGTGCTGCGCGACGCGGTGGACAAGCGCTTCGAGTTCGTGCGCTACGCCGAGTCGCTGGCCGGCAGCCAACCCACCTTCGACCCGCTGGCCGCGGCGCTGGCCGAGCCCCTGAACCTGGTGGACGAGACCTTGCGCACGCTGGCCCTGGCCGCGGTGGAGCGCCATGCGCCCACGGTGGTGCTGCTGTCCGTGCCCTTCCCCGGGGCGGTGTACGCGGCCTTTCGCATCGCGCAGGCGATCAAGGCGGCGCACCCGCACATCGTCACCGTGCTGGGCGGCGGCTTCGTGAACACCGAGCTGCGCGACCTGACCGAGCCGCGCGTGTTCGACCACTTCGACTACGTGGCGCTGGACGCGGGCGAGCGCCCGCTGCTGGCGCTGCTGGAGCATGTGCAGGGCCAGCGCGGGCGCCAGCGCCTGGTGCGCACCTTCGTGCGCGATGCGGACACGCAGGCCGTGCGCTACGTCAACATGCAGGAGGCGGACATCGCCTTCGCCGAGGTGGGCACGCCCACCTGGGACGGGCTGCCGCTGGACAAGTATTTGTCGCTCCTGGACATGCTCAACCCCATGCACCGGCTGTGGAGCGACGGGCGCTGGAACAAGCTCACCGTGGCCCACGGCTGTTACTGGAAGAAGTGCAGCTTCTGCGACGTGAGCCTGGATTACATCAGCCGCTACGAGGGTGCCTCGGCTGCGGTGCTGGCCGACCGCATCGAGGCCATCGTGCGCGAGACGGGGCAGACGGGTTTCCACTTCGTGGACGAGGCCGCGCCGCCCAAGGCGCTCAAGACCCTGGCCACCGAGCTGATCGCGCGCAACACGGGCATCTCGTGGTGGGGCAACATCCGCTTCGAGAAGACCTTCACGCCCGAGCTGGCCGAACTGCTGGCCGACAGCGGCTGCATCGCCGTCTCGGGCGGGCTCGAAGTCGCCTCGGACCGGCTGCTCGACCTGATGAAGAAGGGCGTTTCGGTGGACCAGGTGGCGCGCGTGACGCGGGCCTTCACCGACGCGGGCATCCTGGTGCATGCCTACCTGATGTACGGCTTTCCGACGCAGACCGTGCAGGACACGGTGGACGCGCTCGAGTACGTGCGCCAGCTGTTCGCCAACGGCTGCATCCAGAGTGGGTTTTTCCACCGCTTTGCCTGCACCGTGCACTCGCCCGTGGGCAAGGCGCCCGAGGAATACGGCGTGACGCTGGAGCCCCTGCCGCCCGTGAGCTTCGCCAAGAACGACATCGGCTTCCACGACCCCACGGGCGTGGACCACGACGCGCTGGGCGGGGCGCTCAAGAAGGCCATCTACAACTACATGCACGGCATCGGCCTCGAGGAGGACGTGCGCAGCTGGTTCCCCTTCAAGGTGCCCAAGACGACCGTGCAGCGCAACCGCATCGAGCGGGCGCTGCAGCAACGCGGCTGACCTCGGGAGGTCAGGCCGCAGCCACGAACGCGAGGATGTCGTCGAAGTCCTTGCGGTCCTTGGGCGTCTGGTACTTGTAGGCGGCGAACGACTGCTCAAGCATGCCGGTCAGCCGGTCGCGGTTTTCCCGCAGCTCCGCCTTCCACGCCGGGTCGCGCACCAGCAGCTTGAAGATGGCGAGCTTGCCGTCCAGGTTCCCGTGCATGGCGTCGAACGAGGTGGCCGTGAACTCCAGCAGATTGGCCAGCTTGGGCAGGCCGCGGGTGCCGGCACCCTTGTCCAGCAGCGACTGCACGATCTTGGCCTGGTGATAATAGATGGCGATCTCGATGGGGTAGCTGGTTTCCGAAGATCCCTTCTCGCGCAGGTCAGGATCGGCGCCATGCTTCAGCAGCAGGTCCACGATCTTGGGCGCGGAGAACCGGCAGGCCTCGTAGAGGTTGGGAGACCCCTTGTGCGGCAGGTTGGGGTCGGCGCCATGCTCCAGCATCAGTTGCACGACCTTCACGCGCTTGTCGGTGATGGCCTTGTTCAGGCAGGAGTAGCCTGAGGAGAACTTGCTGTTGGGGTCCGCCCCCTTTTCCAGCAGGGCCTGCACGGTGGCCTGGTTCTTGGAGAACCCGATGGCGCGGATGAAGGCATAGGTCGGGTCGTTCTGCTCGCGCTCGGCGGCCTCGATGGCCCTGCCCACGCGGCCCAGCTGGGCGGTCGGGACCAGGGTCTTCATCAACGCCACCACGTCGGCGGGCGGCTTCTTCCTGCCGTCGATGAAACCGTATTCGAGCTTGCGCGCCACCTCGTCATCGACCAGTTCCGCATGCAGGGCATGGCAGACCTTGGACAGGGGAACGATGAAGTCCCCGACATCGGTCGAGCCCGCGGTAAAGACCGCGTCGATCACCCGGCCCGAGCGCCCATAGTGGTCGAAGCCCAGGTGGTCCGTGGGGTGGATGGCGATCTTGCGGGCCGCGAAGAAGGCCTTGATGGCCGCTTCGAGCGGGGCGCCATCGGGGGTGCTGAAAACGGCATGCAAGGCATCGGCATCGGCCTCGTTCTTGCAGACCAGCGTGAATCGTGTCGTGCTTTCCATGTTCCCTCAAGGCATTGGTTTTTGCGGGCATCATATTTCGATGCAAGCACCTCGCCCGCCCTTCGCTGCCGCCATCTTCGACATGGACGGCCTGCTCATCGATTCCGAGCGCGCCACCCTGCGCGCCTGGACCGATGCGGCCCTGGCCCTGGGCGTAGTGCTGCGCGAGAGCGACTACCTGCAGGTGGTGGGCAAGGCGGCGCAGGACTCGCACGCCATCCTGCAGGCGCACCTGGGCGGGGTGGCGCCGTTCGAGCAGGCCCTGGCGGGGGTGCGGGCCGCGCTGGAGGAAGGGGAGGGCAGGGAGCTGCTGTTCCCGCTCAAGCCCGGCGCGGCCGCGCTGCTCGCGCGATTGCAGGCCGCGGGCATTCCGTGTGCGGTGGCCTCGTCCTCGCGCACCGACGAGATCGCGCAGCGCCTGGCGCGCGTGGGCGTGCTGCCGCACTTCAAGGCCGTGGCCGGGGGCAACGAGGTGCTGCGCGGCAAGCCCGACCCGGCGCTGTACGCGTTGGCCGCCGCGCGGCTGGGGGTGGACCCGGCGCTGTGCCTGGCCTTCGAGGACAGCCACAACGGTGCCTGCGCGGCCCTGGCCGCGGGCATGGGCCTGGTGGTGGTGCCCGACCTGCTGCAGCCTGCACCCGAGGTGGCGCAGGCCTGCGTGGCGGTGCTTGGCTCGCTGCAAGAGGCCTTGCCCGAGCTGCCGCGCTGGTTCACGCGCGGCGCCTGACGGTACTCAGATGGCGGTCTGCGACTCGGCCTCGAGCACCTTGCGGCGGGCCATGGCCAGGTTGGCGCGGCTGCGGTCGAGCACGTAGTAGATGAACAGGCCGTCGTGCTTTTCCACCGGGCGGATGATGTGGTACTGGTGGGTCAGCGTGATCAGGATGTCCTCGATGCTCCCCTGCATGCCCAGCGACTTCATGGTCTTCATCTTGGCGCGCACGACCTCGGTGTTGCCCGCGGCAGCCAGCTCCAGGTCCATGCCGCTGCCCACGGACTCGAGCAGCATGCCGCTGTTGTAGTCCACCAGCGCGGCGCACATCGCGCCCTCGGTCTGCATCAGCTGGTTCAGGAGTTCTTTGGGGGTCAATGCCATGGCGGGGTCTCCGGTGGTGGTGGAACAAGGGAACGGGAACGGCAATGGAAGGGGGTCAGCCCGGCTGCGGCACCGTGGCGCAGGCAGCAATCACCTGGTCGGCGGTGTTGCGGCAGCTCCAGAGCAGCTTTCCCAGCAGCGATGATTCGTTGGTGACCACGGTGAGCACCAGGTCGCCGGAAGGCACGGACAGGTTCATCGAGACGATGTGGCCGCTGCCCGATTCGAGGATCAGCCGCTCGGGCGCGCTGTGGCCGGCCTCGCGCGTCATGGCGCCGGCCAGCGCGCTGAGCGAGCCGGACATGGCCGACAGCTTGTCGGCATCCTGGCTGTCCGAGAGCGTGGAGGCCACGGTGAAGCCATCGGCGCTGGCCAGCGTGGCGCTCAGGATGCCCGGGGTGCCGCGCTGCAGTTCACCGAGCAGCCCGGCCAGCTGCGCGATGGTGACCAGGCGCAAGGACGTGGCGACAGGCGCCAGGCCAGGGGTACCGCCGATGTTGCTGCTGCTACTCATGTTCGATCTCCGCCATGCTCACCAGAACCGACAGCAGGAGGCGCACGTCGGCATCGCGCCGCACGTCCACCTCCAGCACCGGAGGGTTGTACCCCAGGGCGCCCAGTTGCTCGCAGTAGTCGGCGATGCCGGGCGAGGGGTGGGTGTCGAGCCGGCCCACGCCAACCACCGTGCGCCGGGCCGGCACATGCGGCGCAAAGGCCTTGAGGTAGCGCGCCACCTCGCCCACGGGGTCGCGCTGGGAGTTGTCGGCCAGCACGATCAGGCCGAAGGCGCCCGCGCCCAGGATGTCCCACATGAAGCGAAAGCGCTCCTGGCCGGGCGTGCCGAAGAGCTTGAGCTTCCACTGGCCGCCATCCATCTGGCACTCGCCGTAGTCCAGGCCCACGGTGGTCATGGTCTTGCCGGGCATGGGCAGCTCCGCCCAGCCGGTGATGGGCACGTCCGTGGACAGGGCCTGGCCATCGCTGATGGCCTGGATCGCGGTGGTCTTGCCGGCGCCCATGGGGCCGGTGAAAACGATCTTGAGATCGCGGGAGCCGCCTGCAAACACCGCAGGCGCGGAGGAGGGCGTCACCATAGCTTGAGCCGTTCTCGAAGATTGCCGAGCCAGCCTGCGGGGGCGGCGGCAGGAACAGGGGTCTTGGCCGCCGGCGCAGGGGCCGCCACGGCGGTAGCGGCAGCCGCAGGCGCGATCTCCTCCACCGCCAGGCCCAGGGCCAGGCTGGCTTCGAGGAACCAGCGCACCGTCGCTTCGGGCACGCCGCTCTTGGCGCACAGCTGCTCGTAGCTCAGGGCCCGGCTGGTGAGCAGCGCCGCCAGGCGCGGGTGGCCTGCAGACGACAGGCCGATGGCATCGGGCCAGCGTAGCAGCCGGTAGTGGCCCGTGCGCACCGGTGCGCTGGCACCCTTCTGCGCCAGTCGCATCGCCAGGCTCCACAGCAGCTGCCGCAGGCTGTGCGAGGGCACGGAGCGGATGAGCTCTTCCTCGACCGGGCTCACGCGATGCGGCTCGCCCAGTGTGTAGGCGCCCGAGAGCAGCACCTCCATGGGCATGGAGGTGTGCACCAATTGCTGCACGAAGTCGAACACGACCTGCTGGCCCGCGCTCATGGGCACCACGGCGCGGCGGCGCTCGGCCGTGCGGGTGTGCTCACCGAGCAGTTCGAACAGGGCGCGCTGGCCCTTGACCGGATCGAACTGCGACACGCCGTATACCCGCTGGGTGGCCGACTGCAGCACGGCGATGACGTTGCTCATGCGCAGCGGCGTGGCCACGGTGAGGTCAGCGGTCTGCTCCAGCGCCGCGCTGGTGTCGGCGGGGTCGAGCACGCGCACCGTGATGCAGGGCGCATGGAAACGGTAGGGCCAGTGGCCCGGAACGAAGACCACATTGCACTCGGCCAGCTGCTCGCTGAAGCGCGCGCGGATGTTCACGCCGCCGTCGAGCAGGCGCACCAGGGCGCGCAGCACCAGTTGGTCCTTCTGCGCAATGTCCTGGGTACCGATGACCAGCCCGTCGCCCATATCCGTCAAGCCCCCTGTGCAGCAGGATGGCGCCCGTGAAGGCGGCCATGGATGGCCCGGCCCGCGCTCGAAGCAGGAAGATCAGGAGCAGAAACGGCGAGTGCGGGACCTGGGCGGTGTTGCATCGCTGGGGCGGCCTCTCGGTTGGGTGTGATGACCACTGAGACGGCGGTTTCCCTGAGCAACCCTGGATTTCAACGTGGCAGTCCCGCTGTCGTGGGTGCCGAGACATGCTCTCGGTACCGGTAGACCGGTGACTTTGCGGGCCCGGCTTTCGCACGGGGGTGCCGTTTCAGTGCTTTTCAGTATAGGGGAATGGGTTGCGCTGGCAACCATTGAATGGCGCACAGCAACGCCCGCACCCGACGCGCATTCCCAGGGTGTTGTTCTGGCGCATACACCGGCAGGGCGGCCTGCGCGGCGCGGGCCAGGCTACTTCTGCTTCTGGTAGGCCTTGTCGGCCGGGGGACCTCGGTCCGTGTCCTGCAGGCCGCGCTGCACGTCGCGGTAGGCCTGCTGTACCTGGGCGTCGGGCTTGCCATGGGTCATGTCGACCGACTGGTCGCGCTCGTGCGGCAGCTTGGGGTTTTCTTCCTGGGCGGCGTTGGCCGCATCGGCGTCGCCGCGGGTGGGGGTGGCGGCGGTCTGGCGCCTGGTGGTGTCCACCGAGGCTTCGGTCGTGCGGGGATCGGCGGTCGTGGGCATGGGGTGTTCCTTGGGCGTCACAGGGGCGCAGGTGGGTTGTTGACCATCGTAGGAGCACCGGGCGCGGGGCGGTGTAGGCCCATTCCCCATCTGCACGACAGGATGCCGAGGCTGCAAAACACTGTATGCCCAACCATATGCCACACTCTCGTCCTTATGTCTTCAACAGAGTGGGCCCAGGCGGCCCTGCAGTCGTTCGATGCGGTGGTGCAGGCCACGCCGGGGTTTCGCAGCCGCGGCGGGCAGCGGCGCATGGCCGAGCAGGTGGCGCAGACCTTCAGCCATGCCACGCTGGGCAAGGTGGACGAAGAGGCGGGCGAGGCCGCGCCCACCCGCTCTATCGCCGTAATCCAGGCCGGCACGGGCGTGGGCAAATCGCTGGCCTACTGCGCACCCGCGATCGCCATGGCGCTGTCGCGCGGCACGCGGGTGCTCATCTCCACCGCCACGGTGGCGCTGCAGGAGCAGCTGGTGAACAAGGACCTGCCGGCCCTGGCCCAATTGCTGCCCCAGCCCTTCAAGTTCGCGCTGGCCAAGGGGCGCGGGCGCTATGTGTGCAAGCTCAAGCTCGACCGTCTGGCCGGCACCGGCGAGGCCGAGGACGAGCCCGAAGACGACCTGTTTGCCGAGGAAGAGGCCGCCGCCCGCGCCAAGCGTCCGCGCCAGGAGACCGAGGCGCGCATCCAGTTCTACTCGGCCATGTCGCAGACCCTGGCCAAGGGCGCCTGGGACGGTGACCGTGACAGCCTGGACACGCCGCCCGAGCCCGAGGTGTGGAGCGCCGTGGCGGCCGAGGGCGCCTCCTGCACCGGCAAGCACTGCCCGGCCTTCAGCCAGTGCACCTACTACGACAAGCGCAAGGAGCTGGTCGGCGCCCAGGTGATCGTGGCCAACCACGACCTGCTGCTGTCCTCCCTGGGCGCGCGCGTGCTGCCCGAGCTGGACAACTGCCTGCTGGTGCTGGACGAGGCGCACCACCTGCCCGCCACCGCGCTGGACCAGTTCGCCTGCAGCATGGACCTGAGCCGCGTGACCTGGATCGAGCGCCTGGCCAGCCGCGGCCTGCGCATCGGCGCGCTGCTGGAGGTCGAGGAGATCGCCGACATCCCCAAGCACTCGGGCCAACTGCGCCAGACGCTGCAGGACCTGGCGCGCATCGTGATGGACGTCTACGGCCCGGCCCTCAAGAGCCAGAAGGACGCCTGGGGCCCGGCGCGCGTGCGCGTGCCGCGCGGCGTGCTGCCTGAGCAGCTGCTCGCCCCGCTCGGGCTGCTGGCCGCGAGCGCCGACGGTTTTCTCGAAGCGCTGCGCGCCATCTCCAAGGCGCTACGCGCCGAGATGCGCGACAAGCCCGACGAGGCGCGCCGCCTGTCCACCCTGTACGCGCAGATCGGCATGCTGGCCCCGCGCCTGGAAGAGCTGCACGCCACGGCCCAGCTGCTGCTGCAGGACGCACCCGAGGGCGCGGTGCCGGCCGCCAAGTGGTTCACGCTGGAGGTGGAGGGCGACTTCATCGTCGTCAAGGCGCATGCCAGCCCGATATTGCCCGGCACCACGCTGCGCAACCACCTGTGGAGCGCGGTGCGCGGCGCGGTGCTGACCTCGGCCACGCTCACCAGCTGCGGTCACTTCGAATTCTTCATGCGCGAGTCGGGCCTGCATGGCGATGCGGCCGCCACCACGCTGGAGGTGCCGAGCCCCTTCGACTACGCCGCCCAGGGCACACTGATCGCGGCCGAGACGCGGGCCGACCCCAAGAACGCGGCCCAGTTCACGGCCGAGATGGTGGAGGCGCTGCTCTACGACATCGCCAACGTGGAGTACGGTGCGCTGGTGCTGTTCACCTCGCGCGAGCAGATGCGCCAGGCGGTCGATGCCCTGCCCACCGCCATGCGCAGCGTGGTACTGGTGCAGAACGCGCTGCCGCGAACGCAGCTGCTCAAGCGCCACCGCGAGCGCGTGGCCGACGGACAGCCCTCGGTGATCTTCGGCATGCAGTCCTTCGGCGAGGGGCTGGACCTGCCGGGCCGGCTGTGCGAGTCGGTGTTCATCACCAAGCTGCCCTTCGCCCCGCCCGACGACCCGGTGGGCGAAGCCCGTGCCGAATGGCTGCGCGCCGTGGGGCGCGACCCCTTCAGCGAGCTGGTGGTGCCGGCCACCGCGATCCGCCTGGCCCAGTGGGTGGGCCGCGCCATCCGCACCGAGGAAGACCAGGCCCATGTGTACTGCTACGACAAGCGGCTCATGAACACCTCGTACGGGCAGCGTCTGCTCAAGGGCCTGCCCCCGTTTGCGCTGGAGCAGCGCAAGCCGCGCTGAGCGCTGTCGGACAAACGCCCTACGCAAGCCGGGCCCGAGACCGACGCCTGCGCACCTCCTGGCGGCCTACAGTGAATTTTTACCCATTCACCATCTGCCGGAGGCACCCCGATGCAACACGAAACCCCCGCCCGCGAGACGCTGTGGAAGCTGATCAAGGACATCAAATTCGGCATGCTCACCCACCGCCATGCCAATGGCATGCTGCACGCGCACCCGCTGACCACGCAGAACCGCAGCATCGACGAGCAGTCGCTGCTGTACTTCTTCATCCCGCGCAACGGCGAGCTCTATGGCCGCCTGCTGACCGATGGCCAGGTGAACGTGTCGTATGCCGACCCGGGCGATGACAGCTACGTGTCCCTGTCGGGCCAGGCCAGCTTCGTCGAGGACCTGGCGCAAAAGGAAGCCCTGTGGTCGCCCATGGCCAAGGCCTGGTTCCCCGCGGGGCATACCGATCCCAACCTGGCACTGCTGGCCGTGCGCATCGGCCATGCCGAGTTCTGGGACGTCAAGGAAAGCAAGATGGTGCAGCTGTACAAGATGGCCAAGGCGGCCATCACCGGCGAGCAGCCGCGCGACCTGGGCGAGCACCAGGAACTGACGCTGTCCTGAGGCAGCACCGTGCACACCGCGGTGCGCCCGCCCGTGCGCACCATCCATGACCGGACCTGAGGAGATTGCCATGAGCAGCAAGGAAAACCAGCCAGACGACGTGAATGCCAGCAGCGACGGCAGCGGCAAGGTCGCCAACGCCCACAACAGCGCAGGCGACAAGGCCACGCAAATCAACCAGGGCCGCCGCACGCCCGAGAGCCGTGGCGACCGCGACACCCACCTGGGCAGCGGCAACCAGGGCCAGTCCCGCCAGGGCGGTGCTGGCAGCAGCAGCGGTGGTGGGAGCCGCGGCGCGGGTTGAGCCCGCGCACGACCGCCACGCACCAGAAAGGGCCCTCGGGCTCTTTCTTTTTGATCGCCTGCCCTTGAAAACGCCGATACACCATCCAATTACCATCCATATGGATGGCACAGGACGGCCAGAAGGCAATTTATGACCCCCACTTCCACCACCTCCCTGGCCCTGCGCAGCAAGGTCCCCGATTCGGAAAAGATCACCATCAACCTCGGCTATGTGGACCTGGGACACATCGATCTGCTGGTATCGGAGGGCTTCTACGCCAACCGCACGGATTTCATCCGCACCGCCATCCGCAACCAGCTGAGCACCCAGAACGAGGCGGTGCGCCAGGTGGTGGCACGCAAGATGCTCGTGCTTGGACTGCAGCGCTTTGGCCGCACCGACCTGGAGACCGTGCAGGCCGCCGGCCAGACGCTGGAGATCCGCGTGCTGGGCCTGGCCAGCATCGAGGACGACGTGCCGCCCGAGCTGGCAAAGGCGACCATTGCCTCGGTCACCGTGCTCGGGGCGTTCCACGCCAGCCCGGCGGTCAAGGCGGCCCTGGCGGGCCGCATCGGTTGAGACAAGCGCCCACCGTGGCGCGGTGCCCAGCGCACCACAACGGCGATTTCTTTCGTTGTCAATTCCAGACCGGCCCTTTCGAGCGGCGGCATTCCGAGACAAAACCGACGGCACCGGCCGCCCCCTGGGCAGCGGTGCCATGCACGGCGCACGCCCTACCAGCTCACCCAAGGACCTTCCAATGGACTGGAACCACAATCTCAAGCAACTCCTCGGCAACGCCACCGACCTGGTGCGCAAGGGCCAGCTGGCCGATGCCACCCGCGCCATCCAGCAGGCCCTGGGCGGCACGCCCGCCATGGCAGGCACGGCAGCACCCCATGCCGCTGCGACGGCCACCCAGCGCGAAGGCGCCAGGGCGGGGATGCCCGGGACCGCAGCATCCGGCCCAGGCTGGCGCACCGGCTTTGCGCAGGCCGACATCGAAGACGCCGTGGTGATCGACCTGGCGGACGACAAACCGCCCCGCACCCCACCGTCCCCGGATCCCGCACCCGCCAATGCCCGCGGCCATGCCGCCAAGCCAGCGCCCGGCAGCTTCACCCGGGTGGCCTTCGCGCTGGCCGGTGCCCCGCAGGACCATTACTACCTGTATGTGCCGCCCGGTGCCGACACCGGCGCCCCCATGCCCCTGGTGCTCATGCTGCACGGCTGCACCCAGAACCCGGAGGACTTCGCCACCGGCACGGGCATGAACGGCGCGGCGGCGCGGGTGAATGCCCTGGTGCTCTACCCCGCCCAGGCGGGCAGTGCCAACCCCAAGGCCTGCTGGAACTGGTTCCGGCCCCAGGACCAGCGGCGCGGCGGCGGCGAGCCGGCCACGCTGGTGGCCATGGTGCGCGAGGTGATGGCGCGCCACCCGGTGGACGGCGATCGCGTCTACGTGGCGGGCCTCTCGGCCGGCGGTGCCATGGCGGCCCTGCTGGCACGCGAGTACCCCGAGCTGTTTGCCGCCGTGGGCGTGCACTCGGGCCTGTCGGCCGGTGCGGCGCAGAACGTGATGGCCGCGCTCTCGGCGATGAAGACCGGCGCCAAGCCCGCCAGCACCAGCCCGTTCGCGGCGACCACGCCCCCGGTCATCCAGCTGGGCACGGCGCTGCCGCTGATCGTCTTCCATGGCGACGCCGATGCCACCGTGCACGCGCGCAATGGTGAGCAACTGGTGGAGGCGGCGCTGGCCGCCGCCGAGGGCGAGGTACGCCCTGCCGTGACCACCGGCCGCTCGGCCCACGGCCAGGGCTATACGCGCACCCTGTACCAGAGCGGCAGCGCCACACTGGCGGAGCACTGGGTGCTGCACGGTGGCGGCCACGCCTGGGCCGGTGGCGATGCCCGCGGCAGCCACACCGATCCCCGGGGCGTATCGGCCACCGAGGAGATGCTGCGCTTCTTCCTCGCACACCCCCGCTGTTGACCCTGGGCCGCGCGCCACCATAATTTGCCCCCGGGGCAATACGCACCGCCCCATCCATACCAACAGCAAGGTGCGGTACCTGAGGGGGCAATTCACCGTGGAAAACATCTACATCACCGTCGCGGGGCTGGTGGCCATCGGGCTGGTCGTCTACTTTGTCCGGCGCGCCAGGCACCAGGACAACACCCGCACCGACCTGAAGATCACGGGCGTGCACATCGACCCGCCGTCGGGCAGCGTGCTCGAGGCCAACACCCCCATCACCGTGACCCTGGACTACCGCTACAGCGCGCCCCGGGAGCCCCTGTATGTCTGGGTGAAGATCCTCGACACCACCTATGACTCGATCTACGAGGGCTCGCGCGACTGCCTGGAGCCCGGCACGGGCCAGGTGACCCGCCGCGTGCACCTGACGCAGGCCGGCACCGTGCGCGAGCTGTTCATCGTGGCCAAGAACCAGGAATTCGTGGAGGTGTTCAACCAGGCGCTGGCGGTGGACTACACCTACGAACAGGCCGAGGTCGACGAGGAATGGCTGAACGACGGCAAGGGCTCGGAGATCACCGGCGTCAAGGTGTCCATTCCCTCGCCGGCCGTGGTCAAGGCCGGCACCCGCATCGACGTGGACGTCGCCTACGCGATCAACACCGAAGAAGGCCTCGATATCTGGGTCATCCCCGAGACGCAGGCCAACATGACCTACGAGGGCACCACGGGCAGGCAGGTGGGCACGGGCGTCGTGTCCAGGCATTTCACCGTCATCGACCCCGGCAAGCTCACCAGCGTCCGGCTGCTGATGAAGAACGCCGCCAGCCAGACGGTCTACGAGCGCATCGTGCCGGTGGACTACACCTATACGGCGGCCTGAAGCCCGCCTGGCAGGGCCGCAAACCCTGGGCCTCGGCCGGGGCAAGGGCTTCGGTTTATCCTCCAGGCCCCATGTCCTGTATCGCCGTCATCGACTTTGAAACCACGGGCGTCTCGCCCGGCCAGGGCGCGCGTGCCACCGAGGTGGCCATCGTGCTGCTGGAGAACGGCCGCGTGGTGGACCGCTTCCAGAGCCTGATGAAGACCGGCGCCTGGATCCCGGCCTTCATCACCCAGCTCACGGGCATCACCAATGCCATGGTGAATGCCGCGCCCGACGCGGCCGGGGTGATGCAGGACGCCGCCCGCTTCGTGGGCGATGCGCCCATGGTGGCGCACAACGCCGCGTTCGACAGCAAGTTCTGGCAGGCCGAGCTGGCCCTGGCCGGTGTGGCTGCGCCGCACGCGTTCGCCTGCACGGTGCTGCTCTCGCGCCGGCTGTACCCCGAGGCGCCGAGCCACAAGCTCGGCACGCTGGTGGACTACCACGGCCTGCCGCGCACGGGCCGGGCCCACCGGGCCCTGGCCGATGCCGAGATGGCCGCCGAGCTGCTGGCGCGCATGCAGCACGACCTGCGCCAGCGCTGGGGCGTGGCCGAGCCCGGCCATGCGCTGCTGATGGCGCTGCAGCGCTGCGCCAAGCCCGGTATCGGCAAGCTGCTCGCGCAGCATGCCAAGCCTGCGGTGCCGGTGCCCTGCTGACCGATCTCCCTGCCCGCAACCCTTGTTTGCCGGCGCAGGCATGCCGCGGATCGCCGAAAATACGCGGTTGCCTCCACGAACCGATCCACACACTTTTCCCATGACCGATACCACCCAAGCCCCACCGCTGCCCGACCACCTGTCCGTGGACCCGCGCAGCCCGCACCATGTCGCGGCCGTGTTCGAGCACGACATCGGCATCCGCTTCAATGGCAAGGACCGCACCGATGTGCAGGAGTACTGCGTCAGCGAAGGCTGGGTGAAGGTGCCCGCCGGCAAGACGCTGGACCGCAAGGGCCAGCCGCTGATGATCAAGCTCAAGGGCACGGTGGAAGCCTTCTACCGCCAGCCCGAGTAAGCCACCCTCTGTCCCCTCCATGGACCTGTCGGCGCCCTGGGCCATCCACTGCGATGGCAGCGCCATCCCCAACCCGGGCCGCATGGGCCTGGGCGCCGTGCTGGTCGCGCCCGACGGCACGCGCCACGCCCTGTCGCAGGCCACGCACGCCACGGGCTGCAACAACGAGGCCGAGCTGCGTGCGCTGGTGATGGCGCTGAACGAAGCCCTCGCGCGCGGCGCCAGCGCACTGCAGGTCTACAGCGACAGCAGCATCCTGGTGGAGCAGCTCGGCGAAGTGGCCACGCCCCCCATCGAGCGCCTGGAGCCCCTGTACGCCGCCGCACGCGCCCTGCTCAAAAGCTTCGATCAGGTGCAAATACAGTGGATTGCGCGCCACCGCAATGGCGAGGCCGATGCGCTGGCGCGCGCGGCCTTGGGCGCACCGCCCAAGCCCTCGGTGCACCCGTCCCTGCGCGGCCTGCCGCGAAAGAAGCGGCGCAAAAGCCCGCCGCCCTGACCGCTCACACTCACCCTCACAAGGGATCGAACCCCATCGATGCCCGGTAGGCCGCGATCTTGGGCAGCAGCACCTGGCGGCGCGCCAGGCTTTCGGGTGGCCAGTGCGCCTCGCGTTCGTAGTATTCGGGAACCACGGCCGCGCCTTGGGGCAGCACCACCCAGGGCTGCTTCGAGAGGGTGAAGATATGGATGTCGGGCGGCAAGTGGTCGGGCGCGTCGAGCGTGCCCACGCGCACGAAGGAGACCAGCGGGCCCGCGCCCGCGTAGTGGCTCCACACAGCCACATGGCAGTGCGGGCAGCGCGCGATCTTCTGGCCCAGGCCGCTTTCCGAAGGCGTGTCGACCAGCGCCGGCTTGCCGCCCAGCAGGCGGATCCGGTCGGCCTCAATCATGGCGTTGAGGGCGAAGGAGGCGCCCGTCTCGCGCTGGCACCAGCGGCAATGGCAGCAATGCACGAACAGCGGCGCGGTCAGCATGCGGTAGCGCACATGGTGGCAGTCGCACCCGCCTTCGAGCGGGAACGGGGGCGTGGACGGAAACTGCATGGCGATCACTCCGTGGAGGGCCGCACGTTACGGCAAAAGCCGCGCCCTGTCACTCCCGTCTTTTCACGCCCCGCAGTCGGCAGCGCGTGCCAGCAGCAGGGCCTGTTCCTGTGCATTGCGCGTGAGCGTGGCCGCATGCGCGAACTGCACACGCGCTTCACCATGGCGGCCCAGCCTGGCCAGCAGGTCGCCGCGCACGCTGGGCAGCCAGTGGTAGTCGCGCAGGGCCGGGTCGGCGCCCAGGGCATCGACCAGGGCCAGTGCGGCGGCGGGGCCGTCGGCCATGCCCACGGCCACGGCCCGGTTCAGCGCCACGACGGGCGAGGGCGAGACCTGCAGCAGCGCGTCGTACAGCGCCACGATGTGCTGCCAGTCGGTGTCTTCGGCGCGGCGCGCACGCGCGTGGCAGGCCGCGATGGCGCCCTGCAGCGCATAGGGCCCCCAGGGGTGGCCGGCGCGGGCCAACTGTTCGGCCTTGTCGAGCGCAGCCAGGCCGCGGCGCACCAGCAGATGGTCCCAGCGCGAGCGGTCCTGGTCCATGAGCAGCACGGGGCGGCCTTCGGCGTCGGTGCGCGCGGGCAGGCGCGAGGCCTGGATCTCCAGCAGCGCCACCAGGCCCTGCACCTCGGGCTCGTCGGGCGCCAGGCCGGCGAGCACGCGCACCAGGCGCTGGGCCTCGCCGCACAGGGCGGGGCGCATCCAGTCGTCGCCCGCGGTGGCGGCATAGCCTTCGTTGAAAATGAGGTAGATGACCTCGAGCACCGAGGCCAGGCGCGGCGCGCGCTCGGCCGCGCCGGGCACCTCGAAGGGCACATGCGCGGCGGTGAGGCTGCGCTTGGCGCGCACGATGCGCTGGGCCACCGTGGCCTCGGGCACGAGGAAGGCGCGCGCGATCTCCACCGTGGACAGGCCGCCCAGCAGCCGCAGCGTGAGGGCGACGCGCGCCTCGGTCGAGAGCACGGGATGGCAGGCGGTGAAGATCAGGCGCAGCAGGTCGTCGCCGATGTCGTCCTGGCGCGCGGCGTCCAGGGCATCGACGAAGTCGGGCGCGTACTGGGCCTCCAGCGCCTCCATGTCATGGCCCAGAGCCTCGTGCTCGCGCGCCTGCATGGCCTGCTGGCGCAAATGGTCCAGGGCGCGGTTGCGGGCGGTGGTCATGAGCCAGGCAGCGGGGTTGTCAGGCAGGCCGGTGGCGGGCCAGTGCTCCAGGGCCGAGACCAGCGCGTCCTGCGCCAGCTCCTCGGCCCGGCCCACGTCGCGCGTCATGCGCGCCACGCGGGCGATGATGCGGGCCGCCTCGATGCGCCATACCGATGCGATGGTGCGGTGCAGGGCATCGGAGTCGGGCAGGCCCATGCTGCTCAGCCCAGCGCCTTGCTGGCGTCCACCATGTAGGCGAACTCCCAGGTGTGGCCATCGAGGTCGTCGAAGCCATGGCCGTACATGAAGCCATGGTCCTGCGGCGCGCGCGGCGAGGTGGCGCCAGCGGCCACGGCCTTGGCCACCAGGGTGTCGATCTCCTCGCGGCTCTGGGCCGACAGGCAGACCAGCACCTCGGAGGTCTTCCTCGCATCGGCCACGGCCTTGTCGGTGAAGGTCTTGTAGAACTCCTCGACCAGCAGCATCACGAACAGGTTCTCGCCGAGCACCAGGCAGGCACCCTGCTCGTTGGTGAACTGGGGATTGAAGTCGTAGCCCAGGGCGCGGAAAAAGGCTTGCGAGCGGCCCATGTCCTTGATGGGCAGGTTGACGAAGATCATCTGGTGTTGCAAGGCGGTCTCCTGAGGTGGTGGAACGATAAGGGATAACAACGGACGGGGGAAACAGGGGACGAGGCGTCCGGGCAGGATCACTTGGTGGCCTCGGCCGCGAGGAAGGCGAGGCCGTCCTCGAAGTCCTTGCCAACCATGCGGTCCATGTTGAAGAACAGGTGCATGACCTTGGCCAGGTAGGGCACGGGGCCATGCATGGCCCAGGTGACGCGGGTGGCCCGGGCGTTGCCGGCCTGGGGTGCGAGCGTGAAGTCCACCTGGTTGTGCGCCTCGAACGGGGCGACGAAGTCGAGCTTCATGCCCACATGGGAGGGCACGGTGGCCTCGGTGATCTCCATGCTGCCGGTGCCCACCTTGTCGCCCCGCCAGGCATAGCGCGCGCCGGGGCCGGCGGTGGCGGCGCTGTACTCGCCCTTGGCACCGGGGTCCTTGCGCTCGTAGGGGTTCCAGGTGTTGAACTGGCGCAGGTCCTGGATCAGGCCGAACACGCGTTCGGGCGGGGCCTCGATCACGCGGCTGCGCTCCACGCGGAAGCTGTCGGGGCGGGTGGCGGCATAGGCCAGCAGCAGGGCCAGGGCGGCCAGCACGACGAGGGCAATGGTCTTGATCATGGTGAATCCTGGGGTGGTCGTGGGAAATCGGGTTCAGCCGCGCGCGGCCTCGATGTCGCGAAAGCGCTGGACGCCTTCGCCCTGGGCGAAGTCGTCGAGCTCGAAGACCGGGCGCACCTCGATCTCGGCTTCCAACCCTTCGCCGCGCGGGTTGGGAAAGCGCCGGGCCCACTCCATGGCCTCGTCGCGCGAGCGCACCTGGATCAGCGTGTAGCCGGCGATCAGCTCCTTGGTCTCGGTGAAGGGGCCGTCGACCACCGTGCGCTGGCCACCGCTGCCATAGCGCACACGCCAGCCCTGGGCGCTGGACTTGAGGCCCACGCCATCGAGCAGCACGCCAGCGCGCGACAGCTCCTCGTGGTAGGCGCCCATCACGGCAAGCATGTCCTCGCCGGGCAAGGCGCCGGCTTCGCTCTCGGGGCTGGCCTTGACCAGAATCATGAATCGCATGGCACATCTCCTGTCGTTGGAAGTTGCTGTGCAGGGAGATCAAATTCCCTGCGCTCATCCTCCACGACGGACAGGCGCCGATGGAATCGACACGGATTCCGCAAAATCAGGGTTTGCACCTAGAAAATTGCCATCCCCCAATGAGAACAGCCCATGCCGGACACCGGCATGGGCTGTTTGCCAAGGGGGCCGCAGCGGTCAGCGCTTGGCTGGGGGGTTCTGCGCCATGTAGGCCAGGGTGGCGCTGGTCAGTGCGCGCACGCCGATGCGCAGGGCCTTCTCGTCGATCACGAATTCGGACGAGTGGTTGGGTGCACCCGACTTGTCGCCGAAGGGCGAGGCATAGAGGTTCCAGAACACCACAGGCACGCCGCTGCCGCCGAAGGAGCCGAAGTCCTCCGAGCCCATGGAGGGCGGCACCTCGCGGGCCTTGTCGGCACCGCCGGCTGCGGCGGCGAAGGCCGGGGCCAGGGCGGCGGTGATCTTGGGGTCGCTGACCACGACCTCGTAGCCGGTGTCGATGGTGACCTCGGCGGTGAGGCCTGCGCTCTCGGCGATCTTCTGGGCCTTGAGGCGGATGCTGTCGTGCGCGACCTTCTGGTTGCGCGCCGAGAGCGAGCGCACGGTGCCGCCGATCTCGGCCGTGTCAGGCAGGATGTTCACGCGGTTGCCGCTTTGCAGCAGGCCCACGGTGACCACGGTGGGGCCGTCGAGCGGGTCGATCTGCTGGCTGATGATGCCCTGCAGCGCGAGCACGATCTCGGCCGCGGTCAGCGTGGGATCCTTGGCCGTCCAGGGCGAGGAGCCGTGGCCGCCCTTGCCCTGGAGCTTGATGTTGAAGACATCGCCGCTGGCCATGAAGCTGCCGGCGCGGTAGGCCAGGGTGTTGCCCGGCGCACGCGCGCTGATGTGCTGGCCCATCACGACGTCGACCTTGGGGTTGTCGAGCACCTTGGCCTCCATCATGGCCTTGGCACCGCTGGGCACGGGGCCCGGGCCCAGTTCCTCGGCCGGCTGGAACAGGAAGACCACGGTGCCCGCGAGTTCGCTGCGCACGGCGGACAAGGCCTGCGCCGCGCCTAGCAGCATGGCCACGTGGGTGTCGTGCCCGCAGGCGTGCGAGACCGGCGTCTCGTTGCCGCGCCACTGGGCACGGGCCGTGGACTTGAACGGCAGGTCGTTGCGCTCCTGCACGGGCAGGGCGTCCATGTCGGCACGCAGGGCCACCACGGGGCCCGGCTTGCCGCCGCGCAGCACGGCCTTGATGCCGGTCTTGGCGATGCCGGTCTGGATTTCGATGCCCGGCATCTTGGCCAGTGCCGCCGCCACATAGGCGGCGGTCTGGACCTCTTCGTAGGACAGCTCGGGGTGCTGGTGGATATGGCGGCGCCAGGCGATCACCTGGGGCTCGGCCGCATCGGACAGGGCGAGCACGCGCTGTGCCAGGGGCGAAGTGGTCTGGGCAGATGCGGACATCGCCAGGCTTGCAAGCAGGGCGGCCAGCGGCAGGAGCCGGTGTTTCATGGAAAGGACCTTCGGGTTGGACGACGACGGGCAACTCTAGTACCAAGCCCATGCCGCGAACAGTCACAATTTCGTTGCCGTGAAAACCAGAATGCATCACCCTGCGCACCAGAGGCTTCCATGAAACCGCACCAGCTCAAGGCTTTTCTCGCCGTGGTGGAGCTGCACAGCATCCGCCAGGCGGCGAATGCGCTGCACATCACCCAGCCGGCGATCTCGCGCGCCATCCGCGAGCTGGAAGAGCAGCTGGAAGTGCCGCTGTTCGTGCGCAGCGCCCATGGCGTCACGCCCACCGGGTACGGGTTGGCCTTCGAGCGCCGCGCGCGCCTGCTGGAGCAGGAGGCTGAGCGCGCACGCGACGAGCTGCGCCAGATGCGCGATGGCCAGCTCGGTTGCGTGCGCGTGGCGGTATCGTCCGTTCCCGCGATGGCGCTGCTGCCGCAGGCGCTGGCGCTGTTCCGCGCCGAGCTGCCGGCCACGGCTCTGGAGTTCAGCGAGGGCCTGGCGCCCCTGGTGCTGCCCGCGCTGCGCGAGGGCCTGCTCGACCTGGCCCTGGTGCAGCACCGCGTGGAGCGCACCGGCCCCGAGTTCGATTGCGAAGAGCTGCTCACGACACCGCTGGCCATCTGCGCGCGGGTGGGCCACCCGCGCGCGCGGGCGCGCAGCCTGGCCGCGCTGCAGCACGAGGAATGGGTGGGCTGGGACCGGCCCATGGTCGAGGACCTGTTCGCGGGCAGCGGCGTGCCCGCGCCCGAGCGCATCGTGGTGAGCCGCTCGATGGAGATCACGCGCGCACTGGTGGGCCGTGGCGACCTGATCAGCGTGTTCGCGCGCCCGGCGCTGGACCGGGAGCTGGCGCGCCATGGCATCCGCGCCATCCCCGTGCAGACCCGCCTGCCCGCGCTGACCATCAGCGCCATCACCCGCAAGGGTGCCCTGCCGACCCCGGCGGCGCAGAAGTTCATGGAGGCGGTGCGCAGGGCGGCTGCGGCCCTCAGAACCTGAACTTCGGTGCACCAGTCCACTGACAGATTGATACAGACGCGCAAGCTCCAGGCACGCGGCTGCCGGTGCAAAGCGTGACAAATGCCCGGCTTTTCCCCGACGCGGGGGATCGCTGGCCAGGAGGTCCATCGCCCGCCCTTACGATCCAGCGCGGAGGAACCGGAAACCATGAACAAGAACACCACTGCTGCCGCACCCTGGATTGCCAGCGTCCCGCTGTCACCCGACGGCGAGACCTTCGCCCTGCTCATCATGCACCCGGGCCGGGCCATCGCCCCGCCCGGGGGATTGCGCGCCATCATGCGCTTCAACGCCGATGGCAACGGCGGCCACATCGCCGCCGCGATGGCGGGCGATGGCCGATGGGGCTACATCGACGCCGAGGGCCAATGGCGCGTGCCTCCCACCCTGGAAAACGCCCGCGACTTCTCGGAAGATGGCATGGCGCGCTTCTGCCAGAACGGGCGCTGGGGCTTCGTGAACCTGGCGGGGGAGGTGGTGATCGAGCCGGCCTTTGAAGACGCCCGGCCGTTTCGCCGCGGGCTGTGTGCGGTGATGGTGGGCGAGAACGCCTGGCGCATCATCGACCGCGAGGGCCAGTTCACCTGCGAGAAGAGTTTTCGCGAACTCAGCTCTTTCGGCGCGGGCGGCCTGTCGCGGGCGGCGCACAAGATCAAGGGAACGAACCAGCTCGGCCACGGCTTTGTCGATGGCAAGGGCCAGTGGGTGATCGAGCCCCGATTCAAGCGTGCACTGCCTTTTGGTGAGCAGCCCGCCACCGCCGCATCGCTGGACGGGGACACCTACGGCCTGATCGATGCGCGCGGGCGGTGGGTGCTGGAGCCGCGCTACCCGAGCATCCAGGCGTTCAACCAGGCAGGGCTTGCCTACTTCGACGAACCCAACTCCTGGGACAACGGCCATGGCTACCTGGACGCCCAGGGCCGGGTAGTGATCAAGGGTGAAAGGCACCTGTCCAAGCACATGGTCGCAGGCATGGTGTGCAGCGACTACAACGGCGCCGGATTCTTGCGCGCGGACGGCAAAACCCTGGAGACGCCACCGCTGGTCTATGGCAGCCATTTCCGCTCGGAGGGCGGCTTTGCGGTGGTACGAACGTCCGGATCCCGTGCCAGAAAGGGTGGGGCAGAACAGCCCGCCGCCTGGGGCCTGCTGCACCCCGATGGCCGCGTGGTCACCCTGGCAGAGCCCCTGCTCGAGCCCCTGACCAACGGCGATGGTTGGCTGGAGGAGGAGATGTACGGTACCCCGCTGGTGCCGTTTCTCACCCGCGATGGCGGGATCGCCTACCTCGACAAGAGCGGTGCCGCCGTCTGGCGCGCCCAGTACGACGGCCAGCACGCCACGCTGCTCGATGCCCAGGGCCTGGCGCTGTGGCGCAGCGAGGCGCAGGACGGCAGCTGCCGCCCGCCGCATCCCTTCTTCCTGCCGCCCATCACCGACCGCCTCGAGGGCATCGATACCCTGGACGGCATCCTTCCCCTCGCCGAAACCCTGCTGGCCGATGGCGAGGCCCGGCTGCACCGCCTGGCCGCGGGCGAAACGCTCGAGCGTGAATCCTCTGCCGAGGAAGACGACGACGACGATGAGGACGAGGAAGAAGACGAGGACACCGTGCAGGCGAACCGCGCGGTGGTGCTGCGGCGGGTGATGCGCACCTACATCAGCGAGGAGCACAACGGCCCCTACGAGTTCCTGTGTTCGGAGCTGAGCGACGCGGTGAACCAGGCCCGCGAGGCCATGCTGCAGGTGCTGGTGGCCCGCTACGGCCCTGCCGACCCCGACCCCGAGCATGCCGCGCCCTGGCACGGCGGTGAACGCACGCAGGCCTGGGCGGTGCCGATGGCGCAGGCCCTGCCCGGCGACACCGGGGCCGTGCACGAATCGCGCGAGCAGTGGCTCACGCTGTACAAGACTTCCGATTCCGGCGATGGCGATGCCTGGTGGGAACTGTGGCTGATGGTGGCTCCGAGCCTCGACGCTCTGGAGACAGCACAGCGTGCACGACGCGTCCAGGCAGCCCAGGACGCGCAGGACAGCGATGGCGCCGATGAGGAGGGCGATGCGGATGGGGACGACAGCTCGCCCGTGGAGCGCCCCCAACCCCAGACGCGCGAGGAATGGTTGCAGGCCGTGGCCAGCGACCGCTATGCCATTGCCCAAGTGCCCGCAGCGTGGCTCGACGATGCGATGGTGGACGCGGCACTGGCCAGCGATGTGGAGGCGCTGGCCTGGGTGCCCGGCCCGTTCCAGACGCCGGCGCGGCTGGAGGCCCTGATCCGCCGGGGCGTGGACCAGGCCGCGAGCATACCGCCCGAGTGCATGACCGCCGAGGGCCTGGCGCTGGCGCGCGCGCTCTATGCCGAACGCCACGAGTGGGATTGGCGCGACGAGCGCAACAGCCGCATCCCCACCAGTTGGGACCACAACAGCCTGTGCGATGTGTGGGGTTGCCTGCTCACGCCGGAGCTGGCACTCAAGGCCGTGCGCGCCAAGGCCCCCCTGCGCGACCTGGCGCACTGGCTGCGCACCGATGAGGTGGAGAAGGCGGCGCTCAAGGCCGACATCTACAACATCAGCTACATCGACAAAAGCAAGATCACGCCAGAGCTGGCCGCACGCGCCGTGCGGCACGACTACGGCACCCTGATCGAGGTGATTCCGCCGGAGATGGTCACGCCCGCGCTGTGCCTGGTGTCGGCGCGTGTCAACGGCCTGTCGCTCGAGAAGATGCCCGAGCCACTGCGCAGCGTGCCGGTGTGCGTGGCCGCGCTCAAGGACCGCTCGGACGTGTTCCCGCACGTGCCCGAGGCCCTGCGCCTGGCCGTCACCACGCAACTGATCGAGGACGATCTGGCCGAGGCGCGCAGGGATGGCGAGCCGCGCGAGGGCAGCCACTGGCACGGCTACCGCGCCTGGGTGAAGCTCTGGGTCGAGGACTACGAGGGCGCCATCGCCGACGCGAAACTGGGCTTGCCGGAGATGCGCTACGAGCAGCACGCGAACTATGTGCTGGCCAGCGCCTACATGCAGCTCGGGCGTGAAGCGGAGGCAGCGCTGGAAGCATCGACCGTGCTGTCCCTGCAGTCACCGTACAGCGCGCAGTGGAACGACGACGAAGACACCCGTTGGCTGCAGGCGCTGGTGCAGGAGCATGCAGGCGCTGCCGATGACGGCACGCTGGTGGAGCAACTGTATTTGCACCCGCGCACGCTGGCGAAAATTCCACGCGAGCGCATCACCCATGACATGGTGTACGCAGCCCTGGAGTCCGACAAGGACACCGTGCGCTTCGTGCCACGCCGGCTGATGACGCCGTCGCTCTACGTCCTGGCGCTGCGCCAGAACGTCAAGCAGTTCGAGCAGATCCCGCCGGCCATGCTGAGCGAAGAGGCCTGCATCGAGTACGTGAAGGACGGTGGCTGGCGCCTGGAGTACCTGCCCGAGGCCTGGCGCACGCTCACCGTGTGCGCCTATGCCGTGCGGCGCAGCAGCAGTGCCATCGAGCATGTGCCCGAGGCGCTGCGCAAGCAGGTGCCGGATGCCATCAGGCAGCTGCCGCCCGACGAGGACGAAGACGGCTCGGGCAGCGGCTCGTCATCGGCGAGCGACTGGCTGACGCGCAAGCTCGTCGATTCGGTGGTCAGCAGCCAGCAGACCGCCGCGGGCCGGCTGCAGCAGAAGGGCCTCTTCACCGCCTTCATCGTGAAGACCATGCTGGGCGCCAAGTCCGACGACACGTCCACGCTCAAGGGCCTGGCGGGCTGGTTCGAGGTGCGGCCCTTCCTGGCCATGGTGAACAACCTGGTGCTGGGCCTGGCAGCACTGGTCGCCCATGCCTTCGTGTCCGTGGGTGCCTGGCGCGCCGAAGGCCCCTGGGTGGGCCTGGGCACCTTCGCGCTGATGGGCTTTTCGGAGCTCTACTGGGCCTGGCGCTTCTTTTTCTCCACCCCGTTCCGGCCCGGCCTGGGCGTGGCCTGCCTGGTGGTGCTGCTCTACGTGTTCGCCTGGCGCTGGATGTACCGGCGCATTGGCCTGGTGTATGCCGCGCAGGCCAGGGAGAAGGGCGAGGACTGAGCACAAGTCCAAGCTGCCATGCTCAGAGGTGCGGCTGAGTCGTCCGCCATTCGTCGAGCACGTGCTGCCTCACACCAGGACCGCCGCGCAAGGGCCGCCCCGCCGCGCTGGCGGTGTCCCCCTTCCCGAATGGCGCAGCCATTCGAGAGAAGGGGTAAGGCGCGAAGCGACTCAGGGGGTTTTGTCCTAGCCTGTCGCGCCGTCGTAGCAGGGGGCGATGGCGCGCACCTCGATGGTGGCCCACTCGGCGGCCGGGCATTCGCGCGCGATGGCCAGGGCCTCCTCGCGCGTGGCGCAGTTGACGAGGAAGAAACCGCCGACCATTTCCTTGGTCTCGGCGAAGGGGCCGTCCACCAGGCGCGGCTGGCCTTCGCGCACCTGCAGGCGCACGCCCTCGGTGTCGTTGGCCAGCGATTCGCCGCCCAGCAGCAGGCCGCGGGCCTGCAGGCCGGCGCCGAAGCGCTGCATGCGCGCATAGACCTCCTGGCCGGCCGCAAGGCCACGCTCGGCGCGCTGGCCTGGGGGTTCCATGATGAGCAGCATGTAGGGCATGGGATGGTCTCCGGTGTGGGTTGTGAAGATGGGCGCGATTCTAGAAGCGCTGCCGCCGGACCGGATGACAGCGCTTCAGAACACCGCACGCCCCGGCGTGCGCAGCGCCTGCGCCAGGTCGGCCGCCAGCCGGGCCATGTCCGTGGGCTTGCAGCCGCCCAGGCTCACGCGCACGGCTGGCGCGCTGGCCAGGCGCAGCGGGCCGCCGGCTTGCACGGCCCAGCCGCGCGAGGCCATGGACTGCACGACGGCCGCCTCATCGGCCACGGGCAGCCACAGGTGCAGGCCCTCGCCGGGCGCCACGGTGATCTGCTGCGCGGCCAGTGCCTGCACCAGGCCCTGGCGCCGTGCGGCGTACGAGCCGCCGGCCTGCACCAGCGCGCTGCCGTCGCGCATCTGCCGCCACAGGCTGGCCGCCAGGCCCTGCAGGATGCGGCTGACCCAGCGCGGCCCCAGGGCCTGCTGCGCCTGCATGGATTGCAGCAGGGCAGGGCTGCCCGTGGCCAGCGCCACGCGCAGGTCGGGCCCGAGGAACTTGCTGACCGACACCACGTGCAGCCACAGCGGGGGGAGCGATGCGGCCACGGCCAGTGGCGCGGCGGACAGCGGGCCCCAGTGGTCATCGAGCACCACGAGCAGGTGGGGCAGCGCCTGCAGCTGGCCGTGCAGCGCCTTCCATCGCGCGGGGCTGAGCGCCGCGCCCGTGGGGTTGTGCGCGCGCGGCGTGAGCACCAGGGCCGTGCAGCCTGCGAGCACCCCGGCATCGGGAATGCACACGCCTTCGCCATCCACGGGCAGCGGCACGGGCTTCAGGCGCAGGCTGTGCAGCAGCGCCACCATGGGCGGCCAGCAAGGGTCTTCGACCGCGACGCGCTCGCCCGGGCGCGTGTGCGCACGCAGGGCCCGTTCCACCGCATCGAGCGTGCCGGAGAACACGGCGATCTCTTCGCACGGCAGGCCCTGGGCCGACAGCCATTGGCGCGCCTCGGCCTGCAATGCGGGCAGGTCGGCCGGGGCGTCGTAGCCCGCTGAGGAGGTCAGTGCCGCCCAGGTTGCTGCGCCGCCCTGCAACTGGGGCAGCAGGGCCGCATCGACATTGCCGCTGGCCAGGTCGCGCAGGCCGGGGGGCACGGCATAGGCGTGGGGCATGCGCGCGGGCGGCTCGACCACGCGCGTGCCGCGGCGCCCATCGGTCACCACGTGGCCGGCATCGCGCAGGCGCGCGTACGCGGCCGCCACGGTGTTGGGGTTGACGCCCAGTTGCTGCGCCGCCACGCGCACCGCAGGCAGGGGGTTGCCAGGCGGCAGGGTTCCGTCGCGCATCGCAGCCAGCAGGCCCTCGGCAATGTCGGCAGCCGTTTTTCCGGGGACGTACAATGTACTCATACATTCATTTTAATGTATTAGTACAAAAAAGGGAAACCGCCATGAAGACTGCGCTCGTGCTGCGCCATGTGCCCTTCGAGGACCTGGGCCTGCTGGCCCCCCTGCTGCTGCAGCGCGGCTACGCCGTGCACACGCACGACGCGGGCGTGGGCCCGCTGCAGGATGGCCTTCACCCCGCGCCCGACCTGCTGGTGGTGCTGGGCGGGCCCATCGGCGCCTTCGACGACGCGGCCTATCCCTTCCTTGCCGACACGCTGGCGCTGCTGGGCGAGCGGCTGGCGCGGTGCCAGCCGGTGCTGGGCGTCTGCCTGGGGGCACAGCTCATGGCGCGCGCGCTGGGTGCCGGCGTGGCACCCATGGGGCACAAGGAGATCGGCTTTGCGCCGCTGGCGCTCACGGCGGAGGGCGAGCGTTCGGTGCTGGCCCCCCTGGCCGATGGCACACCGGTGCTGCACTGGCATGGCGACCAGTTCGAGATACCGCCGGGTGCCCAGGGCCTGGCCACCACGCCGCTGTGCCCGCACCAGGCCTTTGCCGTGGGCACGCATACGCTGGGCCTGCAGTTCCACCTGGAGGCCGACCTGTCGCGCATCGAGCAGTGGCTGGTGGGCCACGCCTGCGAGCTGGCCGCGGCCGGGGTGGACCTGCACGCCCTGCGCAGCGGGGCCCGGGAGCATGGCGCCGCGCTGGCCCGTGCGGCCGAGGCCGTGTTCGGCACCTGGCTCGACGGCATCGAAACCGAGGCCGCATGACCCCGGTGCTGCTGGGCCAGGTGGCGGCCGTGCTGCGTGGGGCCGCCGTGCCGTTCGGCGACCGGCCGGACACACGCAGCGCCATCGCCAAGCAGGCCGTCGCCGGCCCGGTGCGCGTGGAGGCTACCGGCCTGCTGGGCGACGAGCAAGGCGACACGCGCATCCATGGCGGGCTCGACAAGGCCGTGCACCAGTACCCGCTGGACCACTACGCGCTGTGGCGCAGCGAACTGGGACGCCTGCCCGTGCTGGAGCACCCCGGCGCCTTCGGCGAGAACATCGCCAGCACCGGCATGGTCGAGGCCGACCTGTGCTGGGGCGACCAGGTGCGCATGGGCGGTGTGCTGCTCGAAGTCGCGCAGACGCGCCAGCCGTGCTGGAAGCTCAACACCCGCTTCGGCCAGCGCGACATGGCGCTGCGCCTGCAGCGCACGGGTCGCACCGGCTGGTACTACCGCGTGCTGGAGCCCGGCACGCTGCAGGCGGGCGATGCCATCGCACTGGTGGCGCGCCCGCACCCCACATGGCCCCTGGCCCGTGTGATCGAGGTGCTTTACCACCGCACGCTCGATGCGGACCTGCTGCGCGAACTGGCGGCGCTGCCGCAACTGCCCCCGTCATGGCAGAAGCTGGTGGCACGGCGGCTGGAGCAGGGCGAGGTCGAGGACTGGAGCCGGCGCACGCAAGGGGTGTGAAGGCCGGGGCTTGGCAGCGCGGCAAAGCCCGTGTTAGCATTTGCCTCCTATGCAACGCAGCATGTCCCTACCCACCCTATCGCTAGGCCTAGTGCCTGGCCGGGGTCTGCCTGCGTTCGCCATCGTTGCCATTCCGCGCAACACCTGATTTCCCCCTGACCCCGGCCCGCGAACCAGCCTTTGCACATGTGCAAAGGGCTGCAGGGGACGTCATCCGTATTCATTTCGTTTGACCTGCATGCAGGTGGCGCCCACACCGTGGCGCACCGCACGCACCTGTTCGTGGAGCCTCTCATGATTGCCAAGCCCGCCACCAAGTACCAGCCGATCGCCCCCGTTGCGCTCACCGACCGCACCTGGCCTTCGCGTTCCATCACCCAGGCACCGATCTGGTTGTCCACCGACCTGCGCGACGGCAACCAGGCCCTGTTCGAGCCGATGAACGGCGAGCGCAAGATGCGCCTGTTCCAGGAGCTCGTGCGCATCGGCTTCAAGGAGATCGAGGTCGGCTTTCCGGCCGCCTCGCAAACCGATTTCGACTTCGTGCGCCGCCTGATCGACGAGGACCTGGTGCCCGCGGACGTGACCCTCATGGTCATGACGCAGTCGCGCGCCGACCTGATCGAGCGCACCGTGGAGGCCGTGCGCGGCGCCCCGCGCGCCATCGTGCACCTGTACAACGCCACGGCGCCGGCCTGGCGGCGCATCGTCTTCGGCATGAACGTGACGCAGGTCATGGAGTTCATCGACCAGCATGTGTCGCACTTGAAGCGCCTGACCGATGCCGAGCCCGGGACGCAGTGGACGCTGCAGTACTCGCCCGAGACCTTCAGCGCGACCGAACTCGAAGTCTCGCTGCGCGCCTGCCAGACCGCGATCCAGGCCTGGGGTGTGGGTCCGGACCGGCGCATCATCATCAACCTGCCGACCACGGTGGAGAACGCCACGCCCAACGTGTTCGCCGACCAGATCGAGTGGATGCACCGGCGCCTGGCGCCGCGCGAGCACGTGGTGCTCTCGGTGCACCCGCACAACGACCGCGGCACCGGCGTGGCCGCGGCCGAGCTGGCGATGATGGCCGGTGCCGACCGCGTCGAAGGCTGCCTCTTCGGCAACGGCGAGCGCTGCGGCAACGTGGACATCGTGACCCTGGCGCTCAACATGTACACCCAGGGTGTACACCCGGGGCTGGACTTCTCGGACATCACCGCCGTGGCGCGCGTGGCCGAGGAATGCACGGCCCTGCCCGTGCACCCGCGCCACCCCTATGCGGGCGACCTGGTGTTCACCGCGTTCTCGGGCTCGCACCAGGACGCGATCAAGAAGGGCTTTGCCGCGCAGGACCCGAACAGCCTGTGGGAAGTGCCCTATTTGCCCATCGACCCGGCGGACCTCGGCCGCACCTACGACAGCGTGATCCGCGTGAACAGCCAGTCGGGCAAGGGCGGCATCGCCTTCCTGCTCGAACGCGAGCACGGCGTGGTGATGCCACGGCGCATGCAGGTCGAGTTCAGCGCCGTGGTGCAGCGCCAGACCGATGCCAGCGAGGGCGAGATGACGGGCGATGCACTGTGGAAGCTGTTCCAGTCCACCTACCTGGCTTCAGGCCCCCAGGCGGCCATCGTCTGCCACGGCCACAAGCTGGCCGATGACGGCCAGGGCATCGAGCTCGACGTGAGCATCGATGGCGTGCGCCAGACCCTGCAAGGTGAGGGCAACGGCCCGATTGCCGCCACGGTGGATGCCCTGGGTCTGCCGCTGCGCGTGGACCACTACGAGGAGCGCGCCACGGGCACGGGGGCCAACGCCCAGGCCCTGGCCATCGTGGAAGCCGCGCTCGAAGGCGTGGCCGGCTCCACCTTCGGTGCGGGCACCAGCCACAACATCGTGACCGCCTCGGTGCAGGCCATCGTGAGCGTGGCCAACCGCCTGGCCCAGCGCCGCGAGGCGACGCGCACGGCCGCAGCAACGGCATAGGACAGAAAAGCAGCACACGGGCCAGGGTGGCGCAGCCTCCACAAAAGGCAGGCGCCACGGCGGGGCATTCACCCCCGCCGGCAGGGTACGGTACGCTTGCGATCCATGCGTGTCCTTTCCTGCCTGGCCCTGGTGTCCGCAGCGCTGCTGATTGCAGGCTGCGGCAGCTCCCGGCCCACCCCGTCGTCGTCTTCCTCCTCCTTCCCGTCCGCCCCGGTTCGCACCACCCCGCCGCTGAGCCCGGACCAGGCGCACGGCATCGCCATCCATGCGCTGGGCCTGGTGGGCACGCCCTACCGCTACGGCGGCAACACGCCGGATTCGGGCTTCGACTGCAGCGGGCTGATCGGCTATGTCTACCGCAACCAGGTCGGCACGCCGCCGCCGCGCACCGTGGCCGCGCTCAACAGCTGGGGCTACCCGCTCGAAGGCGGCGAGCTGCGCGCTGGCGACCTGGTGGTGTTCGGCACCGGGCGCCAGCCCAACCATGCGGGCATCTACGTGGGGGAGGGGCGCTTCGTGCATGCGCCGTCGACGGGTGGCACCGTGCGCCTCGATTACCTGAGTGCCAAGCACTGGGCCGGCCAGAAGCCGGCTTTCCGCAGGCCGTAGACAACACCCCCTGAGTCGCTTCGCGCCTTCACCCCTCTCTCGACCCGCTGCGCGAGTCGGGAGGGGGACGCCCCCGGTGCGGCGGGGCGGCCCTTGCACGGGGGCACTGGCCTTGGCCGCGCCAGTGCCACGTGCTACGAATCAAACTGGGCCAGTGTCAATCTGCCAGAGGAAGCCGTGCCATGGCCTGGGCAAAGGCCAGGTGGTTGCCGTCCGGATCCGTCACCAGGATCACGCGCACTTTCTTGCTGTTCGAACGCTGGGCGGTGTCCACACCCATGCGTTCCAGTTGCTCGCCCTGCTCGTCGATGTCGTCCACCGCCAGCGTGACCGAGCACCGACCGGCGCGCCTGGGCAGTTCATAGACCTGCAGCCAGCCGCCCTGCGGCAGGGTCCATTCCGCCAGCTCCGGCATGGGCTGCGAATCGGGTCCCCGTTCGAACAGGGCTCCATACCATTGCACCGCGTCGGGCAGGCTGCTGACAGCGACACTGGCAAGGGCGTTCTGGATGGCCATGGAAACTCCTGGGGACGGGCGGTTGGACTGGCTAGGGCCTGCTAACACTAATTTCTGGGTCGCGAAGGCCCTTGCCGGCGTGCAAATCTAGGCGGGTGACGCCGCGTGTGCATGTGCACATGCAAGGAGCGCAACGACGAGTGGCGCGCTGGCAAGAGCCTTCCCTTCGGGTTGCCCGGCCTGGGGGCCGTCTGCGGCGTTGCCCGCGCTTGCAAGGTGCACACCTTGCTGCGCGCGGGCGTCTTGCACCCAGCCCCCAGGCCGGGCAACGCGATCCCTGAAATTAGTGTTAACAGGCCCTAGGTATATCTGCGGCGTGGGTGAAAGGCTGTAGGACAGCACCCTAGCGCAAAGCCCTCCCGCGACCAAGGCGAAAATGGCGGGCATGACCCTCCACGTACACACCACCCCCACGACCGCCGCGCTGTCCACCCACGACACGACCCGCATCGACGACACCCGCATCAAGGCCGTGCGCCCGCTGATCACCCCGGCCCTGCTGCAGGAATGGCAGCCAGCGCCCGAGGCCGCGCAGACGCTGGTGGAAAGCAGCCGTGCCGCGATCTCGCGCGTGCTGCACGGGCAGGACGACCGCCTCATCGTGGTGGTGGGGCCCTGCTCCATCCACGACCACGGCCAGGCCATGGAGTACGCACGCGCGCTCAAGGCACAGGCCGATGCGCTGGCGGGCGACCTGCTGGTGGTGATGCGCGTGTACTTCGAGAAGCCGCGCACCACCGTGGGCTGGAAGGGCTACATCAACGACCCGCACCTCGACGGCAGCTTCGCCATCAACGAGGGGCTGGAGATGGCGCGTGCGCTGCTGCTCGACGTGCTGGCGCTGGGCCTGCCCGTGGGCACGGAGTTCCTGGACCTCCTGAGCCCGCAGTTCATCAGCGACCTGGTGAGCTGGGGTGCGATCGGCGCACGCACGACCGAAAGCCAGAGCCACCGCCAGCTGGCCAGCGGCCTGTCGTGCCCGGTGGGCTTCAAGAACGGCACCGACGGCGGCGTGAAGGTGGCCAGCGACGCCATCCAGGCCGCCCAGGCGGCGCACGCCTTCATGGGCATGACCAAGATGGGCCAGGCCGCGATCTTCGAGACGCGCGGCAACAACGACTGCCACGTGATCCTGCGCGGCGGCAAACAGCCCAACTACAGTGCGGCCGACGTGGACGCCGCCTGCGCCATGCTGCAGTCGGCCGGCCTGCGCCCGCAGGTGATGATCGACGTCTCGCACGCCAACAGCAGCAAGCAGCACCAGCGCCAGATCACCGTGGCCGAGGACGTGGCGCGGCAGATCGCCGCGGGCGACGCGCGCATTACCGGCCTGATGGTCGAGAGCCACCTGCAGGAAGGCCGCCAGGACATCGTGCCCGGCCAGGCGCTGGCGCACGGCGTGTCGGTCACGGACGCCTGCATCAGCCTGGCACAGACGGTGCCCGTGCTGCAGGGCCTGGCCGATGCCGTGCGCGCACGGCGCGCGTTGAAGGGCTGATTCAGGACCGGGACGGCCGGGCCGCGCTGCCGTCCACATTGTGGGCGGTGGCCAGCAGCGTGGCGCACAGGGTTTCGTCGCCCGACTCCGCCACCGCATAGACGTCCGCCGCGCAGACCGTCAGCGTGCGCCCGGCATTGACCACGCGGCCCCGGGCGCGCAGGCAGCTGCCCCGCGCGGGGGCCAGCAGTTTCACATGGGCATCGACGGTGGAATTGACCCAGCCGGCCGGCAACGTGCTGCCGGCCGCCGCCACGGCCGCGAAGTCGGCCAGCGCGAAGACCGCCGTGGCCTGCATCTGGCCTGTGCGAAAACACAGGGACTCCTGCATGGGCATCTCCAGGTCCACCCGTCCGGGGGCCACCCGGGTGAAGCGCAGGCCCAGGGTCTGCGCAATGGGCATGGCCAGCACGTGGGCTTGCAACAGATCGGCGGGGGCGGTGGGACTGGGGGTCATGGTGAACTCCGGTGGGATGAAGAGGGGAGGCCGGCGGCACGCCTGCGCACGCGTGGCCAGGGCGCCACAGGGGAGGAAGCGGAAGGCGGAGAAGAAGGGGAAGACGGCGCCCTGGCCTGAAGCCAGGCCATGTGCTCCAGCACCTTCTGGCGCTGTGCCTGCAGCACGGCCGCCTGGTCGGCCAGTTCCTGTGCGCGCTGCTGCAGGGCCTGCACCATGGCGGCGATGGTGAGCCGGCCGCTGCGAAAGTCCGCCAGATGTTCGGCGATGCGCGGCAGCGCAAAGCCGAGCTGGCGCGACATGGCGATGAAGACCACCTCACGCTCGGAGCCTTCGGCGTAGTCGCGGTAGCCGTTGGGCCGGCGCTCGGGCTGCAGCAGCCCCTGGCTTTCGTAGTGCCGCAGGGCATGCACCGAGACCGAGGTGCGGCGGGCGAGTTCGGAAATCTGCATGCGACGAAGGCTAGCAAGCCTCGTGCTGCACGAAGGTTGCCTGCGCGACTGCCCGGGAGGGCTTCCATGCGGGTTTTGCGGGACCTGTGCGCCCGGCATCCCGGTGTAGGATGGCCCTATTAAGGTTGCAGGGAACCCTTTTTGCGCCTAGAAACGGTGGTTGGGTGCGCCAACAGGCTTGGGCGCCCGGCCCCAGTCCCTTTCCATTTTTCTCTCCACCACCGACTCCGGTCCGGGTTCTTCCCTCCATGCTGGCTACACCGCTCCCTGCAAGAACCTGTCTTCGACAGGTGGATACGCGCGGCCCGGGCAGCACCCGGAGCGCATGACCATGCAGCACCCAGAGCACGCCACCGCTGAGGCTGCGCGGCTCCATGCACTGCAGTCCTACGCCATCCTGGACACCCCGTCCGAGGATGCCTTCGACAAGCTGGCCGTGCTGGCCGCACGCATCTGCCAGACACCCATGGCGGTGGTCAATTTCGTGGACAGCGAGCGCCAGTGGTTCAAGGCGGCTGTGGGCATCCCGTTCCAGGAGACCGACCGCGCCGTCGCGTTCTGCTCCCACGCGCTGCACGGCAGCAAGGAGCCGGTGGTGGTGGACGATGCCAGCGCGCACCCGGTGTTCGCGCACAACCCGCTGGTGACCGGCAGCCCGCACATCCGCTTTTACGCCTGTGTTCCGCTGGTCAATGGCGAAGGTTTTGCCCTGGGCACGCTGGCCGTGCTGGACACCCGCGTGCGCGGCCTGGAGGCCGAGCAGCTCGAAGGCCTCACGGTGCTGGCCGAGCAGGCCATGGTGCAGCTGGAGCTGCGGCGCCAGCAGCGCCTGCTGGCCCAATTGGTGGAGCAGCGCGACCGCATGCACGACGAGCTCGTGGAGCAGGGCGAGACGCTGCGCGTGGCCGGCCGCATCGCCCAGGTGGGCGGCTGGATCGTGGAGCTGCCCAGCATGCGCCTGAGCTGGTCGCAGGAGATTGCCGCCGCCTATGGGCTCACCCGGCGGGTGAGTGCCGTGGGCCAGGTCCAGGGCCTGTACGCACCACCGTACCGCGCCGCCTTGCGCGCCGCCTTCAGGGCCTGCATGCGGCAAGGCACCCCCTTCGACCTGGAGGCCGAGGTCGTCATGCCGGGCGGCCGGCATTTCTGGGTGCGCACTGCCGGCCAGGCGGTGCGGGACGCGCAGGGCCGCATCGTCCGCATCCAGGGGGCCTTCCAGGACATCTCGGCACGCCACGAGGCCGATCTGGCACTGCAGCGCAGCGAAGAGCGCTTCCAGCTCGTCTCTCGCGCCACGGCCGATGCGATCTGGGACTGGAACCTGACCACCGACGCCATGTGGTGGAACGAGGGCATGCAAAGCCTGTTCGGGGTGCCGCTCGGCGAACTGCCGCCGGACAGCACCTCCTGGACGCTGCGCCTGCACCCCGAGGACAGCGAAGCCGTGCTGCGCGGCATCCACGCGGCCATCGACGGAACCGACAGCCACTGGTCGGCCGAGTACCGCTTTCGCCGCCAGGACGGCAGCTATGCCTGGGTGCTGGACCGTGGCTTCCTGATCCGCGACGGCAGCGGGCGGGCCGTGCGCATGGTGGGCGGCATGGCCGACCACAGCACGCAGAAGGCCATCGAGCTGGAGGCACAGCGCGACACGCGCAACCATGCCGAGCTGCTGCACCTGCAGCAGCGCATCTCCTCGCTGGACATGCCGCTGGCCGACGTGCTGCACATGGTGGCCGAGGCGGTGAAGCGCCAGACCGGCGCCCGTGGCGCCATGGTCGAATTGCTCGAGAGCCGGTACCTGGCGGCCAAGGCCTCGGCCGGCGACATGGTGCGACCCGAGGGCGATCTGCTGGCGGTGGATGAATGCGTTCTCTGGCCCTCGCTCCAGCAGGGCCGCACGGTGCTTTGCAACGACACCGAGGGCAAAGGCTGGGACATGCAGTCCATGGTCCACCGCCGTGGCGTGCGCTCGGTGATGGCTGCGCCGCTGCGCGCAGGGGACGCGGTGGTGGGCTCGCTCACGGTCACGTCGGACCGGGGCAATGCCTTTTCGCGGCGCGACGTGGCGCACCTCGAGATCCTGGCCGAATCGCTCGGGGCCATGGTGCAGCTGCGCCACGTGGCCGGGCAGCTGCATGCCTCGGAGCTGCAGTACCGCATGCTGTTCGACGAGCATCCGCAGCCGATGTGGGTGTACGACCGCGCAAGCCTGCGCATGCTGGCCGTGAACCATGCCATGGTGCACCACTACGGCTACAGCGAAAAGGAGCTGCTGCGCATGCGCATGCAGGACCTGTGGCCGGCGCAGTTCCGCGAGGTCGCCGAACGCAAGCTGCGCGCCATCGACCCGCAGCAGCGCAGCCTCCCCAAGGTGCGCCGGCACGTGCGCAAGGACGGCAGCCTGATCGACATGGAACTCACGGCGGGCAACATCGATTTCAACGGCGTGGCAGCGCGCCAGGTGCTGGCCTCCGACGTGACCGAGCGCGTGCGCAACGAGGCCGAACTGGCGCGCATGGGCCGCGCCCAGCGCCTGCTGAGCGCCTGCAACGAAACCCTGGTGCGCGCCACCTCCGAGGCCACGCTGCTGCAGGCCATCTGCAAGATCGCGGTGGACATCGGCGGCTACCGCATGGGCTGGGTGGGCTTTGCGCGCGACGACGAGCGCAAGTCCATCGAACCGGTGGCCCATGCGGGCCACAACGACAACTACCTCGAGACCCTGAAGCTCAGCTGGTCGGAGGACGAGCCCTTTGGGCGCGGGCCCGCCGGCCGCGCCGTGCGCTCGGGCCGGGCCGAGATCGTGCGCGACATCCGCACGGAGCGCTACTTCATGGACTGGACCGCGCGCATGCTGGAGCACGGCTTCCATGCCGTGGTCTGCCTGCCGCTGCGCGACCGCGACAGCACCTTCGGCCTGCTCTACCTGTATGCGCCAGAGGTGCTGCAGATCAGCGCCGAGGAAACCGCGCTGCTGCAGGAGCTGGCCAACGACCTGGCCTTCGGCATCACCAGCCTGCGCACCCAGAAGGCGCAGCAGCGGCTGCAGGCCTCGGTGCTCAAGGTGGCGGCGGCCGTGTCGGCCAGCACCGGCACGGAGTTCTTCGAGCAGCTGGTGCGCAACATGGCCGATGCCCTCGACGCCCAGGGCGGCTGCGTGGTGCGCCTGCTGCCGCACTACCATGACCAGCCACCGCGGGTGAGCACGCTGGCGGCCGTGCTCGATGGCCAGCTGCTGGCCCCCACCGACTACACCCTGGAAGGCACGCCCAGCCTGCAGCTGCTGAACCAGCGCCAGTTCGTGGTGACCGACGGGGTGCAGCAGCTCTACCCCGAGGCGCCCGTGCTGCGCATGGTGCAGGCGCGCGGCTACGCCGGGCAGCAGCTGTGCAACGCCGATGGCGAGGTGGTGGGCCTGGTGTTCGTGCTGTTCCGCCAGGCCATCGCCGACCCGAACTTCATCATCTCCACCCTGCAGATCTTCGCGGCCCGCGCCTCGGCCGAGATCGAGCGCCAGGTGGCCGATGCGCGCATACGCCACCAGGCCTCGCTGCTGGACAAGGCGCAGGACGCGATCATCGTGCGCGACCTGGAGCACCGCATCATCTTCTGGAACCAGAGCGCCGAGCGCCTGTACGGCTGGTCGAAGCTGCAGGTGCTGGGACAGTCGATCGAGACCCTGCTCTACGAGGACCCCACACAGTTCCGCCGCGCCACCGAGGCCACGCTGGAGCATGGGGAGTGGACCGGCGAGATCGTGCAGCAGCACCGCGATGGCAGTGCCATCGACGTGGAAGGCCGCTGGACCCTGGTGCGCGGCGACAACGGCCAGCCCCATTCCATCCTGGCCATCAACACCGACATCCGCCAGCGCAAGGCCACCGAGCGCGAGATCCAGCGCCTGGCGTTCTACGATCCGCTCACCGGGCTGCCCAACCGCATGCTGCTGATGGACCGCATGCACCAGGCGCTGGCCAGCGCCCGGCGCCACCAGCGCGGCGGGGCACTGCTGTTCATCGACCTGGACAACTTCAAGACCCTGAACGACACCCTGGGCCATGACCAGGGCGACATGCTGCTGCAGCAGGTAGCCCAGCGCCTGAACACCTGCGTGCGCGCCGTGGACACGGTGGCGCGCCTGGGCGGCGACGAGTTCGTGGTGATGCTCGAGGAGCTGAGCTCCCTGCCCGATGAACTGGTGCTGCATGCGCGTTCGGTGGGCGAGAAGATCCTGGCCACGCTGGCGCTGCCCTATGCGCTGGCGGGCTACCAGTACCGCAGCACGCCGAGCATCGGCGTGGCCCCCTTCACGGGTGGGCAGGCCAGCGTGGGCGAGCTGCTCAAGCAGGCCGATCTGGCCATGTACCAGGCCAAGACGGCGGGCCGCAACACCCTGCGCTTCTTCAACCCGCAGATGCAGGCGGTGGTGACCGAACGCGCCTCGCTGGAGACCGACCTGCGCTCGGCCCTGGCGCAGGAAGAGTTCCTGCTGCACTTCCAGCCCCAGGTGCGCCAGTCGGGCCTGGTGGTGGGGGTCGAGGCGCTGCTGCGCTGGGCCCACCCGCAGCGCGGCATGGTCTCGCCGGCGCAGTTCATCCCGCTGGCCGAGGAAACCGGCTTGATCCTGCCGCTGGGCCGCTGGGTGCTGCACACCGCCTGCAAGCTCCTGGCCAGCTGGCAGGACGACCCGGCCCTGAGCCACCTGACCGTGGCCGTCAACGTGAGCTCGCGCCAGTTCCGCCATGCGAGCTTCGTCGACGACGTGGCCCGGGTGCTGGCCATCACCGGAGCGCCCTCGGGCCTGCTCAAGCTGGAACTGACCGAGAGCCTGCTGGTGGAGGACATGGAAACCACCATCGCCACCATGACCGCCCTGCGCTCCTACGGGGTGGGCTTTTCGCTGGACGACTTCGGCACCGGCTACTCGAGCCTGAGCTACCTGAAGCGCATGCCGCTGGACCAGCTCAAGATCGACCAGAGCTTCGTGCGCGACCTGCTGACCGACCCCAACGATGCCGCCATCGTGGACACCATCATCGGGCTGTCGCGCAGCCTGGGCCTGGAAGTCATCGCCGAGGGCGTGGAAACCGCCGAGCAGCGCGAGCTGCTGGCCCGCGCAGGCTGCCAGCTCTACCAGGGCTACCTTTTCAGCCGACCCCTCTCCGTGGACGTCCTGGAGGCCTTCCTGCGCAGTCCTGGGTAGGAAGCCCCCCTGAGTCGCTTCGCGCCTTCCCCCGGAGGGGGACGCCCCCAGCGCGGGGGCACCGGCTTCGGTAGCGCCGGTTTTTAGGGGCATGTCCCGAGTGGAGTGCAGAGAGTGCTGCCGCTTTTGCTTCTGAACCCCGTTTGGCTCACGACAAAGGACCGTGGAGGGACGACCGGATGTTGTTCTCTGTCTTCTTCTTAAAGTCTTTATAAATACATAGTCGTAGTAGTAGAGCCGGGGCACTTGTGTGGACAAGTGCCAATTTCCCAGTCCTGGCAAGCACTTGCGTCGCGCCAAACCCTGTGCGCGGCACGCGGTTCCCGCTGTAGCGCCAACGGGGACAACCCTCGGAAACGGCACTTCGCTGTGGACAACCGGGTGGTTGTGCCAGCAATTCCCCCAAAGTTATGCACAAGGACCTGCCCGTGCCGGGAGAAGTTGCCGCACCGAGGGACTTTTCCCCCCAGGGTTCGGCCTTGTGCAGTCCATCCCCTCCCTTTTCGGCCATCTGCGGACCTGGACGTGGCTGCCGGGCCACCGGATCCACCGGCAAGGCCCCTGGAAGCCCTCCAGGCCCCTGCGGTGCCCCCGACCTGCCACACGGGCTTGCCAGGTGCAAGCAAGGCTCCTCAGCGGGCTGCAAAGGGCACGGCAGCCGCTCCCTGCCTGCAGGCAGGCACCAGGCGGCCGCAGCTGCCCTGGCATCAGCCGCCTGCGAGAGGTGCCAGGACGGTCGAACGGCCCTGCCTTGGGTTTTGCTTGTTATTCTTTGATAGCTCTATAAATCAATAGCAGTAGTAGTAGAGCATGGGCTGTTGTGTGGACAAGACCGTTTTTCCCAATGCTGGCGCGCACTTGCGTGGCTTCAAACCCTGTGGCGCGAAGGGGGTGAACTTTGCGCGTGGATGACAACAACTTTCGGCCACGGCAAGGTTCTGTGGATAACCAATGGGTTGTTCGGGAATAGTACCCATGGTTATCCACAGACGGGACCGGGAACCCGGCCACAAAAAACCCGCCGAGGTGGCGGGTGCGTTGGGCGCAGCGCCGGGCCGGCTCAGAAGTGGTAGCCGTAGCGCAGCTGTGCGAAGTTCTCGCCCGGGTTGGGTTTCTTCAAGCCGGCGTTGGAGACATGCTGCACGCGCAGCACGATGTCGTGCTGGCGCTGCTCGCCCAGGCTCACGCCCAGGCCCAGGTGGGAGGCGAAGTTGGCACGGGTGCTGAAGGTGCGTTCGGGCGTGACATAGCGCTTGTCGGCCACCGTGAGGCCGATGCCGCCTTCCCAGAACCAGGCCGAGCGGCCCTCGTCCATGCGCAGGCGCAGGGTGGGGGTGACGCCGATCAGCGTGGTGCGCGCGCGCCCGCCCGCCACACCATCGAAGGTCCAGCGGCTGGCATAGACATCCCAGTAGCCCGTGAGCTGACCGCCCCACACCGGGCGTTGCCAGTCCTTCCAGGGCAGGGTGCCGCCGAGGGTGATGGCGTCCGTGCCGCGCCGGGCCTCGGAGCCCTGCAGGTAGAGGGAAGGGGACGCCTGCGCGCCCTGTGCCAGGGCTGCCCGGGGCAGGGCCGCCAGGGTGCCCAGGGCCAGGAGCACAGAGAGTGAAGCCGCGTGGAAGAGTTTGTTGTTCATGGTTTTTGTTCCGTGGGAATGAACCCCATATCGGTATGTAAGTGAGTGTAGAAATGCCTCCTGTCGCACCTTTGTAGGCCGCCATCCCGCCTTGTTGGCAGAAAAAAAGAAAGGGGCCCGTTCGGGCCCCTTTAGGTGTGCGCCTGGCGCCTGCTTACTTCTGCGGTGCTGGCGCTGCTGTGGCACCGGCGGGCTTGTCGCCGTGACCGCGGTGGCCATGGGGGCCATGCTTGCCATGGCCAGGGCCGCCGTGCGGGCCCATGCGGTGGGCGCGGGCATCGAAGGTCTTTTGCTGCTCGGGCGTCAGCACGGCATAGAAGGCCTTGGTGGCTTCGCCGCGGCGGTCGGCCTCGGCGGCGTGCTGGGCGCGCAGGGCCCGCATGCGGTCGATGCGTTCGGGGGTGGTGAGCTTGTCCAGCTCCTTGCGGTCCAGGCGGGCATGGCCTTCGCCCTGTTGCAGGGAGGCGGTGAAGCTGTTCCAGGCCGGCTCCTGGTTGGGGGTCAGCTTGAGCTGCTCCTTGAGTGCGGCGGCGCGCTGGGCCTTGTGGGCCTGGTGGCGCTCGCGGTGTTCGCCCGGGCCCTTGCGGGCATCGGGGGCGGCAGCCGCACCCACGGCGGGCGGGTTGGTGGGGGTGGGCTGGGCCAGCACCGGCAGGGCCAGGGCGGCGAGGACGGCGGCGGCGAGGGTGTGGCGGGACAGGAAGGCCATGGCGAGAATCCTTTCAGAGGGAGGAAGGGCCCCGGAACGGTGGTTCCAGCGGTTGACTGCAGTGTCTGCCCGCCATGTATCGCCCGCATGCACGTTGTTTGTCCCAGTGTAAAGTTGTGACAAGAAGATCGTCTTTGCCCGTGGGGCGCTGCAGCTATCAAAAGCGGAGCAGAGGCCGGAATTTTCCCTGTCTTGCACCCCGGCCCGGTACGCAAGGGGCGCCGACCACCGACAATGGAGGGTTGCGTGCCAGCGCCGCAGGCGTGCATGGCACCGGTGGACAGCTTCGTCCGGTAACCAGAGGGTTTTTCGTGTTCAAGAACATGATCGTGTACCGCATTGCTCCGCAATGGCAGGTGGAATTGACGCAGGTGGAAGAGGCGCTGGCCAAGGCCCCCTTCATGGAGTGCGGCGCGACGCAGGAAAAGTCGCTGGGCTGGGTGCCACCGCGCGGTGATGAGCATGGCGCCATGGTCGAATCGGTGGGGGGGCAGTGGATCCTGCGCTTCATGGTCGAGTCCAAGGTGCTGCCCGGCTCGGTGCTCAACCGCCGCGTGAAGGAAAAGGCCGAGCGCATCGAGAAGGAAACCGGGCGCAAGCCGGGCAAGAAGGAAAGCAAGGAGCTCAAGGAAGAGGCCAAGCTCGACCTGCTGCCCATGGCCTTCACCAAGCAGGGTTCGATGTGGGTGTGGATCGACAGGGAAGCACGCACCATCGTGTTCGACACCTCCAGCCAGGGCCGGGCCGACGAAGTGGTGTCGCTGCTGGTCGAATACCTGCCGGGCCTGTCGGTCTCGCTGCTGTACACCGAGACCAGCCCGCAGGCGGCCATGTCGCACTGGCTGAGCACGCAGGAGCCGCCCGTGGGCTTCACCGTGGACCGCGAATGCGAGCTCAAGAGCGCCGACGAGGCCAAGGCCGTGGTGCGCTATTCGCGCCACCCCCTGGACATCGAGGAGGTGCAGGCCCACATCGCCGCCGGCAAGCTGCCGACCAAGCTGGCGCTGACCTGGGACGACCGCGTCTCGCTGATGCTGACCGAGGGCCTGCAGATCAAGAAGGTGTCCTTCCTGGACACCGTGTTCGAAGGCACCAAGGCCGATGACGGCGGCTTCGACACCGACGTGGCGATCGCCACGGGCGAGCTGTCCAAGCTGATCCCCGACCTCATCGAGGCGCTGGGCGGCGAGTCCGACGGCATCGGGGCCAGCGCTGTTGCGCAGGCCATTCCTGCCAGCAGCGGCCCCTCGGGCCCGGGCCTGGCCGCCGCTGCGCCCGTGGCGCCGCGCGGCAAGGACGTGGCCGGGCGGGCCATAACCGGGCCGGCGACAGCACCGGCGGACACCGACCCGGATTCGGCGCCGTTCTGAGCGGGACGGGCGCGGCGCTGACGGGCATGGACATTCCCTGCGGTCGATGAAAGCCATTCCGCCCATCCACCTGGTGCTGGCCTTCGATGCGGTGGCGCGGCTGTGCAGCTTCAGCAAGGCGGCCGAGGAGCTGCACCTGTCGCACAGCACGGTGAGCCACCGCATCCGCGAGCTCGAGCGGCTGCTCTCGCGGCCGCTGTTCGTGCGCAGCACGCGCGCCGTGGCGCTCACGGCCGAGGGCGCGCACCTGCACCAGCAACTCAAGGAGCCGCTGCTGCGCTTGCAGCAGATCTTCGGCGCGGGCGATGCGGGCCAGTTGCCCGTGGTGCGCATCAGCGCCTTGCCCTCGTTCGCCCGCTGGCGCCTGGTGCCGGCCCTGTCACGCCTGGGCGCGCAGCCGCCGGCGTGGGGCGTGGAGATCCACCCCTCCATCGACACGGTGGACCTGGAGCGGGGCGATGCCGACATTGCCGTGCGCTTTGCGCGCACCCGCCCGGTGGCCCACCACTGCGAAAAGCTCATGGACGATGAGTGGTTCCCGGTAGCGGCGCCGGCCTACCTGGAGCGCCTGGGCGTGCCGGCTGGCACGGCCGCGTTCCGCAAGGCGGTGCTGCTCTCGCACACGCGCCAACCCTGGCAGCCCTGGCTGGACAAGGCCGGCATCCGGGTGGCCGCAGCGCGCCAGCAGGGAATGGCGTTCACGGACACGGGCTTCGTGCTCGATGCGGCGCTGGGCCTGCAGGGCATTGCGCTGGGCCGGCGCTCGCTGGTGCTGGATCTGCTGGCCAGCGGCGCGCTGGTGCGCCTGGGCGATGTGGCCCTGCCCGCGGAGCAGTCGTACTACCTGCTGGCGTCGGAGCGCATGGCCATCACGCCGCAGGGGCAGCAGGTGATGGCGTGGATCCGAAGCCTGGCGCCCCCGGAGCGCATCAGTTCCAGAGCGTGAGCACGATGCCGGCCAGCACGCCGGCGATGGCCAGCGACTTCTGGGCGATGAAGCGCTCGCGCAGGAACAGGGCCCCGAGCCCGAAGACCATGACCAGGTTGGTGCGGCGCAGCACGGAGATCACCGAAATCATCGCCCCCTCGGTCTGCACGGCTGCGAGGTAGAGGTACTCTGCCGCCACATAGGCCAGTGCGATCGCAGGCACGGCCCAATGCCGTGTGAACAGGCCGCGCAGCGAGAGGCGCGGCCACACCCAGGGCAGCAGGGCCAGCGCGATCAGGCTGCGCTGCAGCGCCGACCAGGCCTGGACGGCCGCCAGGTCCAGCCGCAGCCCGGCGAGGATGTGCTTGTCGTACAGCGCGTTGGCCGAGGACAGCAGCGTGGCGGCCAGCATGCACAGCACCCAGCCGTCGCGGTGGAAGCGGATCCCTTCCTTGCCGCCGATGCGCGAGAACAGGGCGTAGGACAGCATGGACACCGCCAGGCCCAGCCACTGCCACCAGGTGAGTTGCTCGCCCAGCAGCACGATGGCACCGGCCGCCGTCCACAGCGGGCCCGACGCGCGCACGCCGGCCGAGATCGACAGCGGCAGTGCCTTGACCGCGTAGTACGACAGCACCCAGGTGGCCACCATCATCAGCGACTTGGGCAGCACCAGCGCCTGTTCGCGCCAGCCCAGGGGAGCGGGGTACAGGCCCCAGGGCTGCAGCGCGGGCGACGCCGCAGGCGGCACCAGCAGCAATGGCAGCCACAGCAGCGCACCCAGCACCGAGGTCAGCAGCACCACCTCGAGCACACCCCTGTCGCGCAGCGCGAGCTTGGTGAGAAAGTCGTAGGTGCCCAGTACCAGGCCGGCGAAGAGACCCAGGGCGACCCAGGTCATGGAGCACCCCACGGGGCGGGAGAAGACAAGGCGGAGAAACGCAGCACGGGATGTTGTCCAGCAAGGAGGAAGAAGTCCTCCAGCGTAGAAACATGGCGGCGCCGATTGATGACCAATGGCCATGCATTGCTGCGCTGTGTTCAGCAATGCGCCCGGCAGCAGGCGCTTGCGCGGATCACACCCGTTCGAAGATCGCCGCAATCCCCTGGCCGCCGCCGATGCACATGGTCACCAGCGCATAGCGCCCGCCCGTGCGGTGCAGCTCGGCGATGGCCTTGGTGGTGATGATGGCGCCGGTGGCACCCACGGGGTGGCCAAGCGAGATGCCCGAGCCGTTGTGGTTGACCCGGGCGGGGTCCAGGCCCAGCTCCTGGATCACCGCGCAGGCCTGGGCGGCGAAGGCCTCGTTGGCCTCGATCACGTCCATGTCCTGCACGCTGAGGCCGGTGCGCTGCATGACCTTGCGCGTCGCCGGTACGGGGCCGATGCCCATGTAGGCCGGCTCCACGCCTGCATGGGCGTAGCCAACCAGGCGGGCCAGGGGTGTGAGGCCCAGGGCCGAGGCGCGTGCACCCGAGGCCAGCACTACGGCGGCGGCGCCGTCGTTGATGCCCGAGGCATTGCCGGCGGTGACCAGGCCGTCCTTCTTGAACGCGGGCTTCATGCCGGCCAGCACCGCGAGCGTGGTGCTGCCGCGCACATGCTCGTCGGTGTCGAAGACCACCGTGCCCTTGCGCGTGGTGATCTCCACCGGCACGATCTGCTCGCGGAAGTAGCCCGCCGCGATGGCGTGGGCCGCGCGCTGCTGGCTCTGCACGGCGAGCTGGTCCTGCGCTTCCCGGCCGATGCGGTAGCGCTCGGCCACGTTCTCGGCGGTGATGCCCATGTGCATCTTCTGCCACGGGTCGTGCAGGATGCCCAGCATGTAGTCGATGCTCTTGGCGTCGCCCATGCGCGCACCGTAGCGCGCGGCGGTGTCGAAGTAGGGGCCGCGGCTCATGGATTCGCTGCCGCCGCCGATGGCGATGTCGCAATCCCCGTAGCCGATGGCCTGGGCCGCCGAGATGATGGCCTGCAGCCCCGAGCCGCACAGGCGGTTGACGTTGAAGGCCGGTGTCTCGATGGGGCAGCCGGCGTCGATGGCGGCCACGCGCGCGAGGTAGGCGTCCTTGGTGTCGGTGGGAATCACGTTGCCCATCACCACATGGCCGATGGCATCGGCCGGCAGGCCGCTGCGCGCGATGGCGGCCTTCACGGCGGTGGTGGCCAGCTCGGTGTTGGGCACGTCCTTGAGGCTGCCGCCGAAGGTGCCGATGGCGGTGCGGGCGGTGGAGATCACATAGACGTCTTGCAGGCTGCTCATGGGGAATTTTCTGGAGAAGGAAGGGAAGAATCAGCGCCCGCTGAACTGGGCGGGCCGGCGTGCGTAGAAGGCGGCTATGCCCTCGCGGAAGTCTTCGGTGGCGGCGCAGTGGGCGAAGGCCTGCTGCTCGGCAGCCAGCTGTTCGGGCTGGCTGCGCGTGAGCGATTCGCGCATGAGGCGCTTCATCGCGCCGTAGGCCACGGTGGGGCCGGCGGCCAGGCGCTGGGCCAGGGCCGCGGTGGCGGCATCGAGTTCGGCTGCGGGGACCACGCGGTTCACGAGGCCCAGGCGCAGTGCATCCTCGGCCGTGAAGGCCTCGCCGAGCAGCGCGATCTCCAGCGCGTTGCGCAGGCCCACCATGCGCGGCAGCGCCCAGGAGGCACCCACGTCGCAACTGGTGCCCAGGTTGATGTAGGCCAGGTTCAGGCGCGTGCCCTCGGCCATCAGCACATAGTCGGCCTGCAGCAGCATGGACAGGCCGGCACCCGCGGCCGCGCCATGCACCTGGGCGATCACGGGCGCATCGATCTGCGCCAGCAGGGCCAGACCGGCGTGCAGTGGTTCGAGCAGGTCCATGGCGCCCTGCACCGGGTTGGCGCGCAGGGTGGCCAGGTCGCCGCCCGCCATGAAGCCCTTGCCGGCGCCACGCAGCACCACCACGCGCACGCCGGGGTCCTGCGCGATGGCCTGCACGGCCGCGAGAAAGGCCTGCGCCATGGGCACGTCGACGGCATTGAGCGCGGCAGGCCGGTTGAAGCACAGCGTGGCGATGGCGCCCTGGCGCTCGTGCAGCAGGGCAGGAGGCGCGGCCTCGGTGGCGTCGGTCATGGCAGGGGTTCCTCAGCGGTAGAGCGCTTCGATCTCGGCGGCGTAGGTCTTGTAGATGCTGGAGCGGCGCACCTTCATGGTGGCGGTGACTTCGCCGTCGTCGTGGTCCAGCTCCTTGGTGAGCAGGTGGAACTGGCGGATCTGCGATACCTGGGCCAGGCGCTCGTTGCCACGGCGGATCTCGGTGTCGATGAGCTCGCGCACCTCGGGTGCCTCCACCAGCGAACGGAAATGCGTGAACGCCAGGCGCCGGGCCTCGGCCCACTTGCCCACGGTCTCGTAGTCGATCATCACCAGCGCACCGACGAACTTGCGGCCCTCGGCGACGATGATGCATTCCTTGATGAAGGGGCTGCCCTTCATGGTGTTCTCGATCTCCGAGGGCGTGAGGTTCTTGCCGCCGGCCGTGATCATGATGTCCTTGAGCCGGTCCACGATCTTGATCTGGCCCTGCTCCTCGCGCACCACGTCGCCGGTGTGCAGCCAGCCGTCGACGATGCTGGTGGCGGTGGCCTCGGGGTTCTTGTAATAGCCCGCGAACACCATGTCGCCGCGCAGCTGCAGCTCGCCGTTGTCGGCAATGCGGTGCTCCACGCCCAGGATGGGAACACCCACGGTTCCGACCACCACCTGGTCCAGCCGGTGGCCCGTGACCATGCCGGTGGATTCGGTCAGGCCGTAGACCTCCACCAGCGGCAGGCCGAGCACGCGAAAGAAGCGCACCACGTCGGGCGGGATGGGGGCGGCCCCGGTGAGGGCCACGCGCGCCTCGCGCAGGCCGATGAAGTTCTGCAGCGCGCGCAGCACCAGCCAGTAGCTGGCGGCGAAGGCCATGCGCTCGCCCAGGCTCCAGGCGCTGCGCGGCTTCTCGGCCAGGGGCTGGCAGGCGGCCATGGCGCGGTGGAACAGCCGGCGGCGCAGGCCCCCGGTCTCCTGCAGCTTGATGTGGATGGCGGCGTGCATCTTCTCCCAGATGCGCGGCACGCCGAGGAACATGGTGGGTGCCACCTCGCGCAGGTCTTCCTGCACGGTGCGGATGGACTCGCCGAAGTTCACCTGTGAACCGATGTACACCGGCACGAAGCTGGTGAGCATCTGCTCGGCCACATGGCACAGCGGCAGGTAGGACAGGTGCGTGGTGGCCGCGTCGAGCTGTAGCCGATCGACGATGCCGGGCACCACGCCGCGGATGTTGCGGTAGCTGATCATCGCGCCCTTGGGCTTGCCGGTGGAGCCCGAGGTGTAGATCATCAGGCCCAGGTCATCGAGCGTCTGGCGGGCGAGCGCTTCGTCCACCAGCGCCTGCGACCCCGAGGCGGCGCCCAGTGCCTCGACCTCGGCGAAGGTGGCGATCAGCGCGCGCACCTCGGGCGCGAAGCTGCGCAGGCCCTTGGTCTCGATGACGATGATCTTTTTCAGGCGCGGCAGATCGGGCAGGGCGGCGAGCAGCTTGTCGGTCTGCTCCTGGTCTTCGCAGACCATGACCTCGATGTCGGCATGGCCAACCACGTAGGCCACCTCGTTGCTGGGGCTGGTGGGGTAGACCCCCACGGTGACCGCGCCGACCAGGCCCGCGCCCATCTGCGCGAGCACCCACTCCGTGCGGTTCTCGGAGATCACGCCCACATGGCCGCCGGCCGGCAGGCCCAGCGCGCGCAGGCCCAGGCCGAAGTGGCAGGCGCGCTCGTGGTAGCGGGCCCAGGTGAAGGGCTTCCAGATGCCGAAGTCTTTTTGCCGGATGGCCACGCGGCCCGGTTCGGCTCGCGCGCGCTCGCGCAGCATCTGGGGCAGGGTGAGTTCGGGGAGGGTCATGACAGCCATCTCTTGCGGCGCTTGTAGTGCTTGATGTCCTTGAAGCTCTTGGCTTCGCCACCACCCCCCATGCCCAGGTAGAACTCGCGCACGTCGGGGTCGTTGGCCAGGCGCTCGGCCGAGCCGTCGATCACGATCTTGCCGTTCTCCATGATGTAGCCCTGGTGGGCCACGGCCAGGGCCACGGTGGCGTTCTGCTCCACCAGCAGCATGGAGGTGCCGCGCTCGGCGTTGATGCGCGCGATGATGGTGAAGATGTCTTCCACCAGCTTGGGCGACAGGCCCAGCGAAGGCTCGTCGAGCAGGATCAGCTGGGGCTGGGCGATGAGCGCGCGGCCGATGGCCAGCATCTGCTGCTCGCCACCCGAGAGATACCCGGCCAGGCCCTTGCGGCGCTCGTGCAGGCGCGGGAAGTAGCTGTAGACGCTGTCGAAGTCGGGCTTCGCATCGGCGCGGCCCGTGAGCGCATAGGTGGCGGCCACCAGGTTCTCTTCGACCGTGAGGTCCTCGAACACGCGGCGGCCCTCCATCACGTGCGAGAGGCCGCTGCGCACCAGCTGCTGCGGTGCCAGGCCCGCGGTGGGCTGGCCGTTGAAGCGGATGCTGCCCGACTCCACCGTGCCGTCTTCGAGCGCCAGCAGGCCCGAGATGGCCTTGAGCGTGGTGGACTTGCCCGCGCCGTTGCTGCCCAGCAATGCCACGATCTGGCCGCGCGGCACGGCCAGCGACAGGCCGCGCAGGGCCTGCACGACCTTGTTGTAGATGACCTCGATGTTGTTGACTTCGAGGACGTGGTCCGGCGTGGCGTGCGGGGTCATGGCAGGCAAGGTCAGAGCTTGATCCAGTCGGAAGCGGCGACCATCTTCTGCGCCTTCATGTCCGCGCGGTACACGCGCCCCACGGGGATGGAGTTGCCGCTGATGGTGATCGGCACGCCGATCAGGCCACCGGTGTCGAAGTCCTTGATGCTGTTGAGCGCGGCCTTGAGGTTCTTGCCGTCGAGCGGCTTGCCCGCATCCAGGCAGCGCTTGGCCGATTCGGTGAACAGCATGGCGGCGAGAAAGCCCTGGATGTAGGCCGTGCTCTGGTACTCGGGGCGCAGCGCGCGGATCTTCTCCAGCATGGGCGCCTTCTCGGTGTCGTAGTAGTAGCGGTAGGGCATCACACCCATGAATCCGTCGGCGGCCTCGCCCATCTTCATCACGGTGGAGCTGTCCATGGTCCAGAAGGTGCCCATCCACTTGCTGGTCATGCCCTGCTGTTTGCCCTGGGTGATGAACTCGGGGATGGGCGCCAGGATGTAGCCGTGGAAGATGGTGTAGTCGGGCGCGGCGCGGCGCAGCTTGATGACCTCGCCCGAGACGTCCACGCTGCCCGCAGGCGTCATGATCTTGACGGGCACCGACAGGCCGAGCGCCTTGGCCGCGGCCTCGCTCTTGTCGATGGGGTCGCGGCCGAACTCGGAGTCCGAGTACACGAAGGCCACCTTGGCGCCGGGCTTCTCCTTGGCAATGTGCTTGAGCAGGATGCCGAACATCTCGGTGTAGTCGGGCCCCACGAGGAACTGGTTCGGGTACTTGGCGGGGTCGTTGAGTTCGGACGCGAAGGAGGCGCCGGCCATCAGGGTGGTGCCGGCACGGTCGAGCTCGGGGTTGATGGTCTTGGAAAAGCCCGTGGAGTCGCCGTAGTAGAGGTTCACCTTGTTCTGGCTGGTGATCTTCTTGTAGGCGGCGACCGAGACGTCGACCTTGTAGCCCGTGTCCTCGGGCACGTACCTGAGCTTGCGGCCCTTGATGCCGCCCGCATCGTTGACCATCTTCACGTAGTCGCCGATGCCGGCGTTGATGCCCACGCCCGCAAACGCGAACACGCCGGTGAGCGGGATGGAGCCGCCGATCACGATGTCTTCGCCGCTGGCCTGCGCGGTGGCGGTGAGCGGCGCGGCGAGCGTGGCGCCCGCGGCGAGCAGCAGGGAGCGGCGGCGCTGTGACATGGGGGATGCGTGGGTGGTGGTGGGCATGGTGCTTGTCTCCTTCATGGTTTTATGGGCTGTGGCGGCTCTCTCAATTGCGGAACGGCCACAGATGGAAAAAGCGGCGAATGCGCCGCCACACTTCTGCGAGCCCCTGTGGCTCGAACACCAGAAATCCGATGATCAGCAGGCCGAAGATCACGGTGCGCACCGGCGAGAGAAACACCGTGAGCTCGTTGCCGCCGGGCAGCAGGGCGACCACCAGCTTGAGCAGCTCGGGCACCATGGTCATGAACACCGCGCCCAGGATGCCGCCCAGGATGGAGCCCATGCCGCCGACGATGATGGCCGCCAGGAAGAAGATGGACATGAGCAGCGGAAAGCTCTCGGGCGTGACCACGCGAAAGAAGTACGCCCACAGGCCGCCGGCCACGCCCGCGTAGAACGAGGACAGTCCGAACGACAGCAGCTTGTAGCGCAGCAGGGGGATGCCCAGCACCTCGGCCGAGATGTCGCGGTCGCGGATGGCGATGAAGGCGCGGCCCACGCGCGTGCGAAACAGGTTGGCTGTGCCCAGCAGCATGAGCACGGTGACCGGCACGATCACCCAGTACAGGCGGAACGAGGTGTCGAGCGGCAGGCCGAAGAGTTTGGCCGGCGGCACGCTCAGGCCGCCGGTGCCGCCCGTGAACTTCCAGTTGGCGAAGATGAAGTGCGCAATGAACGATGCGGCGATGGTGGCGATGGCCAGGTACAGGCCCTTGACGCGCAGCGAGGGGATGCCCACGACGATGCCGCCCAGCATGGCGACGAAGCCGCCGGCCAGCAGGTTGAGCACGAAGGGCGTGCCCACGCGCGTCTCCAGCACGGCCACGGTGTAGGCCCCCAGGCCCATGAAGGCGGCCTGCCCCAGGCTCACGAGGCCGGTGTAGCCGGTGAGGATGTTGAGCCCCGTGGCACTGGCGACGTTGATGCTGACCAGGCAGGCCAGGTAGAGCCAGTAGTCGCTGGCCATGAAGGGGAACAGCAGCAGCAACGCAGCAGCCACGGCGAGCCAGACCTTCTGCGTGCGCGAGTCGAACAGCGCCGCGTCGGCGATGTAGCTTTCCTTGAGGGTTCCGATGCGCATCAGAGTCTTTCGATTTCGTGCGTGCCGAACAGGCCGTACGGCCGCACCAGCAGCACGGCCACGAGCACGATGAAGGTGGCCAAGAGCTTGTATTCGCCGCCCAGGTAGGCGCCCGCCAATGCTTCGACCAGGCCGATGAGCAGGCCGCCCAGGAGCGCGCCGAGCACGCTGTCGAGTCCGCCCACGATGACCACCACCAGCACCGAGAGTCCGAACACGCCCATGCTCGACGAGATGCCGCCGATGGAGCCGACGATGATCCCGGAGACCGCGGCGATCATGGCCGAGGCCACCCAGGCCAGCGAGAACACGCGCGGCACGTTGATGCCCACCGAGTAGGCGGCCGCCTGGTCGCTGGCCGTGGCGCGCAGGGCCACGCCGCCGCGCCAGAAGCGGAACACCAGCAGCACGGCGGCGATGAAGGCCACGGCGATCATGGCGCCCCAGAACACCTTGGGCGCAAGGAAGGCTTCGCCGATCATGATGGGCTTGGTGGGCATGAATTCGGGCAGGCGGCGCTGGTCGGCGGTCCAGATCATCTCCACCAGGCCCACGAGCACCGAGGCCAGGCCCACGGTGACCATGAAGACGGAGATCGGCGGCTCGCCCAGCAGTGGGCGGATCATGGTGCGCTCGATCACCGCGCCCAGGAGGCCCGAGCCGAGCACCGCCGCGGGGATGGCCAGCCACAGCGGCAGCGCGAAGGTGGCGGCAAAGGTGAAGAACAGGTAGGCGCCGACCATGAGCATCTCGCCGATGGCGATGTTCACCACGCGCGTGGCCTTGTAGACCATCACGAAGGCCAGCGCCGCGAGCGCGTACAGGCCGCCGCCGGCAATGCCGGTGAGGCTGATCTCGAACAGGTAGGCCCAGTCCATCATGCGCTGGCCCCTTGTCGCGGTGTGGCGGCTGCTGCCTGGAACCGGGCGCGCAGGTCGCCCACGTTGCCCGCGCCCAGGTAGGCGCGGACCACCTCGGGGTTGGCCTGCACATCGGCTGGCGTGCCCTGGGCGATGACCTGGCCGAAGTTGAGCACCACCACGTGGTCCGACAGGTCCATCACCATGCCCATGTCGTGCTCGACCATGAGCACGGTGACACCCCATTCGGCGCGCACGTCGAGGATGAAGCGCGCCATGTCCTCGGTCTCCTCGCGGTTCATGCCGGCCACGGGTTCGTCGAGCATCAGCACCTCGGGCTGCATGGCCAAGGCGCGGGCCATCTCCACGCGCTTTTGCAGGCCGTAGGGCAGGGCCGAGACGGGCGCGTGGCGGATGTGGTCGATCTCCAGGAAGTCGATGATGCGCTCCTCGATGTCGGCACGCAGGGCGGCCTCTTCGCGGCGCGCGCGGCCGAGGTAGAACAGTGCGTCGAGCACGTTGGTTTTCAGGTGCGCATGGCGGCCGAGCTTGATGTTGTCGAGCACCGTCATGCCGCGGAACAGTGCGATGTTCTGGAAGCTGCGCCCCAGCCCCAGCCGGGCGCGCTGCGGTGCCGGCACGCGCGTGATGTCCTGGCCCTTGAAGCGGATGGCGCCGCTGCCGGGGCGGTAGAAGCCCGAGATGGTGTTGAACAGCGAGGTCTTGCCCGCACCGTTGGGCCCGATCACGGCGGTGATGGAGCCGGCCTGCACGCCGAAGCCCACGCCGGTGAGCGCCTTGACCCCGCCGAAGGCCAGCGTGACGCCATCGACCTGCAGCAGGGGCGGTGCGCTGGCGGGGGGAATGCCGGGTGGGTGTGTCTCCATTGGCTTTCTAATGCGGGTTTGTGCTGACCAGAAAATGCCTGCGGACCCGCAGAAATTTCCTACTTGTGCGTAAACTGTTTACTCGCGAGTAGATTCTGGAAGGCCCCGCGCCAAACCAGCATCCGTACTTTCCCGAGGAACCCGCCTGCCATGCCCAGCCCCACCGTGTCGCCCCCCCGCAGTGCCGAGCGCCCGCCTGCGTCGCCCTGGGCGCCCGCGTCCCACCGCGAACAGCAGCGCGAGGCCAAGCGCAATGCCGTGCTGCAGGCCGCCGCGCAGCTGTTCAACGAACGCGGCTTTCACGCCACCTCGCTCGACGACATCGCCGCGCGGCTGAACGTGACCAAGCCCACGCTGTACTACTACGTGAAGAACAAGGACGAGATCCTGCTGCAGTGCGTGACCAAGGGCCTGGAAATGATGCTCGAGGGCATAGCCGCCTCGCGCGCGGCCGGCGGCAAGGCCATCGACCAGCTCATGACCTGCATGCAGGTGTATGCGCGCATCGTCACCATGGATTTCGGCAAGTGCCTGATCCGCGTGGGTGACGAGCAGCTGCCGCCCGAGAGCCGTGCCGAGCTGCGCCGCCACAAGTCCGCCATCGACCGGGAGTTCCGCCGCCTGGTGGCCGAGGGCGTGGCGGAGGGCTCGCTGCAGCCCTGCGACCCGAAGATGACGGCCTTCGTGATCGCCGGGGCGCTGAGCTGGATCGGCCGCTGGTACCAGCCTGGCGGCGAGTACACGGCCGAGCAGGTGGCCGAACAGTGCATCGAGACCCTCTGCCAGGGGGTGCTGCGGCGCACCGATGGGGCCGTGGTGGCCAAGGCGCCTGCCAAGCGGGTGCGCAAGGCGGCTGCCGCACCCGCTGCGCGCAAGCGCGCCTAGTGCCTAGTGCCTGGGGGGCGCCGGCTCCCCCGCCAGGTCATCGAGGATCGGGCAGTCCGGCCGGTCGTCCCCATGGCAGCACGAGACCAGCGTCTGCAGGCTGCGCTGCATGGCCTGCATGGCAGCGATGCGTTCGCCCAGGTCGGCGATGTGCTCCTGGGCGATGCGCTTGACCTGGCTGCTGGCGCGGCTGCGGTCCTGCCACAGGGCGAGCAGGCCGGCGATCTCGTCCATGGAGAAGCCCAAGTCGCGCGCGCGGCGGATGAAGCGCAGGCCGTGCACGTCGGACTCGGTGTACTGGCGGTAGCCGCTGTCGGTGCGCGCCACGCCGGCCACCAGGCCCAGGGATTCGTAGTGGCGCACCATGCGTGCCGAAACCCCGGCGCGGCGCGCGGCCTCGCCGATGGGCACGGGCCAGTCGGTCTTGCTCATGCTGCGACGGCGTAGCCTTCTTCGGCAATGGCCGCGGCCAGCGTTGCGCGGTCTGCGCTGCTGTGCGCCACATGTACGCTGCCGCTGGCGCGGTCGATGCGCACGGTGGCGTCGGGGTCCACGCCCTGCACGGCCTGGGTCACGGCGCGCTCGCAGTGGCCGCAGGTCATGCCCTGGACCTGGAAGTCGTAAGAGGTGGTGGCGGGTGCTGTCATGGAAGGCTCCTTGCCGAAATCGATGGGATGGCAGGGAGCGTAAACCTTCACATGGTGGCAAGGTCAAGCGCCATGCCAAGACCTTGGTGCCAACCGCCTTTTTCGGGCCTATTTGGGCCGGGCGCGCTTCACGTGTGCATCGGGGCGCGAGAGCCGGCCTGCGCGCAGCTCGCCCACGGCGACCGCCAGGGCCTGGGCGGCACCGCGGATCTCGGCCTGCATGGCGGTGTCGCGGTCCAGCACCTCGTGGCTTTCGGCATAGCTTTCGTAGTAGCCGATGTAGCGGTCCAGCCGCGCGGCCTGGCCGGCGTCGATGAAGCCCATCCAGTCGAGCCAGTCCGACAGGCCGCGGCGCGTCATCTCGATGCCGGCCACGTCGCCGTGCACGGCCACGGCATAGGTGCGGCCTTCCAGGTGCTTGGGATAGCCCCAGCCGGCCAGCTCCAGCGCCTTGGCTTCGGCGGACTTCTTGCCGTGGGTGCTGGTGGGATCGGGGTTGCCGCCGTCGGCGCAGACCAGGCGGTCGATCATGAGCTTGAGCGGGCTGGGCGCCTGGTACCAGTACACGGGGGTGATGATCATCACGCCGTGCGCGGCGGTCCAGCGTTCGTAGATCTCGTTCATCCAGTCGCCGGTCTGGCGCGTGGCGTGGTTGGGGTAGCAGCTGCACGGGAAGTGGCACAGCGGCATGGCGGTGGAGACGCAGCCCTTGCAGGGGTGGATGTGGCGCCCGTAGTCGGAGGTGACGCGGCTCAGGTCGAGCAGGTCGATCTCGATGTGTTCGGCGGCCAGCACGTCGCGCGCCATGTTCAGCATGCGCCAGCTCTTGGAGATCTCGCCGGGGCAGGTGCCGTCGTTGCGGGCCGAGCCGCAGACCAGGAGCACGCGCGAGGGGCTGGCCGGGTCGGCCCAGCGCTGGCGCGCCGCGTCGATGCGCTCCTTGGCCTCGAGCCAGTCGACCGAGAGGTCGTAGTCCGGGTCGGCATAGCCGGGCCCGGCCTTGCGCGTGCGCGGCGCCTTGCGGTTGTCGTCGTAGTTGCGCCAGGCGATGGCCTCGATGCGGTCCAGGGCGTCGCCGGCCTCGTCGGCAAAGCGCGGGTCCTGGAAGTCGAGCAGAAAGCGTTCGCGGAATTCGGCGCGGTCCAGGGGCTTCGGGGCCTGGCCGGTGCGCGCCCGTGGGGGTGTGGGGCTTGTCATGGAGAAAATTCGACCACCGGCCGCCCGGCGGCTCTATCGGACAAGGCGCCGACTTGATCTGCGGCAAGGGCTTGACCTTGACACCATGGCAAGCTGTAACTTCCAGGCCATGAACACGACGATCCTTTCTCCTTCCTCTTCTGCTGCAGCGCAACAGCAGCAGTTCGACCTCGGCATCGGCGGCATGACCTGCGCGAGCTGCGTGGGCCGTGTGGAGCGCGCGCTGCGCAAGGTGCCGGGGGTGCAGGACGCGGCCGTGAACCTGGCCACCGAGTCGGCGCGCGTGGCCATGGCGCTGCCCGAGGGCGCTGATGCGGCGGTGCTGGAGGCACAGTTGCGCCGCGCGGTGCGCAATGCGGGCTACGAGCCGCTGGCCAAAGAGGAGGCCGATGCGGCCGAGGATCTCTCGCCTTGGGCCGGCTTCCTGCCGGTGGGCGTGGGCCTTGCGCTGTCGGCCCCGCTCGTGCTGCCCATGGCGGGCGATCTCTTCGGGCAGGACTGGATGCTGCCCGCGTGGCTGCAGTTCGCGCTGGCCACGCCGGTGCAGTTCATCCTGGGGGCGCGCTTCTACAGGGCGGGCTGGCACGCGCTGAAGGCGCTGACGGGCAACATGGACCTGCTGGTGGCGCTGGGCACCAGCGCGGGCTGGGGCCTGTCGGTGTGGCTGTGGCTCACGGCGCATGCTGGCCATGCGCCGCACCTGTACTTCGAGGCCTCGGCCGTGGTGGTCACGCTGGTGCTGCTGGGCAAGTGGCTGGAGGCACGCGCCAAGCGCCAGACCACCACCGCCATCCGCGCGCTGCACGCGCTGCGGCCCGACGTGGTGCACCTGCTGGGCAAGGCCGGTGAGGTGGACGTGCCCGTGGCCGAGGTGCTGGTGGGCGACCGGCTGGTGGTGCGCCCGGGCGAGCGCATCCCCGTGGACGGCACGGTGCACGAGGGCCACACGCAGGTGGACGAGTCCATGCTGACCGGCGAACCCCTGCCCGTGGCGCGCGAGGTGGGTGCGCCGCTCACGGGCGGGTCGATCAACGGCGATGGCCGCATCGTGATGGCGGTGACTGCCGTGGGTGCCGAGACGGTGCTGGCGCACATCATCCGCCTGGTGGAGGACGCGCAGGCCGCCAAGGCGCCGCTGCAGCGGCTGGTGGACAAGGTCTCGGCCGTGTTCGTGCCGGTGGTGCTGGCGATTGCGCTGGCCACCCTGCTGGGCTGGCTGTGGGCCGGCGCGGGCCTGGAGGCGGCGCTGATCCACGCGGTGGCGGTGCTGGTGATCGCCTGCCCCTGCGCGCTGGGCCTGGCCACGCCGGCCGCCATCATGGCGGGCACGGGGGTGGCCGCGAAGCATGGCATTTTGATCAAGGACGCGCAGGCGCTGGAACGTGCGCACCAGGTGGACACGGTGGCCTTCGACAAGACCGGCACGCTGACCGTGGGGCAGCCCCGGGTGACGGCCTTCGAGGTGGCGCCGGGCGTGGACGAGGGCGAGGCCCTGGCGGCGGTCGCGGCGGTGCAGAGCGGCAGCGAACACCCGCTGGCGCGCGCCGTGGTGCGGGCCGCCCAGGCGCGGCAGTTGGCGGTGCAGGCCCCCGGTGCGGTGCGTGCCGTGCCCGGGCGCGGCACGGAGGGCGAGGTGCAGGGCGCCAGCGTCCTGGTGGGCAGCCTGCGCTGGATGCAGGAGCTGGGGGTCGACCTGGGGCCCCTGGCCGCGCGTGCCCAGGCCCTGCAGGCCGAAGGCGCCACCGTCTCGGCCATGGCCGAGCGCACGGCCCAGGGCCTGGCCTTGCGCGCGCTGCTGGCGTTTGGCGATGAGCCCAAGCCGGGTGCGCGCGAGGCGCTGGCGGCCTTGAAGGCCCGCGGCATCCGCACGGTGATGGTGTCGGGCGACAACCGCGGCGCGGCCGAGGCGATGGCGCGCCGACTGGGGCTCGATCCGGCAGCGGGCGAGGTGATGGCCGAGGTGCTGCCGGGCGACAAGGCGGCGCGGGTGGCCGCATTGCAACAGGGAGGCCATGTGGTGGCCATGGTGGGCGACGGCGTGAACGATGCGCCGGCCCTGGCCGCCGCCGACGTGGGCATGGCCATGGGCAACGGCACGGACGTGGCCATGCATGCGGCAGGCATCACGCTGATGCGCGGCGACCCCCGGCTGGTGGCGGCAGCGCTCGACATTTCGCACCGCACGGTGCAAAAGATCCGCCAGAACCTGTTCTGGGCCTTCGCCTACAACGTGGCCGGCATCCCGCTCGCGGCCCTGGGCTACCTGAGCCCGGTGGTGGCGGGCGCCGCGATGGCACTCAGCTCGGTGAGCGTGATGGCGAATGCCCTCTTACTCAAGCGCTGGCGCATGTGATAAACACGTATGGCGCATGGTCACACATGTCTGGCAAACTGCAACGTTTTGTTGCAGTCGGGCGGACACGGGGGCAGGGTGCCTTGCATGGCAGGGCATCCCTTGCAGTCCGGCACCGGCACACACACCAATGAAGGATGACAGACATGAATCTATTCGCGCTCATGCGGCAGTTCACCATTCGGTTCCGAATGCTGGGCGCCATTGCCGTGGTGCTGGGGCTGCTGGGCCTGCTCGGAGGGGCCGGCATGCTGGGCATGTTCCGCATTGCGGCGCTCAGCGAGGACTTCATGTCCCACTCGTTTGCCGAAGTCGGCCACATGGCCGAGCTGCGCGGCGAAATGGGCACCATTCGCCAGCTCGAGAAGGACATGATCATCGGCTACGAGAAGCCCGAGGTCGTGAAGGCGGCACACGCCAAGTGGCTGGCCAGCCAGGACAAGGCCAAGAAGGTCGCGGCCCAGCTGCTCGAAGGGCCTGAGGACGCAAACAACCCGGTGGTGCGCGACATCATCAAGCGCCTGGACAGCTACCGCGAGCAGTTCGCGCATGTGGCGCGCCAGCTCGAAGCCGGCGGCTACGACACGGCCACCATCGCCAACCGCATGAGCGGCAAGGCCGTGGCCGAGTTCGACCAGGCCGACAAGCTCATGGTGCAGCTCGACACGGTGCTGCGCGCCGACGTGACCCAGGCCGTGGAACAACAGGGCAAGGTGACCAGCCAGACCAAGTGGCTGTTCGTGCTGGCCGTGCTGATCACCGTGGTGGTGGTGGTGCCGCTGACGCTGTTGAACATGATCTCCATCTGCAACCCGCTGGCCGATGCGCGCCGCATGGCGCAGGCGATTGCCGGGGGCGACCTGTCGCAGCCCATCGTGGCCGACGGCAAGGACGAGGTGGCCGACCTGCAGCGCGCGCTGGGCGACATGCAGCAGGGCCTGGGCGCGCTGGTGGCGCAGGTGCGCGATGCCAGCGGCAACATCGCCACGGCCAGCCAGGAGATCGCCACCGGCAACCAGGACCTGTCGCAGCGCACCGAGCAGACGGCCAGCAACGCGCAGGAGGCCGTGGCCTCGCTGTCGCAGCTGACCTCCACCGTGCAGCAGACGGCATCGTCCTCGCAGATGGCCAACCAGCTGGCGGCGTCGGCCTCCAACACCGCCACGCGCGGTGGCTCGGTGGTGCAGCAGGCCGTGGCCAGCATGCAGGAGATCTCGGCATCGAGCCGCAAGATCGGCGACATCATCGGCCTGATCGACTCCATCGCCTTCCAGACCAACATCCTGGCGCTGAATGCGGCCGTGGAAGCCGCCCGTGCGGGCGAGCAGGGCCGTGGCTTTGCCGTGGTGGCGTCGGAAGTGCGCAGCCTGGCCCAGCGCTCGGCGGCAGCAGCCAGCGACATCAAGGGCCTGATCCACAACAGCGTGACCGCCGTGGACGGCGGCGTGCGCCACGTGGAAGACGCGGGCACGGCCATGAAGGAGATCGTGGCCAGCGTGCAGCGCGTGGGTGACATCATCGGCGAGATCACGGCGGCGGCCACCGAGCAGTCGGCCGGCATCGGCCAGGTGAACCAGTCGGTGGGCGAGATCGACCGCATGACGCAGCAGAACGCGGCGCTGGTGGAAGAGTCCGCCGCGGCGGCCGAGTCGCTGCGCGAACAGGCGGCGCGCCTGTCGGAGGTGGTGCAGCAGTTCCAGCTCGCCGAGTCGATGGGCCATGGCGGCCATGGTGGCGGCCCGGTGGCACAGCCGCAGCGCCCTGCAGCGCTGCGCGCGCCCGCGGCCTCGCGCCAGCTGCTGGCACGCTGACGCAGCCCCACGGCTGCCGCCAGGGCAAGGCCCCGCACGCTTCGGCGAGCGGGGCCTTTTTCATGGGGCTTTCATTGACCTGCGTCAGGTCGGCCCGGGCACCGGCATGGCACCCTTGGGTCCATGGAAATTTTGGGAGCAAGGCCATGCCTCATGCCAGTGTGCGGACCATCCGCGACGAGCATGCGTCGCTGGCAGCGGTGCTGCGCTCGCTGCAGCTGATGCTGGACCGGGGGCCGGCCGATGCACCGGCGGCGTTCTTCGACGTGATGCGCGCGATGCTGTTCTATATCGACGAATTCCCGGAGAAGCAGCACCACCCCAAGGAATCGCAGTGGCTGTTTCCGTGCGTGGCCGAGCGCGCGCCCGAGGCGGCGGCGGCCATTGCGCAGCTCGAGCGCGAGCATGCGGGCGGCGAGGCCGCGGTGCGCGAACTGCAGCACCTGCTGCTGGCCTGGGAGCTGCTGGGAGAAACGCGGCGCAGCGCCTTCGAGGAGGCCCTGCAGCGCTACGTGGCCTTCTACCTGGAGCACATGCGGATCGAGGAAACCGTGGTGCTGCCCGCGGCCCATGCGCACCTGGAGGCGCAGGACTGGGCGGCCGTGGATGCGGCGTTTGCCAGCAACGCCAACCCGCTGGCGCAGGGGCCGGCCCGCGATGGGGCCTATGACCGCCTGTTCACCCGCATCGTGATGCGGGCCCCCCATCCCATAGGACTGGGGTAGGTCGGATTCACGCCGACTGGAGGGTCGGGTAGTCGGTATAGCCCTTTTCGCCGCCGCCGTAGAAGGTGCTCTGGTCCCAGGCGTTGAGCGGGGCCTTCTTGCGCAGGCGCTCCACCAGGTCGGGGTTGGCGATGTACAGCTTGCCGAAGGCCACGATGTCGGCTGAGCCGTCGGCCACGGCCTGCTCGGCCAGGCCGGCGTCGTAGGCGTTGTTGGTCATCCAGGCACCCTTGCCGCCGGCTGCGCGGTAGGCGGCCTTGAGGGCGGCGTAGTCGAAGGGGCGGTCGGGCAGCTCGCGCGGGCCGCCGGTGGCGCCTTCGATCACATGGATGTAGGCCAGGCCCAGCGGGGCGAGCTGGCGCACCACGTAGTCGAACAGGGGCTGCGGGTCCGCGTCCACGATGTCGTTGGCAGGCGTGACGGGCGACAGGCGGATGCCGACCTTGCCGCCGCCCACGGCGTCGACCGCGGCGCGCGTGGCTTCGAGCAGCAGGCGGGCGCGGTTCTCGATGCTGCCGCCGTAGTCGTCGGTGCGCTGGTTGGCACCGGTCTTGAGGAACTGGTCGAGCAGGTAGCCGTTGGCGCCGTGGATCTCCACGCCATCGAAGCCGGCGGTCTCCACGGCATTGCGGGCGGCGGCGGCGTAGGCGTGCACGATGCCGGGCAGTTCCGAGGCGTCGAGCGCGCGCGGCTGCGAGGTGGGCGCGAAGCTGCCCTTGCCGGTCTCACGGTCGATCAGGTAGGTCTTGGACTTGGCGATGAGGGCCGAGGGCGCCACGGGCGCGCCGCCATCGGGCTGCAGGTCGTTGTGCGAGATGCGGCCCACGTGCCACAGCTGGGTCACGATCTTGCCGCCGGCCTCGTGCACGGCGCTGGTGACCTTCTTCCAGGCATCGAGCTGCTCGGTGCCGTACAGGCCCGGCACGTCGGCATAGCCCTGGCCCTGGTGGCTGATGGCCGTGGCCTCGGTGATCAGCAGGCCGGCGCTCGCGCGCTGTGCGTAGTAGGTGGCCGTGATCTCGGCCGGCACGGCATTGGGTGCGCGGTTGCGCGTGAGCGGCGCCATGGCGATGCGGTTGGCCAGGTGGATGTCACCGACCTGGATGGGATCGAAAAGCGAAGGTGTGGACATGCGGTGGTACTTTCTTTCGTGTTGGAGGAAGGCCGCGGAGGCCGGGAAAGATGGACAAGCCTAGTCGCAAATCGTGAAGCCTGCAGTGGACCGCTGTAACCAAGGGCAAGGAATTTGTGCTATTTCCGGGCGCCCGGGGCGACAGCCTGGCGATGCCCTGCGCGGCACAATGGTCGCCATGAGCAACGACGTTCCAGCGCCTTCTTCCCACCTGCTGCGCAACGGCCTGTGGCTGGCGGTGGCCCTGTCGATGGGGGCGGCCGTCTCGCTGGGCATCACGCGCTTTGCCTACGCGCTGCTGCTGCCGCCGATGCGCGCCGACCTGGCCTGGTCGTACACGCTGGCCGGCGCCATGAACACCGTGAACGCGCTGGGCTACCTGCTGGGTGCGTTGGCCACGCCGATGCTGCTGCGCCGGCTGGCGCCCGGCACGCTGCTCGTGGCGGGCTCCGTGCTGGCCACCGTGTTCATGGGGCTGTGCGGCTTTTTCGTGGAGGCCGCCCCGCTGCTGCTGCAGCGCCTGCTGGCGGGGGTGGCGAGCGCGCTGGTCTTCGTCTGCGGCGGCCTGCTCGCGGCGCGGCTGGGGGCGCAGCAGCCGGGGCGCAGCGGGCTGCTGCTGGGCCTGTACTACGGCGGCACGGGCTGGGGCATCAGCCTGTCGGCGGTGCTGGTGCCGGCGGTGCTGGCCACCGCACCGGGCCCGCACCCCTGGGCCTGGGCCTGGTGGGCCCTGGCCCTGGCCTGCGTGGCGGCCACGCTGGTGCTGCTGTGGCCGGCGCGGGCGCTGCAGGCCCTGGCGGCACCGGTTGCCGCCGCATCCTCGGCGCAGGCGGCGACCGGTGGCATGCGCTGGGCGCCCTTTGCCCCGGCGCTGCTGGGCTATGGCCTGTTCGGCGTGGGCTATATCGGCTACATGACCTTCGTGGTGGCGCTGCTGCGCGAGCAGGGCGCCAGCGGCACGGCCGTGACCTGGTTCTATGCGCTGCTGGGCCTGGCGGTGGTGCTGTCCTCGCGCATCTGGGCGGGCCTCTTGGACCGCAGCCGTGGCGGGCAGGCGCTGGCACTGCTCAACGGCCTGCTGGGCGTGGCCACGGTGCTGCCGGCGCTGACCTCGGCCTGGCCGGTGGTGCTGGCCTCGGGCCTGCTGTTCGGGGCGGTGTTCCTGTCGGTGGTGGCCTCCACCACAGCGCTGGTGCGCCACAACCTGCCGCAGGCGCTGTGGGCCAGCGGCATCAGCGCCTTCACCATCGTCTTCGCGGCCGGGCAGATCGTGGGGCCCACGGTGGTCGGCTGGATCGCCGACGGCCCCGGCGGCCTGGCACGCGGGCTGGTGTTCTCGGCCTGTGCGCTGTGGGCAGGGGCGCTGGTGGCGTCGCGGCAGAAGCCGCTGGCCCCTGCCGCGTAGCCACTGCCCATAGACGCTTTTCGCATATCCAAGCGCGAAAGCAGTGCAAGGCGCCGGGGCCCCTGCTGCCTAGAATTTTTCTCTCATGCCGGGTGCGCGCGCCCGGTCGATTCCCATGGATCCCCGAGAGGACACATTCCCGATGGCAACACGCAGAACAAGCATCCAGGCCGCGGCCCTGTTGATGGGCACGGTATTGGGCTTCGGCGCCCTGGCGCAGACCCGCGAGGTGGTGATCGGCTACCAGGACATGGTCGTGCCCTGGCGCCATGCGCAGGAGACCCGCGAGGTCGAGAAGCGCACGGGCTACAAGGTCACCTACCGCAAGCTGGGCAGCGGCGCCGAGGTGGTGCGCGCGCTGGCCTCGGGGGCCATCCACATCGGCGAGGCGGGTTCCTCGCCGTTCGCCTCGGCCATTTCGCAGGGCGTGCCCATCGAGGTGTTCTGGGTGCTGGACAACATCAACGATGCCGAGGCCCTGGTGGCGCGCAACGGCGCGGGCGTGAACAGCCTGGCCGACTTGAAGGGCAAGAAGATCGGCCTGCCCTACGTCTCGACCACGCACTTCCACGCGCTGGTGGCGCTGCAGGACGCGGGCGTGGACCCCAAGGGCGTGCAGATCCTGAACCTGCGCCCGCCCGAGATCCTGGCGGCCTGGGAGCGCGGCGACATCGACGCCACCTTCGTCTGGGACCCGGTGCTGGCCAAGGTCAAGGGCAACGGCAAGGTGATCGTGACCTCGGGCCAGATCGCCGCCAAGACCGGCAAGGCGACCTTCGACGGCCTGGCCGTGACCAAGGCCTTCGCCAAGGAGCACGACGCCTTCCTCGCGCAGTTCGTGCAGGTGCTGGCCGATGCCGACAAGGCCTACACCGGCAACAAGGCCGCGTGGAATGCCGATGCAGCCGAGGTCAAGTCCCTGGCCAAGTGGAGCGGGGCCGAGGCACCCACCGTGCCCGCCAGCCTGGCGCTGTACGCCTTCGTGCCGCCCACCGAGCAGGCATCGAACCAGTGGCTGGGCGGCGGCAAGGATTCGGGCGTGGCCAAGTCGCTGGCGGCCACGGCGGCCTTCCTCAAGGAGCAGGGCACCATCCAGAACGTGCTGCCCGACTACGCCGTGGGCGTGAACCCGGCCTGGGTCCGGCGTGCCAAATGACACTGCCGGCATCGCCGCAGCCCCGGGCGGGCTGCGGATCACCGGCCTGAACGTGCGCTATGCGGGCGCGCGCCAGGCCCCATCGCCCGTGCTCGCGCTGCAGGACGTGGATCTCGATATCGCCCAGGGCGAGCTCGTGGTGGCGCTCGGCGCCTCGGGCTGCGGCAAGACCACGCTGCTCAACTGCATCGCGGGCTTCACCGAGGCCTCCTCGGGCCGCATCACGCTGCATGGGCGCGAGGTGACGGGCCCCGGTGCCGAGCGCGGCGTGGTGTTCCAGAAGCATGCGCTCATGCCCTGGCTCAACGTGGTCGACAACGTGGCGCTGGGCCTGCGCCTGCGCGGCGTGCCGCGCGCGGAGCGGCGCCAGCGGGCCGCCGACAAGCTGGCCCTGGTGGGCCTGGAGGGCTTTGCCGAGGCACCCGTGTGGCAGCTGTCGGGCGGCATGCAGCAGCGCGTGGGCATTGCCCGCGCCCTGGCCAGCGACCCCGACGTGCTGCTCATGGACGAGCCGCTGGGCGCGCTCGACGCCTTCACGCGCGAATCGCTGCAGGAGCTGGTGCTGCAGCTGTGGGAGCGCACCGGCAAGACCATCTTCTTCATCACCCACGACGTGGAGGAGGCGCTGTTCCTGGCCTCGCGCCTCATCGTGATGACGCCGCGCCCGGGCCGCATCGCGCAGCAGCATGCGCTGGACTTCAACCGCCAGCACCTGGCGGGCCGGCCCGCGCGGGCCGTGAAGTCGGACCCGCAGTTCATCGCCTGGCGCGAGCGCGTGCTGGACTGGATCGCGCCGAGCGTGGCGAACGGGGAGCCGGCCCATGCCTGACGCCATGAGCCAGATCCTGGTGATCCCGGGCATCGGCCGCGATGCACCCGGGGCCGCCGTGCCGGTGGAGCCCGCCACGCCGCCGCTGCCGCGTGCCGTCGCGCCCTTTCGGCTGCCCGGCAGCGGGCCCAGCCAGGCCATCAGCGCTGCCACCGTGGCGGCGCTGGTGGCGCTGTGGTGGCTGGCCACCCAGCGCGGCTGGGTGCCGCCGCTGTTCCTGCCCGCACCCGAGGCCGTGCTGCGCGCCTTCGGCGATGCCTGGCGCGGCAATATCCAGGGCGGTGAGCCGCTGTGGAAGCACCTGCAGTGGAGCGCGATCCGCGTGTTCGGCGCGTTCGCGCTGGCCGCCGCCACGGCCGTTCCGGTGGGCATCGCCATGGGTGTGAGCCGCGTGGCGCGCGGCGTGTTCGACCCGCCCATCGAGTTCTACCGCCCGCTGCCGCCGCTGGCCTACCTGCCGCTGATCGTGATCTGGCTGGGCATCGACGAGGCGTCCAAGATCCTGTTGATCTACCTGGCGTGTTTTGCGCCCATCGCGCTGGCCGCCAAGGCCGGCGTGCGCAGTGCCAGCGTGGAGCAGATCAATGCCGCGCTGTCGCTGGGCGCGAGCCGCTGGCAGCTGGTGCGGCACGTGATCGTGCCGGCCGCGCTGCCCGAGATCATGGTGGGCCTGCGCATCGCCATCGGCTTCGGCTGGACCACGCTGGTGGCCGCCGAGATGGTGGCGGCCACCGTCGGACTGGGGCAGATGGTGCTCAACGCCTCCAACTTCCTGCGCACCGACCTGGTGGTGATGGGCATCCTGGTCATCGGCCTGGTGGCCTGGACCTTCGACTGGCTGATGCGCTGGCTGGAGCAGCGCTTCGTGCCGTGGAAAGGGCGTTGACCGCCATTTCCAGAGGGCCGCTGCTTACTTGAGCAGGCCTTCGGCCTTCATGGCTTCCTGCACGGCAGGGCGGGCGGCCACGCGGTCGCGGTAGGCCGCCAGGTGGGTGAAGGCCGAGATGTCCACGTTGGTGGGCTTGGCCCAGTTGGTCACGGTGAACAGGTAGCCGTCGGCCACGGTGAACTGCTCGCCCATCACGTACTGCTTGTCGGCCAACTGGCCGTCCACCCACTGCAGGCGCTGCAGCAGCTTCTCGCGCGCCATGGTCTTGTATTCCTCGGGCGTGGCGGGGTTGAACAGGGGGCTGAAGCCCTTGTGGATCTCGGTGCCGATGAAGGTCAGCCACTCCTGCAGGCGGTAGCGCTGCAGCGAGCCGTTCTGGGGGGCCAGCATCTTCAGCGGCACCTGGTCGGCGATGTACTGAACGATGGCCGGGCCTTCGCGCAGGCGCGTGCCATCGTCCAGCTCCAGCATGGGCACGTAGCCCAGCGGGTTGATGGTGTAGTAGTCCGTGCCATCCTGCAGCTTGTGGCTCTTGGTGCTGGCCAGCACGGGGGTGTAGGCCAGGCCCGCCTCGTGCAGGGCGATGTGCGGGGACAGGGAGCAGGCGCCAGGAGAGTAGTAGAGCTTCATTTTTGGGTCCTCTGGGTTGAATGCGGCAGGAACCCCCGATCCTATGCGCTGCGCCCGTCTTTTGCATGACCTGGCCGGTAAAGGCGGCAGGCAGATGTCAGCTGTCGTAACCGGGCGCGTCGCGCTGCGCCTTGCGCAACAGTGACGGCCAGACGAAGGCGCCGCCCAGGCCACCGGTCTGCACGCGCATGGCCTGGGCCACGCCGCTCACGATCTGCGGGTCAACCGGGTTGAGCTCGCCGCCGGCCTGGGCGTCGATCTGGATGCGGCAGGTGTTCTCGAAGGTGTACATCGACAGGAAGGCATCGGCGATCGACTTGCCCACCGTGAGCAGGCCGTGGTTGCGCAGCATGAGGAAGTTGGCCTCGCCCAGGTCGGCCTGCAGGCGCGGCTTTTCCTCGTCGCGAAAGGCCACGCCCTCGTAGCCGTGGTAGGCCAGTGAGGCGAGCACGAAGGTGCTTTGCTGGCTGATGGGCAGCACGCCGCATTTCTGTGCGCTCACGGCCACGCCCGCGCGGGTGTGGGTGTGCAGCACGCACTGCGCATCGGCCCGGGCCTCGTGCACGGCGCTGTGGATCACGAAGCCGGCCGGGTTCACGGGGAAGGGCGAGTCGTGCAGCTTGTTGCACTGCATGTCGACCTTGATCAGGCTCGATGCCGTGATCTCGTCGAACATCAGGCCGTAGGGGTTGATGAGGAACTGGTGCTCGGGGCCCGAGACCGACTCGGGCAGCTTGGCGCTGATGTGGGTGAACACCAGGTCGCTCCAGCCGTACAGCGCCACCAGGCGGTAGCAGGCGGCCAGGTCGCAGCGCAGCTGCCATTCTTCGGGGCTGACGCTTTCTTGCAGGGAGGGGATGGCGATCATGGGGCTTGTCTCCTGGAATGTCTTTGGAAAGGAAGCCCACTGTAGGCCGCCTGCGCGGCGGGCGCTGTCAGGCAGGCTACACAAGCCGCAGAAAGTCAGGGCGCCGCAGCGCCGGTCTCGTAGAGGGCGGGAAAGTAGCGCTCCATGAGCGACTGGGGGCGCAGCGGCGCGGTGAAGCCGAAACCGGCGTACAGGCCATGGGCGTCGCCGGTGGCCAGGGTGAAGCGGCGCAGGCCCTGCAGGTCGGGGTGGTCCATGACGGCCTGCACCAGCTGCTTTCCGTAGCCCAGGCCCTGGTGTGCAGGCAGCACGAACACATCCACCAGGTTGGCGAAGGTGGCGTGGTCGGAAATCACGCGCGCAAAGGCCACCTGGGCACCGTCCACGAAACCGCCGAAGCACAGCGAATGCGCCAGCGCACGCTGCACGGTGGCCAGCGGGATGCCCCGGGCCCAGGTGGACTGCTCGGACAGGAAACGGTGGACCAGGGCCACGTCGAGTTCGGCCGGATCGGTGGAAATGCGCAGGGGGGTGTCCATGGGAAAAAGTATACGGATGCGCCGGCGAAGCTGCTGCAGCGGTGTTTTCCCGCAATGTCGCGGGCATTCCATTTCGCCGTGCGCACCTCCAATCGCCGCGCGGCAGGCGTCCCTACAGTCGATTCACCCCATCGCCCGATGGGAGGGAACCACCACCGGACTTCTGGAGATCACCACCATGCCAACATTGAAGATCGCGAGGCTGCTGGCCTCGCTCGCGGCCGCCACCTGCCTGTCCGCCCTGGGGCTTTCGGCCCATGCCCTGGAGACCGTGGACAAGGGCGCCTTCACCATCGCGTTCTCGGGCGACATGCCGGGCACGGGCTATCAGGACGGCAGGATGGTGGGCTACGACGGCGAGATCCTGCAGCGCATCGCGCAGGCACTGCAGCTCAAGGTCAAGCCCGCGCTGATGGAGTGGTCGGGCACCATCGCCTCGGTGCAATCGAAGCGCGTGGACGTGATGGCCGGCACCATGGGATGGACGGAGCAGCGCTCCAGAATCATGGCGCTGAGCGACCCGATCCACTATTTCAAGAACGGCATCACGCAGTCGGACAAGACCGACTGGAGCAAGCTCAAGGATCTGGAAGGCAAGAAGGTCGGCACGATCACGGGCTTCTCGTTCATCCCCGAGCTGCGCAAGATCAACGGCCTGCAGCTGGCGCTGTACGACACCTCGGACGCCGCCGTGCGCGACCTGCTGGCCGGGCGCATCGACGCGGTGATCGGCGACCCGCCGGTGATGCAGTACGCGATCTCGCAGAACCCGCAGTGGAAGATCAAGTTCAATGCCTTCAGCGATGCCTCGCCCGACTACCCGCTGCTCACGGGGCTGGGCCAGGTGGTGTTCGGCCTGAACAAGGACAACCCCGAGCTGGTGAAGGCCGTGAACGCCGAGATCGCCAAGCTCTGGGGCAGCTGCGAGCTGCGCAAGATCGGCAAGACCTATGGCCTGGTGCAGGACGTCTGGTACATCCCCGTGGGCCAGAACGCCCGGGCCGGCGTGGACCGCGCGGCGGACTGGAAACTGCCGTCCTGCAAATGATTGGCTGACATCCTGGCGAGCCGCATGCATGCCCCCGGGCAGGCATGCGGCTTTTTGCTTCAGGCCTCCACGGTGCCGGCCTGCAGCGCCTTGCGCATGCGCCCCGGCGGCATGCCGTACAGCTGCTGGAAGTGGCGGATGAAGTGCGAGGCATCGGAGAAGCCGCACTCGTAGGCGATGGTGATGACGGGCAGGTCGGTGCTGGTCAGCATCCAGCGCGCGTACTTGAGGCGCGCGTTGCGGTAGTACTCCGACGGGGTGGTGCGTGTCTCGGCCAGGAAGACGCGTTCGAGCTGGCGGCTGCTCGAATCCACGAGCCGCGCGATGACCGCGATTTCCAGTGGCGTGCCGATGTTCTTTTCCATCAGCACGATGGCCTGGCGCAGCTTGTCGTGGTCGGCCGTGCCGTAGCCCAGCGCGTGGCGGCGCGCCACGTGGGTGCTGCGCGCGGCGGGGTTCACCGTCATCTGGTGGATGACCTTGGCCGCGCGGTCGGGGCCGCAGTGCAGGCGCACCAGCTCGGCCGTGAGCTCCACGATGGAGATGCCGCCCGCGCAGCTGATGCGGTCGCCATCGAAGACGTAGTGGCAGTCGGTGCTGTAGTCCTGGCCGGGGAAGGCAGTCTTCCAGTCCTCCACATGGTAGGGGTGCACGCAGGCGCGGCGCCCGGCCATGAGGCCCGCATGCGCGAGTGCGAAGGTGCCGGTGCAGATGCCGATGAGCGGCTTGCCCAGCGCGGCCGCATCGCGCAGGAAGGCGGTGTAGCGCGGGTGCACCGTAGGGATGGCGGGCAGCAGCCCGCCGATGACGGCGATGTAGTCGTAGTCGCTCTCGGACGAGAGCGAATCCTGCACCGGCACGGGCACGCCGCAGCTGGCCTGCACCGACTGCCCGGGCACCCCGAGGATGGTCCACGAGCAGCGGATCTGGCGGCTCTGGTCGCCCACGTCGGCGGCGTGGCGCAGGCCGTCGCACAGGCCGGCCAGCGAGAGCAGGGGGAACTGCGGCCACAGCAGGATGCCCACGCGCAGCTCCGTGGCCGAGGTCGTGCCCGAGGGCCTGCGCTTCGGTGCGGACGATGCCCTGGCGGCATCGAGCTTTCCGATCAATGCACCAATGTCGCCTGCGTTCTGTGCACTGGCCTGGTGCGCGTGCGCACCAATGTCGCTAGGGAGGTCGTCAATTCGGTGTTTGGCTGGTGGCATGGGGTTTTCCCTGCATGTCGCATACGTTCAATATAGCGGCGACCGCCTGCAATGAACAGAGGGGTGCAATTCCTAGCATGGAGGCACTGGGTAACGAGGGCACACGGCTGCAAGGACCGTGCCGCGCGGCACCCGCACACAACCCTCTGGAGAACCCTGCTGTGAACGACCAACCCCCCCTGCTGCGCGTAAGCGGCCTCACGAAGAGCTACGGCCAGGCCGAGGTGCTCAAGGGTATTTCCTTCGACCTGAAGAAGGGCGAGACGCTGTCGCTGATCGGGCCCAGCGGCTCGGGCAAGTCCACCTGCCTGCGCTGCCTGAATTTCCTCGAAAAGCCCCAGGCGGGCGAGGTGCTGCTCGGCTCCGAGCGCATCGGCCAGGTGGCCGACCGCAAGGGCGGCTGGCGCCTGATGAGCGACACCGAGATGGCGCCGCAGCGCCGCGAGATCGGCATGGTGTTCCAGCTGTTCTACCTGTGGCCGCACCTGACCGTGCGCGACAACGTGGCGCTGGCCTCCATCAAGGCGGCCGGCATGCGGCGCGACGAGGCCCATGCGCTGGCCGAGGCAATGCTGGACAAGGTGCACCTGCGCCACAAGGCCGATGCCTTTCCCGAGCAGCTCTCGGGCGGGCAGCAGCAGCGCGTGGCAATCGCGCGCACGCTGGCACAAAAGCCCCAGCTCATCCTGTTCGACGAGCCCACCTCGGCGCTCGATCCCGAGCTGGTGGGCGAAGTGCTGGGCGTGATCCGCGAGCTGGCCGAGGAGGGACGCTCCATGATCCTGGTGACGCACGAGATCCGCTTTGCGCGCGACGTGGCGGACCGCGTGATCTTCATGGACGGTGGCCACATCGTCGAGGAAGGCCCTGCGGCGCAGGTGATCGACCAGCCGCGCAGGGAGCGCACGCGCAGCTTCCTCGGCCAAGTGGGGGCGTGAGCATGCCAGGCACCGACACCCTCACCCTGATCGTGGCCACGCTGGCGCGCGGTGCGCTCACGGCCGCGCAGGTGGCCCTGGGCGCGGGCCTGCTGGCGGCCTGCCTGGGCCTGCTGCTGGCGCTGGCCGTGGTCTTCGTGCGCAACCGCCTGCTGCAGCTGTGCATTGCAGCCTATGTGGAATGGATGCGCAATGTGCCGGCGCTGGCGCACCTCTTCGTGCTGTACTTCGGCCTGGCTTCGGTGGGCGTGCGGCTGTCGCCGCTCACGGCCGCGGTGGTGGGCCTGGGCCTGGTGGGCGCGGCCGTGCTGTGCGATGTGTTCGCGGCCGGCCTGCGCTGTCTGCATGCGGGCCAGCGCGAGGCCGCCCTGGCCGTGGGCCTGACACCCGCGCAGGCGCTGCGCAGCGTGCTGCTGCCGCAGATGCTGCGCGTGACGCTGCCCTCGCTGGGCAACTACGCGAGCCAGCTCGTCAAGGACACGTCCATCGCCTCGGCCATCGCGGCGCCCGAGGTGATGTTCTACGCGCGCAACCTGGTCACCTCGACCTTCGAGACGCCGCTGATCTACCTGACGGCCATGCTGCTCTATGCGGCCATGGTGCTGCCCATCAGCTGGGCGTTCGCGCGGCTGGAACGCCGCACCGCAGGGGGTGTGCGATGACTGCCTTCTTCGCGACCTATGCCGAGTACCTGGGCGAGTGGTGGCCACGCCTGCTGCAGGCGGCCCGGGTGACGGCCGAGCTCTCGGCCCTGGGCTTTGCCATCGCGCTGGTGCTGGGCGCCGTGCTGGTGTGGATGCTGCGCAGTGGCGTAGGCGCGCTGCGCCATGCGGCCAACGGCTTCATCCAGCTGCTGCGCGCGGTGCCGCTGCTGGCCCTGCTGCTGGCCATCTACTTCGCGCTGCCCTCGGTGGGCATCACGCTGCCGGGCTACTGGGCCGGGGCCGTCGGCCTGGGGGTGCACGGCGCGGCCTATGTGGCCGAGATCCTGCGCGGCGGCCTGCAGTCGGTGCACGGCGGCCAGCGCGAGGCGGGGCTGGCCGCAGGCCTCACGCCGCGCCAGGTGTTCCTGCACGTGACGCTGCCGCAGGCCCTGCGCGTGATGCTGCCGCCGCTGCTGTCGAGCTACGTGGCGCTGCTCAAGGACAGCTCGCTGTGCGCGCTGATCGCCACCAACGAGCTGATGCTGGCGGCGCGCGCCATGTCCAGCGAGTACTTCCTGCCGCTGCACATCTTCATCCTGGTGGGGCTGCTGTACTTCGCCATCGCCTTTCCCCTGTCCATGCTCTCGCGGTGGCTGGAGCGCCGTCTGGCCCTGGGGCGCCGCACGGTGGGTGCGGCATGAAAGACCTTATGACGTCCATGACCTACGCACCACTGGAGCAGTTGGCCCAAGCCATCGCCTGTGGGGAGCTGTCGAGCGAGGCCTTGCTGGAACACCAGCTCGCGCGCATCGCGCGCCTTGGCGGCCAGCTGCACGCCTTCACCGACGTGTATGCCCACGAAGCCCGCGCCGCTGCGCGCGGCCTGGACCAGATGGCGCGCGCCGGCATCCGCCTGGGGCCGCTGCACGGCGTGGCGGTGGCGGTGAAGGACCTGTTCGAGGTCGAGGGCAAGCCGATTGCGGCAGGTTCGAAGGCGCGGCCGCCGCGCACCTCGGCCACCAGCGCGGCCGTGGTGGAGCGGCTGCGCGCGGCCGGTGCCGTGGTGGTCGGCAAGACGCACACGGTGGAGTTCGCCTTTGGCGGCTGGGGCACGAATGCCGTGATGGGCACGCCCTGGAACCCCTGGGACCTGCGCACCCACCGCACGCCGGGCGGCAGCAGCAGCGGTTCGGCCGTGGCGCTGGCGGCGGGCCTGTGCACGGCCAGCATCGGCACGGACACGGGGGGATCGGTGCGCATCCCCGCGGGGCTGTGCGGGGTGGTGGGCCTGAAGACCACGCGCGGGCTGATCAGCCGGCACGGGTTGATCGAGCTGTGCCCCACGCACGACACGGTGGGCCCGCTCACGCGCACGGTGCGCGACAGCGCCATTTTGCTCGACGTGCTCTCGGGCCCCGACCCGCGCGATGCCGTGTCGCTACCGGTGCCGGCGCGCGCGGTGCTGCCGCAGCTCGATGCGGCGCGCGGCGTGGCCGGCATGCGCATGTGGGTGCTGCCCGAGGCCGAGCGCGCGGACGTGGACCCCGAGGTGCTGGCCGCCTGCGACGAAGCCGTGCGGGTGCTGGAGGGCCTGGGCATGCAGCGCGTGGAGCGCGCGCTGCCGCAGAGCCTGGCCGAGTCGATGCGCGTGGCGGGCAGCCTGATGAGCGCCGAGGGCTATGCGAACCTGGGCACGCTGTTCGAGCAGGACGGGCTGGAGTTCGACCCGCATGTGCGCCGGCGCATCCTGCTCGGGCGCGATATCGGTGCGGCGCAGTACCTGCAGCTGCTCAGGCTGCGCGAGCAGGCCAAGGCCGAGATGCTGGCCGCGATGGATGGGATCGATGTCTGCGCCTTTCCGACCAATGCCATCGCCGCGATCCCGCTCACCGAGGTGGACGAGCTGGCCACGCCGCTGTCGCGCTTCGGCCGCTTCGTGAACCTGCTGGACCTGTGCGCGCTGGCCGTGCCGGCGGGCTTCACGGGCCAGGGGCTGCCGGTGTCGCTGCAGTTCATTGCGCGGCCCTTCGACGAGGCCACGGCCTTGCGCGTGGGCCATGCCTTCGAGCAGGCGACGCGCTGGTACCTGGCGGTGCCGCCGGGGCTGGGCTAGGGAGTGAGCCATGTGTGCACGTGTTTTCGCGAAATCCCTGTCGGTCCTGATCGTGCTGGCCCTGCTGGGCCCTCTGGCCCATGCCCAGGGCACGGGCGGTGCACTGGCCCGCATCGCGCGCAGCGGCACCGTGCACGTGGGCTACATCCCCACGCCCGGCACCTTTGCCTTTCGCGATGCGGCGGGCAACACCGTGGGCTATTCGATCGCCGTGTGCAACAAGGTGGTGGAGGCGCTGCGCAAGCAGCTGGGCCGGCCGGACCTGCGGGTGGCGTTCCGCCCGTTGGAGGCGGCGCAGCGCATCCCGCTGCTTGCAGCCGGCAGCATCGACATCGAGTGCGGGGGCAACACCAACACCGTGGGCCGGCAAAAGGAGGTGGATTTCTCGCACACGCTGTTCACCACCGGGGTGCGCTTCCTGGCGCGGCAGTCGGTGCAGCTCGATGGTGTTCAGAGCCTATGGCGGCGGCGCATTGCGGTGAGCAAGGGCACCACCGCGCAGGAGACGCTGCAGCGCGTGGAGCGCGAGCAGGAGATTGTCGTGACCCTGGTGGCCACCGACGCGGAAGGCGTGCGCCTGGTGGAGCAGGGCCAGGTCGATGCCTTCGCGCAGGACGATGTGCTGCTCTACGGCCTTGTCGCATCATCGCCGCTGCGCGGGGAGTTGCATGTGACCGGCCGCCACCTCACGGTGGAGCCCTATGCCTTCATGCTGCCCAAGGATGACCTGCCGCTGCGCGAGGTGGTGGACCGCACGGTGCTGGGGCTGATGCATTCGGGCGAGCTGGCGGCCCTGTACCGCCAGTGGTTCGACACCGCCACGCTGCGCATCCCGATGAGCGCGCACATGCGCGAGAACATCCGCTACCCGAACAAGTACGGCATTCCCTGAGTCCCGTGTGCGGGTGCTCGTGGCGCCGGGGACGCGGTGGCGGCCGCTTGGGGGCTCAGCTGCGGTGGCGTGGCAGGCGCACGGCGACCTCGGTGCCCTGGCCGGCTGCGCTGTGCAGCGCAACGCGGCCCTGGTTCTGCTCGACCAGGGTGCGCACGATCCACAGGCCCAGGCCCGCGCCGTCCTGCCCGGCCACGCCGGCGCTGCCCTGCCAGCCGCGCTCGAAGGCGCAGGACTGCTCGGCCTCGCCCATGCCGGGGCCATCGTCGGTGACCCGGATGACGATGCTGTCCTCCGTCTCGGTCGCACAGAGGGTGACGGTGCTCCCTGATGGGCAGTACTTGACGCAGTTGCCGATCAGGTTGCACAGCACGCGCAGCAGCTGGGCATAGTCCACGAAGACCTCGCCCGCCTGTGCGGGCACCAGGTGCAGGTGGATGCCGGCGCGCTCGGCCACCATGCCCATCGCGTCTGCCGCATCGGCCAGCAGCCGGGCCGGTGCGATGGTCTCGCACAGGGTGCGTTCGCGGCTGTCCACGGCGTGGGTCGACAGCAGGTCTTCCACCAGGCGCTTCATGGAGGTGATGGCGCCTTCGATGCGGCGGAGGGCCGGCAGCGAGGGGGCGTGGCCGGCGCGGGCGAGCACGCTGGTGTTCAGGCCCATCACCTGCAGGGGCGAGCGCAGGTCGTGCGCGACCACGGCGAGCAGTTCTTCGTTGGCCTTGGCCAGTGCATGGGCGCGTTCGGCATTGGCCTCGGATTCCCTGAGCGCGCTGCGCAGCTGGATCTCGCGCGCGGCGGCCCTGGCGAGCTGCACCAGGGTCTCGACCTCGGTGTCCGTCCAGCTGCGCGGCTGGTTGTCGATGACGCAGAAGCTGCCGATGGGCTGGCCATCGACGATGAGCGGCACGCCCACGTAGGCGCGCACGCCCAGGCTGTTGACCGTGGGCACGGCGCGCCACAGCGGGTCGGCATGGGTGTCCTCGATCACCAGCGGATCGGTGCTGGCAATCGCGTAGTGGCAGAAGGTGCGGCCATGCATCTCGCGCGCAGCGGCCAGTTCCTGCGGAAAGCCGTGGGCGCTTTTGTAAAAATCGCGCTCGGCGTCGACGATGGACAGGAAGCTCGCGGGCGCGCCGACCAGGTTCACGGCCAGGCGGCTCATGGAGTCGAAGGTTTCCTCCGTCGGGCTGTCCAGCAGCGCAACGCTGTGCACGGCCGCCAGCCGGCGGGGGTCGGAGACGAGGGGGTCCAGGTGGGCCACCAGCTCCTGCGGTGCGATCGGCATGCCGGTCCTTTGCGCCACGGGGCTCGCTGGGGTCCGAGGCAGGGCGCGCATCAGGATCCGGGCCGCACCACACCGGCCGGCCCCGTATTGTCGCCCACCCCGGGATTCGGGGTGGGAAACCCGCGTGCTCAGCCCGCCTGCGCCGGGATGGGGGCGCGCATGCCCGCGTTGATCAGGTTCCAGGCGTTGATGACGCCGATGGCAAAGCCCAGTTCGGCGATCTCGGTGTCGTTGAACTGCGCCTTGAGCAGGGCGAACTCTTCGTCGCTGGCGTCGCTGTGCGGCGTGGCGGTGATGATCTCGGCCCAGCGGAAGGCGGCGCGCTCGCGTTCGCTGAAGAAGGGCGCCTCGCGCCAGCCGGCCACGGCGTTGAGGTGGCGTGGCTCCATGCCGTCCTTGGCCAGGTAGGTCCAGTGCATGTCCATGCAGTAGGCGCAGCCGTTGATCTGCGAGACGCGCAGGAAGACGAGTTCGGCCAGGCGGGCGCCGATGCTGCCCTTCTTGACGGTCTCGGACAGGTTCACGAGGCCCATGAAGGCCTTGTTGGCGAGCTGGTGGTAGGGCAGGCGGGCGGTGTGCTGGGTCATGGTGAAAACTCCGTTTGGTGGGTGATGAAGGGTTGGAACTGGAAGGCGCCGGGCCTTTCGTTGCCTTCCATACCCATCAAGACGCGTGGGCCGGTGCCGTTGTGACAGCCGGGCGCAAAAAACTTTCTCTCAGTTCTCCACAGCGCTGCGCGTCACCCGCATCGCATGAAACTGGCACGGCCAAGGCCAGTGCCCCCGTGCAAGGGCCGCCAAGCCGCGTATGCGGCGCTTCGCTTGCGTGCACTGGGGGCGTCCCCCTCCCGCATTGCGCAGCAATGCGAGAGAGGGGTGAAGGCGCGAAGCGACTCAGGGGGTGTTCATCAATCGAGTGTGAGCGGGATGCCCGTGAGCTTGTCCGGGTTGCGGATCGCATAGATGGCGACGATGCGCTCGCCGTCGGTCACGATGGCCTGGGCCGATTCGAGCCGGCCGTCGATGTAGCGCAAGAGGCCCGGCTCGCCATTGATGAGCACGGTGCGGTAGACCACCTGCTCGGCCATGCGCCGCCACTGCGCCCAGAACAGGTTGGCGATGCGGAAGGCCCCCACCAGCGGGTGCGGGAAGGACTGCACCTTGCCGCCGCCGTCGCCGATCAGCATGGCGTCTTCGGACAGCAGGGCCTCGATGGCATCGCGCTGGCCGCTGTGGGCGGCCGCGATGAAGCGTTCGAGCAGCTGGTGGTGCACCTTGCGCGGCACCTCGAAGCGGGTGCGTGCCTGCTGCACGCGCTCGCTGGCGCGGTGCACCATCTGGCGGCAACTGGCCTCGGTCTTGCCCAGCTGGGCGGCGATCTCGGGGTAGTCGTAGTCGAAGACCTGGCGCAGCAGGAAGGCGGCGCGCTCCTCGGGCCCCAGGCGTTCGAGCACGTAGAGGAAGGCCACCGAGAGTTCACCGGCCAGTTCGGCGGCGGATTCGGGTGTGCGCTCATCGAGCTGCTCCACCAAGGGTTCGGGCAGCCACCAGCCCACATAGGCCTCGCGCTCGGCCTTGGCAGCGCGCAGCCGGTCGATGGACAGGCGCGTGGTCACGGTGACCAGCCAGGCCTCGGCCGACTGCAGGGCGGTGGTGTCCGTGCCGCTCCAGCGCAGCCAGGCGTCCTGCACCACGTCCTCGGCGTCGGCGCGCACACCCAGCATGCGGTAGGCGATGCCGAACAGGCGAGGGCGCAAGGTGGCAAAGGTATCGTCGGCCTCAGGGGCCAGGGGTGGTGCGGTCATGGTCGGGCTCCAAGCGTAGTTTGGTCGATAACCAGACGTGCCAGGGGTCCGCTGTGTGACAGTTCGGCCGCGAAAAAATCAGAGCCTGCGGCGCAGCGCCTCGAAGAACAGCTCGGACTGCAGGCGTTCGCCCATGGACTGCTCGCTCACGTGCTGCGCCAGGGTGGCGCTGGCCGGGGCCAGGGGGCGGCCGGTGGATTGCGCCAGCACCTGGGCCATGCAGGCGCGCTCCAGGTAGTAGAGGTCGTCGTAGGCGTAGTCGATGCGATCGCCACAGACGACCACGCCGTGGTTGCTCAGGAAACCGATGTCCGCCGCGCGCAGCACGCCCGCGATGCGCTCGCCCTCGCGCACGTCGAGCGCGAAGCCGTTGTAGTTCGGGTCCACGGCCGTGCGGCCATGGAAGCGCATGGCATTCTGCGAGAGCGTGGTGTCGAGCGCCCGGTCGGTGGTCAGCGTGAGTGCCGTGGCGTAGGGCATGTGGGTGTGCAGCACGCAGGCCTTCTGGCACAGGCGGTGGATGGCGGCGTGGATGAACATGGCCGTGGGTTCCACCGCGTGGCGGCCGGCCAGGCGCTGGCCCTGTTCGTCGATGAGCACGATGTCCTCGGCCTGCACCTCGCTCCACATCAGGCCGCGCGGGTTGAGCAAAAAGCGCCCCGAGCGGTCGGGCAGCTCCACGCTGAAATGGTTGCACACACCCTCGGACAGGCCATGGTGGGCGGCGGCGCGCAGGGCCAGGGCGAGGTCGTCGCGCAGCTTGCGCACGGTGGGCGAATCGAAGTCGAGGGTGGGTGCAGTCATCGGGGTTCCTGGGGGCGTGGGTTCCTCCATTGTCATCCGTGCAACGGGCGTGCCATCCATTCGGACTGGGCCTGCCGCACGCTGGCCGGGCTGCGGCCGGTGATGGCCTGGTAGACACCCGGGGCGGTGGCGCCCTCGGTGCTGATGAGCAGCACGCGTGCGTCCGGGCCCAGGCCGGCCTGGGCCGCCAGTGCCGGGTCGGCCATGAGGGCGGTGAGCCCGGCCAGGCCCGCGGCGCCCGATTCGCCGCTGAGCACGGGGACATCGCCCGCCGTGCCGCTGGCCAGGGTGCGCATGGCCGCTTCGGCCTGGGCATCGCCCACGGTCATGAACAGGTCCACCGTGGGCTGCAGGAAGCGCCAGGCCAGGGGCGAGGTCTCGCCGCAGGCCAGGCCGGCCATCACCGAATCCACGCTGCCCGTGGCGCGGGCCGGCCGGCGGGCGATGGCACTTTGCAGCAGGCAGTCGGCCTGCTCGGGCTCCACGGCGATGAAGCGGGGGCGTGCGGCGCCATAGCGCTCCCACAGGGGCGCCACGACGCCTGCGGCCAGGCCGCCCACGCCGCCCTGCAGCAGCACATGGGTGAAGGGGCTGGCGCCATCGGCGCGCGCGGGGACCTGTTCGAGCAGTTCGTCGACCAGGATGCCGTAGCCCTGCATGACGTCGCGCGGGATGTCCTCGTAGCCATCGTACGAGGTGTCTGAGACCACCCACCAGCCGTGGGTGCGGGCCAGGCGCTCGGCCTCCTGCACGGAGTCGTCGTAGTTGCCGGCGATGCGCACGACCTCGGCGCCCAGGTCGCGGATGGGTTGCTCGCGCTCGGCGCTGACATGGGCATGCAGCACGATCACGCAGCGGCAGCCGATGCTCTGGGCCGCAGCGGCCAGCGCGCGGCCGTGGTTGCCGTCGGTGGCGCTGATGGCGGTGAAGTCGGCCAGCGCGTCGGCATGCCGGCCCGCGAGCAGGTCGGCCGGGGCCCATCCTGCCCCGGGCCACTGGCGCTGCACCAGGCGCACCAGGGCCACGGGCGCGCCCAGCACCTTGAAGCTGGCCAGCGGCGAGCGCACCGATTCATCCTTGAGGGATAGCTGGCCCAGGCCGAGCTGGCGCGCCAGGTGGGGCAGGGCGTGCAGCGGTGTGCTGCCGCGGCGCAGCTGCGCCCAGCCGGCCAGCCATTGGCGGCTTTCGCGGGCGGTGGCGAGTTTCATCACGCGCTGCAGATCGGGGTCATAGGGGCGGCGTGTGGCTTGGGGGTTGGTGAACAGCATGGAATTCTCGGGTTCAGGAAGCGGGAAGGCGTACGCGGGCGATTTCTGCAAAGTAGCGCGCGCCCACGGGCAGCACCGCATCGTTGAAGTCATAGGCGGCGTTGTGCAGGGGCACGCCGCCGGGCGTGCCGGCCTCGCCGTTGCCGATGAACATGAAGGCCCCGGGGACCACCTGCAGGAAGGCGCCGAAATCCTCGGAGATCATCATCGGCGTGACATTGCGGTCCAGGCGCTCGGCACCGATCACGGCTTCGGCGGCCGCGCTGGCCACCTCCACGCAGGCCGGCCAGTTCACGGTGGGGGCGAACTCGTGCGTGTAGCTGAAGCGGCAGGTGGCGCCGTGGGCCGCGCAGATGCCTTCGCAGATCTCGCGCATGCGCTTTGCGAGCAGGGCCTGTACCGCGGGCGCGTAGCTGCGCGTATCGCCCTTGATCGTGACGTGGGTGGGCAGGGCGTTGCGGATGCCGTCGGTGGTGAACTCGGTGCACGAGACCACGGCCGGCTGGCTCGGGTCGACCGAGCGGGCCACCACGGTCTGCAGCGCGAGCACGATCTCGGCGCCGATGACCAGCGGATCGATGGCCATGTGCGGGCGTGCCGCATGGCCGCCACGTCCGGTGATCTCGATGGCGAAGTTGTCCTCGCTGGCCATGATGCCGCCGCTGCGAATGGCCATGTGGCCGGCCGGCATGCCGGGGATGTTGTGCGCGCCGTAGATCTCGTCGACCGGGAAGCGCTCGAACAGGCCGTCGGCCATCATCGCGGCCGCGCCCCGGCCATGCTCTTCGGCGGGCTGGAAGATGAAGCGCACCGTGCCGCAAAAGTCGCGGCGCTCGGCCAGCAGTTGCGCGGCGCCGAGCACCATCGCCATGTGGCCGTCGTGCCCACAGGCATGCATGCAGCCGGCGTTCTGCGAGGCATGCTTGCGGCCGGGTGCGGATTCGCCCATGGCCAGGGCGTCCATGTCGGCGCGCAGGCCGATGGCGGGGCCGCCGTCGCCCACGCGCAGGCTGGCCACCACCCCCGTGCCGCCGATGCCGCGCTGCACGTCGAGGCCCAGGGCCGCGAGGTGGCGCGCCACGTAGTCGGCGGTGTCCACCTCGTTGAAGCCGGTCTCGGGATGGCGGTGCAGGTGGTGGCGCCAGCGCACGAGCTGCTGGTCGAAATCGGCTGCGGTGGTGATGGTCATGGCATGCGTCCCGGTTGTCGGATGGTTCCTACGCATTGTTGGGGTGGGCGCCCGGTTGAAACCACCGCAATACGGCGTTCAATGAGGGATCTGTCTCACAATTTGGAGAAGAGTGATGCATTTGTCCCATCGTCCTTTGGTATCGTGGGCGGGCCCATGAACCTTGACCGCCTGGACATCCAGATCCTCAACCTGCTGCAGGAAGACGCCTCGCAGCCGCTGCGCGTGCTGGCCCGCAAGGTCAACAGCTCGCCGGCCACCTGCCAGCGGCGCATTGCCATCCTGCGCGCTGCGGGCATCCTGCTCAAGCAGGTCGGGGTGGTGAACCGGCAGCGCGTGGGGCGCGCGCTCACGGTGTTCGTGTCGGTGGAGCTGGACAAGCAGAACGATGCGCTGCTGCGCAACTTCGAGGCCAAGATGGCGGCGCAGGACGATGTGATGGCCTGCTACGAGGTCTCGGGCGAGTTCGACTTCCTGCTGATCATCAACTCCGCGTCGATGGAGCGCTACCACGCGTTCACGCGCGAGGTGTTCTCGTCGAACAACAACGTGCGCAACTTCAAGAGCACGTTCGCGATGAACTGCTCCAAGTTCGAGACCCGGGTGGCGCTGGACGTGCCGCCGGAAGTCGACAAAGATGACGACGAGGAGGACTGATCAGGCCGAGGGGCGTGTCAGGTCTTCGAGCCGCGTCAGGAAGGCCATGGCTTCGCGCGTGCTGCCCGCGCACATCTCGGCCGAGGGCTGCAGGCCGCTGCAGACGGCGGGGCGCTCGGGCTGCCCAAAAATAAGGCAGCGTGCGTCGTCCCCGAGCTGGATGCAGCGCACGCCCGCCGGCTTGCCCTGCGGCATGCCGGGGATCGGCGAGCTGATGGAGGGGGCGGTGCAGCAGGCACCGCAGCCCGATCTGCACTGCATGAGTTGCTATCTATTCAATAGCTAAAGATCAGGCATTCAGCCTGGCCGAGGCCCAGAGCACCTGGTCGACCACGGCGCGCACGCGCTCGCGGTGCACCGCCTGCACCAGGGCGCCCGCTTCGTCGAAGGCCGTGCTGGCCTGGCCCAGGGCAAAGGCCTTGGGTGCGAGCCAGCACTCCAGGTTGTGCAGCAGCGGTGCCAGGTGGCTTTGCGAGCGCAGGCCGCCCAGGCCACCGTTGGAGGCGCTGAGCATGCCCACCACCTTGCCGCGGAAGGGCTTGGTGCCGTCCTGCCATTCGGGGTTGCCGCTCACAGGGCTCGATGCCCAGTCGATGGTGTTCTTGAGCAGGGCGGTATAGCTGCCGTTGTACTCGGGCGAGCAGACGATCCAGGCCGGGTGCGCCCACAGCACCTGCTTGAGGCGCACCACGTCGGCCGGCGTGCCCTGGGCTTCGAGGTCGGCGTTGTACATGGGGATGTCGTAGTCCGACAGCTCCAGCAGCGTGACCTCGGCGCCGGCATCGCGGGCGATCGCGGCGGTTGCGTAGGCCAGGCGGCGGTTGAACGATTGCTGGCGCGTGCTGCCGGCGAAGACGAGGAGCGGGTTCTTGTGCATGGCTGGATTGGAGCACAGGCGCCAGGCAGGATTCCTGCAAGCGCAGCCTAGCGGTCGGCCCGGGGCGGCGCCAGCCGCCACACCAGGGTGACCAGCGCCGCGACGAAGGCGGCCAGGCTGAGCAGGGCGCGCCAGAGGTTGGCCGCGTTCCAGCGCGCGCGCACCTGGGCCCAGTCGGCGGGCAGCACCTGCGGGTTCCAGGCCTCGGTGGTCGCGTTGAGCGGCAGGTTCACCTGCTGCGTGAAGAAGACCATGCCCAGCAGGTAGGACAGCAGCACGGCGGCCAGCGTGGGCCACCAGGCTTCGCGGCGCCGGGCCCAGCCGGTAGCCAGTGCCAGCGCGCACCACAGCGGCGGGCCGAAGAACAGTGCAAAGAACAGGCTGTGGCGCACGTTGCGGTTCAGGGCCGACTGCACGGTGGCGTAGGTCGCGCCATCCATCTGCAGCATGGCCAGGTTCACATTGGCGCTGTAGGTGCCGAAGAAGCCGGCCATGAGCCCGAGCCACACCACGGCCAGGAAGTGGGGCGCCACGGCGATGGCGGAACGGGGGTGGAAAAAAGCGGTGGCAGGCATGGCAACCACTGTGCCGGCCCCGGTGGGCCCGCGCCTTAACCTTTGATAAGGCCCATATCACTGCGCACGCGCGAGAGCGTGACATCGGTGACGCCCAGGTAGGACGCCAGGTGCCGCAGCGCGATGCGCTGCGGCCAGTCCGGGTGCTGGGCCAGCAGCCCGGCATAGCGCTCGCGTGCGCTCAGCTGCAGGAACTCCTGCTCGCGCTGCATCTTGCCGTCGAGCAGGGCGCACAGGACCCGGTGCTCAAGCGCCGCCCAGGGCGCCCAGCCATCGGTGGGCGTGGCGGTGCCCCATGCGTGCAGGGGCAGCGCCCACACCCGGCTGTCTTCCAAAGGTTCCACGTGGAACATTGCGGGCTGCTGCCGCAGGCTCGGGGTGATGGGCCAGAACAGGGCGCCGTCGAGAAAGAAGTTCTTGTTGGACTCCGCTCCGTCCCGGTCCACGAGGTACAGGCGCAGGGCGCCTTGCTCCACCCACCATAGATGGCGCCATGGCTCGCCGGCGCGCAACAAGGGCTGGCCCTTGGCGAAATCGGCCGGCCGGGCACTTGCCCACCACGCTGCCACCGGTACGGGCGGATCGCCCACCAGTCGGGTGAGAAAGCGGGTCAGAGGGCTGTCGGCAGACACGGTGGGCGCAAAGTGGGAAAATCCCGGGTTGCCCGCCGGGGCAGGGTGCAGGTTTGCACCCCCGCACCCGGGCGGGGCCGGTGCGCACGGCGGGCCCAGGCGGGGCCCGCCTCCATGCGTCGTGCCGGGATTTTTGATTATCGGGCCCGACAGGCCCCGGAGCGCTCCCATGTTGTACCCCCAGGAATTTGATGTGATCGTCGTCGGCGGTGGCCATGCCGGCACCGAGGCCGCGCTGGCGTCCGCCCGCATGGGCAGCAAGACGCTGCTGCTCACGCACAACATCGAGACGCTGGGGCAGATGAGCTGCAACCCCAGCATCGGCGGCATCGGCAAGGGCCACCTGGTCAAGGAGGTGGATGCCCTGGGCGGCGCCATGGCCCTGGCCACGGACGAGGGCGGCATCCAGTTCCGCATCCTCAACAGCTCCAAGGGACCGGCCGTGCGCGCCACGCGCGCCCAGGCCGACCGCATCCTCTACAAGGCCGCCATCCGCCGCATGCTGGAGAACCAGCCCAACCTGTGGCTGTTCCAGCAGGCGGTGGACGACCTGATGGTGGAGGGCGACCGCGTGGTGGGCGCCGTGACGCAGGTGGGTATCCGCTTCCGCTCGCGCACGGTGGTGCTCACGGCCGGTACCTTCCTCGACGGCAAGATCCATGTGGGCCTGAACAACTACGCGGCCGGGCGGGCAGGGGACCCGCCCGCCGTATCGCTGTCGGCACGCCTCAAGGAATTGAAGCTGCCCCAGGGCCGCCTGAAGACCGGCACGCCACCGCGCCTGGATGGCCGCAGCATCGACTTCTCCAAGTGCACCGAGCAGCCCGGCGACGGCATGCCCGGCGGCGTGAACGAGGGCAGCGTGCCGGTGTTCAGCTTCATGGGCGATGCCGCCATGCACCCGCGGCAGATGCCGTGCTGGGTGACGCACACCAACGAGCGCACGCACGACATCATCCGCAGCGGCTTCGACCGCAGCCCCATGTTCACGGGCAAGATCGAGGGCGTGGGCCCGCGCTACTGCCCGAGCGTGGAAGACAAGATCAACCGCTTTGCCGACAAGGACAGCCACCAGATCTTCCTTGAACCCGAGGGCCTGACCACGCACGAGTTCTACCCCAACGGCATCAGCACCAGCCTGCCGTTCGACATCCAGTACGAGCTGGTGCGCAGCATGCCGGGTCTGGAGAACGCGCACATCCTGCGCCCCGGCTACGCCATCGAGTACGACTACTTCGACCCGCGCTCGCTCAAGAGCAGCTTCGAGACGCGCCAGATCGAGGGCCTGTTCTTCGCCGGCCAGATCAACGGCACCACGGGCTACGAGGAGGCCGCAGCGCAGGGCCTGTTCGCGGGCGTCAACGCCGCACTGCAGTGCCGCGGCGATGCACCCTGGCTGCCGGGCCGCGACGAGGCCTACCTGGGCGTGCTGGTGGACGACCTGATCACCAAGGGCGTGAACGAGCCCTACCGCATGTTCACCAGCCGGGCGGAGTTCCGCCTGCAGCTGCGCGAGGACAATGCCGACCTGCGCCTGACCGAAATGGGCCGCAAGCTGGGCCTGGTGGACGATGCCCGCTGGGATGCCTTCAGCCGCAAGCGTGACGCTGTTTCACGTGAAACAGAGCGCCTCAAGGCCACCTGGGTGAACCCGCGCAGCCTGCCTGCGGCAGAATCCGAGCGGGTGCTGGGCAAGAGCATCGAGCACGAGTACAACCTGTTCGAACTGCTGCGTCGCCCCGATGTGGGCTACGCATCCCTGGTGGGCATGGACGGGGGCAAGTACGCCTCGGCCGATGTTTCACGTGAAACCCTGGGTGCTTTGAGCGAATCCGTGATCGAGCAGCTGGAGATCGCGGCCAAGTACTCGGGCTACATCGACCGCCAGAAGGACGAAGTGGAGCGTGCCGCCCACTACGAAAACCTCAAACTGCCCGAGGACCTGGACTACATGCAGGTGGCGGCACTGTCGATCGAGGCACGCCAGATCCTGACGCGCCACCGTCCCGAGACGCTGGGCCTGGCATCACGCATTTCGGGCATCACGCCTGCGACCATTTCGCTGCTCATGGTGCACCTCAAGAAGGGTGCGTTCCGCGGTATTGCCGGTGCACGTACCCATGCAGAACCCGCTGCGCACTGAGCCGCCCATGCGGGGCAACAGGGCAGGGCGTCGGGTGCGGCAACGGGGCGAGCTGCTGATGGTGCGCACCGTGGCCGTGGTGGCGGTGCTGTTGCTGCTGCTGGGCATTCCCCTGTGGATGAAGCACGAGCGTGACAAGCGCGCCGACCCGCCCACCGCCAAGGCCAACGCAGTCGCGCCCGCGGCCCGGGCCGCGGTGGCACCTGCGTCCGCCGCGGCACCCGTGGCCGCCCCGGCCGCATCCGGCATCGGCCACGGCCTGACCTTTGCGGTGGTGGCAGACGACGCCAAGCAGCCAGCCGAAGTCGCGCGCCTGGGCTGTGCCGGTGAACCCCGCGCGACGGACCGACCCTTGAAGGATGACCACCCCTGCAACCACCAGCAGGGCGACACCTCGTGCCGCGTGGTGCTGCCCGTGCTGTGCATCCAGCCCGGTACGGCTGCCAAGCCTGCCGGAAGTACCGAGGCCAGCTTGGCCGGCTGGACCGGCGGCATGCTGGCACCCACCCAACCCGTGATGGGCGCCATCCTGACCTCGGCGGCCCTGGCGTCGGCCCGGTGCGAGCAGGAGCTGGGCAGCGGCTGGCGCATGGCCGATGTGAAGGATGGCCTGGACAGTGGCAGCATCGTGGGCCTGCGCACCACCAACACCACCCTGGGCCAGGGCACCCGCTACTGGGTGCAGATCCAGGGCCAGCCAGCCAATTGCTGGAACAGCACGGGCTCCTGAACCTGCCAAGCGCCATGGTTCCACGTGGAACCAGGGCCTGCCTATCGAACAATGGAAATGCCGCTCCCCATGAACACCCCCTCCGCCACGACCCAGGCGTTTCGCCCCACGCTGCTCTCGGCGGCCGAGCAACTCGGTGTGTCCCTCTCGGACGCGCAGGCCGATGCGCTGCTGTGCTACCTGGACCTGATCCAGAAATGGACCAAGGTCTACAACCTCACGGCGGTGCGCGACCCCAAGGAGATGCTCACCCACCACCTGCTCGACAGCCTGGCGGCGGTGCCGCCGCTGCGCCGCGCGCTGGCGCAGGCGGCCTTGCCGCCAGGGCAGGGGGCCCGCCTGCTCGACGTTGGGGCCGGTGCCGGCCTTCCCGGTGCGGTGATCGCCATCTGCTGCTCCGACGTCGATGTGAGCTGCGTGGACACCGTGGCCAAGAAGGCGGCTTTCATCCAGCAGGTGGCGGTGTCGCTCAAGCTGCCCAACCTGCGCGGCGTGCACGCCCGGGTCGAGAACCTGGACGGACCGTTCGATGTGGTGACCAGCCGGGCCTTTGCCTCGCTGGTGGATTTCACCACCTGGTCGCGCCAGGCTCTGGGCCCGCAGAGCGTGTGGCTGGCCATGAAGGGCAAGCACCCGGCCGAGGAAATCGCGGCGCTGCCAGGCGATGTGCGGGTGTTTCACGTGGAACCATTGACCGTGCCGGGGCTCGATGCGGAGCGTTGCATCGTCTGGATGCGGCCGGCATGACCGGTATCCAGTAAAAAGGGGCGGGGCCCGCGCACGGGTCGCGTAAACTCGCCGCTCGCTGGTCATTTTGTTGCTGCGGTATCAGCCAGCCTCGCGGTTCGTCTTCCCCTGGGGGTTCTCATGTTTGGCATTGCGGATTACGGCGCCTTCGTGGCGGCCATCGTGTTGTTCCTGGCGATTCCCGGTCCGGGCAATCTGGCGCTCATCACCTCCACCAGCAAGGGCGGTATCCGGGGCGGCCTGGCCGCCACCCTGGGTGTGATCGCCGGCGACCAGGTGCTGATGTGGGCGGCGGTGGCCGGCGTAGCCGCCTTGCTGTCCACCTACCCCGCGGCCTTCCATGCCGTGCAGTGGCTTGGCGCCGCCTACCTGGCCTGGCTGGGCTTCAAGATGCTCACGGCCAAGCCCGGTGCCCAGCCCATCCTGAACATCGAGCCGCGCCACTATTTCAAGCAGGCCGCGCTGATCACGCTGCTCAACCCCAAGGCCATCGTGTTCTACATGGCCTTTTTTCCGCTGTTCGTCGACCCGGCCCGCCACCAGGGCCTGCTGACCTTCGGCGTGATGGCGGCCACCGTGGCGGCCCTGACCTTTGCCTACGGCCTCATCGCCGTGCTGCTTACCCACCACCTGGCGGAGCGCATGCGCGCCAACCCCACCGTCGGCCGCGTGCTCGAAAAAGTCGCTGGCGTGTTCCTGATCGGTTTCGGCATCAAGCTGGCCATTTCGAAGTAAACAAGGCATCCAACCCCATGGCCCAGATCTTTTGCATTGCCAACCAGAAGGGTGGCGTCGGCAAGACCACCACCACCGTCAACCTGGCGGCCGGCCTGGCGAAGATCGGCCAGCGCGTACTGATGGTCGACCTGGACCCCCAGGGCAATGCCACCATGGGCTCGAACCTGGACAAGCGCAAGCTCGACCTCACGGTCTACGACGTGCTGCTCGAGTCGGCATCGGTGCGCGAGGCGGCCGTGCTGAGCGAAAAGTGCGGCTATTACGTGCTGGGCGCCAACCGCGAACTGGCCGGTGCCGAGGTCGAGCTGGTGGCGCTGGAGCACCGCGAAAAGCGCCTCAAGGCGGCGCTCGCCGAGGCCGATGCGGACTACGACTTCGTGCTCATCGACTGCCCGCCCTCCTTGTCCATGCTGACCCTGAACGGCCTGTGCTCGGCCCACGGCGTGGTCGTGCCCATGCAGTGCGAGTACTTCGCGCTCGAAGGCCTGACCGACCTGGTCAACACCATCAAGCAGGTGCATGCCAACCTCAATGCCGACCTGCAGATCATCGGCCTGCTGCGCGTCATGTTCGACCCGCGCATCACCTTGCAGCAGCAGGTGAGCGAGCAGCTCAAGGACCACTTCGGCGACAAGGTGTTCAACACCGTGATCCCGCGCAACGTGCGCCTGGCCGAGGCCCCGAGCTACGGCCTGCCGGGCGTGGTGTTCGACCCGCTGGCCAAGGGCAGCCAGGCCTTCATCGAGTTCGCGCAGGAGATGGTCGAGCGCGTGCAGAGCATGAAGGCGCTTGGCAAGAAGCCCGCGGTCGTCTGACCGGGCACCGGGTCGATTGCTATCAGATTCATAGTATGAATTCACCCTCCGACACCGTGCTGGTGCTGCCCGGCTGGCAGAGCTCCGGCCCCGAACACTGGCAGAGCCGCTGGGAGGCGCTGCACGGCTTTCACCGCGTGGAGCAGCACGACTGGATGCGCCCGCTGCGCGGCGACTGGACCGCGCGGCTCGAGGAAACCATTGTCGATGCCCCCGGCCCCGTGGTGCTGGTGGCGCACAGCCTGGGCTGCATCCTCACCGCCTGGTGGGCCGCGCATTCATCCAACACCCACCGCGTGAAGGGGGCGCTGCTGGTGGCCCCTGGCGATGTGGAGCGCGAGGACATCGCCGGCTATCTGCCGGGCTGGTCGCCCATCGCACGCCGGGCCCTGCCGTTCCCTGCCGTGCTGGTAGGCAGCCGCAACGACCCGTACTGCAGCTTCGAGCGCGCCGAAGGCATGGCCCGGGCCTGGGGTGCGCGCTTCATCGACCATGGCGAGCGCGGCCACATCAATGCCGAATCGGGCCTGGCGGACTGGTCCGAGGGCCAGGCCCTGCTGGCCGGGCTGCGGTCGTCCCCCCTGCCGCCGCTTTCCACCGCCTGAGCCCTATGTCCAAAACCAATCTCCTGGAAACGGCCCGGTCGTTTCCAAACGCCTGGTCATCCCGCGTCGTCGGCCGGGCTGCCAACGCCAACGTCAAGGTGCTGCGCATGGACGACGGCGCCTACCCCGACGAGTCGCATGACTTCGACGAAGCCCTGCTGGTGATCGAGGGCTGCATGCGCCTGGCCCTGCAGGGCCAGGTCACCGAGGTGCAGGCCGGCGAGGTCTTCATCGTGCCGGCGGGCGTGCCCCATGCGGTGGCACCGGGCAGCCATGGCACGCTGGTGATCATTGACCAGTGATGGCCACGCGGCGCTGCCCCTGATTCCCAGAACACAGAACAAGAAAGCTTTCTCACCATGGTCACCAAAAAACCCAAGGGCCTCGGACGCGGCCTCGAAGCCCTGCTGGGCCCCAAGGTCAGCGAAGCCACCGAGCAGGCCCAGGCGGCCGATGCCGGCCTGCCCAACACGCTGACCCTGGCCGAGATGGTGCCCGGCATGTACCAGCCGCGCACGCGCATGGACGAGGGCGCGCTGTACGAGCTGGCCGAAAGCATCAAGGTGCAGGGCATCATGCAGCCCATCCTGGTGCGGCGCCTGGCCGATGGCGAGAACGCCGGCAAGTACGAAATCATCGCCGGCGAGCGGCGCTTCCGTGCCGCGCGCCTGGCCGGCCTGGACCGCGTGCCGGTGCTGGTGCGCGACGTGCCCAACGAGGCGGCGGCCGCGATGGCGCTGATCGAGAACATCCAGCGCGAGGACCTGAACCCGCTCGAAGAGGCCCATGGCTTGCAGCGCCTGGTGCGCGAATTCGGGCTCACGCACGAGCTGGCCGCCCAGGCCGTGGGCCGCTCGCGCAGCGCCGCGAGCAACCTGCTGCGCCTGTTGAACCTGGCCGAGCCGGTGCAGACCATGCTCATGGCCGGCGACATCGACATGGGCCATGCGCGCGCGCTGCTGTCGCTCGAGCGCGCGGCGCAGATCACGGCTGGCAACCAGATCGCGGCCAAGAAGTTGTCGGTGCGCGAGGCCGAAGCCCTGGTCAAGAAGATCGGCGCCGAGTTCAGCCTGGTGCCGCAAAAGCCCAAGAAGGAAAAATCGCGCGACCTGCGGCGCGTGGAGGAAGAGCTGTCCGACCTGCTCATGGCCGAGGTCGAGGTGCGCGTGAAGAAGCGCGTGAAGCGGGCAGGGCGTGTGGAGGACATGGGCGAGCTGGCGATCCAGTTCGGCTCCATCGAGGAACTCAACGGCTTGATCGAGCGCCTGCGCGGCTGAGAGCGGCTAACAAAACTCTTCTGGCGTCGTTGCCGCGTCTTGTCGTACTACTCGTACTGCCTGCGACGCAGCGCCTAGCCAGAACCGCTTCGCTGAGTTTTGTTATCCGCTCTGGGCGGTGCCTGTTCAGGGCGCACGGGCCCCCTGGCACGGGGCCACGTGACAAAGTGCACACAATCGTGCTGCGGTGGCTTGCACAGGCGTGTTGCAGCGCGCCATGCCGGCCTACACTGCGCTCCATTCCATCCCGGGGCATGTGCACCGGGGGAGTTCCGGAGAGTTCCATGCCCCGCGCAAGCCGCCTGCCGTCACTGCATCCCGCCGCCCTGGCCACGGGGCTTGTGGGCATGGTCGTTTGCGCGATTTGGGCGCAGACTGTGGGCCTGATCGTCTCCGGCTCCGTCCCATCCCTGCACGGCCTTCTGGGCCTGTAATGCATATGCCACTGCGCCTGCTGCCCTGGCCTCTCCCTGCGCTGCTGGCGTGGGCGGGGGCATGGCTGCTGTACCTCAGCCTGCAGCGGACCGTGCCGCCCGTGGCGGCGCTGGTGGCGGCCAGCCTGCTGGGCACGGCGGCCAGTGTGCTCGGGGCCACCTGGTGGCGGCGTGGGCTGATCGCGCTGGGCTTCCCGCTCTCGCTGGCGCTCACCGGCATGGCCAGCCTGCCGGCCTGGGCCTGGCTGGTGCCGCTGGCGCTGCTGCTGCTCGTGTACCCGCTCAATGCCTGGCGCGATGCGCCGCTGTTCCCGACACCGCACCACGCGCTGCAGGCCCTGGCCGTGCAGGCGCCCGTGGCGCAGGGCGCACGCGTGCTCGATGCGGGCTGCGGCGTGGGCGACGGGCTCATCGCCCTGCGCCACGCCTACCCGCATGCCCGCCTGGAGGGGCTGGAGTGGAGCTGGCCGCTGCGCCTGGCCTGCGCGCTGCGCTGCCCCTGGGCCCAGGTGCGCCGCGGCGACATGTGGGCCGCCGACTGGAGCGGCTACCAGATGGTCTACCTGTTCCAGCGCCCCGAAAGCATGGCCCGCGCCGCCGCCAAGGCCCAGGCCGAGATGGCCGCCGGCGCCTGGCTGGTGAGCCTGGAATTTGCCGTGCCCGGCCTGCTGCCCAGCGCCCAGTTGCGTGCGCCCGGCGGGCGGGTGGTGTGGCTCTACCGCCTGCCGCTGCTGCTGGACAAGGGGGCCTGAAATGCACCGCTACAACTGTTTTCACAGCCCGCTGCCGGTTACAGAAAAGATACATCCTTTTGCTACATTGCGCCCTGGCTACAGACCACACAAGAACCTAGAAATTCACAGCCACAGGGGGCTTGCAGCAGCAGCAGCGAGGACCAGCGCCAGGAGGGAGCGCTCGGACCTGCACAGCCTTCCTTGTCCGGTCGACTACCTCCCTCGCCAGCGGCATGCCGCGTGCGGCACCCCTTGCGGTGTCCGCCGCAGCATTCCTGTTGCAGGGGCGCGTCGCCGGGGTTTTCTGGTGAACACCCGATCCATTTGCAAGGAGTATTCATGACAACCCGACCCCAATTCCGTCCCCGCCTTCTGTGGGTGCTGGCGCTGAGCGCCGCCCTCACGGGCTGCGCGACGATGCAGAGCCACGACAAGCTCGCCACGGACGTGCAGGGCGCCGGCCGCAGCGGCGGCATTCCTGCGGCCATCGCCCAGCTCGAATCCACGGCCAAGACCGAGGACGAGAAGACCGCGCTGCTGTTCAACATGGAGCGCGGCGAGCTGCTGCGCATGGACCGGCGCTATGCGGACAGCACGAACGCCTTCCTGCTGGCCGACGTGAAGGTCAAGGAATGGGAAGACACGGCCAAGAGCAACCCGCAAAAGCTCATGGGCACCGTGGGTGCGGCGCTGATCAGCGAGCGCCTGAAGGCCTATGAAGGCCAGGACTACGAGAAGGTCTGGCTGACCACGCGCCTGGCGCTCAACCGCGTGGCCGTGGGCGACGTGGAAAACGCCCGCGTGGACATCAAGCGCACGCACGAACGCGAAGCCATCATTGCCGAGTTCCGCTCCAAGGAAACCCTGGCGGCCGAGCAGGAAGCCAAGTCCAAGGGCGCCACTTCGGGCGGCAAGGAGCTCAACGGCTACCCCGTCGAGACCTTCAACGACCCCGAAGTGCTGGCATTGAAGAACGGCTACCAGAACGCCCTGAGCCACTACCTGGCCGGCTTCCTGTACGAGATGCTCAACGAGCCGGGCCTGGCCGCGCCGGGCTACCGCAAGGCCATCGAGCTCAAGCCCGAGACCGGTGTGCTCGAAGAAGGCCTGCGTGGCCTGGACAGCCGCACCAGCTTCACCTGGAAGCGCCGCCAGCGCATGACCGACGTTCTGTTCGTGGTCGAGGCCGGTGACGCCCCCGCGCGCAAGCCCCGTGCCTTCACCCTGCCGGTGCCCGTGGGCAGCCGCTGGACCACGGTGAGTGTCTCCTACCCCGTGATCGAGCCCTCGCGTGACGCGCCGCTGACCAACCTGTCGGCAGCCGGCACGGACTTCAAGCTCGAAAAAGTGGTGGACGTGAACGTCATGGCACGCCGTGCCCTGAAGGACGAAATGCCCGGCATGGTGCTGCGCGGCTTCACCCGCGCCGTCGCCAAGGGCGTGATGCAGGACCAGCTGCAGAAGAAGGGCGGCCTGCTGGGCGGCATCGTGGGTGCCGTGGCGGCCTCGGCCACCGAACAGGCCGACGACCGCATGTGGCGCATGCTGCCCGGCCGCGTCTACGTGGCCCGCGGCTACCTGCCACCCGGCGAACACACCGTGACCATCAACGGCCGCGCGCTGCCCCAGCCCGTGAAGGTCGACGGCCAGTACGCCCTGGTGCCCCTGCGCCTGTACGAGAACAGCGTGCTCATGGGCGACGTGGCATCGGTCGGCCAGCTGGCCGCCGCGTCTTCCACCGCCGCCGTGGCGCCAGCGGCCGTCGAGGTGCCTGCATCGTCCACCAAGACGATCTCCACGACGACGACCACCAAGACGACAACCACCACCACCAACCGCACGCGGCCTGCGGCCAAGCCCGCGCAAGCGCCCGTGACCCCGGCCAAGAACTGACCTGAAGACCGTTTTCCAAGGAGTTTGATCCATGACTATCCGCACACACCTGACCGCCCTCGGCGTCGCCGTGATGGCACTGACCGGCGCAGCGGCCCATGCCCAACTGCACGACCCCGCGACACCGATCGCCGTGGCCTCCAAGGTGGCGCTGCGCGGCGAGGCCAACAGCATCGCCGTGCGCGAGATGCGCATCGTGCGCACCAACGAGATCCTGGTGGTGCAGGCCGACATGGCCAACATGGGCCGCACCGACCGCACCGTGTTCTACCGCTTCAAGTGGCTGGACCAGGTGGGCAACCAGGTGGGTGACGGAGAGTCGTGGAAGCAGATGAGTGTGCTGGGCCTGGGCCAGCAGACCGTCAAGAGCGTAGCCCCCACCAGCGCCGCAGTCGACCTGCGCCTGGAAATGAACGTAGAACCGCGCTGAACCCCACAGCGCCGACCGGAGAACACACCATGCAACGCAACAACAGCAGCATCCAGCGCACCGCGCTCATCCTGGCCTTCGCGGCCAGCACCCTGGCCCTCTCGGCCTGCCAGAACCTGTCCTCGCCCACCGTGCGCTTCGACCGCCAGGTCAACTACGGCGACGCCAAGGCCGTGGAACTGGTAACCAACGAGTTCGGCTCCACCGACCTGCAGATGATTGCCGAGAAGATGACCGGCGGCCTGCTCGAGACCGGCATCTTCCAGGGCCGCCCCACGGTGACCATCTCGACCGTGAAGAACAAGACCAGCGAGTACATCGACACCACCAACGTGATGAACTCGATCCAGACCGCGCTGGTCAAGTCCGGCAAGGTGCGCTTCGTGCGCTCCATCAACGAGATGCAGCAGGGCGTGGACGAGCTGCAGCGCCAGAACCAGAGCGGCCTGTACAAGCAGGGCACCACCGCCAAGGTCGGCCAGATGACGGCCGCCAAGTACAGCATGGAAGGCGAGCTGACCAGCATCGTCAAGCAGAGCAACTCCACCAAGGACGTGTACTACAAGTTCACGCTCAAGCTGTTCGACGTGCAGGAAGGCACCGTGGAATGGCAGGACGAAAAAGAAATCCGCAAGACCAGCAAGCGCTGATCGACCGCGGCACTGAAAGGACCTCACCATGCAACGCAGAACCACCCTCGCGGCCGCACTGTCCGTGCTGGCCGTCACCGCCCTGACCTGGAGCGCTGGCGCCCAGGCCCAGAATGCGGCCCCCAAGATCGCCGTGACCGACCTGGCTTACGCCCAGCAGGTTTCGGAGTACTTCGTGGCCGGCGCCTACCAGCGCAGCGCCCAGATGAGCGCCGGCGGCAGCGCCAGCCACGGCATGTACGGCGGCTCGGGCAGCCACTCTATGCAGGCCTCCGAGCAGGCCAGCGGCACCTTCGTGGCCGGCCGCTACAGCTACATCGAGCAGCGCGAGCTCGGCGGCTACACCAACGACATCAAGGGCGCCATCCTGCAGGGCACCTACTTCCGCCTCGTGCAGAGCAAGGGCTTCGACGCCGGCAAGCCGCAGAACAGCAAGGCCGAGCAGGTGCTCAACCAGGTGCAGACCGGCAAGATGGCCACGCCCCAGGTCCAGAACCAGGTGGCCAACGTGGTCGCGCGCATCAAGAAGGGCGAGTTCGCCGGTGCCGACTACGTGCTCTTCGGCGTGGTCTCCAGCATCAACTTCACCGATGCGCTCTCGCCCCTGCAGGGCACGACCAGCGCCACGCGCCAGTACGGTCTGCAGCTGTTGACCGACTTCTCGCTGATCAACACCCGCACCTACGAGATCAAGGCGGCCTTCTCCGCGCAGGGCGAAGGCAACGACACCAAGATCCTGTCCAACCGCGGCGACATCGCCCCGCCCAACCGGGCCAAGGTGATGCGCGAGACCTCGCAGAGCCTGGCGCAGGACGTGTACGCGCAGCTGGCCACCCAGCTGGGCTACACCGATGCCCACCTGGCGCGCGGCGTGCGTCCACCGCCACCGCCCGTGGTCTACCAGGGTGGTGGCCAGCCGGTGCCCGTGCCCCAGCAGCCCGACCAGGTGCTGATCCTCAAGTGAGCTGCGCGGGTTCCCTGCAGCCATGATGGGCCGCATGCGTCCCGCCCTGAAGGCCAGCCTTGCGCTGGCCTTTTTCGTGGCCGGCTGCGCGGCGCAGCCGGGGCCTGAGGCTGCTGCGGATGCCACGGCCTTCGCGCCCCATCCGCTGCCCGGGGTGGGAGAGGCGCGCGTGCAGGCCCTGCAGCGGCCCGCGCGCACCGCGCCGCTGCGCTACCGCGTGATCGTGGTGCCCGGCTCCGGCTGCGCCGGCATGGGGCCGCTGGCCGACCGCTACTTTGCCGGCCTGCTGCATGCCGAGGTGCTGGTGCTGCACAAGCCCGGCGTGGCGCCCGGTGCGCGCACGGCGGCCGGCGCCTGCGCTGCCGATTTCGTGCAGGCCGACCGCCTCTCGGCCTGGCGCGGGCATGCCCGTGCCGCGCTGCGTGCCGATGCCCGGGAGCGCCAGGCCCGCGGCCTGCAGGCGCTGCCCCAGGTGCTGGTCGGCATCTCCGAAGGGGCCGAACTGCTGCCCGCGCTCGCACCCGAGGTGCCCGGGCTGGCGGGCCTGGTGCTGCTGTCCGCGAGCGGGCTCGACCCGCGCGAGGCCGGTGCCCTGCAGGCGCAGCGCCTCGGGGCCGGGGCCGACTGGGAGGCCCTGGGCCGCCTGCAGGCCGACAGCAGCCTGCCCGACAGCGCGCCCGCGCAGGGCCGCAGCCTGGGCTACTGGCGCGACCTGTGGCACTGGCCGCTGGCCCGGCCCCTGCGCGACGGGCCCTGGCCGGTGCTGCAGGTGTGGGGTGGTGCCGATGCGCTGGTGCCGCCTGCGGCCTTCGCGCAAGGGGCGCAGCTGGCGCAGGGGCGCAAGGCGCCCTGGTGCGCGCGCGAGCTGCCCGGCGCCGACCACGGGCTGCAAAGCCCCGGGCGCGACGGCGTGCAGCAGCTGTGGGCCTGGCTGGAGCAGTGGGCGCGCGAGCCGCAACAGGGCCTGTGCGCGCCCCTGTCGCGCTGAGCCGATTTCAGGGCACCGTATAGATCAGCTGGAACTTGGCGTTGCTCAGCATGTCCGCCAGGCTGGTGCCGTAGCCCAGGAAGAACTGCGTGCCGCGCAGGCCGCTCACATTGACCAGTTCCAGGATCGGCACGGTCTGCGAGGCTGTCAGCGTGCCCTGCCAGGCCGGCGCTGGCGTCGAGGCGCCGTTGAACAGCGTCCAGCCTTGCGGCGACAGCACCGCCAGGCCCACGCCCGGCACCGAGGCCACCACATAGACCACACCGCCCTGGCCCACGTCGCCCGATGCGGGCTGCACGCGCCCGGTCAGCCGCAGCGACTGCACCGTGCCCTCGGTCGTGCCTGAAAAGCTGGCCGGTGTGGTGGGCCCGGTGCCCGGTGCGGGCGGCACGCGCCCGCTGTCGGCGCTGAAGCCCGCGCGCGCGGCGATGGGCGCGAGGTCCACCGCCTCGAAGGCCGTGTGCGGCACGGTCTGCACCTGGGTGATGGTCGCGTCCTGCCACAGCCGGCTCGGGTCGCCCGTGATGTACATGTCCGAGCCGCCGTCGGCGATGTACATGCCGTAGCGCTTGAGCGCGTTGAGGATGGCCTTGGCCTGCGCCGTGTAGCTGTCCGGCACCACGTAATCGGCGCGCAGGCGGAACAGCTGGCCCATGGGCGGCTTGGCGGCCGAGGCATCGCCGTTGCGCGTGAGGTGGCGCGCCGGCCAGGTGTAGCTCGTGCGGATCTTGCTGCTCTGGATGGTGAAGCGCAGCGCATGCTGGATCTCGCCGGTGCTGGCCTCCTCGGCACGCAGCAGCAGCGGGAAGATCGGAAAGCCTGCCGCGTCCGACGAGGTCCAGCCCGCGGGGCGCAGCGCGTTGGAGCGCAGGTCGAAGGCGGCGCTGCTGTAGATGTCCCAGCCGCCGTCGGCACGGGCATAGCTCAGGTAGCTCTCCCACAGCGTGCAGGTGTCGGTGTCCACGCTGAGGATGTGGTGGTCGTTGTAGACCGCCTTGTTGCTGCTGATGCCGCCTTCCACCTTGGGCTGCAGCGGGAAGGGCAGGCGTGCGGGGCTGGTCAGGCCCGTGCAGGGCCGCGCCAGGCTGCCGTCGGCGCGCGCGCAGTCGCTTTCGTCGGGGGCTCCGTCGGCATCGAAGTAGACCGCTGGCCAGGTGATCTTGCTGCCCTGCACGACGTTGTACGGAATGCCCCAGTACTCGGTGCTGGCCATGTCCTCGCTCTGGCCCAGGTCCAGGTGCAGGCGCCGGCTACCGGTGCTGATGGTCTGCAAAAAGGCCGCCGATTGCGGATGCACCGGCAATTGGTCGATGCGGGTGTTGAACACATGGTCGGCCGGCAGCACGGGGCAGGGCCCCACGGTGGGCGCGGCCACGGCGGCGCTGGCCAGCAGTGCCAGCGAGGCCAGCAGGGCGAAGGTGGGGCGGGGCATGCGTGTCTCCTGGGATCTCGCCAGGATGCTGCCACGGCTTGTTACATCGTGGCGCGCGCAGTTGTAACTGCCGGCAACCTATGGCTGCAGCTTCTACGGGGCCTCGCGTCTCGGCTGCAGGCTCGCCCATGCCCGCTGAAGGCGAAAACTGGCATGCTCAAGGCCAGTGCTCCCGCGCAAGGGCCGCCCCGCCGCGCTGGGAGCGTCCCCCTTCCAGGGGGATGGCGCGAAGCGCCTCAGGGGGTTACCTTGGTCTGTACATTTTGAAGAGCTGCTCGGGGCCTACCGTGAAATAGTCGGCCGGGCCGCCCGCGCGCAGGATGTGGCCTGCGGCGGCCGTGTCGTAGATGCCGTCCTTGAGCAGCGCCTTGTCGATGTGGATGGCCACCACCTCGCCCAGCACCAGCCAGGTCGGCACCTGTGCGCCGTCCACCCCCTGCAGCTGCAGGATCTGCGTGCGCCGGCATTCGAAGGCCACGGGGCTCTCGGCCACGCGCGGTGGTGCCACCTGGGTGCTGGCCTGCGGGGTGAGGCCTGCGAGCTGGAACTCATCCACCTCGGGCGGTACGGCCGCGCAGCTCTGGTTCATGGCCTCGGCCAGGCAGCGTGTGGCCAGGTTCCAGACGAACTCGCCCGTCTCCTCGACGTTGCGCACCGTGTCCTTGTAGCCGATGCTCGCAAAGCCCACGATGGGCGGCACGTAGTTGAAGGCGTTGAAGAAGCTGTAGGGCGCCAGGTTCAGCGCGCCTGCGGCACTTTGCGTCGAGATCCAGCCGATGGGGCGCGGCCCGACGATGGCGTTGAACGGGTCGTGCGGCAGGCCATGGCCATTGCGCGGCTCGTAGCTGTGGATGGAGGAGGGGGCGGGCGTGGCCATGGGCGGTACGGGGTGGTGGGGTGGGAGGGGCTGAACCGCCACCATACGTGAAGCGCGCCGCGCGTGCACGGCCGGGGTTGATGGTCGGCAGGGCGCAAAGCCGGGCAGGTGGCAGGGGCTCCCCGGCAGCTGCGGGAAATCACCCCTTTACAATATTGAGAATAATTCGCATTTGCCATGGCAGCCGTGCTGCCTGTCGATCCACTGCCTCTCCCCGTCCGCGCCGTGCTGGCCCGCTATTACCAGGAACTGCTGAACTACTTTGCCCGCACCGCGCGCGGCCGCGAGAACGCGGCCGACCTGGTGCACGAAGCCTATGCGCGCGTGCTCACGCTGCAGCGCTCGGGCCAGGCCATCGCCCAGCCGCGGGCCCTGCTGTACCGCACGGTGCGCAACCTGCTGGTGGACCAGCACCGGCGCAGCAGCGTGCGCGAGCCCCTGCCCGGCGGGGCCAGCGACGAGGCGCCGCTGCCCGACGTGGCCGACCTCGCGGCACCTGCCGCCTTGGGGCCCGAGGCCCTGGCGGCCTCTTCCCAGGGCATGCAGGCGATGTTGGCGACCATCGACGCCTTGCCGCTGCGCTGCCGCGAGGCCTTCATCCTGCACAGGTTCGACGGCCTCTCGCATGCCGAGGTGGCCGCGCAGATGGGCATCTCGCGCAAGATGGTGGAGCAGCACATCCAGCGCGCCATGCAGGCCTGCCGGCGCTGCCGCGATGGGGTGGACCTAGCCCCCGATGCAGGGGAGCGCCAGCCCTGAACTGCCCGCATCGACCTGGGGTTTTCAGGCACCCATGCGTCTACACCCTGGAGTGGCCTGGCACCGACAATCGCTGCCCGGCCTGCGTGCCCCGAACCTTTGCATGACCACCGACCAGTCCTCCCCCCGCCATGAGCCGGGCCCTGCCGAGCGCGACGCGCTCGCCTGGTTCGTGCGCAGCCGCGGGGGGCTCAGCGCGGGGGAGGCGCGCGAACTTGCCGCCTGGCAGGCGCAGGACCCGGCGCATGCCGACGCCTTTGCGCGCTGGCAGGCCGACTGGCAGCAGCTTGATGCCCTGCCCGCGCAGGGCGTGGCCCGCTTGCGCGCCCACCTGGCGCAGGACCTGGTGCGCGAACGGGCCGCGGCCCCCCGGCCAGCGCGCGGCTGGCTGGCCGGGGCATGGGCCGGCAGTGCCACCGTGGCAGCCTCTGTGGCTTGCGTGGCCGTGGTGGCGGCCGGCGGCCTGCTCGCCTGGCAGCACTGGCAGCAGCAGCCGCTGTTCGAGAAGCACATCGCCACCCGCACCGGCGAACAGGTGGATGTGCAACTGCCCGATGGCAGCCACCTGCGGCTGGACACCGCCACGGCCATCGACGTGGCGCTGTTCCGCCAGCGCCGCGAGGTGCGCCTGCCCGAGGGGCAGGCTGTGTTCCGCGTGCAGGGCGACGCCGCGCGGCCCTTTCACGTGCTGGCCGGCCCGCTGCGCATCACCGTGGTGGGCACGCGCTTCTCGGTGCGCAACACCCCGGGCATCCCGGGCGAGGCGGGCGTGCGCGTGGCGGTGGAAGAGGGGCGTGTGCGCGTGGCCCGTGCCGATGCGCCGGCCGCGGCCTCCGGGGCCGTGGTGGAGCTCACTGCCGGCCAGCAGGTCGCCAGCGATGCCACGGGCCGGCTCGGGCCGGTGGCGGCGGTGCCGCCCTCAGGCATCGCGCCCTGGCGCGAAAGCCGGGTGAGCTTCGACAACACGCCACTGGCCCAGGCGCTGGCCGAATTCGGCCGCTACGGCCCCACGCAGCTCACGGTGCGCGACCCCGAGGTCGCGGCCCTGCGCCTGACGGGCACCTTCGACCCGCGCCGGCTCGACAACTTCGTGCGCGTGCTGCCCCAGGTGCTGCCGGTGCGCATGCAGGCGCCAGCGGCGCAGGGCGGCGAGGCCGCCACGACCGAGATCGTCGCGGCGCCCTGATTCCGGGCCCCTGCCAGGGGCCGATGTCCCTTCGGCAAAAAGATTTTCCCGGCGACCTGGGGTTCGGGCGCCGTGCTGCGTCTACCTGAGAAAGCGTCTTATTCAATTCCAACACCGGGGAACCCTTGTCCATGCGCCGCCACCGATTCCGTCCCGCACCGCTCGCCCTTGCCGCCGTGCTGGCCCTTGCTGCAATCCCTGCCGTTCAGGCCCAGCCCGCCGTGGCCGGACAGCCGGCGGTGCAGCTGAGCATTGCCTCCCAGCCGCTGGCCCAGGCGCTCAATGACCTGGCGCGCCAGACGCGGCTGGAACTCATCGTGCAGCCGGCCCTGGTGGCGGGCCGCACGGCGCCGGCCGTGGCGGGCCTGCTCACGCCACGCGAGGCGCTGGACCGCCTGCTGGCCGGCAGCGGCCTGGTGGCCGTGATCGAGGGCACGGCTGTCACCGTGCAGCGCATCCCGGTGCCTGCGGCTGGCACTGCGCCCGCCGCAGGCAGCACCACCCTGTCCGAAGTGCGCGTGACCGCGGCGGGCGAGCGCAGCGGCCTGACCGAGAACAGCGGCTCCTACACCACGCGCCAGGCCGGCACGGCCACGCCGCTGGGCCTGTCGCTGCGCGAGACGCCGCAGTCGGTCAGCGTGATCACGCGCCAGCGCATGGAAGACCAGGGCCTGACCCAGCTGCCCGACGTGGTGGCCCAGACCCCGGGGCTGGTGTCCAGTCAGGGCGGCAACCAGGGCTCGGACAGCTCGCCCATCTACTCGCGCGGCTTCACCGTCAACACCTACATGATCGATGGCGTGCGCCAGACGGACTCGAACTACTCGAGCATCTTCCAGACCAACGACATGGCCATGTTCGACCGGGTCGAAGTGGTGCGCGGTGCCTCGGGCCTCATGAACGGCGTGGGCACGCCGGGCGCGGCCATCAACCTGATCCGCAAGCGCCCCACGGCCGACTTCCAGGGCCACGTGCGCGCAGAGGCGGGCTCGTGGAACCATGCACGCGCCGAGGTGGACATCTCCTCCCCGCTGAACGCATCGGGCAGCGTGCGTGGCCGCCTGGTGGCCGCGGCGCAGGACAACGATTCCTACATCGACCGCCTGAAGGAGCGCAAGAAGCTGCTCTACGGCGTGGTCGAGGCCGACCTCACGCCCGAGACCCAGCTGTTCGCCGGTGCCTCGGTGCAGCACCACGATGCCACGGGCCATGCGCGCGGCGGCCTGCCGGCCTACTACGCGGACGGCACACGCACCGAATGGGCGCGCTCGGCCTCGGCCGCCCCGCCCTGGGCCTACTCGCAGCGCCACTACACCTCGGTGTTCGCGGCGCTGGAGCACCGTTTCAACGACGACTGGAAGCTCAAGGCCACGGCCACGCGCACCACGAACTTCTACGACGAGATGATCGGCTACGCCAGCGGCGGTGCGCCCGTGCGCGAAACCGGGGCAGGCGTCACGCTGTGGGCCGGCCGCTGGACCGCCAAGCCGCGCCAGGACAGTCTGGACGTGCAGGCCACGGGCCGCTTCGACCTGCTGGGTCGCAAGCACGACATCGCCTTCGGCGCGCAGATGTCGCGCACCAGCTACCGGGCGCCCAACTACACCAACTGGACGCATGCCGGCTGGAGCAGCGCCATCGGCAACATCTATACCTGGGACGGTACCTCCCCTGCGGAGCCCAGCAACCCGAGCGTCGGCCGCGCCACGTCGGACGAGCGCCTGAACAGCGCCTATGCCACCGTGCGTCTGAAGCCCACCGACAGCCTGGCCCTGCTGGCCGGGCTGCGCCTGGTGGACTGGAGCCGCTACCAGACCAGCACCCGCTACTCCACGGGTGCCACCACCATCACCGACCGCGGTGAAACCGGCGAGGTGATTCCCTACCTGGGCGCCGTTGTCGACATCGACCGCAACTGGTCGGCCTATGCGAGCTACACCAGCATCTTCACGCCGCAGAACCTGCGCCTGGCCACCGGCGACTACCTGGACCCGCAGACCGGCGACAGCTTCGAGCTCGGTATCAAGGGCGCCTTCCAGAACGACCGGCTCAATGTTTCTGGTGCCGTCTACAAGGCGCGCCAGGACAACCTGGGCGTGGCCATCCCCAACGTGTTCGCGCCCGATGGCAGCCAGGCCTACCAGGCCGTGTCGGGCACCAGCACGCGCGGCTTCGAGCTGGAGGCCTCGGGCGAGGTGCAGCCGGGCTGGCAGGTGTCCGCGGGCTTCTCGCGCAACATCACGCACGACCGCCTGCGTGCCCGCCTGAACACCGACGTGCCGCAGAACACGCTCAAGCTGTTCACCAGCTACCGCATCGCCGGCATCGGCAAGGGCCTCACGGTGGGCGGCGGCCTGCGCTGGCAGAACCAGATCTATCGCGACAACCAGGGCGCCGCGCGTGCCCGCTTCACGCAGCCGGCCTATGCCGTGGTGGACCTGATGGCGCGCTACGCCGTGACCGACACCGTGGCCGTCACGGCCAACGTCGGCAACCTGTTCGACAAGGTTTACTACAACACCGTCGGCAACGCCTACTACGGCACCCCGCGCAACCTGCGCGTGGGGCTGGACGTCCGGTTCTGAGCGCGCCATGAAAGAAGGTTTCCGCCAGTGCATGGCCTGGCTGCACACCTGGACCGGGCTGGTCGTGGGCTGGGTGCTGTTCTTCGTGTTCGTGACGGGCACGGCCGGCTACTTCGCCTACGAGATCGACCGCTGGATGCGACCTGAATTGCCGCTGGCCGGTGACGCCATGCCGGTGGCGCCCGACAAGGCCGTGGCGCTGGCGCAGGCCTACCTGCAGACCCATGCACAGGGCGCGCAGGACTGGTCGGTGCAATTGCCCGGGCAGCGCGGCAGCAGCAGCCTGTCCGTCACCTGGCGCCAGCTGCCCGCGGCCGATGCCAAGCCCGGTACGCGTGGGCGCTTCGTGCGCAAGACACTGGACCCGGTGACGGGCGAGGCCGCGGCCGAGCCGGCCGTGCGCAAGACCGGCGGCGGCCACCTGCTGTACCGCATGCACTACATGCTGCACTACGTGCCCTACGACGTCGCGATCCGCCTCGTGGGCGTGTGCACCATGCTGATGCTCATGGCCATCGTCACCGGGGTCATCACGCACAAGAAGATCTTTGCCGACTTCTTCACCTTCCGGCCGGGCAAGGGCCAGCGCTCGTGGCTCGATGCGCACAACCTCATCAGCGTGACGGCGCTGCCGTTCTTCCTGATGATCACCTACAGCGGGCTGGTGTTCTTTTTGTTCCAGTACATGCCGGCTGGGATCCAGGCCAGCCACTATGCCGGGAACACGCAGGCTTTCTATGACGACCTGCTGCAGCGCCCCGCATCCGGTGCGGCTGCGGGCGGAGCGGGGGCGCCTCTCGTCGCCCTCGCTCCGCTGGTCGCCCAGGCCGAGGCGCAGTGGGGCGCGGGCCAGGTAGCCCGTGTCAGCGTGCAGCAGCCCCAGGCCGCCGACGCCGACGTGCAGGTCGTGCGCGTGGCAGGCAGCCGCATCGCGGGCAGCGAGCGGCTGCGCTTTGACGCACACACCGGTGCCCCGCTCGACCCCCGGGCCGACGACGGTGCCGCGCGCGAGACGCAGAACGTGATGCTGGCGCTGCACGAAGGCCGCTTTGCCGGGCCGCTGCTGCGCTGGCTGTACTTCGCCAGCGGCCTGCTCGGCTGCGCCATGATCGCCACCGGCCTGGTGCTGTGGACCGCCAAGCGCAAGCTGAAGCAGGACAAGCGCGCCAAGGCCGGCGAGAAGCCCGAGTTCGGCTTTCGCCTGGTGGAGTGCCTGAACATCGGCACCATCGCCGGCCTGCCCGTGGCCGTGGCGGCCTACTTCTGGGCCAACCGGCTGATCCCGGCCGACTTCGCCACCCGGCGCGACTGGGAGGTGCACGCGATGTTCATCACCTGGGGCCTGCTGCTGCTGTACCCGGCATTCCGTGCGCCGCTGCGCGCCTGGATCGAATCGCTGTGGCTGGCGGCTGCCGCCTTCGCGTTGCTGCCCGTGCTCAATGCCCTGACGACCGAGCGCCACCTGGGCGTGAGCCTGCCGACCGGCGACTGGGTGCTGGCCGGGTTCGACCTGACCCTGCTGGCGCTGGGCGCCTGCTTCGCCGTGGCGGCCCACCGGGTGCGCCGCAGGCAGCTGCGTGCCGCCACGGCCGCGCGCGCGCCGGCCACCCAGGCGCCCCTCATGGCCGCCAATGCGGCCGGCTGACCACCACCGATTTTTTCCAAGGAGTCTTCATGTTCAAGAAAACGCTGCTCACCGTGGCCCTGTCCACCCTCGCACTGTCCGCCAGCGCCCACCAGCTCTGGCTGGAGCGCGATGCCACCGGCCCGGTGCGCGTCTACGTGGGCGATGCCGACAGCGCCCACGACAAGGGCGAGGAAGTGGCCAAGCTGGCCGCCACCACCCAGGTCTTCACCAGCGACCGCAAGCAGACCGCCAAGCTCACCCCCAAGGAAGAATTCCTGGAGGCCGACGTGGCCGCGACGGGCGACGTGCGCCTGTTCAACGACCAGGTCTGGAAGCCCTGGAAGGCCAAGGACGGCAGCTACCAGGCCGCCGTGTTCAACGCGCGTGCCGGCCGCACCGACACCAAGGCCGTGCTCGACCACGAGCTGGTGCCCGTGGCCGCCGGTGGCAACAGCTTCACGCTGCTGTTCAAGGGCCAGCCCCTGGCGAACAAGGCGGTCACCGTGATCACGCCCGACAAGTGGAGCAAGGGCTTCAAGACCGACGCCGCCGGCCGCATCGACGTGCCCGTGAGCGGCAAGGGCCGCTACGTGCTGGTCAGCACGCACGAGGCGCCGGCGGTGGGCGAGGTGGTGATCGCCGGCCAGAAGGTCGCCAAGCTCGGCTACACGACCACGCTGACCTTCGTCGCGCAGTAAACCGGCATGGCAGTACACCCCGGCTCTCCTGCGCGCTACCGCCTCATGGTGGCCAGCCGTGCCATCGCGGGCGCCCTCGGCGGCTATGCACTGGCCTCGCTGGTCACGGCCGTGCTGTCGCTGGCCCTGCCGCTGATCGCCGGGGCGTCGCCTGCCAGCGCGCTGCTCACGGCCACCATGCTCAGCTTCGCGGTGTATGCGCTGGCGGTGGTCTGGGTGTTCAGCGCGCGCAGCGCCCTGCGCGCCTGGGCGGGCCTGGCCATCGCCTCGGCCGTGTTCGGCGCGGCGCTGCTGGCACTGCAGGGGGTGGGCGCATGACGGCCCTCTGCGCCTCGGCCGTGGCGCTGGCCCTCAGCTATGCGGGCATGGCCGGGCTCAGCCTGGCGATGGACCGCCACTACGAACAGGTCTGCGGCCAGGGCACGGTTCCGCCCCGGCGCCGGCGGGTGCTGCGTGCCGCGGGCAGCGCGCTGCTGGCACTGGCGCTGCTGGCCTGTACCGGCGCCTGGGGCGCCACGGTGGGCTTTGCCGCCTGGTGGGGCTTTCTCACCGCGGGCGGTGTGCTGGTGGCCTGGCTCATGGCCTACCGGCCGCGCCAGGCTGCGGCCGGTGCCGGGATGGCCCTGGTGCTGGGCCTGGCCGGCGGAATCGCCGCGCTCGCCTGGGACTGAACCGCCCTCCAGGGCCATGCGGGCCCTGGCTTTTTCACGCCGGACCGAAAAAAGCGGGCTTGGCATTGCCCGTTTTTCGATCTCGTTGGTCATAGACAGCAAGAGCCCTCCAAAAAAGGCCGGCCCGCTGTCTTCCTGTCTCATCCACTACACGCCATGCTGTCTTCTTCGTTCCCTGTTCCTTCCCGATCCAACAGCCTGCGCGGCACCGCCCTGGCCGTGCTGGCCACCACGGCCGCCGCCTGCATGGCGCCCGCGGCCCATGCGGACTACCTGTGGCTGCAGCGCGAAGGCGCACAGGCCCGCGCCTACACCGGCGAGGTGGAGCGCCGCAGTGCCGCGCTGCCGGCCCTGAAGGCGCCGCGTGCCACCCTGGCCGACGGCAAGGACCTGCCGCTGGCGCCGCAGGCCGGCCACATCGACGTCACCGCCCCCGAGGGCCAGGACCTGCGCCTGACCACCAGCGTGGTGGGCGACAAGGGCGCGCTGACCTTCTACCAGGCGCGCCATGGCCGTGCCGAGACCCGCGCCGCCAACGACCTGGAGCTGGTGCCCACCACCCCCGGCGGCAACACCTTCAAGCTGGTGTGGAAAGGCCAGACCGTGGCGGCCTCGCAGGTCAACGTGGACACCAGCGCGGGCTGGCGCCGCACTTTGGCACCGGCCAAGGACGGCACGGTGAGCCTGGAGACCCCGTTCCCGGGCCTGTACGTGCTGGAGGTGACGGCGCGCGTGAACGGCGCCGCCACGCTGGACGGCAAGCGCTACGAGGACGTGCGCCACACGGCCACGCTGAGCTTCGAGGTGGCACGCTGATGGCGCCGATTCCTCCTTCTTCGTCTTCTTCGCCTTCTTCCGCGCGCTGGGGCCGCTGGCTCGGGTCTGTCGCCCTGGTGGCCGTGGCCGGTGCGCTGGCGGTGGCCTGGTGGAGCCGCCCCACCCCGGTGGTGTACGACACCGCGCCCGTCGCGCTCGGCGACATCGAGGCCACGGTGAGCGCCATCGGCACGCTGCAGCCGCGCCGGTATGTGGACGTGGGGGCCCAGGTCTCGGGCCAGATCAACCGCCTGCATGTGCAGCCCGGCGCCGAGGTCAAGAAGGGCCAGTTGCTCGTGGAGATCGACCCCAGCGTGCAGCAGGCCACGGTGGACGGCGGCCGTGCCGCACTGGCCGGCCTGCGCGCCCAGCAGGCCGAGCAGCAGGCCCAGCACCGCCTGGCGCAGCAGCAGCTGGCGCGCCAGCAGCAGATGGAGCGCGAGGGCGCCACGCGCCTGGAAGACCTGCAGACGGCCGAGGCCGCACTGGCCTCCACCGCCGCGCGCATCGAGCACCTCAAGGCCCAGATCGACCAGACGCAGGCCAGCCTCAAGGCCGACGAGGCGCGCCTGGGCTACACGCGCATCTACGCGCCCATGGCCGGCACCGTGGTGGCATTGGAGGCACGCGAGGGCCAGACCCTGAACGCCACCTACCAGACCCCGAACATCCTGCGCATCGCCGACCTCTCGGCCATGACGGTCTGGACCGACGTGTCCGAGGCCGACATCCGCCGCGTGCGGGTCGGCATGCCGGTGTACTTCACCACGCTGGGCAACCAGGCCGACACGGCCGCGCGGCGTTGGCAGAGCAGTGTGCGCCAGGTGCTGCCGGCACCGCCCACGCCCGAGGGCAAGGCCGCCGGCGGCGGTGCCAACGCGCAGGCGGCAGCAAGCAAGGCGGTGTCGTACACCGTGCTGTTCGACGTGGACAACGCCGACGGCGAGCTCATGCCGCAGATGACGGCGCAGGCCAGCTTCGTCACCGCCCAGGCCCGCGGCGTGATCACCGTACCGATCTCTGCCCTGAAGGACGCGCCGGGTGCCGCGGCCAAGGACGCCGCCAAGGCCGTGCCAGGGCTGCGCCAGCATACGGCGCGGGTGCTGCTGGCCGATGGCAGCGTGCAGTCGCGCACCGTGGAGGTGGCCGTGAAAAGCCGCCACCGCGTCGAGGTGCGCAGCGGCCTGGCGGTGGGCGAGCAACTGATCACCGGTGAGCGGGCGGCGCAGGCCGGCACCAGGAGGTTCAAGCTGTGACTGTGGGTGCCTCCCACCCACCGGTGATCGAACTCACCGACGTGCGCCGGCGCTACGGCGGCGGCGACCAGCCCGAGGTGGAGGTGCTGCGCGGCGTGTCGCTGTCCATCCACGCGGGCGAGTTCGTGGCCATCGTCGGGGCCTCGGGCTCGGGCAAGTCCACCCTCATGAACCTGCTCGGCTGCCTGGACCGGCCCACGAGCGGGCGCTACCGCTTCAACGGCGAGGACGTGGCCGGCTTCGGTGCCGACCAGCTCGCCTGGCTGCGGCGCGAGGCCTTCGGCTTCGTGTTCCAGGGCTACCACCTGATCGCGGCAGAATCGGCGCGCGAGAACGTCGAGGTGCCGGCCATCTACGCCGGCCTGTCGCGCCAGGACCGGGCCGCGCGTGCGTCCGCGCTGCTCACGCGCCTGGGCCTGGCCGACAAGCTGGAGAACCGGCCCAGCCAGCTCTCGGGCGGGCAGCAGCAGCGCGTGTCGATCGCGCGCGCGCTGATGAACGGCGGGCGCATCATCCTCGCCGACGAGCCCACCGGTGCGCTCGACACCACCAGCGGCACCGAGGTCATGGCGCTGCTGCACGAGCTGGCCGACGCGGGCCACACCATCGTGCTCATCACCCATGACCGCGAGGTGGCCGCCCAGGCGCGCCGCGTGATCGAGATCCGCGACGGCCAGATCGTGGCCGACAGCGGGCGCCAGGAGGCCACGGGGCAGGAGCGGCAGGCGCAGTTGGCGGCCGTGCCATCGGTCCGTGCCGCAGGGGAGGGGAGTGGGGCGCGGCGCGCCCTGTGGGCCGAGCTGGCCGAAGCCGCGCGCAGCGCCTGGCGCGGCATGCGCATGAACCGGGCGCGCACCGGGCTCACCCTGCTGGGCATCGTCATCGGCGTGGCCTCGGTCATCGTGATGATGGGTGTGGGCGAGGGCGCCAAGCAGCGCGTGGTCGACCAGATGGGGTCCATGGGCACGACCATCATGTACCTGGGCGGCGCCTACGTGGGCAGCGGCGGGCCACCGGGCGAGATCACCGAAGGCGACCTGGAGGCGATTGCCGCGCTGCCCGAGATCGGCTACGTGATGCCGGTGATCGGCGACCCGACGCCCGTGCGCCAGGGCAACGTGGAGCGCCAGGTCTATGTCTTCGCCGCGAGCGAGGACATGCCCGCCGTGCACCACTGGAAGGTGGCCCAGGGCCGCTACTACACCGAGGCCGAGGACCGCGACCTGGCCGCGCTGGTGGTGCTGGGCCACAAGGCGCACCAGCAGTTCTTCCCGGACACGCCGAACCCGCTGGGCCGCGTCCTGCTGATCGGCAATGCACCGTTCGAGGTGATCGGCGTGATGGCCGAGCGCGGCGCCGACTCGGGCGCGCAGAACTACGACGACATGGTCTTCATCCCCTACCAGGCGGGCCGGGCGCGCGTGTACCGCGTGCAGACCCAGCCCGACTACACGGTGATCTCGGCCGCCTCGGTCGAGCAGGTGACCGCGGCCGAGAAGGCCATGCACGCCCTGCTGCTGGCACGCCATGGGCGCGAGGACTTCCGCATCGGCAATGCCGCTGCCAAGCTGCAGGCCGAGGCGCAGACGCGCAACGCCATGACCATGATGCTCGGCCTGATCGCGGCCGTGTCGCTGGTGGTGGGCGGCATCGGCGTGATGAACGTGATGCTGATGACGGTGCGCGAGCGCACGCGCGAGATCGGCATCCGCATCGCCACCGGCGCGCGCCAGCGCGACATCCTGCGCCAGTTCCTCACCGAGGCGGTGCTGGTCACGCTGGTGGGCGGGCTGGCGGGCCTGTCCATCGGCCTGGCCGTGGGGGCGGTGCTCATCGCCTCGGGCGTGCCGGTCATCTTCTCGCTCACGGCCATGGGCGGCGCCTTCGCCTGCTCGGTGGCCACGGGCCTGGTCTTCGGCTACATGCCGGCGCGCCGCGCATCGGGGCTCGACCCCGTGGTGGCCCTGGCTTCGGAATGACATCGACCCCTTCTCTCCCACACGCCATGCGCCTTTCCCTGACCCTGCTGGCCACCGCACTGCTGTGTGCCTGCGCCACGACCCCGCCCCCGCAGGCGGCAACCACCCCCGCACTGCCTGCGCAGTGGGGCACCCCTGGCGCTGCCGGCGGCGGCGCAGGCAGCATTTCGCCCGACTGGTGGCGCAGCCTGGGCAGCGCAGAGCTCGATGGGCTGGTGCAGGCCGCCCAGGCCCAGAGCCTGGACGCCGCTGCCGCCGCCGCGCGCCTGCGCCAGGCCGAGGCGGCCGCCCGCCAGGCCGGCGCCGCACTGCTGCCTGCCGTGAGCGCCAGCGTGGATGCGGGCCGCCAGGCCCGCTTCTCGGGCGGCGGCAGCACCGATGGCACGGCGGCCAACCGCTATGCGGCCGGCTTTGCCGCCAGCTACGAGATCGACTTCTGGGGCCGCCAGCGCGCGGGCCACGATGCCGCGCTGGCGCGCCTGCAGGCCAGCGCGTTCGACCAGGGCACCGTGGGCCTCACGCTCACGGCTGCCGTGGCCGATGCCTGGCTGCGCCTGGTGGGCGGGCGCGAGCGCCTGGCGATTGCCGGCCTGAACCTGCAGGGTGCGGAGCGCGTGCTGGCGCTCGTCGATGCGCGCGCCCGCGCGGGTGCCGCCACGCCGCTGGAGCGGGCCCAGCAGCGCGGCCTGGTGGCCACCCAGCGCCAGGCCATCGAGGCGCTGCGCCAGCAGGTGCAGGGCCAGCACACGGCCCTGGCCGTGCTGTTGGGGCAGGCCACGCCGCCGCCGGTGCAGGCCGACACGTTGGCCGGGCTGCAGCCTCCTTCCATCGGCGCCGGCCTGCCGGCCGAGCTGCTGGTGCGCCGCCCCGACGTGGCGCGCGCCGAGGCGCAGCTGGCTGCTGCCCATGCCGATCTGCGGGCCGCCCGCGCCGCGCTGCTGCCGCGCATCACGCTGGGCGCCGGCCTGGGCGTGGGCGCCGACCGCCTGGGCCGCACCTTCGACCACCCGCTGTACAGCCTGGCAGCGGGGCTCACCGCCCCGATCTTCGACGGCGGGCGGCTGGCCGCGGGTGCCGACATCCAGGAGGCGCGGCGCGACGAGCTGCTGGCCCAGTATCGGGCGGCCATCGTCGCCGCCGTGGGCGATGCCGAGGTGGCCCTGCAGGCCGTGGCCGGCACCGATGCGCAGACCACCGCGCAGGCCCAGGTGCTGGAGCAGGCACAGCAGGCCCACGCGCTGGCGCAGGTGCGCTACCGTGCGGGGGCCGACACCCTGCTCACCCTGCTCGACGCGCAGCGCACGCTGTATGCCGCGCAGGACAACGCGGCCCTGCTGCGCCAGGCGCGGCTCATGGCCAGCGTGGCGCTGTACAAGGCGCTGGGCGGGGGCTGGCAGCCCACGGGCGTGGTGGCGGGCGTGGGCATGGGACGCCCGTGAGCGACTGCCCGACCCTGCTGCAGCGCCTGCGCGATGCGGGCCTGCGGCCGACCACGGCGCGCATCGGCATCCTGCAGGTCATCCAGGCCGCCGGGGCCTGCGGCGTGGCCGCCGACGACGTGTTCCGCCAGATGCTGCTGCGCGGCACGCGCGTGAGCGTGAGCACGGTGTACCGCGCCATCCACCAGCTGGAGTTCCTGGGCGTGCTGCTGCAGGGCCGCAGCGACCACAGCCTGCGCACCACCTACCGCCTGAGCCCGGTGGCGCAGCAGCCGGTGGAGGTGCGCATGGCCTGCCGGGGCTGTGCGCGCTCGGTGGCCCTGCCGGGCGCCCAGCTGCGCAGCGAGGTGGAGCGCCGCGCCGCCGAGCAGGGCATGCAGCCTGCCATGGGTGAACTGGTCTTCCAGGTCGATTGCCTGGCGCCGCAGACCTGCCGCGCGGGTGCATCGGTCGGGAGGCTGGCCAGCTGAATGCCAACCCGCCGGGCCTGGATCTGCCATGGCCCAACGGGGCTTCGCCGGCGTCACCTGGATCCGGGCACCCCTGCGGAATCGCGCAGTCGCAGCGTGGGCGCGAGCCGCACGGTCTGGCGGCGCGCGCCGGGGTCCGCAATGCGCCGGGCCAACAGGCGGACAGCCCGGGTGCCGAGCTCCTCCACCGGCTGCGCCATGACCGTCAGGCGCGGAGAAAAGACGTCGGCCCAGTCGAAGTCGTCAAAGCCAACCAGCGAGATGTCGTCGGGAACGCGCAGCCCCGCTGAGCGCAAGGCCTGCATGGCGCCAATCGTCATCAGGTTGTTGCCGGTCATCAAGGCGGTGGGGCGCTCGTCCAGTGACAGCAGGTGGTGGACTGCCGCGCAGGCCGGCTCGGACCGCGACTCGCCGCTTCGGACCAGGGCCGGGTCAAAAGCGATGCCTGCCGCCGCCAGGGCGCGGCAGTAACCTTCGAGCCGTTCCGTCGTCGTGGACAGCCCCTCTGCCCCCGACACCAATGCAATGCGCCGGTGGCCCAATCCGATCAGGTGCTCCACCAGGGTCTGGGCTGCGTCGCGGCTCTCCACGCCGATCTGGTCGAACGTGGTCCCCACGAACCGGTCCACCAGGACCGTGGGCACACCCTTGTCGCGCAGGTAGTCCAGCGCACGGTGCTGCGGCTCGGCGGAGGGCGCAATCACGATGCCGTCGACACGCCTTTCATGCAAGGCCTGCACCACCTTCAACTCGTAGTCCGCATTTTCGTGGGTGTCGGCCAGCAACATCATCAGGCCCCGCTGTGCGCACTCTGCCTCGATGGCACGCACCACGGCGGCAAAGTAGTGGTTCGACAGCACCGAAATGGCGACACCGACCGTCCTGGTCGGCGCACCTGCCAGGGCACGCGCCAGGTGATTCGGCGAGTAGCCGACCCGGTCGATGGCGTCCAGCACGGCCCGCTCGGTATCGGGGTGGACCTTGCGCGTCTTGTTGATGACGTGCGAGACCGTTGAAGTCGATACCCCTGCAGCCGCCGCGACGGTTTCCATCGTAATCATCATTTCTCCGTTGAGCTCCAACTTCCATGGCCCGTATTGCCAGCCTGTGCCGTGGGACGCAAGGGGTGGTGGACAGGCATGGGGATTCTTCATCGTATCGCACCCATCCCGGGAATTTATGCACGGAAGTGCCCGGTGTCCTGGTCACCGGAGGCCCCCCGATGCTATGGATTTCCCTAATTAGCAAGCGCTTGCGCAAGCGCTTGCGCGTTACGATAATCGCACACGGCATGTGTCCAGGCAAGGGCTTGCGCATGGCTGCATTTGGACCCGACCACACCCTGGAGACATCCGATGAACTTGAAGCACGCCACCCTGATCGCAACCCTGCTGTCCGCCTGCGGTACGGCGATGGCCGATACGCCGGTCATCGGGCTGATCACCAAGACCGAGACCAACCCCTTCTTCGTGAAGATGAAGGAGGGTGCCGCCGAGGTCGCCAAGGCCAAGGGGGCCAAGCTGCTGAGCGGCGCCGGCAAGGCCGATGGCGACAACGCCGGCCAGATCACCGCGATGGAGAACATGATCGGCGCGGGTGCCAAGACCATATTGATCACGCCCAACGACTCCAAGGCCATCCTTCCCGCGATCAAGAAGGCGCGCGACAAGGGGGTGATGGTGATCGCGCTGGACAGCCCGACCGATCCTGCCGACGGCACCGACGCACTCTTCGCCACCGACAACTACAAGGCCGGCGTGCTGATTGGCCAGTACGCCAAGGCCGCCCTGGCCGCCAGTGCGCAGGGCAAGCCGGTGAAGATCGCAACGCTCGATCTTCTGCCTGGCCATCCGGTCGGTGCGCAGCGGCACAACGGCTTCCTGCAGGGCTTCGGCCTGGCCAGCCATGACGCGAAGAACAACGAGCTGGCCAGGCCTGCAGAGGTGGTGTGCATGGCCGACAGCTTTGGTGACCGCAGCAAGGCCCAGACAGCGATGGAGAACTGCCTGCAGAAGAACCCCGACATCAACCTGGTCTACACCATCAACGAGCCGGCAGCCGCCGGCGCGTTCAATGCGCTGCAGAAGGCCGGCAAGGAAAAGGGCGTGATGATCGTCTCCGTGGACGGTGGCTGTGACGGCATCCGGGACGTGGCGGCCGGCAAGATCGCCGCCACCTCGCAGCAGTACCCCCTGAAAATGGCGGCCATGGGGGTGGAGGCTGGCATCGAGTACGCCAAGAGCGGCAAGAAGGTCAGCGGCTACACCGACACCGGCGTGACCCTGATTGCCGGCAAGGCCATTGCGGGCGTCGACAGCAAGGACGTGAAGACCGGCACCGACCTGTGCTGGGGCAAGAAGTAGCCCTTCGCGCACCAGGCGGCTGCGCGGGGCCGGGTGGTCCCGCTGCGCTGCCTGGCATGCTGTGGCACGGCCGCGCCGGTGGTCGCTGCTGCCGCGTTCGGGTTGAGGGCTGCCGTGTGCCTGCCTTCAGCCCTCTCTCCGGAGGACCATCCCGTTGAAAGACAAACTGCCCCCCCTCGGCCAGCTCGGGCCCTTCATCGCGTTGCTGATTGCCTGCAGCATCTTCGGCGCCACCACCGACCGTTTCCTCAGTGCCGACAACTTTTCGCTGATCCTGCAGCAGGTCATGGTCGTCGGCGTCATTGCCATAGGCCAGACCCTGATCATCCTGACCGCCGGCATCGACCTGTCGTGCGGCATGATCATGGCGCTGGGCAGCATCGTGATGACCAAGGTGGCCGCCGACTTCGGGCTGCCGCCGTTTCTCGCGGTGCTGGCCGGCATCGCCGTGACGACCCTGTTCGCCCTGCTCAACGGCTTGCTGGTCACGCGCCTGAAGCTGCCGCCGTTCATCGTCACACTGGGCGTCTTCAACATCGCCTTTGCGATCACGCAGCTGTATTCGGGGGCGCAGACGGTCACCGAGGTGCCTGGGGCCATGACCTGGCTGGGCAGTACCTTCGCCATCGGCGGCACCAACATTGCGTACGGCACGGTGTTGATGGTGCTGCTGTACCTGGGCGTATGGTTCTGGCTGCGCGAGACGGCCTCGGGCCGGCATGTCTACGCGGTGGGCAACAACCCGGAGGCGACGCGGCTGGTCGGCATTCCGCCCGAGCGCATCATCCTGGGCGTGTATGCCCTGTCCGGGGTGTTCTATGGCATCGCCTCGCTGCTGGCCGTGGCCCGCACCGGCGTGGGCGATCCGAACGCCGGGCAGACCGAGGCGCTGGATGCGATCACCGCCGTCGTGCTGGGCGGCACCAGCCTGTTCGGCGGCCGCGGCGTGGTGCTCGGTTCGCTGATCGGGGCCGTGGTGGTGGGGGTGCTGCGCAATGGCCTGACGCTGATGGGCGTGTCATCGGTGTACCAGATGCTGATCACCGGCATCCTCGTGATCCTGGCGGTCACGGTCGATCAACTGTCGCGCAAAGGAGGCCGCTGATGGCTGCGCAATCCCCCGTCGTGATGCGGGCCACGGGCCTGGTCAAGCGCTACGGCCAGGTCACGGCACTCGATGGCGCCGACTTCGAGCTGCGCGCCGGCGAAATCCTCGCCCTGATCGGCGACAACGGTGCTGGCAAATCCTCTTTGATCAAGTGCCTGTCGGGCGCGACCATCCCCGATGCCGGCGTGATCGAGCTCGACGGCAAGCCGGTGCAGTTCAAGGGCCCGGTCGATGCGCGCCGCGAAGGCATCGAAACCGTGTACCAGGACCTGGCCGTTGCTCCCGCGATGACCATCGCCGAGAACCTGTTTTTGGGCCGCGAGCTGCGCCGCAAGGGTTTCCTGGGCAATGTGCTGCGCATGCTCGACAAGAAGCGGATGCTCGAAGAAAGCATTGCGCGCATGAACGACCTGAAGGTCGGCATCCGCTCGATGACGCAGGCGGTCGAAACCCTGTCCGGCGGGCAGCGGCAATGCGTGGCCGTGGCGCGCGCAGCGGCATTTGCCGAGCATGTGGTGATCCTCGACGAGCCGACGGCGGCGCTGGGCGTCAAGGAAGGCAACATGGTGCTGGAGCTGATCCGCCGCGTGCGCGACAGGGGCCTGGCGGTGGTGCTGATCTCGCACAACATGCCCCATGTTTTCGAGATCGCCGACCGCATCCACGTCGCGCGCCTGGGCAGGCGCGGTGCCGTGCTCGACCCGAAGGCGGTGACCATGAGCGACACGGTCTCGGTCATGACCGGTGCCTTGCCTGCGGAAAAGATCCCGGCCGAATGGCGGGCCTGAAGAATCCATGAACGCATGACGACGTCCCCCCTTCCTTCTGTCCCGCCTTGCCACCTGGCGCGTGTGCATCAGCTCCTCCAGGACGGCCAACGCAAGCTGCTCGGGCTGGTCGGGCCCCCAGGCGCCGGCAAATCCCTGCTGGCCCTGACCTTGCAGCAGGCTTTCGCCGATGTCTCGCAGGTGGTTCCCATGGATGGCTACCACCTGGCCCATGTGGAACTTGAGCGGCTGGGCCGCGCGGATCGCAAAGGCGCTCCCGACACCTTCGACAGCGCAGGCTATGCCGCCATGCTGCGGCGCCTGCGGGCGCAACGGCCCGGCGAAACCGTCTATGCACCGGAGTTCCGGCGCGAGATCGAAGAGCCGGTAGCAGGCGCCATCGCCGTGGAGCCCCAGACCCGGCTCGTCATCACCGAAGGCAACTACCTGCTGCTCGACAGCGGCCATTGGGCGGGCGTGCCCGGGCTGCTGGACGAGGTCTGGTACGTCGATGTAGACGACGGCCTGCGTACCAGCCGCCTGACCCGGCGCCACGAAGAGTACGGCCGCAGCCGCGAGGATGCGCTGGCGTGGGTCAGCCGTACCGATGAGCCCAACGCGCGCCTGATCGAGACCACCAGGCCCCGCGCCCACAGGCTGTTCCGCTGGGATGACTGATACGGATTCGCCTTCAACCGTCTAACGTCGTTGGTTCGCCTTGCCGTGCTACAGCACTGTCTGCGGCTTCCCGCCTAGTTATACGGTCGAATGCAAATCCGTATGACGCCTGGACCCGGCGTCGCCCTCAAGCCTGCATGGTGAGGGGCGGGGCCATCGCGCGCGCCTGTGCCACCAGCCAGGCGCAGAACACATCGAGGCGCGGGTGCGCCGCCCCCGTGCGCCGCAGCGCCAGGTAGTCGTAGCCCGACGCGGCGAAGCCCAGCGGCGCCAGCAGCCGGCCGGCCTGCACGTCGTCCATCACCAGGTGCCAGGGGGCCACGGCGATGCCCAGGCCGCGCACCGCGGCCTCCAGCGTGAAGTAATAGTGCTCGTACACCGGGCCCGTGGCGGTGGCCGCGGCGGGCAGGCCTGTGCCTGCCGATGCGGCCCACATGGCCCAGGCATTGCGCCGCGTGCGCGTGTGCAGCAGGGGCTGGCCGGCCAGGTCGGCAGGCGTGCGCAGCATGCTGGCGCTGCGTGCGGCCAGCGCGGGGGCCAGCACCGGCCCCAGGCGCTCGGCGAACAGGGGCAGGGTGGTGGCGCCATCGCGGGGTGTGCCAGCGTCCTCGGCGGTGATCAGCAGGTCGCAGCCTTCGCGCGCGGCGTCGGTGCCCGTGTCGGTGGTGCGCAGCCGCACCTCGATGCCCGGGTGCTGCGCATGGAAGTCGAACAGCCGCGGGATCAGCCACTTGATCGTGAAGGTGCTGAAGCAGGCCACGTCCAGGGGGCCGTGGTGGGCATCGCCCAGAGCGCGCACCGTGTCCTCGATCTGCTGGAAGGCCGTGGTCAGCACCGGCTGCAGCGTGCGCGCCGCCGCCGTCAGGGTGGGGCGTGCCTTGCTGCCGTCGAACAGCGGCAGGCCCAGGTGGTCTTCGAGCTGGCGCACCTGGCGGCTGATGGCGCCGGGCGATACCGAGAGCTCGTCGGCCGCAGCCGTCATGCGGCCCAGGCGGGCAGCGGCTTCGAAGGCGCGCAGGGCAGCGAGCGGGGGCAGGCGGTGTTTCATGGCTATGTGATCAAAATGCACATAGGTCCGGAGCTTAAATCGCTTTTCCGCGAAGGCATCGGCCGCAAAAATTGGGGCTCTTCCGGCGCGGGACGCCATCGCGCGCCGGGTTCATCTTTGATTGTCAGGAACATACCAGCATGCCCTTCATCCACACCCATGTGCCCGAAGCCACCCCTGCCGCAACGCGCGAAGCCGTCGTGCAGGCCATCCACCAGGCCTTGGTCGAGGGCATTGGCATGCCCGAGGACGAGCTGTTCAACATGGTCACCGGCTATGCGCCAGGGCAGTTCGCCTTCAGCCGCAGCTTCAACGGCGTGGCGCGGTCGGACGCCGTGGTCGTCGTCGAGATCACCCTGCGCCGCGGGCGCAGCGATGCGATGAAGCGCGCGCTGTATGCTGCGATCGCGCACAAGCTGCAGGCCATGGCGCACGTGGCCCCGGCCGACGTGTTCATCTTCATGCACGAGAACGACTATTCGGACTGGTCCGTGGGCCACGGGCGCTTTGCCATGGCGCTGGTGCAGCAGGTGGGCGCGCCGGGGTGAACACAAAGGGATTTTTTGAACAAGACAAACTACCGCTGGCTGGTCGTCGCTTCCGTGGTGCTTCCCGTACTGGCCGAGGTTGCCGAGCGGTTCCTGCTGCCTGAACTGGTGCCGCGGGGCCTGAGAGATGCTTTCCAGAGCTACCTGGAGGAAGACCAGGAGCCGGCCATCACGCTGGCGCTGGTGTCGGGGATGGTGACGGCCGTGGTCGCCACGCTGGCCAGCATCTATGGCCTGCTGCGGTTTCGCCCCTGGGCGCCCGGCTTCGCGCTGTGGTCGGGCCTGGCGATGTGTGTCCTGCTGGTGTTCGGTGGGCCCACGGTGCTGTCGGGCCTGGCGAATGGATTCTTGGCGCTGGGGAGTGCCCTATGGGGCGCGGTGATCGCCGTGCCGTACTGTGCGCCGGACATCCGGGCGGCCTTCTGGCCCGGGGGACAGGCTGCCCAGCGATAGACAGGCCGTGGCGCTGGCCAGTGCGCCGAACTTACTTCTTGCTCAGCTCCCGGAGCTCTTTCTCCAGGGCGTCCACGTTGGCCTGCAGCTCGCGCGAACGCAGTTCGCAGGCCGCGGCTGCGGCCTGCATTTCGGACGCGATGGCCTGCTCGGACGTCGCCACGGCGGTGCCGGTGCGGGCCTGGGTGCGGCGGGCGGCCCGGTCGCGCTGATCGGCCGCGCAGCGCTGCTGGTGGGCCTGCAGCGCGCCGCGCGCTTCGCGGACCAGGCGCTGCTCCAGGTCGGTCTTGCGGCGCCAGGTCTCGCCAAAGGCGCCTTCCTTGCGGGCGGCTGGTGGCGTGGCGGCAGCCGGTGCGGCAGGGGTGGATGCGGCACCCGCTGCGGGCGCCGCGGCCGATGCACCCGAGGCCGGTGTGGCGGCAGCTGGCGCGGCCGCGGCAGGCGCCGCGGTACCGATGCCGCTGCTCGACAGCCGCACCTCGACCTTCTCGCCCTTGCCGCTGCCCGCGCAAGGCGCGTCCTGGAAGGACACCTTGCCGTCCGCACCCGTGCACTTGTTGATGGCCCACGCCGGGGCGGCCAGGGCCAGGCAGGCGGCCGTGCCAAGGAACCACTGTCGAATCATGCTTTCCCTCTCCCCTGAAACCTTGTGTTGCGGCTTCCCAGTATCGCTGCATCGCGCGGGCAGGAAACCCCCTGTCGTCCAGGCGGTTGCCGAAAGCGCACTGGCGGTCACGCGGAAGGCGGCCCATAGGCATCGTTCCTGCCGATGAACCAGCTCGGCGGCTGGCCCATGGCCGCCTTGAACATGGCCGAGAACGCGCTTTCGCTCGCGTAGCCGCTGGCGGTGGCCACCTGGCCTACCGATTCACCGCGTGCCAGGCGGGGCAGGGCATGGGCCAGCACCGCCTGCCTGCGCCATTGCGCAAAGCCCATGCCGAACTGTGCGTGGAACAGCCGGGCCAGGGTGCGTTCGCTGGCGCCGCTGTCGGTGGCCCAGTCCTGCAGCGTGGCATGGCGGCCGGGCGCGTCCAGCACGGCCTGGCACAGGGCGCGCAGGCGCTTGTCGCTGTCCGTACCGGGCAGCGGCACGCCCAGGGCCAGGCGTTCGGCCTGGCCGATCTCGTCGAGCACCAGCGCGGTCAGGGCGGCTTCGCGCGCGGGGCCGGGTGGCGTGCCGCCGACGGGGTCCAGCGCGGACACCAGCTCGCGCAGCAGTGGCGTCACGGCCATCACGCGGCAGACGGCGCCGTCTGCGGGCACCACGCCGGGGTCGATGTAGAGCGTGCGAAAGGCCGCCGCCTCCAGCACGGCGATGGCATGCAGCGCGCCGGGCGCGATCCACACCGCGCGCGAGGGCGGCACGATGTAGGCCGTGGGCGTGACCGGGGCCACCACGCTGACCTGGATCACGCCGCTGGCGCAGTAGGCCAGCTGCCCCCAGGCATGGCGGTGCGGCTCGAAGTGCGTGTCGGCCGGCATGTTGCGCGCGCGCACCCGCACCGGGTGTGCGGGGTTGGGGGCAAAGGGGTCCATGTCCCCGAGCGGGGCGACCTGGCTGGTGCGTGCCATGGGATGGGGGTGCCGTGTGGGTACGCTGTTGGCGCAAATTCGCCGAAGACTGTCTTTCCGTCGCATTCCAGAAATCCAGGCGCAATACTACGATGCCGCCATGACCTCTGCAAACCCCGCCGCCAGCCCCGCCGCTGCCGTGCCCCTGCGCGCCGACGCCGGGGTGATCGGCCTCGTGGGCATCGCCCACCTCATCAGCCACTACAGCCAGCTGCTGCTGGCGCCGCTGTTCCCGTGGCTCAAGGAAGCCTTCCAGGTCGGCTACACCGAGCTGGGCTTCCTCATGACCATCTTCTTCGTGGTCTCGTGCGCCGTGCAGGCGGGCTCGGGCTTCGTGGTCGACCGCTTCGGGCCGCGCCCCATCCTGTTCGGCGGCCTGGCGCTGCTGGGCCTGGCGGCGTTCGGCTTTGCGGCCAGCACCAGCTACGGCATGCTGGCGGCGTTCTCGGTGCTTGCGGGCATCGGCAACGGCGTGTTCCACCCCGTGGACTACACGCTGCTGAACCGGCGCGTGAGCGCGCCGCGCCTGGGCCATGCCTACAGCGTGCACGGCATCACCGGCAGCCTGGGCTGGGCGCTGGCGCCGGCCATGCTGGTGCCGCTGGCGATCGCGTTCTCGTGGCGCGTGGCGCTGGTGTGTGCCGGTGTGCTGGCGTTTGCGGTGCTGCTGCTGCTGCTGTTCAACCGCCGGGTGCTGGAACTGCCGCCCGTACCTGCTGCGGCCACGGCTAAGGGCAGTGCGGCCGGGCAGCAGGGCAACTTTGCCTTTTTGCGCATCCCGGCCGTGTGGATGTGCTTCGCGTTCTTCTTCTTCTATGCCGTGTCGCTCAACGTGGTGCAGGCCTTCGCCCCAGAGGCCGCGCGCCAGTTGCACGCCGTGCCCGTGGCGCTGGCGGCCATGTGCCTCACGGTCTACATGGTGGCCAGTGCGGGCGGCATGGTGCTGGGTGGCTTTCTTGCGGCCGACCCGAGCCGCTGCGAGCGCATCGTGGGCGTGGGCTTCGGCCTGGCGGCGTGCGTGGCGGTGGCCTTGGCCCTGGCGCACCCGCCCGGCGCCCTGGTGCCCGTGATGTTCGGCGTGATGGGCTTTTGCGCCGGCATCGCCGGCCCCTCGCGCGACCTGCTGGTCAAGCGCTCCACGCCCGAGGGCTCCACGGGCCGCGTCTACGGCATCGTCTACTCGGGCCTGGACATCGGCCAGGCGCTGTCGCCGCTGCTGTTCGGCGTACTGCTCGACCAGGGCCGCTTCACGGCCGTGCTGCTCGGCCTGGCCGTGGTGCAGGGCGTGCTCATCGCCAGTGCCTTCAATGTGCGCCGCGTGCGGCGCACGGTGGCGCCAGTCCCCGCCTGATTGACGCAGAACGTGCCGGGCAGCGCCCGGCACATCAGACCACGGCGCAATGCCGTGCGATGCAGGTATCGAGCGTCTCCTCGCCGGTGCGCTGCCACCAGTCCAGCGCCGAGAAGATCTCCACCTCGGCATAGCCGCCAAAGCCCGCGGCCTCGACCCACTGGCGGATCTTCTTCAGTTCGATCACGCCGTCGCCCATCATGCCGCGGTCGCTGAGCAGGTCGCGTGTGGGCAGGCGCCAGTCGCACACATGGTAGGCCAGCAGGCGCTCCTTGCCGGCACGGGCGATCTGTTGTTCCAGCTTGGGGTCCCACCACACGTGGTACACATCCAGCGCTACGCCGAGCGCACCGGTCTTGCGCGCATCGAGCGCGTCGCAGATGTCCAGCGCCTGCTCCAGCGTGTTGATGCAGGCGCGGTCGGCCGCCTGCATGGGGTGCAGCGGCTCGATGGCCAGCGGCATGCCCACCTGGCGCGCGTACTCCAGCGACGCGGCGATGCCGTCGAAGACTTCGCCGCGCGCGCGGGCAAGGTCGGTGTAGTGCGGCGTGCCCTCCAGCGCGCCGGGCAGGGCGCCCACCACCAGCACCAGGCAGGTGGCGTCGAGCGTCTTGGCCTCGTCGATGGCGCGGCGGTTGTCGTCGAGCGCGGCGCGCAGCCCGGCCGCATCGGCCGCCGGGAAAAAGCCGCCGCGGCAGTAGCCCGACAGTGCGATGCCGTGGGCGCGCAGCTGGCGCGCGGTGGCCGCAAGGCCGGCTGCGGCCACCTGGTCGCGCCAGGGGCTGATGGCGCGGATGCCGCGCTCGGCGCACTGGTCGATGATGCGCGCCAAGGGAACCTCGGCCCCCTGCTGCTTGCGCACGGTGGCGGTGTTGATCGACAGCCAGCGGTGGTCTTGCGAGAAATCACGCATGGCGGTCAGGCGCTCACGCCGTGCAAGGCCAGCAGGTGGCCCATGCGCTGCACGGCCAGTTCGGGCTGCTCCAGCAGGTCGGCCTGGTCGGCCAGACGGAACAGTTCGGCGAAGTGCACCAGCGAGCGCGTGCTCTGCTGCCCGCCCACCATGGTGAAGTGGCGTTGGTGCCCGTTGAGCCAGGCCATGAAGACCACGCCCGTCTTGTAAAAGCGCGTGGGCGTTGAAAAGATGTGGCGCGACAGCGGCACCGTGGGCCCCAGGATGGCGTGGAAGTGCGCCGTATCGCCCGTGGCCAGGGCCGCCAGTGCGGCACTCGCGGCCGGTGCAATGGCGTCGAAGATGCCCAGCAGCGCATCGCTCTGGCCCTGGCGCGGCGTGCCGCCGGCGCCGTCGCCCGCGATGAGCTCGGCGTAATTGAAGTCGTCGCCCGTGTACATGCGCACGCCCTGGCCGTCGGTGCCGCCCGTGGCGGGCAGGCGCCGGCGCATGGCGACCTCCTTGTCCTTGTCGAGCAGCGAGATCTTGATGCCGTCGACCTTGTCCGGGTGCGCGGCGATCACGGCCAGGGCCGTGTCCATGGCCGCATCCACGTCGCGCGAACCCCAGTAGCCCGCGAGCGCCGGGTCGAACATGTCGCCCAGCCAGTGCAGCACCACGGGCTGGCGCGCCTGCGAGAGGATGCGGTCGTACACGCGCTCGTAGTCGGCAGGGCTCTTGGCCACGCGGGCCAGCGCACGGCTGGCCATCACGATGAGCTTGCCGCCGAGCTTCTCGATGGCCTCCATCTGCTCTTCATAGCCGCGGATGACGTCGTCGACCGACTTCACCTCGTCCAGCACCAGGTGGTCCGTGCCGCAGCCCGAGGCCACGAGCGCGCCCGGGCCGAAGTCGCGCGCCGCGTCGAGCGAGCGGCGGATCAGCTCCAGCGAGGTCGGCCAGTCCAGCCCCATGCCGCGCTGCGCGGTGTCCATGGCTTCGGCCACACCCAGGCCCAGCGACCACAGGCGCTGGCGGTAGGCGATGGTCGCATCCCAGTCGACCGCGCACTGCAGCCACGGGTCGATGGCCGCCAGCGGGTCGGCCACCACGTGGGCGGCTGAGTAGGCGATGCGGTTGAACACTGCACCCTGCTGCGGCACCACCGGCGGGCGGCCTTGCAGGGTGTAGGGGCTGGTGCGGCCATCGGCCGTGGGCAGGGAGAGGCGAAGGGCCATGGTGAACTCGGGAAAAGTGGTGAGAAATGGATCAGGCTTTGAGGGGCGCTACGTCCACCCAGCGGCGTTCCTTCCAGCTTTCCAGGGCGGCTTCCACCAGCTGCACGCCCTTGGCGCCTTCGGGCAGGGTCCATTGGTACGGGGCGTCTTCCACCACGTGGCGGATGAAGTGCTCCCACTGGATCTTGAAGCCGTTGTCGTAGACCTGCGAATCGGGGATCTCCTGCCACTGGTCGAAGAAGTTCATGCTTTGCTTCTCATCGGGGTTCCACACCGGGCGCGGCGTGGCCACGCGGCTTTGCGCGCGGCAGCTCGACAGGCCGGCCACGGCCGAGCCGTCGGTGCCGTCCACGTGGAAGGTGACCAGGTCGTCGCGGCGCACGCGCGTGGCCCAGCTCATGTTGAGCTGCGCGATCACCGGCTCGCCGTTGTGGCCGGTGAGTTCGCAGGTGGCATAGGCGGCATCGTCGGCCGTGGCCTTGTACGGTTGGCCGGCCTCGTCCCAGCGCTGGGGGATGTGGGTGGCGCCGATGCACGAGACCGATTTGACCTCGCCGAACAGGTTGTCCAGCACGTAGCGCCAGTGGCACATCATGTCCAGAATCATGCCGCCGCCGTCTTCGCTGCGGTAGTTCCAGCTCGGGCGCTGGATGGGCTGCAGGTCGCCCTCGAAGACCCAGTAGCCGAACTCCAGGCGCACGCTCAGCATGCGGCCGAAGAAGCCCGCGCGGCGCAGCATGTCGAGCTTGCGCAGGCCGGGCAGGAACAGTTTGTCCTGCACCGCGCCGTGCTTGAGGCCCGAGCCCGAGGCCAGGCGCGCGATCTCCACCGCCTCGTTGAGGTTGGTGGCGATGGGCTTTTCGCAGTACACATGCTTGCCCGCGCGGATCGCCTTGGCGAGCAGGGTGGGGCGCATCTGTGTGGTGCCGGCGTCGAAGAACACCGTGTCCTCGGGGTTGGCCAGGGCGGCGTCGAGGTCCGTGCCCCAGCGCGCGATGCCATGGGCCTTGGCCAGCGCCTCCATCTTCTCGGCGTTGCGGCCGATCAGGATGGGGTCGGGCATCACGCGGTTGCCGTTCCCAAGCACCACGCCGCCCTGCGCGCGGATGGCGCAGATGGAGCGGATCAGATGCTGGTTCATGCCCATGCGGCCGGTGACGCCGTGCATGATGAGTCCGAGTCGTTGGGTGGCCATGGTGTCGGTCCGTTTCAGTTCTAAAGTTGCAAAAAGGATGGGGCAAAGGCGCGGCCTGGCCACCCCATCGCAGGGGCGGGCGTTGCGGTGCTGCGCGCAGGGAATTACTGGGTGGGCTGGAGACCGGCCGCCTTGACGAGTGCGGCGTTGTTCTTGATCTCGTCCTTGATGTAGGCGTCGAACTGCTCGGGCTTGAGCGTCCAGGCGTCGGCACCGAGCTTGAGGAAGCGCTCCTTCACCTCGGGCGTGGCCAGGGCCTTGACCACCTCGTCGTGCAGGCGGTTGACGATGTCGCGCGGCGTCTTGGCCGGCACCATCATCCCGATCCAGAAGTTGAACTCCGAGCCCGGCACGCCGGCCTCGGCCGTGGTGGGCACGTCGGGCAGGGCGGCCGCGCGCTTGGGCGAGCCCACGGCCAGCGCCAGCAACTGGCCGTCCTTGATCTGGCCGATGACGGGCGCGATGGGCGAGAAGTAGTAGTCCACGCGGCCCGACAGCACCTCGGTCACGGCCTCGGCCGAGCCCTTGAAAGGGATGTTGGTCGCATCGATCTTCGCGGCCAGCTTGAACTTCTCGGCGTTCAGGTGCGTGGCGCTGCCCTGGCCGGCCGAGGCGAAGTTCACCGTGCCGGGCTTGGCCTTGGCCGAAGCCACCAGGTCCTGCAGCGTCTTGATGCCCTTGGCGGGCGAGATCACCAGCGCATTGGGCAGCGAGGAGATCGGCGTCACGCCCGCGAAGTCGCCCGTGGTGTCGAAAGGCAGCTTGGCGAAGGTCAGCGGGCTCACCGTGTGCGAGGAGGAATGGATCATCACCGTGTAGCCGTCGGGCGCGGCCGTGGCCACCGCCTGCTGGCCGATGGTGCCGCTGGCGCCGCCGCGGTTGTCCACCACCAGCGACTGGCCCATGCTCTGGCCCATCTTGTCGGCGATGGCGCGCGCAATGATGTCGGTGGTGCTGCCCGCGGCGAAGGGCACGATCACGCGGATGGGCTTGGTGGGGTAGCCGCCCTGCGCGAGGGCACTGAACGACAGCGACGTGAGCGTGGCTGCCGCCAGGGCGGTGGCGGCAGCGCGGCGGGTGGTGCGGATGAAAGGCATGGATTTGTCTCCGTTGGCAGGCTTGGACTTGCTCTTTAATTCACTGATTGGTGAATAGAGCAGATTTTTAGGCATTGCTGCGCCTGCGTCAACGCGGTTCCGCAGGCCGGAATTAGGGGTTTACCCGGAAGGGTGGGCAGCGAGCGCTTCTGCATCGCCGCAGGCTGGTGCAACTGGCGCGGTCCAGACCAGCGCCCCCGTGCAAGGGCCGCCAAGCCGCGCAGGCGGCGCTTCGCTTGCGTGCACTGGGGGCCTCTCCCCCCCGGCTCGCGCAGCGAGTCGAGAGAGGGGTGAAGGCGCGAAGCGCCTCTGGGGGTGTCTTACTTCAGCACATAGCCCAGGATCACATCGCACATGTGGGTCAGCCGCTCGTTGCGGGCCTTGGGGGTCATCAGGTCGCGCCCGAAGATGGCCGACAGGGTGTGGTTGTTCGACAGGTAGAAGTACGACAGCCCGGCGATCGAGACATACAGCTGCAGCGGGTCCACCCCGCCGCGAAAGCTGCCCTCGCGCCGGCCGCGCTCCAGCACCTCGCCCAACATGGCGATCAGCGGCGAGTTCATCTCGCGCGCGCGCTGCGACTCCTGCAGGTGGCGCGCCCTGTGCAGGTTGGCGCTGTTGAGCAGGGTCAGGAACTGAGGGTTCTCCAGGTAATACACCCAGGTGAACTCCACCAGCCGGCGGATCGCGGTGGCGGGCTCCAGCTCCACCAGGTTGAGCTTGCGCTCCTCCTCTCGGATGTGCCGGTAGGCCTGCTCGAGCACGGCCTGGAAGAGCTTTTCCTTGTCCTCGAAGTAGTAGTAGATCAGCCGCTTGTTCAGGCCGGCGCGCTCGGCGATGCGGTCCATGCGGGCACCGCCCAGGCCGTGCTCGGCGAATTCGCCGCGCGCCGCGACCAGGATCTCGCCCTGGGAACGGTCGGCGTCCCGCTGGCGCTCCTTCGAAGTGGTCTCGGTGTCTTTGCTCATGCCTGAATAATTCACTAAATGGTTAACAAAATCCAGTCCTGCAGCGACCAGGGGCAGGTTTTGTGGCGGCGGTGCACGGTGCGGCGAAGGCTTCCCGCGGGAACGGGGGACTATAGCGAGCGCGCGGCCAAGCCCTGGCTGGCGCAGTCCCATATGCGCAGCGTATGGAGCTGCCCTGTGCGGGCTATTTGACGGGGGCCAAGGGGCTTTCTACGATGCGCGATGGCCCCCTTGCCCGCCCCTGCCTCCCCCGAGAGCCGCACAACACACGCCGGAGACGAATCGCCCATGCACCCCCTTCGCACCCTTTGTAGCCTTCGCGCGCCCATGGCGCTGCGCCTGTCCCTGCTGGGCCTGGCGGCCGGCCTGCTGGCGGCCTGCGCGCCGATGAAGACACCGCCGGCCGCCGGCGTGGGCACTGCCGTGCCGGCCAGCAAGGAGGCAGCGCCCGTCGCCACGGCCTGCCCCAAGGACATCGAGGCCATTGCGCGCTGCCTGTCGGGCCAGGACTCGGCCGGGGCCTACTACCTCATCGCCATGCCCAACGCCTGGAACCAGGTGCTGGTGATGCATTCGCACGGCGGCCCCACGCTGGGCGCCCCCAAGGCCGAGCGCGCGGTGGAGGACCTGGAGCGCTGGTCCATCATGGTCCGTGCCGGCTATGCCTGGGCCGGCAGCACCTTCCGCCAGGGCGGGGTGGCCGTGCGCGCCGCGGCCGAGGACACCGAGCGCCTGCGCCGCATCTTCGTGGCCCAGGTGGCCCAGCCGCGCCGCACCATCCTGCACGGCCAGTCCTGGGGGGCCGGCGTGGCCGCCATGGGCGCCGACATGTTTGGCCACGGCGCGGTCAGCCCCCGGCCCTACGATGCCGTGCTGCTCACCAGCGGCCTGCTGGCCGGCGGCAGCCGCTCGTACGACTTCCGCACCGACCTGCGCGTGGTCTACCAGCACCTGTGCCACAACCACCCGCTGCCCGGCGAGGCGCAGTACCCGCTGAACATCGGCCTGCCGGCCAGTGCGAAGCTGACCGGTGCCGAGCTCACGGCCAGGGTCAACGACTGCCTGGGCCTGGACAAGCCCGCTGCCCAGCGCACGCCCGAGCAGCAGCGCAAGGTCAAGACGATTGTCGACGTGCTCCGCATCCCGGCCAGCTCCATCCAGAGCCACCTGAACTGGGGCACCTTCCACTACCGCGACGTGGTGCACCTGCGCACGGGCGATGCCAGCCCCTTCGGCAACACCGGCGCGCGCTACACCGGCTCGCCCGACGATGCAGCGCTCAATGCCGCCGTGCTGCGCTACCAGGCCGATCCACAGGCCCTGGCGCGCTTTGCCCAGGACACCGACCCCACGGGCCGCATCGACGTGCCGGTGCTCACCACCAAGGGGGTGGACGACCCGACCGCCTTCGTCGAGCTCGATGCCTTCTTCAAGGGCACGGTGGAGCGCGCAGGCAGCGGCGCGCGCCTGGTGCAGACCTTCACCCAGCACAACACCCACAGCTACCTGAGCGACCCGACCTACCCCACGCTGATGACGGCGCTGCTGCGCTGGGTGGACGAGGGCGTGAAGCCCACGCCCGAGGGCATTGCCCAGCAGTGCCCGGCCAACGAAGCGAGGTTCGGCAAAGGCTGTGCCTTCCTGCCGGCCTATGTGCCCAAGCCCCTGAACAGCCGCGTGGTGGACCGCGACAGACCGTAAGACCTTTTTAACGCCGCAATGAAAAAGGCCCCGCATTGCGGGGCCTTTGCTTTAGGACAATTGAACAGGTATCAGTTGTCCACGGTGCTGCTCGCCACCCACGACGGACCGAACTGGCGCGGCCCAAGCCAGCGCCCCCGTGCAAGGGCCGCCCCGCCGCACTGGGGGCGTCCCCCTCCCAGATTGCGAAGCAATATGAGAGAGGGGGAAGGCGCGAAGCGACTCAGGGGGTGCTTCACTTCATCAGGCCGCAGCAGCGAGCGCCTTGTTCAGCGTTTCGCTGGGGCGCATGACCTTGTCGAGCTTGGCCACGTCGGGCTGGTAGTAGCCGCCGATGTCGGCGGGCTGGCCCTGCACGGCAGCCAGTTCGGCCACGATGGCCTCTTCCTTGGCCGTCAGTTCCTGGGCCAGCGAGGCGAAGCGCGTGGCCAGTTCCTTGTCGTCCGTCTGCGCGGCCAGTTCCTGGGCCCAGTACAGGGCCAGGTAGAACTGGCTGCCGCGGTTGTCCAGCTGGCCGGTCTTGGGCGAGGGGTTCTTGTTGTTGTCCAAGAGCTTGCCCGTGGCGGCGTCCAGCGTCTTGGCCAGGATCTTGGCCTTGGCGTTGCCGGTCTTGATGCCCAGGTCCTCGAACGACACGGCCAGCGCCAGGAACTCGCCCAGCGAATCCCAGCGCAGGTGGTTCTCTTCCACCAGCTGCTGCACGTGCTTGGGGGCGGAGCCGCCGGCACCCGTTTCATACATGCCGCCACCGGCCATCAGCGGCACGATGGACAGCATCTTGGCCGAGGTGCCCAGTTCCATGATGGGGAACAGGTCGGTCAGGTAGTCGCGCAGGATGTTGCCGGTGGCGCTGATGGTGTCCAGGCCGCGGATCACGCGCTCCAGGGTGTAGCGCATGGCACGCACCTGGCTCATGATCTGGATGTCCAGGCCGGTGGTGTTGTGCTCGTGCAGGTACATCTTGACCTTGGTGATCAGCTGCGCCTCGTGCGGGCGGTACGAGTCGAGCCAGAACACCACGGGCATGCCGGAGTTGCGGGCGCGGTTGACGGCCAGTTTCACCCAGTCGCGGATCGCGGCATCCTTGACCTGGCACATGCGCCAGATGTCGCCGGCTTCCACGTCCTGGGACAGCAGCACTTCGCCGGTCACCAGGTCGGTGATGTTGGCCACGCCGTCTTCGGCGATCTCGAACGTCTTGTCGTGCGAGCCGTATTCTTCGGCCTGCTGCGCCATCAGGCCCACGTTGGGCACCGTGCCCATGGTCTTGGGGTCGAACGCGCCGTGCCATTTGCAGAAGTTGATGATCTCCTGGTAGATGCGGGCGAAGGTCGACTCGGGCATCACGGCCTTCACGTCCTTCAGGCGGCCGTTGGCGTCCCACATCTTGCCGCTGTTGCGGATCATCGCGGGCATGGACGCGTCCACGATGATGTCGTTGGGCGAGTGGAAGTTGGTAATGCCCTTGGCCGAGTCGACCATGGCCAGCTCGGGGCGGTTCTCGTGGCAGGCGTGCAGGTCGCGCTTGATCTCGTCGCGCTGGCTTTGAGGCAGCGTCTCGATCTTGGCGTACAGGTCGACCATGCCGTTGTTCACGTTCACGCCCAGCTCGTCGAACGTCTTGGCGTGCTTGGCGAACGCGTCCTTGTAGAAGATGCGCACGCAGTGGCCGAACACGATGGGGTGGGACACCTTCATCATCGTGGCCTTCACGTGCAGCGAGAACATCACGCCGGTCTTGCGAGCGTCTTCGATTTCCTTCTCGTAGAACTCCAGCAGCGCCTTCTTGCTCATGAACATGCTGTCGATCACCTCGCGGTCGAGCAGCGCGACCTTGGGCTTCAAGACAATGGTCTTGCCGCTCTTGGTGATCAGCTCCATCTTCACTTCGCGGGCGCGGTCCAGCGTCATGGACTTTTCGCCATGGTAGAAGTCGCCGTGGTGCATGTGCGAGACGTGGCTGCGCGATGCCTGGCTCCATTCACCCATCGAATGGGGGTTCTTGCGCGCGTAGTTCTTCACGGCGGCGGGCGCGCGGCGGTCGGAGTTGCCTTCGCGCAGCACGGGGTTCACAGCAGAGCCGATGCACTTGCCGTAGCGTGCCTTGATCTCTTTTTCCTTGTCGTCCTTGGGCTGGTCCGGGTAGTCGGGCAGTGCGTAGCCCTTGCCCTGCAGCTCGGCGATGGCCGCCTTGAGCTGCGACACCGAGGCGCTGATGTTGGGCAGCTTGATGATGTTGGCGTCGGGCTGCAGCGTCTTCTTGCCCAGCTCGGCCAGGGTGTTGGGAGCGCGTTGCTCTTCCTTCAGGAACTCGGGGAACTCGCCCAGCACGCGGGCGGCCACGGAGATGTCGGACTCCGCCACGTTGATGCCGGCCGGTGCGGCAAAGGCACGGATGATAGGCAGGAAGGAAGCCGTGGCCAGGCGAGGTGCCTCGTCGGTCAGGGTGTAGATGATGGTCGGTTGCTGGGTCGTCATGGCTTGTCTCACGAAACGAGTGTGTAAATGCCCTTTGCCGGGGTATGGCAGGGGCCAAACGCGAATGCTCTCGCATTCTCGTCTTTTGGCGCTTTATCGGGCCCCGGTTTTTGCAATCGAATTCCACAATGCAAAATTTACCGACGGGTAGGCGAAAATTTTTAATGCGTTGCCTATAGCGGAAGTGGTTTCGCACCGAAATCGGGCGGCGCCAAACCCGAAAAGCCTCATTGCCGCAAGGGCCAACGGGCAAGGGAATCCAGTGCATGCCGCGGCCGTGACCGCCTGCCTGACCTCAGGGTCGCCGGTAGCTCAAACTCTGCAGGACGCCCTGTGCGCGCAGCAGGGATTGCGCCTCTTCGCGCCCCGCTGGGGTGATGAAACGGGAGCGGATCGCTCGCCTCAGGCAATCCCGGGCGCGGGCCTCGCAGATCGGCGTTCCTTGGCCCTGCAGGTGGCACTTCGCCAACTTGACCCAGGCATCGCCGTCGCCATCGAGCGCAGCCTTGCGGAACCAATGGAACGCGCCGCGGTGGAAATGCCGTTCCTGGAACAGGATGGCCAGATTGTTGGCGCCTACGAAATCCCCTGCGTGGCGGGCCTTGCGATACCAGATCCGTGCCAGATACTTACTGGAACGAGTGCCCAGGCCTTCGTCGTAGAAATATCCCACATCCAGCATGGCGCCCCTGGCCCCCTGGTGTGCACAAGCCAGAAAGAGTTGAAAGGCTCGCGGCAGGTCATTTGCGTCCCAGGCCTCATGGGCTCGGCTTTCCATTTCATCCAGCTCGGTCATCCAGCGCCTTTCATCGACCCCATGATGCGGCCAGTGGGTCGGGGCATCCATGGTAGCGGTCTGATCTACGCACGCTGATGCTCAACTGGAAGATCGAACCTCCACCACCCGATCCCCCACCACCGCAAACCGCCGTGCCTGTGGCGCAATCGACTGGCTCGATGTCCCCGTGAACGCACCAAACGCCGGCAACACCAGCAACCCTGGCGTGGAGGCGAAGCAGGGCAGGCGCGCGGCGTCGCGCGCCAGGCCGTAGAGGGTCACTGTGGGGTGCAGATGGCCTGCGAGCACGGTGCTCCCTTCCACCCCCAGCGGGTGGTGGCAGGCCAGCACCTCCGCCCCTTCCTCCGGCGGCCAGGGTTCGTCGGCCAGGGCGATGTTGAGTGCCGCCGGCGGATCGCCCGCATGCATGTCGTGGTTGCCGCGCACCAGGGTCATGCGGATGCCGGCGTGGCGCTCACGCCAAGGCAGCAGCTGGGCCCATAGGGAGCCATCGGCGCCGCTGCGCGCGTGCAAAAAGTCGCCCAGGAAGACCAGGTGCTGTGCGCCCGTCACGGCCAGCACCGCGTCGAGCCGGGCCAGGTTGTCGGCCGTGGTGCCGTGCGGCACGGGCTGGCCGGCGCGGCGGAAGGTGGCGGCCTTGCCGAAGTGCACGTCGGCCACGAAAGCCATGCGCGCGGCGGGCCAGACCACCGCGCGCTGGGGCAGCAGCCACAGCACCGTGCCGCCAGGCAGGGTGATGGCATGGGCGCCTGGGGGCGTGGAGGTCGGGGCGGCGTCGTTCAGCAAGGGCGGGGTGGCTGGGCTCAGAATCCGTGGCGTCTGCGGGGCCGGCGGGGTGTTTCCTGGGCGTCGCCGCGGCGCGCGCGCCGGGGCGATGCGGTGGCCCCGTCGGGCATGTCCCAGGCCATGTCGGCCGGGTCCACCGGATTATCGGCTTCGTGGGTGCCCGTGGTGTCGTCGGCCGCCTGCTCCAGCGCCTGCACCATGCGCGCCAGCCGGTCGGCCAGGGTCTCGGTGCTCAGGCGCTCGCGAAAGCGCTCCACCATCAAGGGCAGGGCAAAGGGAGTGGGGCGCGTGAGCGCATGGATGGACAGGGTCTGTGCCTGCATGCCGCGCAAGGTGCGTGCCAGGCGCTCCATGTCCAGCTCGTTGGCCAGCAGCTCGGCGCGGGCCTGGGCCAGCAGCAGGTTGTCGGGGTCGTACTGGGCGAACACGTCGTAGTACAGCGAGGACGAGGCCTGCAGCTGGCGGCTGCTGCGCTGCTCGCCTGGGTGGCTCTGGAAGATGAGGCCGGCGATGCGCGCGATCTCGCGAAAGCGCCGGCGCGCCATCTCGGTGGCGTTGAGGCTGGCCAGCACCTCCTCTTCGAGCCCGCTGCCGAGGGTGGTGGGCGTGCCCTCGCCCAGGATGCGCGGCAGCAGCGTGGCCCAGGCGATGGGCTTGGCCGAGAGCAGCTCCAGCCCGTAGTCGTTGACCGCGATGGAGAAGGTGTTGGCCACCTGCTGCGACGCGCGCCAGGCCAGCAGCCCGGCCAGGCCCAGGTGCACCAGGCGGCCCGCCAGCGGGTACAGGTACAGGTGCCAGCCCTCGCGCGTGTGCAGGGTCTCGGCCACCAGGCGGCTGGGGGTGGGCAGGGCCGACCAGGCGTGCTGCAGCGCCAGCAGGGGCTGGGCGGACTGCATCTCGGGCGATGCGTACACGCCGCGCTCGGCCTGCTCCAGCATCTCCAGCATGGCGTCTGCCAGGGTGTTCGACAGCGGCATGCGCCCGCCGTTCCAGCGCGGCAACGCGGCGCTGCCCTTGGGGGCAATGCGCACGTAGGCCGTCATCTGCTGGGTGCGCACCAGCTCCAGCAGGCGGCCCGCGAACATGAACACATCGCCCTTGCGCAGGCGCGCGATGAAGCTCTCTTCCACCGAACCCAGGCGCCCGCCGCTCACGAACTGCACCTGCATGCTGGCATCGCTCACGATGGTGCCGATGTTGCTGCGGTGGCGGCGCGCCAGCCGTGCATCGGGCACGCGCCACACCCCTTCCTCGTCGGGCACGGCGCGCTGGAAATCGGGGTAGCTGGCCAGCGAGGCCCCGCCCTGGCGCACGAACTGCAGGGCCCACTGCCAGTCGTTGTCGGCCAACGCGGCATAGGCCGGCGCGCGGCGCACCTCGGCCAGCAGCTCCGCGGGCACGAAGCCGCCGCCCAGTGCGATGGTTACCAGGTGCTGCACCAGCACGTCCAGCGGCGCGTGCGGCGTGTGCCGCTCTTCGATGCGGCCCAGCGCCAGCGCATGGCGCGCGGCGGCCGCCTCCACCAGCTCCAGGCTGTGCGTGGGCACCAGGGTGATGCTGGACGTGCGCCCGGGCGCGTGGCCTGAGCGGCCCGCGCGCTGCACCAGCCGCCCCACGCCCTTGGCCGAGCCGATCTGCAGCACCTGCTCCACGGGCAGAAAGTCCACGCCCAGGTCCAGGCTCGAGGTGCAGACCACGGCCTTGAGCTGGCCGGCCTTGAGCCCGGCCTCCACCCAGGCGCGCACCTCCTGGCCCAGCGAGCCGTGGTGCAGCGCCAGCGTGCCGGCCCAGTCGGGCCGGGCCTCCAGCAGCGCCTGGTACCAGCGCTCGGCCTGCGAGCGCGTGTTGGTGAAGACCAGGGTGGACGCACAGGCCTCGATGGATTGCACCACCTGCGGCAGCAGCGCCAGGCCCATGTGGCCGGCCCAGGCAAAGCGGTCCACCTTGGGCGGCAGCATCACGTCCACCTGCAGCGCCTTGTCGATGCGGCCCTGCACCAGCACGGCGGGCGGTGCTGTGGGTGCGCCCGTCACCGGGCGGGACAACAGCGTATCCAGCGCCTCCTGCAGGTTGCCCAGCGTGGCCGACATGCCCCACACCTGCAGGGCCGGGTTCCAGCCCGACAGGCGCGCCAGCGCCAGCTGCGCCTGCACGCCGCGCTTATTGCCCACCAGCTCGTGCCATTCGTCCACCACCACCAGGCGCACGTGGCGCAGGCGCTCGTGCGCATCGGCGCGTGCCAGCAGCAGCGACACGCTTTCGGGCGTGGTCACCAGCAGCGTGGGCAGGCGCCGGTCCTGTGCGGCGCGCTCGCCGCTGGCGGTGTCGCCGGTGCGCAGGCCGCTGGTCCAGTCCGGCGCCAGATCGGGCAGGGGCGCGACCAGCGCACGCAGCGTATCGGCCGCCAGGGCGCGCATGGGGGTGATCCACAACACCGTGAGCGGCGGCGCTGCCGCGCGGCGTGTGCGCACGGCCGTGCGCGCACTGGCCTGTGCAGTCGGTGCCACGGGCTCGCCTGCCAGCGCCAGGTGCTGCAGCGCGCCCAGCCACACGGCATAGGTCTTGCCCGCGCCGGTGGTGGCATGCAACAGGCCCGAGCGCCCCTCGCCCAGGGCGCGCCACACCTCCTGCTGGAAGCCGAAGGGCTGCCAGCCGCGCGTGGCCATCCAGCCAGCAGCCGCGCTCGCGGCCACCGTGGGCAGCGGCTTGCGCGGGCGGCGCGCCGTGCTCATGCGGCGGCGTCCTGCCCCGGCAACAGGGCCACCAGGGTCTGCAGGGTATCGGCCTCGGCCACGGTCTTGTCCTGGCGCCAGCGCAGCATGCGCGGAAAGCGCACGGCGATGCCGCTCTTGTGGCGCGGGCTCCTGCCGATGCCCTCGAAGCCGAGTTCGAAGACCATGGTCGCATCCACGCTGCGCACGGGCCCGAAGCTCTCGCGCGTGGTCTTGCGGATGATGGCGTCCACCTGCCCGATCTCCACGTCCGTCAGGCCCGAGTAGGCCTTGGCGAACGGCACCAGCTGGCGCTCGGGGTCGCCCTGCGGCCCGTTCCATACCGCAAAGGTGTAGTCGCTGTACAGGCTGGCGCGGCGGCCATGGCCGCGCTGGGCGTAGATCAGCACCGCGTCCACGCTCATGGGGTCGATCTTCCACTTCCACCACACGCCCACGTCCTTGGTGCGGCCCACGCCGTAGTGCGCCTGGCGGTGCTTGAGCATGAAGCCCTCGGTGCCCATGCCGCGCGCAGCTTCGCGCTGGCGCGCCAGGTCCGGCCAGTCGGCGCCCTGCAGCAGCGTGCTCAGGCGCAGGCCCGGTTGCGCGGCGGGAGCGATCGCCGCCGGGTCGGGCTGCAGCGTGGCCTCCAGCAGAGCGCGGCGTGCCTCTTGGGGCTGCTGGCGCAGGTCCTGCCCCGCATGTTCGAGCAGGTCGTAGGCCACCAGCACCACGGGCAGTTCGCGCAGCAACTTGGGGCCCAGGGTCTTGCGGCCCAGGCGCTTTTGCAGGTCGGCAAAGGGGCGGGGCTGGGGCTCGTCGGGCAGCCACACCAGGATCTCGCCGTCCACGACCGTGCCATCGGGCAGGGCCGCCATCGCGGCCTCGGCCAACTCGGGAAAGCGGTCGGTCACCAGCTCCTCGCCGCGCGACCAGACCCACACCGCGCCCGCACGCCGCACGATCTGCGCGCGGATGCCGTCCCACTTCCACTCCACCAGCCAGTCGCCCGGCGTGCCCAGCAGCGCAGGCATTTCGGCCACGGGCTGGCTGAACGGGTGCGCCAGGAAGAAGGGGTAGGGCTGGCCCGCCATGCCGGCATCGCCGGTTCCGGGCTCGCTGCCATTGGCAGCATCGTCCACCGGTGCGACCAGGGCGGCGTAGTCGTCCGCCTGGGGCTGCCGGCCGATCTGCGTGTAGCCCATGAGCCGGTGCGCGATGCGCTTGGGGTCCAGCGCGCTCACCGTGGCCAGCGCTTGGGTGACCTGCAGGCGCGACACACCCACGCGGAAGTTGCCGGTGATGAGCTTGAAGTACACGAAACGCTGCTCCGGCGCCAGCAGGTCCCACTGCATGCGCAGGCGGGCATCGGCCTCTTCGGGTTGCAGGGCGCGCAGGGGCAGCAGCTGGGCCATCCACTCGGCCAGTGGCAGGTCCACAGGCTGCACCGGGGGCGGCAACAGCAGGGCCAGCGTTTCGGCCAGGTCGCCCACGGCCTGGTAGCTTTCTTCGAACAGCCATTCGGGCAGTCCGGCCGCCTCCTGCGCCAGGGCTTTCAGGCGCTTGGTGGGCACCATCTGGCGCGGTTTGCCTCCGGCCAAAAAGTAGGTGGCCCAGGCCGCATCGGCCGGAGGCGCCACGCGCAGGTAGGCCACCAGTGCCGCCAGCTTGGCCGACTGCCCGGTGGTGGCATCGAGCGCCTGGAACAGCGTGGCAAAGGCCTTCATGCCGCAGCCTCGGGCGCCGGTGCATCAGGCTGCGCTGGCGGCGCTGCCCCGGCATCGTCCTCGTTGTCGTCGGCGCCGTACTCGGTCACGAACACCTGGGCGTCCAGGCCCTGCTCGCACAGCCAGCGCACCATCACGTCGGTGCTGCCATGGGTCACGATGATGCGCTCGGCACCCGTGGCACCAATGGCCTTCTGCAGGCTGGGCCAGTCCGCGTGGTCGCTCATCACGAAGCCCCTGTCCACGCCACGGCGCCGGCGCGCACCGCGCACCAGCATCCAGCCGCTGGCAAAGGCATCGGAATGCTCGCCAAAGCGCTTGAGCCAGGGCGTGCCCGCCGCCGAGGGCGGTGCCAGCACCAGCGCGCGGCGCAGCTCGGCCTTGGTGACGCCCGGGTCCGTCACGCGCAGGGTGGGCGGCAGCGCCACACCCGCCGCGCGGTACACGGCATTGAGCGGGTCCACTGCGCCATGCACGACGATGGGGCCGATGCCCGCATCCACCCCATGCAGCAGGCGCTGCGCCTTGCCGAAGGCGTAGGCATACAGCACGCTGGCCTTGCCCGCCGCCGCATTCGCGGCCCACCAGGCATTGATGTCGGCGAACAGCGCGGGCTGCGAGGGCCAGCGGTAGATGGGCAGGCCGAAGGTCGATTCGGTGATGAAGGTATGGCAGCGCACCGGCTCGAAGGGCGGGCAGGTGCCGTCGTCCTCGAGCTTGTAGTCGCCCGAGGCCACCCACACCTGGCCACCATGCTCCACCCGCACCTGGGCCGATCCCAGCACATGCCCGGCCGGGTGCAGCGACAGGCGCACGCCGTGGTGGTCGATGGTGTCGCCATAGGCCAGCGTCTGCAGGTCGATGTCCGCGCCCAGCCGGTTGCGCAAGGTGCCCTCGCTGTCGGTGTGCGCCAGGTAGTGCGCCGAGCCCATGCGCGCATGGTCCGAGTGCGCGTGCGTGATCACGGCCCGCTCCACAGGCCGCCAGGGGTCGATGTAGAAATTGCCGGCCGGGCAGTACAGGCCTTCGGGGCGGTGGACGATGAGGTCGCTGGGCATGGGCGCGGTGGGTGGGCTGTCCATCCTAAGCGCTGGGTGCGGCCGGTTGGCAGTGCACGCCGCAAATCGCAGCCATGTCCTACACGCTGCCTGGTGGGTGGCGACGCGCTTGGTGGGGCGACAAGTCCTCACTAAGATGGTTATAGAAATCCGACGAGGTGCCCATGCCCCTTTTGCCGACCCCGATGAAGGCCTGCGCCCTGGCGCTCGCAGGCCTCCTGGCGTCCACCGTGCCCGCCCATGCGCAGGAGGCCCGCACCAACGCCTTCAACGACCCTTTCCTCCAGGTCACCGCCGCCATCCCCGGCTGCCCCGTGCCCGAGGGCCCTCTGTACACCGAAGCCGAGGTGCGCGAGCTGGCCCATGTGCGTTCGCAGCATGGCGGCAGCTGCCACCGCGTGGGGCGCTGCCGGTTGCCCAACTCCTACCTGTACGACGCCGAGATCATCCCGCGCGTGCAGCGCTACGTCCGCGAGGAGGGGCGCTTCGGCGATACCAGCGTGTGGGTGCTGGGCGAGCGGCGCCTGGTCACGCTGATGGGCTGCGTGCAGTCGGCCGAGCAGGCGCGGGCGCTGGAAAAGGCCGTGGAGCTGGTGGACGACGTGATGGGCGTCATCAACCTGCTGCAGGTGGGAACCGAGCGGCGCGCGGCGCGGTACCCCCTTGCCAAGTAGGTACTGGTAGATACCGCAGTTGGGGCATTTGCGCAATCCGCCATGACGCGCAATTGCGCGGCGGAACCACACTGCCTGGACGGGGGCTTTTGCGCGCGCCCGTCCTGCTGCATATTGCCGATTCCTCCGAACACTCCTGTCTTGCAAAGGAACCCCCCATGCACTTCAAGCACTCCCTGCTCGCGGCCGCCACCCTGGCCCTGGCAGCCATCGCCCCCACCGTGTCGGCAAAACCGTTCAAGTGGGCCGGGTCCACCGACATCCAGACCATGGACATCCACTCGCAGAACAGCGCCCTGGGCAACGGCATCCATGCGGCGGTGTACGAGTCGCTGGTGATGTTCAACAGCCGCACGCTCAAGGTCGAGCCGCTGCTGGCCACCTCGTGGCAGCAGGTCAGCCCCACGCAGCTGCGCGTGAAGCTGCGCCAGGGCGTGAAGTTCAGCGACGGCTCGGCCATGACCGCGGACGACGTGGTGTTCTCGCTGCAGCGCGCCATGAGCAAGAGCTCCACCTACGCCATCTACACCCAGGGCATGGACCGCATCGCCAAGGTGGATGGCGAGACCATCGACATCTTCCTGAAAAACCCCAACCCGGTGCTGCTCAACCAGTTGACCGAGTTGCGCGTGATGAGCAAGGCCTGGTCCGAGAAGAACAACGCCGTCGAGCCCAAGGACATCAAGTCCAAGGACGAGACCTTCTCGCACCGCAATGCCATGGGCACCGGGCCCTTCGTGCTCAAGGAGTGGGTGCCCGACCAGAAGCTGGTGTTCGCCGCCAACCCGCAGTGGTGGAACGCCGGCAAGACCGAGGGCAACGTGACCGAGATCGTCTACACGCCCATCAAGTCCGAGGCCACGCGCATCGCGGCCCTGCTCTCGGGCGAGGTCGACATGGTGCGCGAAGCCAATCTGCAGGACCTGGAGCGGCTCAAGGCCAACCCCAACATCAAGGTCATGGAGATGGTCGAGAACCGCACCGTCTACCTGGCCCTGGACCAGTTCCGCGACGAGCTGCAGGGCAGCAGCGTGAAGGGCAAGAACCCGCTCAAGGACCTGCGCGTGCGCAAGGCCCTGTACCAGGCCATCGACGTGGCTACTCTGCAGCGCGTGACCATGCGCGGCATGTCCAAGCCCACGGGCGCCATGGTCTCGCCCCTGGTCAACGGCTGGACCGAGGCGGTGGACAAGCGCCTGCCCTACGACGTCAATGCCGCCCGGGCGTTGCTGGCCGAGGCGGGTTACAAGGACGGTTTCGAGGTCGACTTTGCCTGCAGCAACAACTCCATCATCCAGGACGAGAACCTGTGCCAGGCCATCACCTCGATGTGGGCGCGCGTGGGCGTCAAGGCCAAGCTGCGCACCCTGCCGTCGGTGACCTACTACCCCATGGCCCAACGGCACGAGGCCAGCATCGCGCTGCTCAGCTGGGGCGTGCCGACCTTCGATGCGCTGTACACCCTGCAGTCGCTCACGCGCACCAAGACCACGGGCGGCGACGGCAACTACAACCTGGGCCGCTACAGCAACGAGCGCATGGACTACGTCGTGGACCGCGTGAAGACCGAGATCGACCAGCCCGTGCGCAACCGCCTGCTGACCGAAGGCCTGCAGCTGCAGAACGACACGGTGGCCAATATCCCCCTGCACAACCAGATGCTGGCCTGGGCGATGAAGAAGAACGTCGAACTCGTCCAGCGCCCCGACAACCGTATCGACTGGCGCCTGATAAAGGTGAATTAACCCACGGAGGCGTTTCGCGCCTTGGTGTGCCCGCCAGAGTCGATCACTCTTCGTGCCGTCCAAGCCTGCGCAGGCAGGCTTGGAGCCGCGGCACTCAGTCCAGCGGGAACACCGGCCGGCGCACGTTCTTGAATGGGAACAGTGCGTAGTTGGAGCTGGTCACGCCCGTGGGGCTGTCGCATTCGACCAGCGCGTGCGACAGCGGCACGAACACCGGGCGGCAGTACATGCGCGACTTGAGCAGCACGAAGCGGTGCGCCGTGGGGTCCACGCCCACGCACGAGAACACGCCCAGGTCCCAGGGCTCGTGGGTCTTCTCGGTCACCACGATTTGTGCGCTGCCGGTGTCGAACAGCACGGTGCGCCCCATCGCGCAGCGCTGCCCGGTGTAGATGGGCCCGGTCACGGTGTACTCGCCGTCGCTGATGGCGCGCACCGTGCCGGTCAGCGCCACGGGCTCCTTGGACACGTTGAGCTGGGTGAGCGGCACCTTGTTGCCCAGGCGCACGGTGCACTGCGCGCCCACGCCGGCCGCCACGAGCTCGGCCACAGCCTCGGGGTCGCACAGCGGGCCCACGGCGATGTCCGACAGGCCCTCGGTGACGGCGGCCTGCAGCACGTCCATGGAATCGCAGGTGCCGCCGGACATGCAGTTGTCGCTGTGGTCCAGCAGCAGCACCGGGCGCTCGGCGCCTTGCGCCAGGGTCTGCGCGCGCTGCAGCGACTGCGCCAGGGGCTCGCTGTCGTAGACGAACTCGGCGCGCTCCTGCCAGATGGTGGCCGCGATGCGGTCGGCCACGGCCTGGGCTGCTTCGGGCGCATCGGCAAGGCCGGTGACCACCACGCTCATGAACGGCGCCTCGATGTCGGCCAGCGAGAACCCCGCGAACACCGAGACGGCGGGCACGCCATCGGCCTCGGCAGCGCGGGCGGCGTCCACCGCACGCAACATGGCGCCCTCCAGCGTGGTGCTGCGCAGGGTGTGGCCCATCATGGGCAACTGGTGCCAGCGCACGCCGTAGCGCGCCTGGCCCTGCAGCATGGCCAGCAGCAGGCGCCCGGCATGCTCGCCCGTCTCGTACATGTCGATGTGCGGGTAGGTCTTGAAGCCCACCATGACGTCGGCGTTGGCGACCATCTTCGGTGTGATGTTGCCGTGCAGGTCCAGCGCCACGCCGATAGGCACGCCGGGCGCAGCGGCGCGCACGCGCGCGAGCAGGTCGCCCTCGCCATCGGGGCTGTTCTCGGCCACCATGGCGCCGTGCAGGTCGAGCAGGATGGCGTCGCAGCCGGGGGCGGCCTCCACGATGCGGCGGGTCAGCTCGTCGTAGGCGGCGGCATGCACCGGGCCGCTGGGGTTGGAGGTGGCCGACACCGGCGTGACCAGCATGGCGCCCAGGCCCTGGGCCAGGTCGATGAAGGCCGCCATGGCCGTGCGCATGCCCAGGTTGTCGCGCAAGGCGTCCTCGCCGTAGGTAGGCGCGAACGCCGCAAGCGGCGTAGGCACGGGCGAGAAGGTGTTGGTCTCGTGGTTCAGGCGGGCGATGAGGATCTTCATGCGGCGACCACCTGGGCGCTGCGCAGCATGGCCTGCAGCAATACGTTGCAGCCGGCCTCCAGGTGCTCGGGCTCGGCGTCCTCGATCTCGTTGTGGCTGATGCCGTCGGCGCACGGCACGAAGACCATGGCGGTGGGCGCCAGGCGCGCCAGGTACACGGCATCGTGCCCGGCACCGCTGACCACGTCCATCGCGGTATAGCCCAGGGCCTGGGCATCGGCGCGCACGCCTTCGACCAGCGCGGGCGCAAACGGCTGTGGCGGGAAGTACACCACCTGCTCCACCGCGATGGGCGTGCGGCCGGCCGTGCCGATGCGCTCGCAGGCGGCGCGCAACGCGGTATCCATCTGCAGCAGCACGGCATCGTCGGCGGCGCGCAGGTCCACCGTCATGCGCACGCTGCCGGGGATCACGTTGCGCGAACTCGGGAACACGTCCAGCACGCCCACGGTGCCGCGGGCGTGCGGCGCATGGGCCAGGGCGATGCGGTTGACCTCGGCCACCAGGCCGCTGGCGGCCAGCAGCGCATCGCGGCGCAATTCCATGGGCGTGGGGCCGGCATGGGCCTCCATGCCTTGCACGCTCACGTCGTACCAGCGCTGGCCCAGGGCACCCTGCACCACGCCGATCACGCAGCCGTTGGCCTCCAGCACCGGGCCCTGCTCGATGTGCGCCTCGAAATACGCGCCCACGGGCGGCGTGGGGCCTGCGGTGCCCGCATAGCCGATGGCGGCCAGTGCCTCGGCCACGCTGGTGCCCTGCGCATCGCGCTGGGCCAGCGCATGCTCCAGCGTGAAGGCGCCGGCGAACACGCCCGAGCCCATCATCACCGGCACGAAGCGCGAGCCTTCCTCATTGGTCCACACCGCCACCTCGATCGGGGCTTCGGTCACGATGCCCAGGTCGTTCAGCGTGCGCACCACCTCGATGCCGGCCAGCACGCCATAGTTGCCGTCGAACTTGCCGCCCGTGGGCTGGGTGTCGATGTGGCTGCCGGTCATCACCGGGGGCAGGGCATCGTTGCGCCCGGCGCGGCGCGCGAAGATGTTGCCGATGGCGTCGGTGCGCACGCTGCAGCCGGCCTCGCGCGCCCAGCGCACGAACAGGTCGCGGCCTTCGCCGTCGAGCGCGGTGAGGGCCAGGCGGCACACGCCGCCCTTGGGCGTGGCGCCGATCCGGGCCAGGTCCATCAGCGATTGCCACAGGCGCGCGCCGTTCACGCGCGCTTGCAGGGCAGGGGAGGGGGTCGTCGTCATGTCCACAGTCGGATTCCTGAAAAATCTATGCCAGGCCCACGCCCAGATAGCGGTCCTTGATGGCGTCGTCGGCGAGGAAGGCGGCGTTGTCCGCCTCGTGCACGATGGCGCCCTGTTCGATCACGTAGTGCCGGTCGGCCAGCTGGGTGCAGACCTCCAGGTTCTGCTCCACCAGCAGGATGGCCACGCCCGCGGCCTTGATGGTCTTGAGCTGCGCCACGATTTCTTCCACGATCACCGGCGCCAGGCCCTCCACGGGCTCGTCCAGCATCAACAGGCGCGGCGCATTCATCAGCGCGCGGCCGATGGCCAGCATCTGCTGCTCGCCGCCCGACAGCTGGCCGCCGCCGTTGCCGCGCCGCTCCTTGAGGCGCGGAAAGATGCGGTAGATGTCCGGCAGCTGCCAGGGAGAGCGCTTGCGCTGGCCCAGCAGCAGGTTCTCCTCCACCGTGAGCAGCTTGAAGATGCCGCGATGCTCGGGCACCAGGCACACGCCACGCTGGGCGATGGCATGCGTGGCCAGGCCTTGCACCTCGTCGCCCGCAAAGCGCACACGGCCCTGGGTGGGCGGCACCACGCCGCAGATGCTCTTGAGCGTGGTGGTCTTGCCCGCGCCGTTGCGCCCGAGCAGGGTGACCAGCTCGCCGTCGCCCACGCGCAGGTCCACGCCCTGCAGCACATGGCTCTTGCCGTAGTGGGCATGCAGCCCCTGGATGTCGAGGATCGTCATGCCGCCTTGCCCCCCGTGATCATGTTGCCCAGGTAGGCGCTGCGCACCCGGTCGTCGCTGCGGATGGCATGGGGGTGCCCTTCGGCCAGCACGCGGCCCTGCTGCATCACCGTCACGGTGTCGGAGATGTCCATCACGATGTTCATGTTGTGCTCGATGAGTACCACGGTGTGCTCGTCCTTGAGTCCCTGGATCAGCCGCTTCATGTCGTCGAGGTCGTCGATGCCCATGCCCGAGGTGGGCTCGTCCAGAAAGATCGCCTTGGGCCGCGCGGCCAGCGCCATGCCCACCTCCAGCCGGCGCTGCTGGCCGTGCGAGAGGTTGCCCACCGGGGTGTCGGCATGGCGTTCCAGCCCCAGGCGCGCCAGCACGCTGGCCACCACCTCGGCCTGCGAGCGCGCGCCCTGCGGCGCATGCCAGCAGTTGAGCGCATGGCGCGGCGCCGTGCCCTGGGCGGCCAGGCGCAGGTTCTCGCGCACGGGCAGGGTGAGGAACAGGCTCGTCACCTGGAAGGAGCGCGCCATGCCGCGCTGCACCCGTTGGTGGTCGGGCTCGTGCGTCACGTCGTGTCCGTCGAACACGATGCGCCCGCCATTCACGGCCTTGGTGCCCGTGAGCATGTGGAACAGCGTGGTCTTGCCCGCGCCGTTGGGGCCGATGACCGAATGGACCGTGTTGGCGCGCACCTTGAGGTCCACGCCCGCCAGCGCGGCGAACTTGTCGTAGCGCTTTTCCACGCCCACGGCTTCGAGCAGGATGGGGGAGGGGGTGGCGGTGCTCATGCGTGGCCTCCTTGCGTGGCGGATGCATCGGCCTTGCCGCTGCGGCCCTTGCCGCGCAGCAGGTTCCAGGCCGACTCGCCCAGTCCCCACAGGCCGCGCTGCAGCCCCAAGCTGACCACCATGAGCACCACGCCCAGGATCAGCAGCCAGCGCGGCCACAGGGTGGACAGCCAGTCGCCCACCAGCAGGTAGAAGGCCGAGCCGAGCAGCGAGGCCAGCAGGTTGCCCGTGCCGCCGATGACGGTCATGACGAGGATCATTTCGCTGGTGTGGTACTCGGCGCTCGCGAGCGGGGCGATGCCCGTCATCATGGCGTGCAGCGCACCGGCCAGGCCGGTCACCGCGCCCGAGATCACGAAGGCCTGCAGCTTGAGCAGCTGGAGGTTGTAGCCGATGGCGCCCGCGCGCTCTTCGTTGTCGCGCACCGCCAGCAGCGTGCGCCCGAAGACCGAGGCCGACACCTTCTGCAGCAGCCAGAAGGCCACCAGGAACACCGTGGCCACGAAGCCGTAGTACTGCCAGGGCGAGGCCAGCGGCCACAGCGTGAAGCCGCCCACGGCCAGCGAGGGGCGCGGGATGTCCATCAGCCCGTTGTCGCCGCCCGTGATGCCAGGCATGGAGTAGGCGAGAAAGTAGAACATCTGCGCGAAGGCCAGGGTCAGCATCACGAAGTAGGTGCCGCGCTGGCGGATGGCCACCCAGCCCACGATGGCCGCGCCCAGCGCGCCCATCACCACGGCGAGCGCCAGGGCCAGCGGCATGGGCAGGGGCCAGCGCGTGAGCGTGAGGGCGATGGTGTAGCTGCCCAGGCCGAAGAAGATGCCCTGCCCGAAGGACAGCAGCCCGGTGTGGCCCAGCAGCAGGTTGCAGCCCATGGCGGCCAGGCCATAGATCAGCACCTCGCTGGCCAGCGAGCCCGATTGCATGGTCAGCGGCATCACCAGTACCACGGCCAGCGCCAGCAGCAGGTGGAAATTCTTGCGCAAGATTGTCATCATGGTGGTGTTCATCCTTTGCGGCCCAGCAGGCCATGCGGGCGCAACAGCAGCACGGCGGCCATGGCGATGTAGATCATGAGCCGCGCCCCTTCGGGCCACACGGTGCTCATCACGCTCTGCACGATGCCGATCAGCAGACCGCCGATCAGCGCCCCGGCAAAGCTGCCCATGCCACCGACCACCACCACGATGAAGGCCACGCCCAGCGCCTCGATGCCCATGAAGGGCTCGGCCCCGCGCATGGGGGCGGCCAGCACGCCGGCAATCGCGGCCGTGGCCGCACCCAGCGCGAACACCAGGCTGAAGATGCGGAACACGTTGATGCCGAGCAGCGAAACCATCTCGGTCGATTCGCTGCCCGCGCGCACCGCGCTGCCCAGGCGCGTGCCTTCGAGCACGTACCACAGGCCCACGGCCAGCATGGCGGTGAAGCCGATCACGAACAGCCGGTACTTGGGGTAGACGATGCCGCCCCACATGACCACGCCCTGCAGCAGGTCGGGCACCGGCACGCTGTCACCAAGCGGCCCCCATTGCAGGATCACCAGCTCCTGGATGGCCAGGGCCAGGCCGACGGTGACGAGGATGTGGAACTCGTGCGGCTTGGCGTACACGTGGCGCAGCACCAGCTTCTCAGTGAGCCAGCCCAGGGCGCCTACGACCAGGGGCACCACGGCCAGGGCCAGCCAGAAGCTCAGGCCCCAGCGCGTCATCTGGAAGCAGAAGTAGGCGCCCAGCAGGTAGAACGCCCCGTGCGCGAAGTTCACGAAGCGCAGCAGGCCGAACACGATGGACAGGCCGACCGCCAGCAGGAAGTACAGCATGCCGATGCCGATCCCGTTGATGGCCTGTAGCAGGTAGATGTTCATGGGCAAGGGACGAAGGAGGGGACACACGGCCCGTGGTTGGGCCGTGGAAGGAAATGGGACCGGGGCGCGGCCCGTCGGGCCGCGCGGCGCTCAGGCGATCTTGCAGCCGGTCTGCTCGAGGGGCAGGAACGACTTGCCCGAACTGACCACGTCCACGTAGTCGTCCTTGTTGGCCATCTTCGCTTTGGCCTTGCCCTTGAGCAGGTAGTAGTTCTTGAGCACCTGGTGATCGCCCTTGCGGATCTCTTCGTCGCCCGTGAGGCCCTGGTACTTCATGCCTTCCATGGCGGCGATCACGGCCTTGGGCTCCACCGTGCCGGCCTTGATGATGCCGTCGATCATGAGCTTGGTGCAGATGTACGAGCCCGCCAGGCTGTAGTTGGGGTTGGACTTGAACTTGTCGTTGCTGCGCTTGACCAGGTCGAGGTTCAGCGGCGCGTTGGCCGTGTGCCAGTACTGCGCACCGAAGTAGATGCCCTCGCACAGGTCGGCGCCCAGCGACTCGAACTGCTCCAGCCCCGAGGCCCAGGCCACCAGGATGGTCATGTTCTTGTGCATGCCGAAGCTCACGGCCTGGCGCAGCGCGTCGGACGACTGCGAGCCGAAGTTGAGCAGCAGCAGCACGTCGGGCTTGGCGGCCATGGCATTGGTCAGGTAGCCGCTGAACTCCTTTTCGGTCAGCGAGTGGTAGCTGTTGCCCACGTGCTCCAGGTTCTTTTCCTTGAAGATGTTCTTGGCCGCCGACAGCAGGCCGTCGCCGAACACGTACTGCGGCGTGATGGTGTACCAGCGCTTGGCCTTGGGCAGGGCCTCGGCCAGGGGACGCACCGTCTGCTCGATGGCGCCGAAGGTGGGCACCGACCAGCGGAAGGTGGCGGCATTGCAGTCCTTGCCCGTGATCTCGTCGGCGCCGGCGGTGGTGATGAAGATGCCGCCGGCCTTCTCGGCCTCCTTGCCCATGGCCAGTGATTCGGACGACAGGATGCCGCCCGCGAAGAAGCGCGTGCCCTGCTGCTGCGAGGACTCCTGCACCTTGCGCACGGCCGTTGCGGGCTTGCCCTCGGTGTCCAGCACCGTGTAGGCCAGGGGGCGCTTGAGGGCCGTGCCGTACTGCTCGATGGCCAGCTTCATGCCCAGGTCGGCGAACTTGCCGTTGGCCGCGAACGCTCCCGACATGGGCACCGGGCAGCCGAACTGGATAGCACCGCTGGACTGTGCCCAGGCGCTCTGGGCCAGGCCCAGCGATGCGGGCAGTGCGCCCAGGGCGGAGAGTTGCAAGAGTTGACGACGGTGCATGGGGCGAGCTCCTTGGGAGGGGTTGGGGCCGGTCGGCCGATGGCGGTATGGCAGTTGCAAAGCACACTGCGTGCCACCGCTACAGAGCGTCGTTTGCGCTCATTTCTGCTATTTATAGTGATAAATAGGATAAACACCGTGCGTAAAAACCCTGCATTCCGCCCGCTGCCCCCTTGCGGTGCATACACTGCACCATCGATGGCACTGCCGGAGACTGCCGGCAGGTGCTGAGCAACGACAATCCCGACCATGGCAACTACAACGTCCACCAACAAGCCGCTCAAGGCCCTCAAGCGCTCCGACCTGGTGGCGCAGGAGGTCAAGCGCCTGATCACCGAGAAAAACCTGAGCCCGGGCGACCGCCTGCCGCGCGAGAGCGAGCTGCAGGCGCAGTTCGAAGTCAGCAAGGGCACGATCCGCGAGGCCCTGAAATCGCTGGAGGTGCAGGGCCTGGTGACCATCTCCACCGGCCCTTCGGGCGGGGGCACCATCGCCGAGGTGCCGCTGGACCGCACCCTGCAGTTCATGCAGAACTACCTGTTCTTCCAGGAAGTGACCATCGACAACATCTATGCCGTGCGCCAGTTCCTGGAGCCGGAGCTGGCCGCCTGCGCCGTGCCCCACCTGACGGAGGCCGACTTCGAGGCGCTGGAGCATTCCATCGCCTGCTGCGACCCGGCGTCGAGCAGCGAGGACATGCTCAGCCAGCGTCGCGAGGACGTGAACTTCCACGACATCCTGGCGGCGGCCTGCCCGAATCCGTTCCTGCGCTTCAACTGCGAGCTGATCAACGAGATGCTGCGCCAGCTCATCGTCTACGGCAACCGCACGCCCAAGGCCGAGCACCGGCGCTTCGGCGAGGTCAACGCCGACTTCCACCGCGAGATCGTGCAGGCCGCGCGCGCGCGCGACGTGGAAAAGGTGCGCGCCCTGATGGTCCGCCACATGCAGGATGCGGCCAGCAGCGTCAAGCGCATGAAGGGCCGCCTGCAGGGCCGGCTGATCCTGGACGCCGAGACCCTGCGCAGCCCGCGCTCGGCCCATGTGCGGCCGAAGGCCGCGGCCAAGGTGGCCAAGCCGAAGACCGCGGAATAGGGGATCAGCGCGCTGGCTGGAACATGATGATGGCCATGCCAGCCAACGCCACGGCCACACCGGCAATGTCCCAGGCCGTGGGCCGGATCTGGTCCACCGCCCAGAGCCAGGCCAGCGCCACGCCGATATAGACGCCGCCGTAGGCGGCATACACGCGGCCTGCGGCCGCCGTGTCGTGCAGGGTCAGCAGCCAGGCGAACAGGGCCAGGCTGGCGGCGGCCGGCAGCAGCAGCCACACGGGCTTGCCCTGCTTGAGCCACAGGTAGGGCAGGTAGCAGCCCACGATCTCGGCCAGCGCGGTGGCGATGAACAGCAGCAGGGTCTTCATGCGGAGGGCAGGGGCGGCAGGGCGATCTTCTTCTTCATGATGCTTCGATGGTGGGCGAAGCATCCGGGGCGGTCAAGCGCCTATCGTGAAGCCTGTTTCCACCACAGGATTTGCCTCCATCATGATCACCTGTTTCATCCGCTACGAGATCGACCCCTTCCAGCGCGACACCTTTGCCGAGTATGCGCGGCGCTGGGGCCAGATCATCCCCCGCTGCGGCGGTCACCTGCTGGGCTACTTCCTGCCGCACGAGGGCAGCAACTACGAGGCCTGGGGCCTGATCGGCTTCGACTCGCTGGCCGCCTACGAGGCCTACCGCGCGCGCCTGCGCAGCGATGCCGAGGGCCGTGCCAACTTCGCCTTCGCGCAGGAAAAGCGCTTCATCCTGCGCGAGGAGCGCACGTTCACGCAGGGCGTGCAGGGCACGCTGGGCCTGCCGGCCCATGCGCAGGAGGCCACGCCATGATGGCCGTGATCTTCGAGGTGACGCCCGCGCCCGGCCAGCGCGGCGCCTACCTGGATGCGGCAGCGGCCTTGAAGCCCCTGCTCGCGCAGATCGACGGCTTTGTCTCCATCGAGCGCTTCGAAAGCCTGGCCACGCCGGGCAAGCTGCTGTCCCTGTCCTTCTGGCGCGACGAGGAGGCCGTGGCCCGCTGGCGCCAGCTGGAGGCGCACCGCAGCACCCAGGCGGCCGGGCGCGACCATGTGTTTGCCGACTACCGGCTGCGCGTGGCGGCCGTGGTGCGCGACTATGGGATGAACGACCGGGCGCAGGCGCCTGATGACTCACGTGCCGTCCACGGGTGATGCGCCCTCGCTACAGAAGTCCAGCAAGAATCTATTGCGTTTGAAACTGGCGCGGCCAGGGCCAGTGCCCCCGTGCAAGGGCCGCCCCGCCGCACTGGGGGCGTCCCCCTCCCAGATTGCGAAGCAATATGAGAGAGGGGGAAGGCGCGAAGCGCCTCAGGGGGTGCTTCATTCCGGCATGGTTCCCGTGCGCAGCGCGTGCGCCCACCCGGGTCGGCCGTTCCGATCGGCCAGCACGGCCATGGATTCATGGTCGTAGGGCACCAGGTGGTGCTCCACCGCCCAGCCCCGCTCAGTCCACTCCGCGATGGCGTAGCGTGCGTCAGGCGTGCCGTTCTCCACCTTGTGGGCCACGGGGTGGTCATCGTCGTAGGCCTGCAGGCCCACGCTGCCAGGGTTGAGCAGCAGCACACCGGCACCCAGGCGCACCTGGCGCGGCACATGCGTGTGGCCGCTGGCGATCAGCGGGGCGTACTGGCCCGCCAGGCGCTCGTCGATCTCGGTCGGGGTGGCGGCGCGCACCGTGGAGCCGTCCAGCGTTTCGAGCAGATACTCGTGGTCGCTGCGCGGCGAGCCATGGCACAGCAGCACGTTCTCGTCCAGGCGCAGGGTGTGGGTGAGGCTGCGCATCCAGGCGAACTCGGCTTCGGTGAGCTGGCTGTGCGCGTACTGGTCCGATGCGCCGCCGTGGCCCGGGCGCAATTGCAGCACCTGGCGCTCGTGGTTGCCGGCCAGCGACAGCCAGTCCGAGGCCATCAGCCACTGCGCCGTCTCGCGCGGCAGCAGGGGGCCCGACAGGTTGTCGCCCAGGTTCACCACGCGGTCGGCACCGCGGCGGGCTATGTCCGCCGCCACGGCTTCGAGGGCCGCGAGGTTGCCGTGGATGTCGGAGACGAAGGCGATGCGCATGGGTAGGGTGTGGTGGTCTCGTGGGGTCAGCACGGCGAGACGCTGCCGCCTGCGCTGCTGAGCAGGTTCGCGGTCACCTGCGCGCGGTTGAACAGCAGGTCGCACAGCCATGCATAGACCAGGGCAATATAGCCCAGCAGCGCCCAGCCCACATAGTCGCCAAAGACGATGGTGTGCAGCCAGTTCTGGCCGAACAGGTAGAGCCCGCTGGCAGCAGCCGTGGCTAGCAGCAAGGTGGCCGCCGCAGGCAGCAGCTGCAGCCGGGCTGCGGGGCGCCTGAGAGCGGCCACGCCCAGCAGGGCGAAGGCCAGGGCATTGGCGCCGCTGAAGATGCGCAGCTCGCGCAGCAGCTTGCCGGCCGTCTCCAGGTACTGCGTGCGGATCAGGTCCGAGAGCTGCGCCTGCATATGCTGCAGGGTGCCGAGCTTGAGCGCCATGCGCTCGGTGGTGCGCCGGCGGCATTCGCATTCAGGGACGCCCATCTCGGCAGCGATGGCGGCAATGCGTGCGGGCAGGTCGTCGGTGAGTGCCCTGCGCACGGCGGCGATCTCGCGTTCGTGCTCCTGCAGCAGAACACGGGCCTTGCCATCGAGGAAGCGCGTGTCCAGCGCCGCGACCTTCTCGCCGGTCCTCTGCTCGATCTGCGCCCGGATCATCGTGCTGGCGGTCTGTTCCACCCAGGCCGGCTGGGCGATGGATACCGCCAGCAGGCCGCCAAAGAACAGGCTGCCTGCGAGGGCGATGAGCAGGACCAGGGGACGGACGAGGGCGTGCATGGCAGGCGGATGGACAGGCCGGAAATCGGCCACGATACGCCAGACCGGGCGCAGTGCACCGCACCGCCCTGCGGGAAAGTGTGACTTATGCCCGCAAACCAGGCTGCGCTCGGGGCAACGGCCTCGCGGCCGCCTTCACAGCGCGAAGATCTTGCCCGGGTTCAGGATGTTCTTCGGGTCCAGCGCGCGCTTGATGGCGCGCATCATGTCCACCGCGCCGGCGCCCGTCTCGTCGAGCAAAAAGCCCATCTTGTGCAGGCCCACGCCATGCTCGCCGGTGCAGGTGCCGCCCAGCGCCAGGGCGCGCGCCACGAGCTTGTGGTTCAGGTCCTCGGCGGTCACGCGCTCTTCGGGGATGTTCGGGTCCAGCAGGTAGCCGAAGTGGAAGTTGCCGTCGCCCACGTGGCCCACGAGGAAGTAGGGGATGCCGCTGGCGTCGGCCTCGGCCACCGAGTCGAGCAGGCAGTCCGCCAGGCGGCTGATGGGCACGCAGGTGTCGGTGCTGATGGCGCGGCAACCCGGGCGGCTCTGCACGGCGGCGAAGTAGGCGTTGTGCCGCGCGGTCCACAGGCGCGTGCGTTCCTCGGGCGTGCTGGCCCATTCGAAGGCATTGCCGCCGAACTCGCTGGCGATCTCCTGCACGGTCTCGGCCTGCTCCTTCACGCTCGAGGGCGAGCCGTGGAACTCCATCAGCAGCATCGGCTCTTCGCGCAGGCCGAGCTTGCTGTGCGCGTTGACCATGCGCACGGTGTTGTGGTCGATCAGCTCGACGCGCGCGATCGGCACGCCGAGCTGGATGGTCTGGATGGTGGTGCGCACGGCCGCCTCGATGCTCGGGAACGAGCAGATCGCGGCCGACACGGCTTCGGGCAGGGGGTACAGCCGCACCGTGATCTGGGTCATGACGCCCAGGGTGCCCTCGCTGCCCACCATCAGGCGCGTGAGGTCGTAGCCGGCGCTGCTCTTCTTGGCGCGCGTGCCGGTGCGGATGACCTCGCCGCTGGCGGTCACCACCTCCAGCGCCAGCACGTTCTCGCGCATGGTGCCGTAGCGCACGGCGTTGGTGCCGCTGGCGCGCGTGGCGCACATGCCGCCGATGCTGGCGTCGGCACCGGGGTCGATGGGGAAGAACAGGCCCGTGTCCTTGATCGCGTCGTTGAGCGCCTTGCGCGTGATGCCGGGCTGCACCGTCACGGTGAGGTCCTCGGCATCGATGCTGAGCACCTGGTTCATGCGGCTGACGTCGATGCTGATGCCGCCCTGCACGGCCAGCAGGTGGCCTTCGAGCGAGGAGCCCGCGCCGTAGGGGATCACCGGCACCTCGTATTGACCGGCCAGCTTCACGGCATCGGCCACGTCCTGCGTGCTTTCGGCAAACACCACGGCCGAGGGCGGCGGCGCCTGCAGCGAGCCCTCGTCGCGCCCATGCTGTTCGCGCACGGCCTGGGCCAGGGAGCACCGGGCACCGAAACGGGCCTGCAGCGCATCGATCAGCGCTTGGGGCACCTCGCGCAGGTGGATTTCGGGCAGCAGGTGCGAGGCGGCGGTGGGGGCGTTCATGGCGTGTCTCCGGGCGGAATCTGGTGTGGGATTCATTTTAGGGCGGTGTGCCCAAACGCGGGGCGGGCCAAGCAGAACCCGACTGCCGTGTGCGCCGCCGTAGTGCGGCGAGCGCTGCCTGCGCATCCCATTGGTGCGCCAAGCTGGTGCATTGTGCTTGTATACCAGTTGGCACGAAAGCTGCAAAGGTGGTGTCAATGACTTCCGCCACCGACATCAGCAACCGCATCATCGAAGCCGTGATGGCCCAGAAGCTGGCCCCGGGCTCGCGCCTGGGCGAGCAGCAGCTGGCCATGCTGTTCGACTGCAGCCGCACCATCGTGCGCGAGGCGCTCACGCGGCTGTCCACGCGCGGCATCGTTACCGTGAGCGCGCGTCGCGGCTGGTACGTGATCGAACCCTCCGAGGACGAGGCACGCGAGGCCTTCGAGGCCCGGCGCGTGATCGAACTCGGCCTGCTGCACCAGCTCAAGTCGGTGGACAAGGCGGCCGTGCGCCAGCTCAAGAACCACCTGCAGCGCGAGAAGGCGGCCCTGGCCGGCAGCGACGTGGGGGCGCGCAGCTTCCTGCTGGGCGACTTCCACGTCTGCCTGGCCGAGTGCCTGGGCAACAGCCTGCTGGCCGACACGCTGCGCGACTTCACGGCGCGCACCACGCTGATCGCCATGCTCTACCAGTCCTCGCACGACGCAGCCCAGTCCTGCGCCGACCACGTGCGCATCGTCGAGGCGCTGGAGGCCGGCGACATCGCCCGCGCCGAGGCCCTCATGTCCGAACACATCGGCACCGTGCAGGACGCGCTGCGCCTGCAGGCAGCCCACGACCCGCTGGCCGAGCTGCGCGACGCGCTGGCGCCGGTGCGCAAGAGCGCTGCCGCGCCCGAGGCGGCAGCCCCTGCTACCCCTGCCAAGGGCCGCGCCCCGCGCAAGGCGGCCGCCAAAAAATCCGTTCCCCCACCGTCCGACGACGCATCTACCTACCTAGGAGCCCTGCTATGACCCCCCGTGCCACCACCCGCCGTTCCACCCTGGGCCTGCTGGCCGCCGCCGGCCTGTCGGCCGCAGCGCTGCTGTCCCCTGCCGCGCATGCGCAGAACGCGCTGGACAACATCCTCAAGGCCAAGGAAATCAAGATCGCCATCCCCACCGACTACCCGCCCTATGGCTTTGTCGGCACCGACCTCAAGCCCCAGGGCCTGGACGTGGAGATGGCCGGCTACATCGCCACCAAGCTGGGCGTGAAGGTCGAGCTGATCCCCGTGACCAGTGCCAACCGCATCCCCTACCTGCAGACGCAGAAGGCCGACCTGGTGATCTCCACCCTGGGCAAGAACCCCGACCGCGAGAAGGTGATCGACTTCACCGCGGCCTACGCGCCCTTCTTCCAGGCCGTGTTCGCGAGCAAGAGCCTGTCGATCAAGAGCTTTGCCGACCTGGCCGGCAAGTCGGTGGCCGTGACGCGCGGCGCCATGGAAGACCAGGAGCTGGCCAAGGTCGCGCCCCCCGGCGTGGACGTCAAGCGCTTCGAGGACCATGCGGGCAGCATCTCGGCCTTCGTCTCGGGCCAGACGCAGGCCATTGCCACCAGCGCATCGACGGCCGGCACCATCATGGTCAAGAACCCCAACCTGGCCACCGAGTACAAGCTGCTGCTCAAGGACAGCCCCAACTTCATCGGCGTGGCCAAGGGCGAGGACAAGCTGCGCCTGCGCGTGAACGAGATCATTGCCGAGGCGAAGAAGTCCGGCGACATCGACAAGATGTCGAGCAAGTGGCTGGGCCGCCCTGCAGGCGATCTGCCGCAATAAGCCCCACGCTGCCTGAGGCCCGCGCGCACTCCACCCACCTTGCACAGGCCCGCCGCGTGACGAGCGCTGCGGGGCAACCGCACCATGCTGATCCAACTGGATTTCTCTGCCGTGTTCTCGCAGTGGCCCCTGCTGCTGCGCGGCGTGGCCTGGACGATAGGGCTCACCCTCGTGGGCACGGTGCTGGGGCTGGTGCTGGGCACGGCCTGTGCCTGGGCCCGGGCGCGCAACCTGGGCCCGCGCCCGGCGGCGCTGCGCTGGGCCGTGGCCGCGTATGTGGAACTGGTGCGCAACACGCCGTTCATCGTGCAGCTGTTCTTCATCTTTTTCGGGCTGCCGGCGCTGGGGCTCAAGCTCTCGCCCGAGCTCGCTTCGGTGCTGGCCATGGTGATCAACCTGGGCGCCTACTCGTCCGAGATCATCCGCGCCGGCATCGAGGCCACGCCGCGCGGCCAGGTGGAGGCCGCTGCCAGCCTGGCCCTCACGCCCGGCCAGACCTTTCGCCGCGTGGTGCTGCCGCCTGCGCTGCAGAAGGTGTGGCCCTCGATGGTGGGCCAGATCATCATCGTCATGCTCGGTTCGGCGGTGTGCGGCCAGATCTCCACGCCCGAGCTGAGCTATGCGGCCAACCTGATCTCGAGCAACACCTTCCGCGCGTTCGAGGCCTTCATCGTGGCCACCATCGTGTACCTGGCGCTGTCCATGCTCACCCGGCGCCTGCTGGTCTGGGTGGGCGCGCGTTTCCTCGTAGGAAGGTAATTCGACATGGTTGAGTTCAGCATCTGGGACATCCTGCGCAACCTGCTCGGTGCCGCGCGCTGGACGGTGAGCCTGTCGCTCATCGCCTTCATCGGCGGCGGCTTGGTGGGCCTGGCGCTGCTGGTGCTGCGCCTGTCCAAACTGCGCGGCGCGCAGCGCGCCATCAGTGCCTATGTGCAGGTCTTCCAGGGCACGCCGCTGCTCATGCAGCTGTTCCTGGCCTACTTCGGCATCGCCCTGTTCGGCATCAAGACCTCGCCGTGGACGGCGGCTGCCTTCGCGCTCACGCTCTACACCAGCGCCTACCTCACCGAGATCTGGCGCGGCTGTGTGGAGTCCATCCCCAAGGGGCAGTGGGAGGCCGCGCAAAGCCTGGCGCTCAACTTCCGCGAGCAGCTGCGCCACGTGGTGCTGCCGCAGGCGCTGCGCATCGCCGTGCCGCCCACAGTGGGCTTTCTGGTGCAGGTCATCAAGGGCACGGCGCTGGCCTCGGTGATCGGCTTCGTGGAGCTGACCAAGGCCGGCAGCATGATCTCCAACGCCACCTACAAGCCCTTCCTGGTCTACGCCTGCGTGGCCCTTCTGTACTTTGCCCTGTGCTTCCCGGTGAGCCTGGTGGCGCAATCCCTCGAAAGGAAACTCCATGGCAACCGGCACTGAAACGATCGATGCTGTCGCGGCCACCGCACCCGTGCCGGGCCGCCCTATCGTCGACATCACGGCGCTGCGCAAGTCCTACGGCACGAACGAGGTACTCAAGGGCATCGACCTCAAGGTGCAGCGCGGCGAGGTGATCGCCATCATCGGCAAGAGCGGCTCGGGCAAGAGCACGCTGCTGCGCTGCGTGAACGGCCTGGAGGTGTTCCAGGAGGGCGCGCTCAGCGTCAACGGCCAGAAGCTCCTGCACGAAAGCCCTGCCGCCATGCGCACGCTGCGCCAGCAGGTGGGCATGATCTTCCAGAACTTCAACCTGTTCCCGCACCTCTCCGTGGGCCGCAACATCATGCTGGCACCCACGCTGGTCAAGGCGCGCGACGCCAAGGCCGCGGCCGAGCAGGCGCGCCAGCTGCTCGAACGCGTGGGCCTGGCCGAGAAGTTCGACGCCATGCCCGACCAGCTCTCGGGCGGCCAGCAGCAGCGCGTGGCCATCGCGCGCGCGCTGGCCATGGAGCCGCAGGTGCTGCTGTGCGACGAGATCACCTCGGCGCTGGACCCCGAGCTCGTGGGCGAGGTGCTGCGCGTGGTGGAGTCGCTCGCGCTCGAAGGCATGACGCTGATGATGGTCACGCACGAGATGGCGTTCGCGCGCAAGGTCAGTGACCGCGTGGTCTTCATGCACCAGGGCCGCGTGCACGAGACCGGTACACCTGCCGAACTCTTCGGCAGCCCGAAGACGCCCGAACTGCAGCAGTTCCTTTCGTCGCTGCACGACTGAAGGCACGGGCAGGGCGCAAAAAAGCACGCCGCAGCGTGCCTTGGGGTGGATGAAGGGAGGGCCCGGTCAGGACTTGGTGGCCAGCGCGAACTCTTCGAGCGACAGGAACTTGTCCTTGTTGCGGTCCAGCGCCTCGAATTTCTCGCTGATGGCGGGCAGCATCACGGCCTCCTGCGGGCTCAACTGGCCATCGCGGTTGGCATCGGCGCGCGCAAAGGCGACGCCGGCCTGCGAGTTCTGCACCTGCTGGGTGGTGCCGGCCGTACCGCCGAGCTGTGGCGCCAGGGCGGGCGATGGGGTGGTGGCGCTGTGGGGGATGGGCGGGGTCACTCCCAGGCTGGGTGCTGCAGGCCGCGTGGCGTTGGCCGGGGCGGTCAGCGGCGGGTTGTTGGTGGCGCTCTGCGCATGGGCGGAGGGCGCGGCTGTGATGGCACCGATGGACAGCACGGCGAACAGCAGGGCGCTGCTGGCATCGAAGGGGTGGGCGGCCTTGAGCGGTTTGGTGTTCAGGGTCGTTGGGGTCTTCATGGGTGGTGTGCTCCGAAGTTGACAGGCTGCCATTGCACCGCAGATGGCATCGGGCATCCAGTCATTTTGCCTGCTGTTGCGCGCGCCTACATTTGCCTGCCCGGTGTAACTCTTGGTGTAGGACGCCTGGCCGATTGCGCCCAAGCAGGCCCGAGCCAGGGCGCCCGGAGTCCCACGCCAGTCCCTGCGCAAGTCCTACAGCCCCGCCCACGGCGGGCCTGAACAATGGACCCAGAGCAATCAACGCTCTTCTTTTGACAAGGACTCTCCCATGACTACCAAGCACACCCTCATCGCTTCCCTGGCTGTTCTCGCCTGCAGTGCTGCATTGGCACAGGCCCCCGCTGGCGTGGGCAAGACCCCCGCCGAAGTGAGCCCGTCCGCATCGGGTGGCGCAGCCGCCACCTCCGCACAGAACAAGGTCGACAACAAGAAGGCCAATTCGTCGGTCGCCGTGGCTAACCCCGCAGCCGGCATGGGCAAGGGCGCTCCGGCCCCTGAAATCGATGCTACCGCTGCTGGCGGCAAGGCCGCTGCCAACGCTGAAAAGAAGACCAACGCCCGCCTGATGGACGCCAACGGCGACGGCATGGTGTCGCGCGCCGAATGGGACCGCTACCATGCCGACGCCTGGGCCGGCATGCAGTCCAGCGCCAAGAACGGCCTGGTCTCCACCGCCGAGATTGACGCCGCCAACCGCCGCGCCACGGTCCAGTGATCGCCGCCATGGCGACCGATGAATCCGGTGTGGCTGGCATCCGCCCTGGGGCGGGTGCCACCCACCGGCCCCGCCCCGCGGGTGGCGCAATGCCCGCACCCCATTTCGCGATGCAGTGAAGTGACACCTGCCTTTCAGGGGCACGGTGGCGCTCACTGCATTTGCGTTTTCAATGGCGCTTTCACGCCTGTTCCCCAGCCCCCCGTGTGCGCCCCGTGTGCGGCGATGGATGACAATACCGCCCATGCCTGCCGAGGAGGGTGCCGTGCACCTGCGTCGGCATCCCCCCCATTCACCGACCAGCGTTGCCGAACTCCCTGCAGGCGCTGCGCACAGGAGACTTCCATGGGCAATCGACTCAGCGCCATCACCACCCGCACGGGCGACGCCGGTACCACCGGCCTGGGCAACGACCAGCGCGTGTCCAAGAACAGCACGCGCGTGCATGCCATGGGCGACGTGGACGAGCTCAACTCCCACATCGGCCTGCTGCTGTGCGAGCCCCTGCCCGACGACGTGCGCAGCCTGCTGGTGCAGGTCCAGCACCAGCTGTTCAACCTGGGCGGCGAGCTGTCGATCCCGGGCTACGAACTGCTCAAGCCCGAGGCCGTGCTGCAGCTCGACGAGGCGCTGGCGCACTACAATGCATCGCTGCCCAGGCTGGCGGAGTTCATCCTGCCGGCCGGCACGCGCGCCGCTTCGCAGGCCCATGTGTGCCGTACCGTGGCCCGGCGCGCCGAGCGCGTGGTCGTGGGCCTGGGCAGTGAAGAGACCCTGAACGACGCGCCGCGCCAGTACCTGAACCGCCTGTCGGACCTGATGTTCGTGCTGGCCCGCGTGCTCAACCGCATGGATGGCGGGGACGACGTGTACTGGCAGAGCGAGCGCCTGGCTCGCTCACAGGCCACCGAGGGCTGAGAAAAGAGCTAGGCCATCCCGAGCATGCGCGCCAGGTTGTTGTCGCTGCGCTCCTGCTGCAGCGTGATGCTGTGCTCCAGCGCCAGCAGGTGGGCTTCCATCTCGCGCGCAGCGCCGTCGGCGTCGCCCTGGGCGATGAGGTCGACCACGCGCGCATGCTCTTCGTGTTCGCACGAGGCCTTGCCGGGCGGCTCGTACAGCGCCACGATCAGCGAGCAGCGCGACACCAGCTCCATCAGGTAGCGCTGCAGCACCGGGTTGCGTGACAGCTCGGCCAGCCGCAGGTGGAAGGCGCTGGCCAGCCGTGCCCAGGCGGGCTGGGTGAAGCGGTGCATGGCGTGGTGCTCTTCCTCCAGCTGCTGGCGCAGCGAGGCGATGTCCTCGGGGGTGGCATGCCGCGTGGCCAGGCGCACGATGGAGCCTTCGAGCGCGCGGCGCGCCTCGAACACCTGGCGCGTCTCCTCGGGCGTGGGCTCGGCCACGATGGCGCCGCGGTTCGGGCGCAACTCCACGATGTGGTCGTGCGCCAGCGCCTGCAGCACCTTGCGCACGGTGGCGCGGCGCACGTCGAACAGCTCGCACAGCGAGGCCTCGGGCAGTTTGGTGCCGGGCGTGAGGCGCTGGGTCATCACGCTCTCGTACACGGTGTTGTAGATGCGTGTCTCCACGTCGTCGCCCGTGCGCAGTCCCGGCAGGCCGGGAAGCTCGCTTTCCTGCAGCGGCGTGGCCGCCTTGAGCGGCACGACCGCAGGAGCGGTGATCGAGGGGGTGGCCCGCGGCGGCCTGGCGCCAGCGCGGGGAGTTGTCTTGGTGGCCATGGTGTTCGCCCGGATCGGCTGCTGTCTGTCGTCGCGCGGTCCGGCGGATGTTGTTGCCCCCATTGTCGCGCCTTCAGCGTGCGCCGTCCTGCAGCGCCTGCCAGACCTCTATGGCCAGACGCACCAGGGCCAGGTCGCTGCCGGCCGGGCCGATCAGCGACACCCCTGCCGGGAGGCCGCCGGCCGTGGCCAGCGGCAGGCTCACCTGCGGCAGCCCGGCCAGCCCGGCAATGCAGCAGATGCGCAGGGTGCGTGCGCGGATAGCGTCGATCTCGGCGCCTGCGGCGCTGCGCAGCGGCGCCACGCTGGCCGCCGAGGGCAGGACCAGCGCCGTGCCGCTGCCGACGAGTGCGCGCACCTGGGCGCGCGCCGCCAGGCCTGCGGCACGCGCCGCGCCGGCGGCTTCGGCCGTGACCTCTGACGCGGCCTGCCAGCGTCCCGCAATGGCCTCCTCGAAGCCGGGGGCGTTGGCGCTGATCCATGCGCCGTGGGCCTGCCAGGCCTCGTGGGCACCCCAGGCCACATAGTGGCGGCGCCAGTCCTCCAGCGAGCTGCCCTGGGCTGCCGTGGCCGTACCCACCCCTTGGGGCAGGAGCGTGGCGAGCACTTCGCCCACCCGGGGCAGCAGCGCAGCCACCTCGGCATCGGCCTCGGCGGCCGCATCCTGCAGCTGCAATGCGCGCACGGCCGCAAAGGGGGTGGCCGGCAGCAGGGCCTGGGCCACGCGCTCGAAGGTGGCGGCATCGTGCGCGAACCAGGTCGCGGTGTCGAAACTGTCGTGCAGCGGCACCAGGCCGGCGCGCGATACCAGGCCGTGCGTGGTGCGCAGGCCCCACACGCCGCAGTAGCTGGCCGGCACGCGGGTGGAGCCACCGGTATCGGTGCCCAGCGCAAAGTCCACCAGCCGCGCGGCCACGGCCGCGACCGAGCCGCTCGACGAGCCGCCCGGGATGCGCTTGGGCGCGGCGCTGTTGAGCGGCATGCCGTAGTGCAGGTTGTGGCCATGGATGCTGTAGGCCAGCTCATCGGTGACGAGCTTGCCGCACAGCGTGGCGCCGGCGTCGAGCAGCTGCTGCACCAGCGCGCTGTGGCGCGCGGGCACCGGGTGGCTGGCCAGCCAGGCGGGGTTGCCCGCGCCCGTGGGTTGGCCCGCCACGTCGAACACGTCCTTGGCGGCAAAGCGCAGGCCGGCCAGGGGGCCGTGGGGTGCCCCTTCGATCACGAAGTGGCCGTGCGGCACCCAGGCATTGGCGGTGTCGGTGAAGGGCAGGCCGGGGGAAGCGATGGGGCTGTGCATGGGGTGGGGCTCAGGCAGAGGGGAACAGGGCATCCACGTGCTCGCAGAGGGCGCCGGGCGTGGTGAACCAGATGGCACCGGCGTCGCGTGCGCGGGCCACATGCTCCAGCGCGCGGCGCAGGTGGCGCAGCCGGTAGGGCTGGCCCACCAGGTAGGGGTGCAGGGCGATGCCCATGACCAGCGGCTGGGCTGCCGACTGCTGCAGCATCTCGTCGAAGTTGTCGACGATCATCTGCGCGAAATCCTTGCCGTCGAGCTGGCGCGCAATGATCATCGGGATGTCGTTGAGCTCCTGCGGGTAGGGAATCGACCACAGCCGCTGGCCGCTGCGCGTGCGCATCGGCACGGGCTGGTCGTCGTGCGCCCAGTTCAGGGTGTAGCGGTAGCCGGCCTCGGCCAGCAGGTCGGGCGTGGTGGGGCTCTCCGAGATCCAGGGCGAGAGCCAGCCCGCAGGCGCGCCGCCGCTGGCCTGTGCGATGCGCTCGCGGCAGGCGGCCAGCAGCGCGGCTTCCTCGGCCTCGGCGAAATCGCCCTGGCGCTCGGAGTTGGTGTGGCCGTGGCCGATCAGCTCGTCGCCGCGCGCTGCGCAGGCGGCCAGCAGTTCGGGGCAGTGGTCGTACAGCGCGGTGTTCACAATGCAGCCGGCTGGCAGGGCCAGCTGGTCGAACAGCTCCAGGCAGCGCCAGGCGCCCACGCGGTTGCCGTACTCGCGCCAGCTGTAGTTGAGCACGTCGGGCTCGGGCGAGGCCGGGCCGATGCGCGCACCCAGCCCGCCGCCAAAGGCGAAATGCTCCAGGTTGAAGCCCAGGTAGACCGCCAGGCGCGCGCCGTTCGGCCAGGTGTAGTCGGGGCGGCGGGTGATGGGCGTGTAGCCGAAGCGCCCATGGGTGGGCAGCGGTCCGTCGCCATAGATGCTGGTGATCATGCGCCGGCCTCTGGTGTGGACCAGGGCGCGGCCAGGCCGGCGCGCACCAGCAGCCATTCGGCGCTGTCGTTCCACACGTCCATGCGCGCGATCAGGCCGCGCTGCAGCACGTAGCGGTCCACATAGCGGTTGCCCTCGAACGGCGTGCCATCGGGCCAGGCGCCGTAGAGCGTGCCGGTGTTGTAGACCACGGCCTCTTCGTGGGTGGCACCGGCCACGACGTCGGTGCTCTCGAACTTCTTTTTCACCCAGGCATAGCGCGTGGCGTTGAAGGCGCTGCACTCGGCCGGCTGGCGCATGGGGCGCCCGCCCGTGAAGCGGATGGCCAGGCCGGGTGCGACGAAGCGGCTGGCTGCCACGGGGTCGGGAATCATCACCAGGCGCAGGAACTCTTCGACGATGGCGCCGGCGTCCTGGGAGGGCGGTGTGGATGGTTGCTGCTGCATGTTGGTGCTCCTGGTTGCACCACCGGGGTGCGAAATGCGACGGCGGTGCTTCGGAATGGGGCAGAACACGGTGAACGCCCCTTGGTTCTTGTTGTCAGCAAAGCATGTGCCAGATTGTCGACAATTACGTATAAATGTAGTCGCCAATAAACATAAGCATTTGTTGACACTGGCACGGTGCTTGCTGGTGAAGCCTCCCGAGGCGGACCGAATCCCGCCCACCGATCCGTTCATCCCCGTCCACCCGCCACTGCAGGAGAACCGCCATGCCTTTCACCACCCGCCGCCGCTTTGCCGCCGCCACGCTCGCCACCGCGGCCTGGGCTGTCCTGGGCACTGCCCATGCCGCCGATCCGATCAAGGTCGGCCTGGTCACCGCGCTCTCGGGCCAGTCGGCGCTGGCGGGGGACGCCATCACGCGCGGCCTGACCATCGCCATCGAGGAGATCAACGCCAAGGGCGGCCTGCTCGGCGGCCGCAAGCTCGAACTGGTGCGCCGCGACGACGAGGCCAACCCCGCCAAGGGTGTGACCGCAGCGCGCGAGCTGATCTACAAGGAGAAGGTGGCCGTGCTCTTCGGCGGGCTGGACACGCCGGTCTCCATCGCCATCGTGCAGCTGGCCAACCAGGAGAAGGTGCCCTTCATGGGCCCCTGGGCCGCAGGCACGCCGGTGACCAAGAACGGCGCCAAGCCCAACTTCGCGTTCCGCGTCTCGGCCGTGGACGAGATCGTCGATCGCGGCATGCTGGCCTATGCGCAAAAGACCTTCAATGCCAAGAACCCCGGCATGATCCTGGTGAACAACCCCTGGGGCGAGTCCAACGAGAAGGGCCTGACCGCAGCGCTGACGGCCAAGGGCATGAAGGCCGCCGGCATCGAGAAGTTCGGCGACAGCGACGTGGACGTGGTGCCCCAGCTCACACGCCTGAAGGCCGCCGGCGCCGACGCGCTGTTCCTGGTGGGCAACGTGGGCCCCTCGGCCCAGGTGGTCAAGTCGCTGGACCGCATGGGCTGGCAGGTGCCCATCGTTTCGCACTGGGGCCCTGCGGGCGGCCGCTTCACCGAACTGGCCGGCCCCAACGCCAAGAACGTGCACTTCGTGCAGACCTACAGCTTCTTCGGCAAGCAAGGCCCGGTGGGCGAGAAGGTGGTGGCGGCACTCAAGGCCAAATACCCCGAGATCAAGGGCCCCGACAACATCACCCCCGCCGTGGGCGTGGCCAATGCCTACGACGCCATGCAGCTCGCGGCGCTGGCCATCACCCAGGCCGGCAGCACCGATGGCGACGCCGTGCGCCAGGGCTTCTACAAGATCGGCAAGTACGAGGGCCTGATCAAGGGCTATGACAAGCCCTTCAGCGAAGCCAACCACGACGCGCTGAGCGAGAACGACTACGTCTGGGCGCAGTTCATCGGCAACCGCATCCTGCCGGTCGGCCTCGAAAAATAAGCCCTGCACGCCTCGCGGTCCCGCGCCCCCATCGGCGCGGAACTTTTCCTGCTTTTCCCCATTTCTTCGATCACCACGATGCTCTTTCTCTCCGCCCTCATCAGCGGCATCGGCCTGGGCAGCATGTACGGGCTCATGGCCCTGGGCTTTCACGTCACCTTCGTGGTCTCCGGCACCGTGAACTTCGCCCAGGGCAGTTCCATGATGCTGGGCGCCGTGCTCACCTACGGCTTTGCCATGGTGCTGGGCTGGCCCATGGCGCTGGCCGTGCTGCTGGCGCTGCTGCTGTGCGCGCTCTATGGCCTGGCCGTGGAGTTCTTCGCCGTGCGCCCGTTCGCGCGCCGCAACTCGGACGCCTGGCTGATGGCCACGGTGGCGCTGGGCATCGTGGTCGACAACCTGGCCATGTTCACCTTCGGCAAGGAGCCGCGCAGCCTGCCCTCGCCCCTGGCCCAGGCGCCGATGACGCTGGGCGACATCGGCCTGGGCGTGTACCCGCTGCAGCTGCTCATCCCGGCCATCGGCCTGGTGCTGGCCGCCGTGCTGCACTTCGTGGCGCGGCGTACGCGCTGGGGCACGGCCATGCTGGCCGTGGTGCAGAACCGCGATGCCGCGCGGCTCATGGGCGTTCCCATCGGGCGCGTGGTGTCGGCGGCGTTCGCGCTGTCGGCCGTGTTCGCGGGCGTGGCCGGCGTGCTCATCGCGCCGCTCGTGAACGTGCAGTCCGACATGGGCACGCTGTTCGGCCTCAAGGCCTTTGCGGTCGCCATCCTGGGCGGCATCGGCAGTGCCTGGGGCGTCATGGCCGCGGGCCTGCTCTTCGGCGTGGCCGAGGCGCTGATCACCTCCACGCTGGGCTCGGGTTACACGCAGATCCTCACTTTCTCGCTCGTCATCGTGGCGCTGGCCGTGCGCCCCAACGGGCTGTTCGGGCGTGCCCTGGTGCGCAAGGTATGACGAAGAAGAACACGCCTCTTTCCATGCAGACTGCATCCCTTCACCCTCCTTCGTCCGCACGCGGGCTGGCCATGCCGGCGCTGCTGGGCCTCACCGCGCTGGGCGTGGCCGTGGGCCTGGCGCTGGCCACCCAGGTCAACGGCTACTACGTCTTCGTGCTGGCCAATGTGGCGCTGCTGGCGCTGGTGGGCATCGGCCTGAACGTGCTGCTCGGCCTGTCGGGCCAGGTGTCCTTCGGGCACGTGGGCTTCTACGCCATCGGCGCCTATGCGGTGGCCATCCTCACCACCAAGGCGGGCTGGAGCTTCTGGGCCGCCTGGCCGGTCGCGGCCGTGCTGGCCGGCGCCATGGGTGCGCTGCTCGCGTTGCCGGCGCTGCGCGTCAAGGGCCCCTACCTGGCCATGGTGACCATTGCCTTCGGCCTGATCGTGGAGCACAGCGCGGTGGAGATGCGCGACCTCACGGGCGGGCAGAACGGCATCATGGGGATCGCCGCACCGGCAATGGGCATGGCCGCGCTGCGCGGCGAACGGGCCATCGCGGTGCTGGCCATCGTGGCCGTGGCGGTGGCGCTGCTGGCCTATGTGCGGCTGTCGCGGGGCGCCTGGGGCGCCGCGCTGCGTGCGGTGCGTGATTCCGAGACGGCGGCCGAGTCCATCGGCCTGAACCCGCTGGCCGTGAAGACCGTGGCGTTCGCCCTGTCTGCCCTGCTCGCGGGGCTGGCGGGCGGGCTGTATGCGCCGCTCTCGGGTTTCGTCACGCCGCACAGCTTTTCCTTCCTGCAGTCCATCCTGTTCGTGCTGGTGGTGATGATCGGCGGTGCGGGCAGCATCGCCGGGCCGCTGGTGGGCGCCGTCATCGTCGGCCTGCTGCCCGAGCTGCTGTCGAGCCTGGAGGAGTACCGCCTGCTGTTCTTTGGCGCACTGCTGCTGGTGGTGCTGTGGGTGGCGCCGCAGGGCCTGGTGGGGCTGCTGGCGCGGCTGCACCGCAGCGCACCCGCGCCCGTGGATGGCACGGCCGCGCATGGCGACGCGTTGCCGGCCCTGAAGCCGGCACAGGGCAGGGCGCTGGGCGCGCAGGGCCTGTCCATGGTCTTCGGCGGCGTGCGCGCGGTGAGCGAGCTGTCGTTTGCCGTGCGGCCCGGTGCCGTCACCAGCCTGATCGGGCCCAACGGCGCGGGCAAGAGCACGGTGCTCAACATGCTCAGCGGCTTCTACACCCCCACCAGCGGCGGCGCGCTGCTGGGCGCCGAGCCGCTGCAGGGCCGCGGTGCCTGGCGCATCGCGCGGGCCGGCGTGGCGCGCAGCTACCAGACCTCGCAGCTCTTCGGTTCGCTCAGCGTGCTCGACAACGTGGCCCTGGCGCTGGCACGCGGCACCCTGGGCCCGTTGCTGGGCGATGGCCGCGTGTGCTCGCCCGGCGCGCGGGACGAAGCGCGCGCCCTGCTGGCCTGGTGCGGCTACAAGGGTGCCGTGCAGGTGCCGGCGGCCGACCTGGCCCACGTCGACCGGCGCCTGGTGGAGATCGCCCGCGCCCTGGCCCTGCGGCCCGAGGTGCTGCTGCTTGACGAGCCGGCCGCCGGCCTGTCCACCGAGGACAAGGACCAGCTCTCCGCACTGCTGCGCCGCATTGCCGACCAGGGCGTGGGCGTGCTGCTGGTGGAGCACGACATGGCGCTGGTGATGGGCCTGTCGGACCATGTGGTGGTGATGGAGTCGGGCCGCCACCTGGCCGAAGGCACGCCGGCCGAGGTGCAGGCCCATCCCGCCGTGCGCAAGGCCTACCTGGGCGAGGGCGCAGGCGGCGCCGTGGCGGTGCATGCCGCCGTCGGCCGCCAGTTGCCGGGCGACGCGCCCGAGGTGCTGGGCGTGGGCCGGCTCACCACCGGCTACGGTGCCGAGCCCGTGCTGCACAACGTGGACCTGCGTGTGCGCCAGGGCGAGATGGTGGCCCTGCTGGGCGCCAACGGCGCCGGCAAGTCCACGCTGATGCGCACCCTGGCCGGCCTGCACCGTCCCGTGGAGGGGGGCATCCACCTGCAGGGGGGGGAGCTGGGCCCGCTGCGCGCCGAGCAGATCGTGGCGCGCGGCCTGGTGCTGGTGCCCGAGGGGCGCCAGGTCTTCCCCGAGCTCTCGGTGCTCGACAACATCCGGCTGGGCGCCTTCCTGCACCCCGAGGGCCGCGAGGCCCGGGTGGAAGAGATGCTGCAGCGCTTTCCGCGCCTGCGCGAACGCCTGTATCAGCGCGCCGGCCTGCTCTCGGGCGGCGAGCAGCAGATGCTGGCCATTGCCCGCGCCCTCATGAGCCGCCCGCGCGTGCTGCTGCTCGACGAGCCCTCGCTGGGCCTGGCGCCCAAGGTCATCGAGGAGCTGTTCGCCTCGCTGGCGCGCCTGCGCGACGAATCCATGACCCTGGTGCTGGTGGACCAGATGGCGGCGCTCGCGCTGTCGCTGGCCGACCGGGCCTATGTGCTCGAAGGCGGGCGCGTGGTGGCCCAGGGCACGGCGGCGGAGATCGCGGCCAACGATGCCCTCACACGGGCGTATCTCGGCGGTGGACACTGACATGAACGACAGCACGACAACCATCAACCTGCCCGATGTCCTCGCCGAGGTCACGGCTGCGTTTGCGCGCTACGAGCATGCACTGGTCCACAACGAAGTGGACGTGCTCGACGCGCTGTTCTGCCATGGCCAGCACACGGTGCGCTATGGCGCCACGGAATGCCTCTATGGCATCGATGCCATCCGCGCCTTTCGCAGCGGCCGTTCACCCGCGGGGCTGGCGCGCACGCTGCGCAATACCTGCATCACGGCCTACGGGCGCGACTTCGCCACCGCCAGCACCGAGTTCACGCGCGAGGGCAGTGCGCGCACCGGCCGCCAGCAGCAGACCTGGGTGCGCATGCCCGGCCAGGGCTGGTGCGTGGTGGCAGCGCATGTCTCGCTGATGGACTAGCATCTTTCCCCATAACCGGAGACTTCTCGATGTTGCACAGCCTGCAAAGCCGCGGTGGCATGGTCACCGCTCCCCACCACCTGGCTGCACAGGCCGGCGCTGCCGTGCTGCGCGAGGGCGGCAACGCGGTCGAGGCCATGGTCGCGACAGCCGCCGCCATCGCGGTGGTCTACCCGCACATGAACGGCCTGGGCGGCGATGGCTTCTGGCTCATCCACACGCCGGGCACGGCGGCGCCGGTCGCAGTGCGCGCCTGCGGCGGCGCGGCGCAGGCGGCGGATGCGGCCTTCTACCAGGCGCATGGAGACGCGGCCATCCCCACGCGCGGACCGCGCGCGGCGCTCACCGTGGCCGGTGCCATCGGCGGCTGGGCCGAGGCCCTGGAAGTGGCCCGCGCCTGGGGCGGCAAGCCGCTGCCGCTGGCGCGCCTGCTCGAAGACGCCATCCGCCATGCGCGCGAGGGCATGCCCATCACCACCTCCCAGGTCGAGCTGACGCGTGCCAAGTGGGCCGAGCTCGAACATGTGCCCGGCTTTGCCGCCGCCTTTGCACCCGAGGGCCAGCCGCACCGCGGCGACACCCTGCGCCAGCCGCGCATTGCGGCCACGCTGCAGCGCCTGGCCGAGGCCGGGCTGCACGACTTCTACCGCGGCGACCTGGCGCGCAGCATGGCGCGCGACCTGCAGGCCCTGGGCAGCCCGCTGGCGCTGGCCGACCTGGAGGGCTGGCACGCCGCGCAGGTGGCACCGCTGTCGGTGCAGCTGTCGGCCGGCAGTGTGTTCAACCAGCCGCCGCCCACGCAGGGCGTGTCCTCGCTGGCCATCCTGGGCATGTTCGACCGCCTGGGCGTGGGCCAGGCCGAGGGCTTCGACCATGTGCATGGCCTGGTGGAATCGACCAAGCGGGCCTTCGCCTGGCGCAACCGGCATGTGGGCGACCCCGCGTACATGCGCGCCGACCCGATGGCTTTTCTGCAGGCCAGCTCCCTTGATGCCGAGGCCGCGCGCATCGACAAGGCCCGCGCCGCGCCCTGGCCCGAGCCCACGGAGCCCGGAGACACGGTGTGGATGGGCGCCGCCGATGCCCACGGCAATGTCGTCAGCTACATCCAGAGCATCTACTGGGAGTTCGGCAGCGGCATCGTGCTGCCCGAGACCGGCCTGCACTGGCAGAACCGCGGCGCTTCGTTCACCCTGGGCGCCGGGCCCAACCAGCTGGAGCCCGGGCGCCTGCCGTTCCATACCCTGAACCCGGCGCTGGCGCACCTCAAGGATGGGCGCGTGCTGGCCTACGGCACCATGGGCGGCGAGGGCCAGCCGCAGACCCAGGCGGCGGTGTTCACGCGCCACGTGCTCTTCGGCCAGGACATGCAGGCCGCGGTGACCGCGCCGCGCTGGCTGCTGGGCCGCACCTGGGGCGACCAGTCCACCAACCTCAAGCTCGAATCGCGCGTGGACCCGGCCCTGGTGGATGCCTTGCGTGCCGCCGGCCACGATGTGCAGGTGGTGGGCGCCTTCGACGACATGATGGGCCATGCCGGGGCGGTGGCCTTCCATCCCGACGGGCGCATCGAGGGCGCGACCGACCCACGCGCCGACGGGATCTGCGCCGGGGTCTGATGCCTAGGCTGGCGGCTGCGCCACCCGGTGCGCCTCGCGCCGCAGCATGTCGCAGAAGTACCCGGCCGCGGGCGTCAGCGGCATGCCGCCGCGCGTCACCAGGCAGATCGGTGGTGCGGGGATCAGCTCGCGCACCGGGATCTGCTGCACCAGCCCGAGCAGGGGGGATTGCGTCCACTGGATCGGCAGGACCATGAGCAGGTCGGAATAGACCATGGACGTGAGGAAGGTCAGGGTGGAGTGCGAGCTCATCACCAGCCGCGGCGGCGGCAGGCCGTGCTGGCGGAACAGCGGGCCGATCTCCTCCTCGGCCTTGTGGGTCACCGAGCTGGTGATCCACTCCGCACCGGCCAGCTCCTTCAGGGAGCGGGCGCCGGCCAGCGGATGCCCCTTGCGCCCGACGACCACGCGGGTGTTGTCGAACAGCCTCTCCACCGCCAGCCCCGCCGCCGTGTCCGCGGGCGCGGGGCCGGCGTAGAAGTCCAGGCTGCCGTCGAGCAGGCGCGCTTCGACGCGCGGGTACACCGCGTCCATGATGTCCAGCCGCACCTCGGGGTAGCGCTGGCGGAAGGCGCGCAGCGCCCCCGGGTAGAGCGCCAGGTGCGGCACGCTGGACATGGCGATGGCCAGGCGGCCGTGCACCTGCCCGCGCAGCTGGTCGATCTCCTCGCGCGCACGGCGCACGTCCTCCACCACCGAGCGGGCACGGCGCAGGAACACCTCGCCCATGGGCGTGAGCGACACGCCGCGGCTGTTGCGCTCGAACAGCGGCACGCCCAGGTCCTTCTCCAGCTCCTGGATGCTGTGGCTCAGGGCGGCCTGGGCGCTGCCCAGGTGGCGCGCCGCGCCGCGCAGGCTGCCACGCTCGGCCACGGCCAGGAAGTCGCGCAGGGCATTGAATTTCATGAACGCTCCAAGGCTGCTGGGTGATCGCAAATTTCGATCAGTGTGCGAATTTTGCCGTCTTTCGCAGACGCGGGCCACTGCCTACGATCGCCCCATGCCCTTGATCCAGATCCCGAAAAAAGTCCCGCCATGCAATCCGTCCAGGTCCTGATCGTCGGTGCCGGCCCCGTGGGCCTGGCGCTCGCCATAGAACTCGGCCACCGCGGCATCCGCTGCCTGCTGGTGGAACGCAACGACCGCGTGGGCTACGCCCCGCGCGCCAAGACCACCAATGTGCGCACCCGCGAGCACCTGCGCCGCTGGGGCATCGCCGACCAGCTGCGCGCCGCATCGCCGCTGGGCATGGACTACCCCTCCAACGTGGTCTTCGTCACCCGCCTGGCCGGGCCCGAGCTCACCCGCTTCGAGAACGCGATGTATTGCGCGCCGGGACGCAACCCGCTGTACTCCGAACATGCGCAGTGGATTCCGCAGTACACGGTGGAAGAGGTGCTGCGTGCCCATGCCCAATCGCTGCCCGGCGTGGAGCTGCGCTTCAACTGCGAGCTCGGCGGCTTCGACCAGGACGAAGAGGGCGTCGAGGTCCACCTGCACGACCGGGTGGGCGACACCGACTTCTGCGTGCGCGCCGACTATGTGGTGGGAGCCGACGGCGCGCGCAGCAAGGTGCGCGAACTCATCGGTGCGCGCATGGAGGGCACCTACGGCCTCTCGCGCAACTACAACATCGTGTTTCGCGCCCCGGGCCTGGCCCAGGCGCACCGCCATGGCCCGGCCATCATGTACTGGCAGGTCAACACCGAGCTGCCCAGCCTCATCGGGCCCATGGACCGGGGCGACACCTGGTTCTTCATGCCCACCCGGGTGCCCGAGGGCGTGAAGCTGTCGGACCTGGACGCCGCCGCCCTGATCCGCCAGGCCACCGGCCTGGACCTGCCCTACGAGTTGCTGAGCAGCGACGAGTGGGTGGCCAGCCGCCTGATTGCCGACCGCTACAGCGACCGCCGCGTGTTCCTGGCCGGGGATGCCTGCCACCTGCATCCGCCGTTTGGCGGCTACGGCATGAACATGGGCGTGGCCGACGGGGTCGACCTGGGCTGGAAGCTCGCTGCCCGGCTGCAGGGCTGGGGCGGCGATGCCCTGCTGGCCAGCTACGAGGCCGAGCGCCGGCCGGTGCACGAGTGGGTGATGGCCGAGGCCGAGGCCAACCACGCGGTGCTGGGCAACCAGCTGTCCGCCGCAGGCGTGGAGGACGACACGCCCGAAGGTCGGCGCCTGCGCGCGGAGATCGGCGTGCGCATCCAGGCCACCAAGATGCGCGAGTTCGCCACCCTGGGGGTGGTGCTGGGCTACCGCTACGAGGATTCGCCGGTCACCGTGCCCGATGGCACGGCAGCGCCGGCCCGTGACTTCATCAACTACGTGCCCACCTCGCGCCCGGGCAGCCTGGCCCCGCATGCCTGGCTGCACGACGGCAGCTCCCTGTACGACCTGTTCGGCCCGGGCTTCACCCTGCTCGCCGCGCCGCAGGCCGACAGGGCCGAGCTGGAACGCATCCGGCTGCAGTGCGCGGCCGCCCGGCTGCCGCTCAAGGTGCTGCAGTGCGAGGAGGGCGGTGTTGCCAGCCTCTACCCCACGCGCTACACCCTGGTCCGGCCGGACCAGCATGTGGCCTGGCGCGGCGACGACTGGCCCGAGGACGGCCGGGGCCTGTTGGACCGCGTGACCGGGCGCGCCCCGGGGTAGCAGCAATCCAAGAATTCCACCAGGTCAGCCATCAAAAAAAACGGAGACAAGACATGCCACCCATCACCCGCCGCGCCGCCGGCCTCCTGGCCCTGGCGGCACCCTTTGCCACCTGGGCACAGCCTGCGCCGGGCCTGCCCGTGCGCATCACCACCGTGTTCCCCACCGGCAGCGGGCCCGACGTGGTGGCACGCATCGTGGGCGAGAAGCTGCAGGCCCGCTGGGGCCGGGCCGTGGTCATCGATGCCAAGCCCGGCGGCGCCGGCATGGTGGCCATCAACGGCGTGAAGGGCGCCGCGCCGAATGGCAGCGAGCTGGTGGTGGTGGACGTTGGCAACCTGTCCATCAACCCCCTGATCTTCAAGAAGCTCTCGTACGACCCCGACAAGGACCTGGTGCCGGTGGCCGTGCTGTACAAGACGGCGTTCTTCATCGCCGTGGGGGCGTCCAGCCCTTACAGGAGCGTGCAGGAGCTGATGGCGGCGGCCGCCGACAAGCGCAAGCCGCTGACCTACGGCTCCAACGCCGTGGGCGGGCCGATCCACCTGCATTCCGAGCGCCTGGCGCATGCCGCCGGCGTGGAGATGGTGCACGTGCCCTTCAAGGAGACCAGCCAGCTCTATGCGGCGGTGGCCATGGGCGAGGTGGACTGGGCCTTCGGCAGCATCGCCAGTGCCGGCCCGCTGGTGCGCGGCGGCAAGCTGCGCCTGCTGGCCGTGGCAGACAGCGCGAAGTCGCCGGCCATGCCCGAGGTGCCCACGCTGGAGGCCGCCGGCGGCCCCAAGGGCCTGCATGCCTCGACCTGGGTGGCCCTGATGGCGCCGCGCGGCACGCAAGCGGCCACGGCCGCCGACATCAACAAGGCCGTGAACGAGGCGCTGGCCCTCCCCGACGTGAGAGACAAGTTCGCGAACTTCGGCTTCGTCCCGAGCCCGGGTCCGGTGCAGCAGGTGGTGGACCTCACGCAGGAAGACCGCACCCGCTACGCCGAGGTGGTCAAGCGCGTGAAGCTTTCCGTCGACTGAGGCAGAACGGCCGTCCGGGCGCCGGCCCAGGCCAGGGGCCGGGGTCAGCGCGGCGCCAGGATGGCCATGGTGATGCGCGACACGCAGGTCATCTCGCCCGCGTCGTTGACCATGTCGATCTGCCACACATGCGTGGTGCGGCCGATGTGCACCGGGCGGGCCGTGCCTGTCACCCAGCCGCTCTGGGTGGAGCGCAGGTGGTTGGCGTTGATATCGAGGCCCACGGCGCGGTAACCCTCGGGGCAGGCGTGGGCCGCGCCCACCGAGCCCAGGGTCTCGGCCAGCACCACGCTCACGCCACCGTGCAGCAGGCCGTAGGGCTGGTGGGTGCGCTCGTCCACGGGCACGCGGCCGCGCACGAAATCGTCGCCGACCTCCAGGAACTCGATGCCCAGGTGCGGCACGGCCGTGCGCAGGCTGTGGTGGGTGAGCGATTCGACGGTGATGGGTTTCTTCCAGATGGCAGGCATCGTTCTTTTCTTTCTCGCAAAGGGTGAGCAGGGCCCCTTGGTGGTTGGCAGATGAGCCTGCCATTGTGCTTCGGTTCAAGCGCCCGGGCCCTGGGCCGCGTCGCCTGCGGGTCAGCCGGCCGGCGCGCTACCATGACCGCATCCCGCCGGCTTTTCCTTTGTCCATGCAGCACCTCCCTTCCTGCCCCTCCTGCCGCCAGCCCATGCAAGAGCACCGGTTCGCCACCAACCTGGGCGGCGAACTGGCGCTCGACATCTGCTTTCCCTGCCAGGGCATCTGGTTCGACCGGCACGAGAACCTCAAGCTGGCGCCCGCGGCGGTGGTGGAGCTGTTCAAGCTGCTGCACGAGCACCGCACCGACGAGCGGCGCCCCCTGCAGAACAGCATGGCCTGCCCGCGCTGCGTGCGCCCGCTCGCGCACGGTTTCGACCTGGTGCGCAGCGGCCGCTACGTCCTGTACCGCTGCGCCAGCCAGCATGGCCGCTTCAGCACCTTTTCGTCCTTCATGGTGGAAAAGGGCTTCGTGCGCCACATGACCCAGCCTGAGGTGGCGGACCTCGCCCAGCGCGTCGGCGCCATCTACTGCACCAGCTGCGGCGCCCCCGTGGACATCCGCAAGGACCACGCCTGCCCCTACTGCCGCGCAGCGTTCTCGCTCATCGATCCGGAGGCCGTGAAGCGCGCTCTGGAAGGCTACGCCCAGGCCGGGCAGCGCGCCGCCCAGCTGCACCCGCCGCAGCGCACCGACCTGGCCGATGCGCTGGTGTCGCTGGAGCGCGACCGCACGCGCGCCGAGCGTGAGCGGCAGAAGGAGCGCTTCAGCAGTGCCGGCGCGACCGAGGCGAGCGTGACCGGTGATCTGCTGGTCGCCGGCGTGGCGCTGGTCTGGGGCATGCTCAGCGCTTAGGACACCCTCTCAGTCCCAGGGGCGCAGCGTGCTCCGGTGGGCATGTGGGGAAGCGCCCAGGGGCCCGGTGAGCTGCCCCACGATGGCTGCCCGCAGCGGTGGCAGGCGCCGTGCCAGCTGCAGCACCCCCTGGCGCAGCAGGCGTGGCACAGGCCGGGCGTCGGTGTAGAGCCGCACGATGGCGTTCGTTCCCTGGTACATCGGCCAGGCATGGCGGTGGTGCTCGCTCGCATAGCGGGCCAGTGCCGCGGTATGGCCGGTGTCATGCCCCTGGTGGCGGCCTGCCACCAGGGCGGCCACCAGGCGCTCCACGCCCGCCAGCCCGAGGTTGAGCCGTGCGCCGTCACCGGGTGCATGCCCACGGCGGCATCGCCCAGCAGCGCACAGCGTGGGCCCGCAAAGCGCCGGGCATACACTCCCACCAGCGGGTAGGCATGGCGCTCGCCTTCCAGTTCCATGGCCCCCAGCCGCTGCTGGAACTGGGCCTGCACCTGCGCAGCAAAGGCCTCGGGTGGCAGGGCCATCAGCGCCGCGGCATCAGCCGCCCCGGCCGTGACCACCACCGAGCAGGCGGCCCGGCCATCGGCGGCATCGGCCAGGGGCAGGATGGCCAGCGTGCGCGCGTAGCCAAAGCATTCGTGGGCTGTGCCGCCATGGGGCTGTGCGTGCCGCATGCGGCAGACGATGACGGTGCGGCCGAAGTCCGTGATGTCCGCCCCGATGCCGAGCTGGCGCCGCGTGACCGAAAAGCGGCTGTCGGCCGCCACCAGCAGGGGCGCCTGCAAGCGCAGCGTTTGCGAAGCCGTCGTGCCCTCGGCCGGGCCCAGCGTGCAGTCGAGTTCGGCATGCTCGACCCCGGTGGCGACCCGCGTCACCTGCGCGCCGGCGAGGATGCGCACGCCCGCGGTGCGCGCAGCCACGGCGTGGGCGGTGCGCCGCAGCGCGTGGTTGGAGACGATGGCGCCCAGCGCCTGGGCGCCGCCGGTGTGCAGCCGCAGGGGGCCGTGGCGGCCCAGGGGGCCATCGTGCACCTGGGCCTCGCGGATCGTGCCGCGCTCGTGCGCCTGCAGGCCGGCCCAGGTGCCCAGGCGCTGCAGCGTGGCCACGCTGGGGTGCGTGAGCGCGATCTCGCGGCCATCGGGTGCCGGGTCGGCCAGCGCCGCCCCGGGCTGCTGCTCCACCACGGTGGCGCTGAAGCCGGCCTGCGCCAGCGCGATGGCGAGCGAAAGCCCGGCGGGGCCGGCGCCCACGATGAGAACGTCACTTCGGGAGGTCATGGCAACAGGGTGTGAACGCACCCGCTGCGGGTGCGTCCCCATTGTGCTGCCCTGGTGCCAGCAGGGGCTTTGCCGTGGGTCAAGCCTTGCGGGACTTGGCCGAGGCCCTGGCCGGCTTTTTCTTCTTGCCAGCGCCCGATTTGCCGCCGCCGCGCAGGTGCAGCACCCAGGCCACCAGCAGCCACAGGCAGGACAGCGGCACCGAATACGCCGCCATCGCAGCCAGCGACAGCGGTGGCGCCGTGATGGAGCGCGGGTTGGCAATGGTCTGCAACAGCTGGCGCGTACCGTCGCCCAGCACCGGCGTGCCCTGCACGCCGCCCGTGCGCGACATGCGCGCGGCCATGAAGAGCATGAACTCCATGAGCAGCGCCCCGATCAGGAAACAGGCCACCAGGGCCAGCAGCTGCAGGAAGGCGCGGCGATCACCCCGGGCGAGAAAGAAAATGGCGGACAACACGACCAAGGCGAGCAGCACCCAGACCAGGATGGGCCAGGCAGAGATGAGCAGGGGCATCGGGAATTCGGGTCGGCAGGAACAGGCTGCCGATCATAGGCCTGGCGCCCGGGGCGGCATCAAGCCTGTATGAAATCCGCCACGGCGTTCAGCACGGCCTCGTCCTGCAGCAGCTTGCGGTGGCCCAGCCCGTCGGTGGCCAGCAGTTGCGCGCCCGCAATGTGGTCGCGGTAGGCCTCACCGTCGGCAAAGCGGTTGATGCGGTCGCCCCGGTCGTGCACGACCAGGGTCGGCTGGGCGATGCGCGGCCCCACGGCCTGGGGTTCGAACTGGGGCATGAGGATGCCCTCGCGCGCCTCGATGCGCCGCTCCATCGCGGCGCGCGTGGTCTCGCTCAGGCCGAACACCTGTGCGAACAGCCGTGTGTACTCGCGTGGCGAGGCGGGCGGCGCCAGCAGCACCAGCCGGGCGGCCGGCAGGCCCCGGCTCGCGGCATGGGCCGCCGCGTTGGCGGCCAGCGAATGGGCCACCACGGCTGCCAGCGTGTTGCCGCGGGCCTGCAGGCGCGCCGTGGCGTACTCGATGGCGCGGGCGAACTGCGGCAGGTTGCTCACGCGCCCCCGGCTGCCGCCGTGCGCGGGCAGGTCCACGAGCACGGGGTGCATGCCGCGCGCGGCCAGCGCATCGGCCAGGGGCAACATGTGCCGCGCATGCCCGCCCCAGCCATGGGACAACAGCACCACCGGGCCCTTGGTAGGCAGGTCGCTGCGGGTGTAGAGCGTGATCTCGGCGTCCTCGAAGGGCCAGCGCTCGGCCTGCCAGCCGGCGGCCACCAGGGCCTGGTGGCCCGGCTTGCGCAAGGGCAGGGGCGTGCCGAAGAGGCGGTAGGCGGTGCGCACGGCGAGCCGGGGCCACAGGTGCTGCGCCGTGCCCAGTGCCAGGCGCACCAGGCGCATGCCGGCATGGGCGCCGTAGAAGTTCGAGGTGGCCTGCACGGCGGTGGACTGGCTCATGGTGGGGCTCCGTAGGGGGGTGGAAGGGTTCCAGAGAGGGAGAGGCGCGTGCGGTCAGTAGAAGACCCAGTCGCGGTTGCTGCGCGGAAGGCGGGCCAGGGTCTGGCGCACCGCATGCAAGGCGCCTGCGAGGGCCGCGGCAGCGGCAAGTCCGACAAGGATCAGCATGGTGTTTTCCTTTCTTCGCACGGTTGTGCGAAATTTGGGCGAACAAGAAGCAAGGGTTCCATGGCGCGCAAAGGGGGTTTAGGCGGTCTGGTAACTCTTGACGAGGCGCGCCCACGACGCCTCGGTGCGTTGCGCCGCCTGCGGATCACGCAGGAAGCGCACGTCGTGGAGCAGGCCCATGACCATGGCGTAGATCTCTGCCACCAACTGGTCGGCCGGGGTGTCTGCGGGCAGGTGCCCGGCCTCGATGGCCTGCAGCACGGTGCGGCGCAGGGCGGCGCGCCAGCGCGTGATCTCGGTGTGCAGCAGGTCGCGCAGCTCGCCTTCGCGGTCGTCGAGTTCGAAGGCGCCGGCGACGTAGATGCAGCCCGTGAAGGCCTCCACGTCGCGCGTGCGCGCAATCCAGCGGCGCACGATATCGTTCAGGCGGGGCAGGCCCTTGGGCTGCTGCATGGCGGGCACGAACACCTGGGCCAGGAAGCCGCGGCCGTACTCCTCGATCACGGCCTTCTGCAGCGCCTCGCGCGAACCGGCGCGCGAGAACACGCCGCTCTTGGACAGGCCCACGCGGTCGGCCACGGCCTGCAGGGTGATGGACTCCAGCCCGTCGGCCGCAGCCACGTCCAGCGCGGCGCCGATGATGGCGGCGCGCGTGAGCTCGGCTTTCTGGGTCTTGGCGTCCATGGCGCTAATTTAGCACATGTGTGCGAAAAATCAAGGCGATGGGTTTCTGCAGGTTTTCCCGGCCCGCGCCAAGGCCCTGATGCCAGCGGGAGTTTTTCCTACGGCGCCTTTTCGCCATGGGCAGTAGAGTGGCTTCTTTGTAACCGCCAAAGGACCAACCATGCGCGTGGACATCTACCGTCGGGCCGAAGCTGAGGGCCGTTTCACCCACCTGGCCGTGCCGGAAGGAAAGCGAATTCCGGAAGAAGCGACCAATACGGACTGGGACACCGAGGTGAAAGGCCAGGACCTGGACGAAGATGCCGACCGCTGGGACCACTACGGAATCGTCAAGCCAGGCGCTCAGCTGCAGGAAAAAGGCTACGCCATCACCGGCCTGCACGAGCCCGAAGGCGGCTGACCACCTCGGCCGCCGCGATCAAACGGGGCCGCAGGCGACCCCGTGGCGTCAGTACTGGTGCCCGCGCTGGGTGCGGCGGGCGTCGCCTGCCGGCAGTCCGGTGGTCGGCCCGGAGCCGGTCAGCACGCTGGTGGGGCCCACGCTGCTGCCCGATGCCGCCGTGTCCTGGCCGTAGGTGCCTTGCCACACCGACCATGCCATGTCGTTGCCCGTGCACTCGCTGTCCTTGAAGGCCAGGGGGGCCGTGCTTTCGATCCAGTTGGCGCGGGCCGCCAGCTGCGTGGCCAGGCCGGCTGGCCGGCTCTGGCACGACAGGCCGCCATAGGCCGGCGTGCTGCCGCTGCTGAGGATGTTGTGGCTGATGCGCGTGCCCGAACTCGTGGGGTTGAACGGCCCCCAGCTCAGGGCGATGCGCTGGTTGACGACCGTGTTGTGGTGCACGTCGTGGTCGCGCATGGAGCAGGTGCTCTGGAAGCACTGCGTTCCGAGCAGGATCCCGGCGTTCACCAGCAGGTTGTGGTGGATGTGCACGCCCACCGAATTGTCCTGCGCCGACACCTGGATGCCCGAGGTGGTGCGGTTGGCGGCCGAGAACTCGATGTAGTTCTCGCGGTAGGTGTTGTTCTGCGAATTGTCCTTGTCGTGGAAGCCGCCATTGACCTTGCCCAGGCGCAGCTGGTTGTTCTCGACGAGCGATTCGCCGGCATCGAAGAAGGTGGTGGCATAGCCTGCACCCACGTAGGTGCCGAAGTCGTTGTCCTGCACCAGGAACTGGTGGCGCCAGGCGGGGCCCGTGTCGCCCCAGCCATGGATGAAGGCGGGGTTCTCGCTCAGGGTGGGGCCTTCCTCCCCGTTGACGAAGCGCACGTGGCGCACCACCAGCCCTGCCTTGCTCGGGTCGCTCACGATGCCGTACTGCTTGACGTTGGCGATGTCCACGCCCTCGATGCGCGGTGCCGGTGCGGTGGAGGAGGCCACGGAAATGGTGTCCACCCTGTTCATGTCCAGCGTGGCCACCTCGTCGGGGTAGGCGAGGATCTGCTTGGCCTTGTTGTCCAGCAGCCGCAAGGGGCCGCTCAGGTAGGTGCCCTGGCGCAGCACGAGGGCCTGGCCCGCGGTGCTGCGTGCCAGGGCATAGGCGAGCGTCCTGTAGGGCGCTGCGCGCGTGCCCCGGCCACTGGTGTCCTGTCCATCCGGAGCGACGAATGCAAAGCGCGAGGCCGCCGTGTCGACGGTGAAGCTGCGCACCAGCGTCTGCGGCGTGCTGCCACTGTCCTTGATTTCCAGCGTGATGGTGTAGCTGCCCTCGGCAGGCGGCGTGAAGCGCACCGTGCCGCGCCGGAAGTCGAGCGACAGGTCGGCACTGCTCTGCGCCACGCCATTGCGCGTGAAGCCCTGCAGGCGGTACTCATAGGGAAAGGTGCCGCCCACCACGCCGGGCCGGCTTTCGTAGGCGATGCCCGGGTAGGCCAGCTCGCGCAGCGCAAAGCCCACGGCCAGCGGCTTGCGGGGCTCGGTGTCGGGCATGGTGAGGTGGGCGCCAGCGGTGTGCACGCAGCGCACGAAGACCGGAGCGCCGTCGGCCGGTACGGTGGCCGGGGCGGACTCCGACACGGCGCAGCGCTGCCCGGTGGGCTGGGCCGTGACGCGCAGGTCCAGCGGGGCACCCGCTGCCGCCTGGGGCGCGAAGCGGTAGGGCTCGTTCAGGGTGGCGCTCAATGTGGCCGTGCCGTGGCCGAGCTGCAGTGTGCGGCCGAGGCCCAGCCCCTGTACGCGCACGTTCAGGGCGACCAGATTTCCCGACGGCGCGGGGTTGGGTGCTGTACCCCCGCCGCCCGCACCGGGCGCGGCGGTATCGCATGGGTCGCGCAGGGGCTCGTCGCCCGCGATCTGCGCCACCACGCCGAAGCGCTGGCGCGCCAGCAGGTCGGCAAAACTCTGGGCCCCGCTGGCGCCATAGCCCACGAACACCGTGAGCCCGGGCAGGGCCGCGGCGGAGCGCAGGCCAGGTTCGGTGACCGCCACCTCCAGCATGTCCACGCCTGCGCCCTGGCTGCGCTGGGGATGGCGCACCGCGTTGCCGGCCACGGGCACCACGCCGATCGAGGGGGGCAGCACCACCCACTGCCCCTGGCCGTTCTGGAAAGCCCATTGCCCCTGGTAGTGCGCGCCCTTGTAGATGTCGAAGAGCCCATCGGGGCTTTCAGCGCTGAAATCCAGCTGGGCCCGGGCGACGAAGCCCCGGTCCTTGTGGAAGCAGGTGCTGGCGCCCGACACGGCGGGTGGCAGCGGGCTGAGCGCCTGGGCGCTGCCCGCGCAGGCCAGGCCCAGCAAGGCCGCGATGGCCCAGGGCGTACAGTGCGGCGGGCGCACAGCGGTGCCCCCAGCCGTCCAGGTGTTCTTCATGTCCATCCCCCCTCGCTCCTGGCGATGCATTTGTTGTGGTGCCACGGGGCTCTCCCGGGCGACACCGAGTATTTCCGAGCGGTTGTCGTACCTCGCAAGGGTTTTCCCGAGAAAATGTGTCCGTCTGTGGTGCGCGCGGGAAGGTGGACCGCGCCGCCCGGGTGTCAATCCGGGGACGGCGCCCGATGGCAGGCCTGCGCCAGCGCTGGTACGCTGCGTCGCCATGGAGACAACCAACAACACCCCCCCGTTCATTCCCCAGATCCGCCTGTACCAGGACTGGCTGCGCGACCAGCGCGGCCTGGCCTTCGACAGCTACGACGCGCTGTGGCGCTGGTCCACGACCGAGCTCGATGCCTTCTGGCACAGCGTCTGGGACTACTTCGAGATCGAGTCGCCCACGCCGCCCACGGTGGCGCTGGCCAGGAACACCATGCCGGGGGCCGAGTGGTTCCCGGGCGTGCAGCTCAACTATGCGCGCCAGGCGCTGCGCCATGTGCAGGCAGCCTATGCCGCCGGCTTGCCGGCCATCGTCAGCCGCAACGAAAAAGGCCAGCACCGCGAGCTGGACTGGCCCGAGCTGCGCCGCCAGGTGGCCGCGCTGGCGCTCCACCTCAAGGCCCAGGGCGTGCAGCCCGGCGACCGCGTGGCCGCCTACCTGCCCAACATCCCCGAGGCCATGGTGGCCCTGCTGGCCACGGTGAGCATTGGCGCGGTGTGGAGCATCTGTGCCCCCGACATGGGCACGAACGCCGTGCTCGACCGCTTCCGCCAGATCGAGCCCACGGTGCTGATCGGCGTGGACGGCATCACCTACGGCGGGCGCGACCACGACCGCATGGGCGTGCTCAGCGAGTTGCGCGCGGCCCTGCCCAGCGTGCAGCACGCCATCCTGGTGCCCAACCTCGCTGCGGATGCGGCGCTGGCCGGCTGGTCCGACTGGGCGGCCGACGTGGCCGCCAGCGGGCCGGCGGTGGATGCCTTCGAGCCCGCCTGGATGCCCTTCGACCACCCGCTGTGGATCGTCTATTCCAGCGGCACCACGGGCCTGCCCAAGCCCATCGTGCACGGCCATGGCGGCATGGTGCTGGTGGCGCTGCAGCTCAAGGTACTGCACAACGACATCGGCTGCAGCTACGAGGCCAACAGCCTCGGCGAGCGCTACCACTGGTACAGCTCCACCGGCTGGGTGATGTGGAACGCCCAGGCCAGCGGCCTGCTGTCGGGCACCACCTGCGTGATCTACGACGGCAACCCGGGCGGCAGCAAGGACCGGCCCGACTGGGGCACCTTGTGGCGCTTTGCGGCCGAGACCGGCGTCACCTTCTTCGGTGCGGGTGCGGCGTTCTTTGCCAACTGCATGAAGTCGGGGCTGGACCTGGCCGCCTGCGGCGACCTGTCGCGCGTGCGCGCCCTGGGCACCACGGGCTCGCCGCTCTCGCCCGAGGTGCAGGCCTGGGGCACGGCGCAGTTCGAGCGCATCGGCACCCCGGACATCTGGTGGAACAACATCTCGGGCGGCACGGACTTCTGCGGCGCCTTCATCGGCGGCCACCGCGAGATGCCCCAGGTGCCCGGCGAAATGCAGTGCCGCATGCTGGGCGCGGCCGTGGAATCGTGGAACGCCCAGGGCGAACCCGTGAAGGACGAGGTGGGCGAGCTGGTCTGCGTGCAGCCCATCCCCTCCATGCCGCTGTACCTGTGGAACGACACCAACGGCGAACGCTACCTGTCGAGCTATTTCGACATGTACCCGCCCGGCCATGGCCGCCGCCCCGGCGGCGGCGACACGGGGCCCGAGGCCGGCGCCGTCTGGCGCCATGGCGACTGGCTCAAGATCGACGGTGCCAGCGGTGGCTGCACCATCTACGGCCGCTCGGACGCCACCATCAACCGCCACGGCCTGCGCATGGGCACGAGCGAGATCTACAGCGCCGTGGAGGCCCTGCCCGAGGTGCTGGACAGCATGGTCGTCGACCTCGAGCACCTGGGCCGCGAAAGCTACATGCCGCTGTTCGTGGTGCTGCGCGAGGGCGTGGCGCTCGACGAGGCCACGCGCCAGCGCCTGAACGGCGCCGTGCGCACCGCTCTGAGCCCGCGCTTCGTGCCCGACGACATCTTCCAGGTGCCCGAGATCCCGCGCACCCTGAGCGGCAAGAAGCAGGAACTGCCCATCAAGAAACTCCTGCTGGGCCAGCCCATCGAGAAGGTCGTCAACAAGGACGCCATGGCCAACCCGGGTTGCCTGGACTGGTATGTGGCGTTTGCCAACCAGCGGGCCGCCAAGGGGGTGTGAAACTGGCGCGACCTGGGCCAGCACCCCCGTGCAAGGGCCGCCCCGCCGCGCTGGGGGTGTCCCCCTGAGGGGGATGACGCGAAGCGGCTCAGGGGGTTAGTCCAGCTTTGCGCCGGATTGCTTGATCAAACGCTCCCACACCGGCCGCTCCTTCATGTACGCGGCCTTGAACTCGGCCGGTGAGGAGTTGGTGCGGGCCTCGAAGCCCATGCCCGCGATGCGCTGGGCCACGTCGGGCAGCTGCACGGCCTTGCGCACCTCGGCGGCCAGGCGCTCCAGGATGGCCGGCGGCGTGCCCGCCGGCGCGGCAAAGGCCAGCCAACCCGCCACGCGGTAGGCCTCGTCGGTCATGCCCTGCTCGGCCAGCGTGGGCACGTTGGGCAGGATGCCCATGCGCCGCTCGCCGGTCACGCCCAGCGCCTTGAGCTTGCCGGCATCGATGTGCGGCTTGGCGACCAGGGCACTCGCGTAGGCCATCTGGATCTGGCCGCCGATCAAATCCTGCACCATGGGCGCCTCGCCGCGGTAGGCCACATGGCTCATGTCGGCGTTCTGCGTGAGGCTCATGTAGGCCCCCGCCAGGTGCGGGTAGGCGCCCGTGCCGTAGGAGCCATAGGCCACCTTGCCCTTGTTGGCGGCGGCGTACTTGAGCAGCTCGGGGCCGGTGGCCACGGGCACGCTGGGGTGGGCCACCAGCACCAGCGGGGCGATGGTGATCTGGTAGACCAGGGCCAGGTCGCGCTGCGGGTCGTACGGCAGCTTCTCGTAGAGGAACTGGTTGGTCAGCAGCGAATTGCTCAGGCCCAGCACGATGGTGTAGCCATCGGGTGCGGCCTTGGCCACTGCATCGGTGCCGATGATGCCTGCCGCGCCGGGCTTGTTGTCGATGACCAGGGGCTGGCCCAGGCCGGCCGCCATCTTCTCGGCCAGCACGCGGGCCAGCACGTCGGTGGCGCCGCCCGGCGCAAAGGGCACGACCACCTTGATCGGCTTGGCAGGGTAGGCCGGCTGCTGGGCCTGGGCGGCCATGCCGGCGAGGGAGGCGACGGCGAGCGCGGCCGCGCCGAGCCAGGTGCGGCGTTGAAGGGTCTGGAAAGTTCGCATGGTGGTTTGTCTCCTGGAATCGTTATGGGTCTTGGGGGTAAAAGACTCAGGCACCGGGCGCTGACAGCACCACCTGCACCTGGATGGGCAGGGGCGCCAGCACCTGGCGCAGGCGGTCTGCGAGGGCTGGTGCGCCGCCGTCGACCGCCACGCGCACGGCGCTTTCGCCTTCTGCCTGCACGCTGGGGCGCGTGGTGGCGCCGAGTTCGGTGCACACGCCGTCGACCAGCGCCTGCACCGTCCGGCAGGCGGCCTGCAGGCGCAGGGCGGGCTTGTAGATCTTGCCCACATTGGTCACGGGCATGGTCTCCAGCACGGTCAGCGTGCGCGGGCGCGACACGGCCTCGTCCACGCCCGCGCAGACGAAGTCCAGCAGCTCGGCCTCGCTGGCCTGGGCGCCCGGCACCAGCGTGGCGAAGACCACGGGCAGCTCGCCCGCATAGGCATCAGGGGCCCCCACGGCGGCGCACAGCTGCACGGCGGGGTGGGCGCCCAGGGCGTCCTCGATCACCTTCGGGTCGATGTTGTGGCCGCTGCGGATGATGAGGTCCTTGGAGCGCCCGCTCAGGTGCAGGCGGCCTTCGGCATCGACGAAACCCAGGTCGCCCGTGGCCAGCCAGCCATCGGCCGTGAAGGCCCGGGCCGTGTCGGCGGCATCGAGAAAGCCCGAGAACAGGTTGGGCGAGTGGAACAGCACCATGCCCGGCTGGCCGGGCGGCATCTCCTGGTCCGAGGCATTGCCGTGCGCGTCGAGCGCCACGATGCGCAGCCGCGTGTAGGGCAGGCGCCAGCCCACGCAGCCTGCGGGCGCGTTCACGCCCGGTGGCGTGATGGTGGAGATGCCGGCCATCTCCGTCATGCCCAGGCTCTCGTGCACATGCAGGCCGAACAGGCGCTCAAAGCGCGCCGCCAGCTCGGGCGCCAGCACCGCTGCACCGGTGCGGCAGTAACGCAGGCCCGAGATGTCCGCACCATCGAGTGGCACATTGGCCAGCGCCGCCAGCACCGTGGGCACGGCCGACAGGTAGGTGCAGCGGTAGCGCTCGGCCAGGCGCCAGTAGTTGGCGATCACCTGGCGGTTGCGGAACAGCCCGGTGGTCGGGATGATGGTCTCCACCCCGGCCGACAGTGCCGCCAGCGCGCCCGGCAGCACGCCCGCCACGTGGAACAGGGGGTAGCCGTTGATGCCGGCGTCCTCGGGTCGGATGCCCTGCATCTGCACACAGGCCCAGGCCGTGAACACCTGCGCGCCATGGCTGTGGCGCGCGAGCTTGGGGGCGCCCGTGGTGCCCCCGGTATGGAAGTAGGCCGCGATGTCACCGGCCGCGATGCGCCGCCCGCTCACCAGCCGGTCGTCGGGTTGGGCGCTGCGGCTGGCAAAGTCGATCACGCCGTCGGGCAGCGGGCCGGCAGCGCCTGGTGCCTCGCCGTGCGGGGCCACGCGCAGCACGGTGCGCAGGGTCGGCACCTGGCTGCGCAGGCCCATGGCCTTGGTCCAGAAGCCCGAATCGCCGTCCTCGCCATAGGCGATCAGCACCTTGGCGCGGGCCAAGGTCATCATGGAGGCGAGCTTCTCGGGCGTGAGCAGCGGGTTGAGCGGCTGCACGATGGCGGCCGCCTCGCCGCCCCACAGGGCCAGGTGGTATTCCAGGCAGCCGGGCAGCAGCACGGCCACGGCATCCTGCGGGCCCACGCCCAGGTCGTGCAGCAGGTTGGCCGTCTGGTGGATGCCAGCGAGCAACTGCGCGTACGACCAGCGCATGGGTTCATCCGCCGGGTCGGCGGTGGGCAGAAAGCTCAGCGCCGTCTTGTCGCCAAAGGCATGGGCCGAGTTGCAGAAGATCTCGTAGGTGCTCTGCACCGGCAGCGCCTGGGCCAGTGGCAGCGCCTCCAGGCGCTCCACGTCCTGCAGGCTGCGCACCGGAAACGCGGGGGCGAAGGGGGCCGACAGGGGCGGGCGTGCGCGCGCGCCGCCGGTGCCAAGGGGGGCCGCCGTCATGGAGCGGGGGCCCCCGCGGCGACAGGGGTGGGGCAGGGCGAGAGTGCGCTCCCGGCAGTGTGCATGGTTTGTCTCCTGGCAAATCGGGCCCATCCTGGGAACCAGGTGGGCCGATCATTGTTGGTGCGCGATGATTTTTTGACAATTGCACAAAACCATGGACACACTGTTCAAAAACATTGACAGTGAGCAAAGCCATCGCGCGGGGCCTTGGCTGAATGCGCCTGCTGCCGGTGCCACCCCATCCGCGCGGGGAGTGTGCCTACAGAAGGCGGTGCGCGCCGCCGCCCATAATGTGGCGTCACCACTTTCCCTGGCGCGACCGGTGCGCTCCTGACATGACCACTCCCCAAACCCATCCCAAGCGCTTTTCGATGATCCGCGAGTTCCACCTGGCCGACTGGTTCACGCTGGGCAACGCGGTGTGCGGCGTCGGGGCGCTGTTCTCGGCCATGACCTACCTGGGCACGCGCGACGTGCTGCACATCTACTTTGCCGCCGCCCTGGTGCTGGCGGCGCTGGTCTTCGACGTGCTCGACGGGCGCATCGCGCGCTGGCGCCAGAAGAGCTCGGCCATGGGGCGCGAGCTCGATTCGCTGGCCGACGTGATCTCGTTCGGCGTGGCGCCTGCCATCATTGCCTATGGCTGCGGCATGCAGGGCCTGTACGACCGCGTGGTGCTGGCCTACTTCGTGGCCTGCGGCGTCTCGCGCCTGGCGCGCTACAACGTCACGGCCGAGTCGCTCTCGGGTGACGACGGCAAGGTCCGCTACTTCGAGGGCACGCCCATCCCGACCTCCATCGTGCTCGTGGCCCTGATGGCCCTGGCAGGGTACATGGGTGCCCTGGGCGAGAACCTGTGGTTCGGCAAGGTGCTGATCGGCGGCTTCACCTTGCACCCGCTGGTGCTGGTGTTTGCGGCTTCCGGCTCGCTGATGATCAGCCGCATCCGTATCCCTAAGTTCTGATGGCGAAGGCCCCCCGCAAGGGGAAGGAGGCGCCGTCCACCGGCCTAGACCCTGAAGCGCGGGCATCGAGCGTGCGCTGGGCTTTGTTGTTGTCGGCGGTTGCCGTCTTGGCCGCGAGCACAGGGAGGCTCAGGATTTCCCCGGGTCGGGGCCGCACCCTGGTCGTGCTGAGCGGTGGTCCCCTGTTGCTCATGCTGGGGGCCCTGGCCTGCGGAGTGCTGGCCTTGGCTTCCAGGGTCGTGCAGAGCCTGCATCAAGGCGCCAATGCCCGGGAGTACGAATCCTTCCGGTGGCTGGTGCTGTGGCTGGGCGTTGCGTTCGCCGTTTCCTCGCTGATCGCGCACCTTTACCTGGGCGTGCGGGGATAGTGGTCAGGCCGCCGCCGGCTTGCGATTGACCAGCACAATTCCCACCGCCACCAGCCCCAGGGCCACCAGCAGCCCCGGGGTCACGGGTTCGCCCAGCCACCAGGCGCCGAACAGCAGGGCGAAGACCGGGGTCAGGAAGACGAACACCGAGATGCGCGTGGCCGGGTAGTGGGCCAGCATCCACATCCAGGCCAGGTAGCTCACGAAGGCGCCCACCAGGGCCTGCACCAGCAGCGATCCCCAGGCGAAGCCGCTGAAGTGCCAGGTCCAGGTCTCGCCCAGCACCAGGGACAGGAGGGGCAGCACGGCAGCGCTCACGCCCACCTGGTAGAGCAGCTGCTTGGCCGGGGCGACGCGCGCCAATGGCGTGGTGCGGATCACCACCGTGGTCAGCGCCCACATCAGGCCCGAGGCCACGCCCAGCAGGTCGCCGAGCCAGGCCAGGGGCATGGCGGCGTTGGCCGGGCCCAGCATGCCGTCACCCAAGGCCAGCGCCACGCCCACGAAGGCGGCAGCCAGGCCCAGCCACTGCCAGCCGCGCAGCCGCTCGCTGGGGATGAAGCGCGGCAGCAGCAGGGCCACCCAGAATGGCGCCCCGTACAGGAACACCGTGAGCCGCGAGGCGCTGGTGTACTGCAGCCCCAGGTAGATGCAGGCGAACTCGCCGGCGAACAAGGCGCCGGCCAGCAGCCCGGCGCGCAGCGCGCCCGCGGGCTCGCCACGGCTGGACAGGGGCACGCCGCGCCACAGGCACCAGGCGGCAATGGCCAGCGCCGCCAGCACGAAGCGCACCGAGGACTGGAACACCGGGGCCACCTCGGCCACGGTGGCCTTCACCAGCACCTGCTGGAAGCCCCAGAACATGCAGCAGGCGAGCAGCAGGCCGATGGCCAGGGAATCGAGGTGGGTCTTGCGGGCAATGGGCATCGGCCGATTATGGAAGGGGCGTGCCCAGGCCGCAGGGCAGCGCCCGGCCGCGGCCTGAAACGTCGCGAGACAAGGCCTCTTTGGGCCCACGGTACACTTTGCGGCTGGCGATACCGGCTTTCGGGCGCTTTCTTCACCCAACTCCGTTGACATGGCCTTTTCCACGGCGGCCCAGGTCCGCACCCGCTTCGATCTCAAGAGCGCTTCGCTGTCCGTGGTGGCGGTGCTGCTCAAGACCACCGATGCCGCCCAGTTCGCCGCCGAACTGGCCGAGCGTGTGGCCGATGCACCGGGGTTCTTCGACAACGACCCGGTGCTGATCGACCTGGCGCTGGTGCGCGAGGCCGAGGAGTCCATCGACTTCGCGGCCATCGTCGCGGTGCTGCGCGAGCACCGCACCCTGCCCGTGGCGGTGCGTGGCGGCAGCCCGGCCCAGATGGACGCCGCGCGCGCGGTGGGGCTGGCGGCGGTGCCCGATGCGCCGGCGGCCCGTGCCGAGACGGCAGCTGCCCCGGAACAGGAGCCCGAACCGGACCCGGAGGCGCAGGTCCAGGTGCAGGAGGTCATCCGCGAGGTGGTGCACGAGGTCGAGGTGGTGCGCGAAGTGCCCGTGGCCGGCCCCGGCACCATGGTCATCGACAAGCCGCTGCGTTCGGGCCAGCAGGTCTATGCGCGCGGCTGCGACCTGGTGGTGCTGGCCATGGTCAGCTTCGGTGCCGAGGTGATCGCCGACGGCAACATCCACGTGTATGCCCCGCTGCGCGGGCGCGCCATTGCCGGCGCGCGCGGCAACACCGAGGCACGCATCTTTTCCACCTGCATGGAGCCGCAACTGGTGTCCATTGCAGGCATCTACCGCACCACGGAGACCGCCCTGCCCGATGAGGTCGCGGGCAGGCCGGCCCAGGTGCGCCTGGAAGGCGAGAAGCTCTTCATCGAGCCGCTGCGCAATCCCGTACGTATCAACCCCAGAGAGATCCAATAATCCATGGCCAAAATCGTCGTCGTGACCTCCGGCAAGGGTGGTGTGGGCAAGACCACCACCAGCGCCAGCTTTGCCACCGGCCTCGCCCTGCGCGGCCACAAGACCGCCGTGATCGACTTCGACGTCGGCCTGCGCAACCTGGACCTCATCATGGGCTGCGAACGCCGCGTGGTGTACGACCTCATCAACGTGATCCAGGGCGAGGCCAACCTGAACCAGGCCCTCATCAAGGACAAGCAGTGCGAGAACCTGTTCGTGCTGGCTGCCAGCCAGACGCGCGACAAGGACGCCCTCAAGCAGGACGGCGTGGAGAAGATCCTCAAGGACCTGGCCGAGATGGGTTTCGAGTACATCGTTTGCGATTCGCCCGCCGGCATCGAGAGCGGCGCGCTCATGGCCATGCACTTCGCCGACGAGGCCCTGCTGGTCACCAACCCCGAGGTCTCCTCGGTGCGCGACTCCGACCGCATCCTGGGCATGCTGGGCAGCAAGACAAAGCGCGCCATCGAGGGCGGCGAGCCGATCAAGGAGCACCTGCTGATCACCCGCTACAACCCGAGCCGGGTCGAGGACGGCCAGATGCTCTCGCTCGAGGACATCCAGGACATCCTGCGCATCAAGCTGATCGGCGTGATCCCCGAGTCCGAGGTGGTGCTGCAGTCGTCCAACCAGGGCACGCCCGCCATCCATGCCCAGGGCACGGATGTCTCGGAAGCCTACAAGGACGTGATCGACCGTTTCCTCGGCCAGACCGACAAGCCCCTGCGGTTCATTGACGCAGAGAAACCCGGCTTCTTCAAACGCCTGTTCGGGAGCAAGTAAGACATGGCATCGTTTCTTTCCTTTCTTCTCGGCGAAAAGAAGAAGACGGCCAGCGTTGCCAAGGAGCGCCTGCAGATCATCCTGGCGCACGAACGCAACGGCCGCAACGCCTCCGAACCCGACTACCTGCCCGCGCTGCAGCGCGAACTGGTGTTGGTGATCTCCAAGTACGTGAAGATCAACCCCGAAGACCTCAAGGTGCACCTGGAACGCCAGGACAACCTGGAGGTGCTTGAAGTGAAGATCGAACTCCCCGACACCGTCCGCTGAGGTCCCGCGCCGCGTTCGTGCGGTGAGCATTCTTGAGGAGGTGATCGGCGCATGCTGTCCCATGTCCATATCGGGGTGAACGATTTCGGGCGCGCCCTGGCGTTCTATGGGCCGGTGCTGGAGCGCCTGGGCCTGGCGCAGCGCTTTTGCGAGCCTGAAGTGCCCTGGGCCGGCTGGCAGGTGCCGGGCGTTGCGCGCCCGCTGTTCCTCATTGGCCGCCCCTTTGACGGCCATGCCGCCAGCCCCGGCAATGGCGCCATGAACGCGTTGCTGGCCGCCGACCGCAGCACCGTGGACGAGGTCCATGCCCTGGCCTTGCGCCATGGCGGCACCTGCGAGGGGCCGCCTGGACTGCGGCCCCAGTACCATGCGAACTACTACGGGGCGTATTTCCGCGATCCGGACGGCAACAAGCTGTGCGTGTGCTGCCACGGGGCTGCCTGAAAAGGCACCTGGCCTGCCACCGCGGCTGTTTCGTGCCCCCGCCGGCCACCATGGCCGGTTTATTGCTTAGTATTAGGGTAATCCCTGATATGAGGCATTCCTGTGGACGAATCCTGGAAATCCAGCTGGCAACGCGCACGCAACCATGAGGGCTTCACGCGCGGCGCGCGCGCCTTCTGCGCGCTGGCGGCCGTGCTGGCCTGGGGCTGGTGGGCCGGCTGGCAGGCCGAGCTGATGCCGGTGCTGCTGGGCGTGATCGCCAGCGCCCTGACCGAAACCGATGACAGCTGGCGCGGCCGGCTGCGCGCGCAGCTGCTGGCGCTGGGCTGTTTCGGCCTCATGGCGCTGGCGGTCTGGGCCACGGTGGCCTGGCCCTGGGCGCTGATGGGGGTGCTGGCGCTGTCAGCCCTGGGGTTCAGCCTGCTGGGCGCGCTCGGCGAGCGCTGCCGGGCCGTCGCCTTCGGTTCCCTGGTGCTGTTCATCTATGCTGCGCTGGCCGCCCACACCAGCCGTGCCGGGGCGGCGCAGGCGGCACCGCTGATGCTGGCGGGAGCGGCCTGGTACGGGCTGGTCTCGGTGGCCTGGGCCGGGGCCATGCCGCGCGCGCCGGTGCGCTTTCGCCTGGCCCGGCTGTATGCGGTGCTGGGCGAGTACCTGCGCCTGAAGGCCCTGCTGCTCGAACCCGTGCGCGATGTGGACCTGGAGCGCCGGCGCATGGCGCTGGCCCTGCACAACGGGCGCGTGGTGGACGCCCTCAACGCCGCCAAGGAAAGCCTGATGAGCCGCATGGGCCGGGGTCAGCCCCCTGCCTGGCTGCAGGCTGCCATGCACCAGTACCTGGCCGCGCAGGACGTGCACGAGCGCGTGAGCTCCTCGCACGAGCACTACGACCTGCTGGCCACGGCGTTCTTCCACAGCGACGTGCTGTACCGCTGCCAGCGGGTGCTCACGCTGCTGGGCGAGCAGGCCCTGCGGCTGTCGCTCGCCATCCAGCAGCAGTCGCCGCCGCAGCACGGGGGCATGACCTCCCGCGCCATCGAGGACCTGCAGGCCGCCATCGCGCACCAGGCCGGCATTGCCGCCGACCTGGCGGGCACGCAAGGGGCCGCCTCCATGGCCCGGCCCCTGCGCTCGCTGCACGCCCTGGGCAACAACCTGGCGGCCATGGCCGCGGTGTTCGCGACGGCCCTGGGGGGCGCCGCCGCCGGCGAGCGCGGCGGCGTCGACCATGCCCTGTTCGACCGTGAGCCGCGCAGCCTGCGCGATGCCTGGGGCCGTGTGCGTGCGCAGCTGCATGCGCAGTCGCCCTGGCTGCGGCACGGCGTGCGGCTGGCGCTGTCGCTGTTGGCGGGCTTTGGGCTGATGCAGGCCACCAGCGACCCGCACGGCTACTGGATCCTGCTGACCATCGTCTTCGTGAGCCAGCCGCAGTACGCGGCCACGCAGACGCGGCTCATGCAGCGCGCCAAGGGCACGGCCATCGGCCTGGCCCTGGGCTGGGCGGTGATCCAGCTGTTCCCGGGGGCGCTGGTGCAGGCCGCGCTGCTGGTGTTCGCCGGTGCCGTGTTCTTTGGCGCGCGCCACACCCGCTACGTGCCGGCCACGGCGGCGGTGACCACCTTGCTGCTGCTGGGCTTTCACCAGATGGGCATGGCCCAGGGCGTGATCCTGGCGCGGCTGCTGGACACCGCGGCTGGCTGCCTGATCGCGGCGGCCGCCGCCTGGCTGGTGCTGCCGCACTGGCAATCGCGCCAGTGGCCACGGCTGGCAGCCCAGGTGCTGCAGACCCAGGCCCTGTACCTGCGCGCCATCCTGGCGCAGTACCACAGCGGCAAGCACGACCACCTGGATTACCGCCTGGCGCGGCGCAATGCGCACAATGCCGATGCCGCGCTGTCCAACTCCTACAGCGCCATGCTCAAGGAGCCGCGCGGCGTGCGCGGCAACGTGGATGCGGTGGCCAACTTCCTGCGCCTGTCGCACACCCAGCTCAACTACCTCTCGGCCCTGGGCGCGCAGCGCGGCGGTGCCGATGCCAACCCCGTGGATGCGCGCGCGCAGGAGATGGCGAGCGCGCTGCTGACGTCGCTGCAGCAACTGGCGGGGCAGCTCGAGCAGGCCCAACAGCAGGCGCGGGGCCGGATCTCGCGGGCGCCTGCGGCACCGGCGGTGGCACAGGTGCTGCAGGAGTTCGGCGAGCCCGCTGCCGCGCCGCCGGCCGTGCCTGCCCACAGCCTGATGGCGGCCCAGCTGGCACTGGTGGGCAAGGTGTTTCCGCAGCTCCAGGAGCAGGCGCGGCAATGGGCCGAGCCGCCGCGCGGGCCGGCTGCGCAGCCGTGAGTGCCGCTAGCGCGCGTGTTTGGCGAACTTGGCGGCGAAGGCCTGGGCAATGCTCAGCGAGCGCCGGCCGGGCACCAGCGTGGCGCGCTGTCCCGCGGTGAGGGTGCCCGCCTGGTCCACCGCCAGGTAGTAGCCGCAGCAGCCCGCCAGCGCCATGGCGCGGCCGGCCTGGGCAAAGCCCATCACGGCATTGAACTTGAAGCAGGGCTCGCGCGGCGCCGTCACGCGCAGCACGCAATCGGGGAAGTGCAGCTCGTCGCCGATGAAGACCTCACCCTCCAGCGGTCCGTCCACGGTGAGGTTCTCGCCCATGAATCCGGGCGGCAGCTCCTCATCGAACAGGCTCACACCGCGCTCGCGCCGCTGCGCCTGCCAGAAGGCATAGTGGGCAGCCGGGTAGGCGTAGACCGCCTTGTCCAGGCCGCCGTGAACATTCAGGTCCGCCTGCTCGTCGCCGGCCAGGCCCAGCCGCCCCACGGCCACAGCCCCGGCAACCGGTGCCTTGCCGATGGCGCTGAGCACGCTGCGCTCGCCCACCTTGAGGCGGCGGGCGCTGCCGGTGTTCACATGGCGCGCCAGCACGCCCGGCGTCACAGCGGGTGCTCGGTATAGAAGCGGCCGCCGTGGTACAGCAGCGGCGGTACGCCGGCGCGGTGGCTGCAGTGCTCGACCTCGCCCACGAAGATCAGGTGGTCGCCTTCTTCGTAGCGGCTGCGGTTGAAGCACTCGAAGCTCGCGGCGGCGCCGTCCAGCACAGGTGCACCGTTGGTGCCGGGGTGGTGGCTGACGCCGGCCCAGCGGTCGATGCCGCGCGTGGCAAAGCGCTCGGCCAGCGCCTTCTGGTCTGCGGCGAGCACGTTGATCGCATAGTGCGCGCCGTTGGCGAAGGTGGGCATGGTGCTGGCGCCGCGCGACAGGCTCCACAGCACCAGCGGCGGGTCCAGCGAGACGGAGTTGAACGAGCTGGCGGTGAGCCCCACCAGGCTGCCGTCCTCATTGCGCGCCGTGACGATGGTGACGCCGGTGGCAAACATGCCCAGTGCGTCGCGGAACTCGCGGGCGGAGAAGCTCGGGGGCCGGGCAAGGGCAGGGCGGGGCAGGGGGCGGTTCACGAAGGGCAGGCGCTGGGGCCGAAAAAGGGCAGGAGACCATTATGGTCTGCATGCCACAGCCATGTTGCGGCCGGGGGCGCTGGAGGTGTCGCGCATGCGGGGCCTGACCCCGGGGCGTGGATGCCCCGACCGCCGTCCGGGGTTAAAAACACCTGGGCTATCATGAACCGACCCTTGCCATGGCAGGGATTGCGCAGGACATCCATGGCACTTCTTCCCCATTTCTCCACCCTGGGCAGCGGGCCTACCGTGCTCATGCTGCACGACGCCGACGGCGGCCACCTGAGCTTTGCGCCCCAGGTCGAAACCCTGGCCAGCCTGGGCTACCGGGCCGTGGCCTGGGACATGCCCGGCTATGGCAACAGCGCCCCCATCGAACCCTATGGCTTCAAGGGCCTGGCCGAAAGCTGCCTGGCGCTGATCGATGCCCTGCAGTGCGGCCCCGTGACGCTGGTGGGCCACGGCATGGGCGCCATGGTGGCGCTGGAAGTGGCCGTGCGCCAGAGTGCCGTGGTGCGCCGCCTGGTGCTGTGCGCGGGGGGGCCGGCCCTCGATGCCCAGGCCCGGCAGGACTGGGTGGAGCCGCGCCTGGCGGCCCTGGATTCCGCGCAGGGCGACATGGCCTCGCTGGCCCAGGGCCTGGTGCCGCAGTTCATCGGCAGCGGCGCCCTGCCCGAAGGCGTGCGCCTGGCCACCCATGCCCTGTCGCAGGTGTACCGGGGCTCCTACCGCCGCGCACTGGAGGCGCTGTCCACCTTCGACCGTGGCGCCAGCGTGCTCGGCCGCCTGCACATGCCCACGCTCATCATCGGTGGCGCACAGGACCGCTGCACGCCCCCCGCGGCCCTGCAGGCCCTGGCCCACGTGCTGCCCGACGCGCGCCACCTGAGCCTGCCGCATGCGGGCCACTGGCCGCAGCTCGAAGACCCCGACGGCTTCGACGGCGCGCTGGCGGAGTTCCTGGCTTCTGCGCGGGTACTGCATTGACCCAGGGCGATTCTTTCGCGTCCCGTGCGCGGACCCAGGGCTCGGCCTGGCCGGGTTCGTTGCTGGCCGGAGCTGTGCTCGCCGCCCTCACGGCGGGGGGCCTGTGGATCGCTCCGCGGGCCGGTGTGGAGCGCGGCACGACCGCACAGCGGGCAGCAACGCCGGTGCAGGTGCTCCAGGCGCCGGCGCCCCCGGACCCCTCCACTGCAGCCCCGGAGCCTGCGGCCCCTGTACCGGCTGCACCGGTGGCGGCCGCCGCTGCGCCGGCCGGTCCCGGGGCCTGTGCGCTCTTTCTGGCACGCCTGCCCACCGTCTCGCGCGCGCAGTGCGAGGAGGCACAGCTCACGCCCAGTGGCGCCCTGTCAGCGCATGGCGTACCCCTGTTCTGGCGCGATGTGCCTGCTCCGGTGGGCACGGGCGCTGCCGAGGCACCCTTGCGCGTGCTGATTGCCGGCGCCATCCATGGCGACGAGCTCACGGCGGCGGCGCTGGCGCTGCGCTGGATCGCCCTGGCCGAGCAGGCCGGGCGACCCGTGCACTGGCGCTTCATCCCCGTGCTCAACCCCGATGGCCTGCTGGCCAGGCCGGCCACGCGCACCAACGGCCGTGGCGTGGACCTGAACCGCAACTTCCCCACGCCCGGCTGGGAGAAGGATGCGCCGCTGTACTGGGACAAGCGCACCAAACGCGACCCGCGGCGCTTTCCCGGCAAGGCGCCGCTGTCCGAACCCGAGTCGCAGTTCCTGCACGCCCAGATGGCGGCCTTCCGGCCGCACCTGATCGTGAGCATCCATGCGCCCTATGGGGTGCTCGATTTCGATGGCCCGCTGTCGCCGCCGGAGCGGCTGGGCCGCCTGTGGCTGGACCAGGTGGGCATTTTCCCCGGATCGCTGGGCAACTACGGCGGCGTGCACCGCGGCATGCCGGTGGTCACCATCGAGCTGCCGCATGCGCTGAACATGCCTGCGGATGCCGAGGTGCGCTCCATGTGGCGCGACCTGCTGCGCTGGATGGGCGAGCACTGGCCCGAGGCCCCGGGCACGGAGCCCAGGCCCTGACACAGCGGCCCCGCCTGGGGAGGTCAGGAAGTGGCCAGCGTGGCACTGCGCGGCCGTGCCGCCTGCTCGCCCAGGAAGCCGAAGTTCATGGCCGGCTGCTCGCCGCTGATCAGCTCGGCCAGCGCCTTGCCCGAGCCCGCGCCATGCGTCCAGCCCAGCGTGCCGTGGCCGGCGTTGACCCACAGCTTGCCCACGCGGGTGCGGCCAATGAAGGGGATGTTGGTCGGGGTGGCGGGGCGCAGGCCGGTCCAGTACTGCGGGTTGCCGCCCTGCTCGGGCGTGCGCGTGTCGCACACGCCGGGCAGGATCTCCTCGATGCGGCGCGACAGCATGTGGCAGCGGGCCTTGGCCACCGGCGAGTCGAGCGACAGGTCGTAGCCGCCAAGTTCGATGGTGCCGGCCACGCGCAGCACGTTGCCCAGGCGGCTCATGGCGATCTTGCGGCCGTCGTCGATGGTGGAGACCGAAGGCGCTGCCTCGGGGCGCAGCAGCGGGAAGCTGGCGCTGTAGCCCTTGCCGGGGTAGATCGGCAGGTCCACGCCCACCGTGCGCAGCAGCGGCGCACTGTAGGAGCCGCAGGCCACCACGACCGCATCGGCCTTGAGCAGGAAATCCTTCTTGAGGCCGCCCGCACCACCGCGGGCCATGACGGCCACCGAATCGATGCTGTCGCCGATCTTGTTCAGGCGCAGCACGTCGTGGCCGTACAGGAACTGCACGCCGCGCTCGGCGCAGCGGCGCGCCAGGGCCTGGGTGAAGACGCGGGCGTCGCCGCTCTCATCGGTGCTGGTGTAGGTGCCGCCCGTGATGTGCTCGCCGTAGGCCTTGAACGCCGGCTCGATCTGCAGCAGTTCTTCGCGGCTCACCAGGCGGCGCTGCACGCCATGCGTGCGCATCAGTTCCACGGCGTGGCCGGCATCGTCGAAGGACTTCTGGTCGGTATAGAAATGGGCAATGCCGCGTTCGAGCCGGTGGTAGTCGATGCCCGTGCTGGCCACCACCTCCTTGAGCGCCGTGTGGCTGTAGGCGCCCAGGGCCACGATCTGCTGCACGTTGCGCTCGAAGGCCGTGTCATTGCACTGGGCCAGGAACTTGAGGCCCCAGCGCCACTGGTCCCAGTCCAGCTGCGGGCGGAACAGCAGCGGCGCCTCCTTGTCGAACATCCATTTGAGCGCCTTGAGCGGGGCCTCACGGTTGGCCCAGGGCTCGCAGTAGCTCACCGAGATCTGGCCGGCGTTGGCAAAACTGGTCTCCAGCGCCGCATCGGGCTGGCGGTCGACCACGATGACCTCGTGGCCACGCTCCAGAAGGTGCCACGCGGTGCTGATGCCGATGATGCCGGCGCCCAGGATGATGGTTTTCATGGATGGCAGTGTGATCCACATTGCGTTCTACTAAAAGCAAAATTAAACTCAATCCAAACGCATCAGTCTGTCTAATGCAGCGGCCGCCCACGAGGCGCCCGCCGCCCGAGTTTTTTGCGAGCCTTGAAGCCATGAGCACCTACGACCCCGCCGCCCTGGAATGCCTTGCCGCCATCGTCGAAGAAGGCGGCTTCGAGCGCGCCGCCCAGCGCCTGAACGTCACGCAGTCGGCCGTCTCGCAGCGCCTGCGCGCGCTGGAGGCGCAGGTGGGCTCGGTGCTCATCGTGCGCAGCCGGCCGCTGCGGCCCACTTCGGCGGGGCAACTGCTGCTCAAGCACACCAAGCAGATGCGCCTGTTGCGCGCCGACCTGGAGCGCGACCTGCAGGAGCTGGCCCCGAGCGCGCCCGGCGCCACGCGCGAGGACGAGCGCATCTCGATCGCCATCAATGCCGACAGCATCGCCACCTGGGCCATGGGCGCGCTGCACGAGCTGGTGGGCCAGCGCCTGCCGCTGGAAATCATCGTCGACGACCAGGACTTCACGCAGGAGTGGCTGCGCTCGGGCCAGGTGCTGGGCTGCGTCACCACGCTCAAGCAGGCGCTGCGCGGCTGCAAGATGGTGCCGCTGGGCGCCATGCGCTACGTGGCCGTGGCGTCCCGGGACTTCGCCGCCAAGCACCTGCCCCATGGGCTCACGCCGCACAATTTCCGCGAGGTGTCCTTCCTCTCGTTCAACCGCAAGGACGACATGGCGGCCGAGTTCGTGGCGCGGACCTTCGGGCTCAAGCGCGTGGCGCTCAACCACCTGTTCGTGCCCAGCACCGAGGGCCAGATGCGCGCCGTGGCCGCCGGCTGGGCCGTGGGCGTGGTGCCCGAGCTGCTCGCGCGCGGGCCCGTGGCCGACGGCAGCATGGTCGACCTGGCGCCCGGCCATGCCCTGCCCATCCAGCTGTACTGGCACTGCTGGAACCTGGAGTCGGTGGTGCTCGATGCCCTGAGCGCCGCCCTTACCGCCACGGCCGCAAAGACGCTGACCCAGCCCTGAATTGGGGCCCGGAAGCGGCAAAAGCCGTCAACAGGGGGTAACCCGCACGAAATAACATTCCCCGCAGTGGGGCGGCACGATTCCTGCAGACTAAAACGTGAACGGCGTAGTTGTAAAGCAACTTAGTCATTTATTTTTTTACTGCAATGTATAAGATGGGGTCCATGTCCACCACGCTACAACCCAAAGTGTCCTTCAAGGAGCAGATGCACCAGGCGCGGGAGGGGGCGATCCTCCAGTCGGCCTGTCGCCTGCTGGGTGAAAAAGCCTTCGACGCCATGACCATGGACGATGTCGCCAATGCGGTGGGCATCGCCAAGGCCAGCCTGTACAAGCATTTCTGCAGCAAGGAAGAGCTGTGCAGTGCCGCCATGGTGCAGATCCTCGCGAGGGTGCGCACCTACCTGGCGGCGCTTCCGGCCGAGCTGCCGGCCCATGAGAAGCTGCGTGCCCTGGTGCGCTGGTCGCTCGAGCGCCTGCTGACCAACGAGATGCCGCTGCTGCCCAGCCGCAACTCGTCGCTGCGCGCCGTGCTCATGGCCGACAAGGATTACCTCGATGGCCTGGTCATCGTGAGCGACCAGATCGGCGAGTGGATCACCGAAGCCCAGGCGCAGGGCGTGATCAACCCCACGCTGCCGCCGCTGGTGGTGCTGTACACGCTGTATGCCCGTGCCTGCGACCCGGTCGTGACCTTCCTCAAGGAAGGCGGCCAGTACTCCGACGCCGAGATCGTCGACCTGGTGCTGCGCACCTGCTTTGACGGGCTCGTAGCCCGCTGACCCGCTGACGCCACCAGGGGCGCGCTGGCGCGGCCCGTGGCTCAGTGCGAAATCACCAGCTTGCCGAAATGCTGCCCGCCTGCTGCGAGGTGGGCATAGGCCTCCCGCGTGTCGCCGATGCCGAAGACGCGGTCGATGACCGGCACGATGCGGTGCGCCGCAATCGCCCGCGCGGCTTCGGCCAGGTCGGCCACCGAGCCGGTGTTGTTGCCCACCACGCGCAGCGCCTTGACGATCACGGGCAGCAGATCCACCGGGGCCGAGGTTCCGCCCACGAAACCCACCGTGAACACCGTGCCGCCCATGGCAGCGGCCTGCAGCGAGTGGGCGATGGTGGCCGCGCCCACCGTCTCCACGACCAGGTCGGCCCCATGCCCCGCGGTGAGTTTGCGCACCTCCTCGTCCCAGGCGGGCGTGGCGCGGTAGTTGATGAGGTGGTCTGCGCCGAGCCGGCGTGCACGTTCGAGCTTCTCGTCGGACGAGGAGGCGAGGATCACCGTGGCGCCCGATGCCTTGGCGAACTGCAGCGCAAAGATGCTCACGCCCCCCGTCCCCAGCAGCAGAACCACCGAGCCGGGCCGCACCCCTGCCGAGCGCACGGCATTCCAGGCCGTGGTCGCAGCGATGGGCAGCGTCGCGCCGTGGGCGAAGTCCAGGTGCGCCGGCAGGGCCACGAGGCTGGCGGCGGGCACGGCCACGTAGTCGGCGAGCGATCCGGGCAGCGTCAGCCCGCGCATGGCGGCCACATGGCGCGGCGTGATGGCTCCCCCCTGCCAGTGGGGCATGAAGTGCGGAATCACCCGGTCGCCCAGGGCCAGGCCGCTGACGCCGTCTCCCAGTGCCGCCACCTCACCGGCCCCGTCGGCCACCGGCACCATCGGAAAAGCGGGCACCGGAAAGCCGCCGGTGGCGACGGCCACGTCCAGGTAGTTCAGTGCGGCGGCGCGCAGGCGCACCAGCACCTCGCCCGGACCGGCCACCGGGTCCGGCAGGTCGGTGGCGCGCAAGGCGGTGAGCGAGGGGGCGGTCAGTTCGATGGCTTTCATGGCGGTTGCTTTCAGGGATGCGGTGGTGGTGAAGTGGCCGCCAGTGTGATTTCAAATTGGCAGCGGATAAACTGCGAATTCATTGATTGATTTGAAATCAGGAGTGCGCAATGGACGTGTTCGACAGCATGCAGGTCTATGTGCTGGCGGTCGAGAAAGGCAGCCTCAGCGCTGCCGCGGTGGCCTGCGGTATCTCGGCCACGATGGCGGGCAACCACCTGCGCACGCTGGAAAAGCGGCTGGGCATGCGGCTGCTGCAGCGCACGACCCGGCGCCAGCACCTGACGCCGTTTGGCCAGGACTACTATGTGCGCTGCAAGGAAATCCTGCGGCTCGTGGCCGAGACCGATGCCCAGGCACAGAACCAGCAGCTCGCCCCGGCGGGCAGGTTGCGGGTGACGGCCCCGGTCACGTTCGGTACCGACGCCCTGATGCCGGCGCTGCCGGCCTACCTGGATCGCTATCCCGAAGTCAGCATCGACGTGTCGCTCTCCGACCGCGTGGTGGACCTGGTGGAGGAAGGCTTCGAGGCCGCGATCCGCGTTGGCGAGCTGCCCGATTCAGCGCTGATCGCCCAGCCGCTGGCCCCGTACCGGTTGATGGTCTGCGCCTCCCCGGCCTATCTGGAACGGCGCGGTACACCGCGGCAGCCGCAGGACCTGAGCCAGCACGAGTGCCTGTCTTTCGCGCCCACCGCCCTTGCGCACTGGCGCCTGGCGGACGGGGAGGGCAGCAGCAGCCGGGTGCCGGTTTCAGGGCGCCTGCAGGTCAACCAGGGCCAGGCGCTGCGGGTGGCGGCCGTGCACGGCCTGGGCATCGTGCTGCAGCCAGCCATCCTGCTGCAGGCGGACGTGCAAGCCGGGCGCCTGGTCCAGCTGTTCCCAACCCATGAACTGCCCAGCCGGCCGATGAACGTGGTGTACCTGCCGGACCGCTACCGCTCGGCCAGGCTGCGCAGCTTCGTGGACTTCCTGGTGGAGCGGTTTCGCTGACGGCAGGCACACGCGAAAACGCCCGGCATGCCGGGCGTTCTAAGGTTGTGCAGGGGCTCAGCGCACCAGCAGCACCGGCACCTTGCAGTGCGCCAGCACCTGGGTCGTGACGGAACCCACGACCAGGGTGGCGAGGGCGCCGTGGCCGTGCGAGCCCATCACCAGCAGGTCGTAGCGACCGGAGTCGGCCACCTTGGCGATGGTTTCGCCGACATGGCCGACCTTGACGATGGTCTTGGCCTGCACGCCCTGGCGGGAGATGAACTTGACGACCGGGGCCAGGACCTTGTCGGCCTCCTCGGCGTGGTAGGTGTCCACGGCCTCCTTGCCCAGGGCCGAACGGGCGCGGGCGGGCAGGGGGGCCTGCACGGTGAGCACCGTGTAGTCGTGTTTCGGGCCCAGCAGCTCCTCGTGCGCAGCGAGGTAGGCGAGCATTTTTTTCGTGTAGGCGCTGCCGTCGACAGCGAGCAGGATGTTCATTCGAGTTCTCCTAGTTGGTATGACAGACCGTACCTTGCGCTGTCGGTTGTTGTCTTGACCTGTGTCAGGCTTTTCGATCCTGCGCTTGGCAAGGGAGCGGCTCCCTCGCCAGGCCATCATACGGTCACGCAGTAGCGGGGCCGGAAGGTTTCCTGTTCCCCATTGCGGGCATAGCCCAGCGGGTTGGCCACCACGCGGCATTCCCAGGGGCTGCCATCGGCGCGCACGCCCTGGGCGATGTAGTCGCTGGGCGCATGCAGGTGGCCGTGGATCCAGACCTGGGCATCCTGCAGCAGCTCGTCGAGCACATTGCAGAAGCCCGCCGTGCCGGGCACCACGCCGTAGCGCGGGTCGGCACTGCGCAGGCTGGGCGCGAAATGGGTAATGGCCACCGTGGTGCCGTCGAAGGGCGTGGCCAGCGCCCCGCGCAGCCACTCGGTACACGTGAGCGCCAGCTCCCGCATGGGTTCGGCCAGGAAGGGCTCGCCGTCCTTGGTGCCGCCGGTCTTGCGCAGGTAGTGGTTGGCCGCGCGGAAGGCCTTCCCGCGCAGCTTCAGGCGCCGCGCCAGGTCGGTCACCTGGGCATCGTCGGCCAGCGCGTCGTAGTCGGCCCACAGCGTGGTGGCCACGAAGCGCACGCCATCGAGCACCAGGGTCTCGCGCTCCAGCATGCGGATGCCCAGGCGCTCGCAGGTGGCGCGCAGGCGTTCGTGGGCGACATCGAAGTCGAGCGCGTCGTACTCGTGGTTGCCGGGCACGAAGAGCACCGGCGTCGGCCAGCCCGCGAACTGCGGCAACGGGGAAAACCGCGCCAGGCCGAAGTCCTCGTCCTGCATGCGGCCGCCCTCCTGGTAGGAGCCGATGTCACCCGCCAGCACCAGCAGGTCGGCGCCCGGCGCAGGCTCGGGCATGAAATCGGGGTTGGCTTCGAGGTGCAGGTCGGACAGGATCTGGATTTGCATGGACCCCGCAGTCTAAGGCGTGATGCCGAACGACGTGCCCGCCGAATGGCCGGGCTCTCCCTGCGGAAACGCACGCCGTGCCGAACGCGCCAGCGCCGACAGCAGCCAGCCCATGGCCGCCTCCTGCGTGCTGTTGCGGCGCCACAGCGCGTCCACGTGCACCGGCGGCACGTCGAAGGGCAGGCTGCGCTGCACCAGGGCGTCGGCAATCCCGGTCACCGGCACGAAGTGGCGCGGCAGCACGGTGAGCATGTCCGAACCCGACACGACGCGGCCGGCGGTGAAGAACTGGTTCACCGTGAGCACCACGCGCCGGCGGCGCCCGAGTGAGGCCAGCGCTTCGTCGATGAAGCCGAAGGGCCGGCCCGAGAAGCTCACCAGCATGTGGCGCGCCTCGCAGTAGGCATCGAGCGTCAGCGGCGCATCGGCCAGCGGGTGGCCCTGGCGCATCACGCACATGTACTCGCTGTCGTACAGGCGCCGGCTCTCGAACGAGACCATGCCACCCGATTGCGCACGCGCCGTGAGGTCGGCCAGCACGGCCGGGAAGTAGCCCACGGCCATGTCGGCGGCCTCTTCCTCGAGCAGGCGGCGCGGGTCGCGCGTGGTCAGGGGCACCACGCGCACTGCGACACCGGGTGCCTCGCTTTCGAGGATTTCCACCAGGCCGGGCACCAGCGTCGCACCCGTGGCATCGGCCATGGCCAGCACAAAGGTGGATTCGGCCGTGGCCGGATCGAAGCGGCCGGGCGACAGCGATTCCTGCAACTGCGTGAGCGCGTCGCGGATGGGCGGCCACAGGGCCAGGGCCCGGGGCGTCGGCTCCACGCCCTGGCCGCTGCGCACCACGAGGTCGTCGCCCAGCACCTCGCGCAGGCGGCGCATGGCATTGCTCACGGCCGGCTGGGTCAGCGAGAGCTTGTGCGCGGCCTTGGTCAGGCTGCGCTCGGCCATGACTTCGTCAAAAACCCGGAGCAGGTTCAGGTCGAGCGAGCGGAAGTTGAGGCGGCTGGGCATGGCGTCAAATCATCACGAGTGTGAATATCAATGATTCAACATATAAATTTGAAAGACTAAAGGGTAAACCCTAGTATTGCGCCATCGCCCGGGCAATGTCGCCAAAAGCGCTGAATAGGGGAACCGAAATGACCAATTTTGTACACGTGGACTATCCAACCGAACATCCAGGCGTGGTTCGCGCCGAAAACGCCGCCGCTGCCCTCAAGGGCATCGCCGCGGGCTTCGACAGCGCCCGGGGCGCTGCTTCCCTGATGCTGGCCGCCGTGGTCTCCGGCCTGCTGGTGCTGGCCAACCAGGTGGTCGATAGCTGGACCGAAGGCCACCTGCTATCGGCCTGGGTCGTGCTGTGGCTGGTGGCATTCGCCGCCCTGGCCCTGCTGTCGGCACCGGCCCGCCGTGCCGGCCTGGCCCTGCGTGCCGGTGTCACCCGCTGGGCCGAAAGCCAGCGCCATGCCGCCGAAGACCGCCGCACCTGGCAGGTCGCCCTGCGCGATCCGCGCATCATGGCCGAGCTGAACCACGGCCTGACCGACATCCGCAAGTTCTACTGAGCCGCCGCTCCTGCCCCCGGGCAGGGCCCACCTCGACCTTCAAGCCGTGGCATGCCACGGCTTTTTTGTGGCCGACTACCCAGGGGGAGGCCGGCAACATCACTGCAGTGAATGGCGGTAATTCAAGATATAAACTTGATAACACATGGGGTAAACCCTAAGATTCAGTCACTCGCCCGGCAATGTCGCCACAAGCGCTGATAAGGGGAAACCAAATGACCAGTTTTGCACACGTTGACTATCCAACCGAACACTCGGGCGTGATCCGCGCCCAGAACGCCGCTGCCGCCATCAAGGGCATCGCAGCTGGCTTCGACAGCGCCCGTGGCGCCGCCTCCCTCCTGCTCGCCGCCATCGTCTCCGCCCTGCTGGTGGTGGCCAACCAGGTGATCGACACCTGGAGCGAAGGCCACCTGCTGGCCGCCTGGATGGTGCTGTGGCTGGTGGCGTTCGCCGCCCTGGCCCTGTTGTCGGCCCCTGCACGCCGTGCCGCAGCCGCCCTGCGCGTGGGTGTTGCCGGCTGGGCCGAAAGCCACCGCCGCGCTGCCGAAGACGAGCGCACCTGGCAAGTTGCCATCCGCGACCCACGCATCATGGCCGAACTGAACCACGCCATGGGCGTGCGCACGGTGAACGACCTGCGCGCCGGCTACTGAGCGGGCACTTCTCCTGCCTGCCGCACGACGGCTGGTGGAATCTGAAAAAAGCCGTGGCATGCCACGGCTTTTTTCATGGGCGCTTGCGGGCCGTGGTGGGACGCGGGACGTGGAAACGGACAAAATAATCGGGGCGCATGTCGAAAAAGCCGAGGCGACGGCGTCCTTGGTGCACCGGAATCCCTGGCGTGCCAAGCCGCACCGGGCGGTTCCGGAGTCTTGACGTTCACCACTTCCAAGGAACCACCATGAAGTACATGCTCCTGATCTACAGCGACCCCCAACGCGAGCCCGCCTACGGCACGCCCGGCTTCCAGGCCATGATGGCCGGCTACTTCGCGCTCAGCGCGAAGATGCGGGACGATGGCGTCCTGGTGGCCGGCGATGGACTGCAAGGGATCGAAACCGCCACGTCGCTGCGCATCCGTGGCGGCAAGGTGGAAACCATGGACGGCCCGTTTGCCGAAACGAAGGAACACCTGGGCGGCTACTACGTGGTCGAGGTGCCCGACCTGGATGCGGCCCTGAAGTACGCGCAGGCCGTTCCTACCGCAAGCTATGGCACCGTCGAGGTGCGGCCGCTGATGGTCTACGACACGGCGGCCTGAGCCAGCCGCATTGCCTGGCCGCCGACCATGGGCCCATCCGCCTCTGCAGCGGTCGCCGTGACCCAGGCCCTGAACCGCCTGGCACGCGAGGACCGGGGGCGGCTGATGGCGGCGCTGATCGCCCGGCTCCGGGACTTCCAGCTGGCCGAGGATTCGCTGCAGGACGCCATGGAGTCGGCGGTGTCCCATTGGAGCCGTTCCGGCATCCCGTCGTCGCCCCTGGGCTGGCTGCTGCGCGTGGCCTACCGCAAGGCGCTGGACCGCATCCGCAGCCACCGGACGGCCGACCGGATCGGCGACAGCCTGCTGGTGCTTGCGGGCGGCGAGGCCCACGAAGTGGAGACCGACGAGATTCCGGACGAGCGCCTGCGCCTGATCTTCACCTGCTGCCACCCGGCGCTGGAGCAGAAGTCGCAGGTGGCGCTCACATTGCGCGTGGTGGCCGGCCTGTCCACCGCGCAGATCGCCCGGGCCTTCCTGGACCAGGAAGCCACGATGGGCCAGCGCCTGTCGCGTGCCAAGGCCAAGATCGCCGCGGCGCGCATCCGCTATGCGGTGCCGGAGCCGGCCGAATGGCCCGAGCGCCTGGCCGCCGTGCTCGCGGTCATCTACCTGGTCTTCAACGCCGGCTACTCCGCCGGGCCGCAGCGGGGGAACGGGCTGGCGCAGGAGGCCTTGTACCTGTGCGCGCTGCTGGACCGGCTGCGCCCCGGCGAGGCGGAGATCGAGGGCTGCCTGGCCCTGCTGGTGATCAGCCATGCCCGCCGTGCGGCCCGCACGGATGCCGGTGGCCAGACCATACCGCTGGGCCAGCAGCAGCGCGGGCTGTGGAAAACGGAAGAAATCGCCGCAGGCGTGGCGATCCTGGAGCGGGCGCTGGCCCGGCATGCCCTGGGGCCGTACCAGCTCAAGGCCGCCATTGCCGCCTGCCACTGCGAGGGTGAGCACTCGGACTGGGCGCAGATCGCCCTGCTCTACGACCGCCTGCTGGCCTTCGAACCCACCCCCGTGGTGCGGCTGAACCGGGCCGTGGCCCATGCCGAAGCCGGTGCGCTGGATGCCGCTTTGGCCGAGCTGGAGGACATAGCGCCGGGCCTGCAGGACTACCAGCCCTTCTTTGCCGCGCAGGCGGAGCTGCTGGTGCGCAAGGGCTTGTACGCCCGGGCCCGCACAGCCTACGAGACGGCCCTGGCGCTGGCTCCCTCGGAGGCCGATGCCGCGTGGCTGGCGTTGCGCATGAAAGACCTCCCCGGGCTGTGACCTGGGGGTTCAGGCACAAAAAAGCCGCCCAGACCGTGCGATCGGGGCGGCTTGGTGCGGGCCCGGCCAGGCCGGGCTCTGCCCGTGGTCAGGCGGCCAGGCGCTTTTCAATGGCAGCCTTGGTGTCCAGCAGGGCCTGGGGCAGGTGGTAGGCCAGTTGCTCGAAGTGCGTGGTGTGCAGCTTGAGCTCTTCGGCCCAGGCGGCCTTGTCGATGCTGGTCACGGTGTTGAACTGGGCGGCGCTGAAATCCAGGCCCGACCAGTTGATCTCGGTGTAGGCCGGTGCCACGCCGAACATGGTTTCCTCGCCGGTGGCCTTGCCTTCCAGGCGGTCGATCATCCACTTGAGCACGCGCATGTTCTCGCCATAGCCGGGCCAGACGAACTTGCCGGCCTCGTCCTTGCGGAACCAGTTGGTGGTGTAGATGCGCGGCAGGGTGGCGCCCGAGGCAGCCAGCTTCTCTCCCAGCGTCAGCCAGTGCTGGAAGTAGTCGCTCATGTTGTAGCCCATGAAGGGCAGCATGGCGAAGGGGTCGCGGCGCACCACGCCCTGCTGGCCGAAGGCCGCAGCGGTGGTTTCCGAGCCCATGGTGGCGGCCATGTAGACGCCTTCGGTCCAGTTGCGTGCCTCGGTCACCAGCGGCACCGTGGTGGAGCGGCGGCCGCCGAAGATGAAGGCGTCGATCTTCACGCCCTTGGGGTCGTCCCAGGCGTCGTCGAGCGCGGGGTTGTTGGTCGCGGCCACGGTGAAGCGGGCATTCGGGTGGGCCGCCTTGGCGCCGGTCTGCTTGGCGATCTCGGGGGTCCAGTCCTTGCCTTGCCAATCAATCAGGTGGGCGGGCTGGCCGCCGGTATCCTTTTCCATGCCTTCCCACCAGACGTCGCCGTCGTCGGTCAGGGCCACGTTGGTGAAGATCACGTCCTTGTCCAGGCTGGCCATGCAGTTGGGGTTGGTCAGCGTGTTGGTGCCGGGGGCCACGCCGAAGTAGCCGGCCTCGGGGTTGATGGCGCGCAGGCTGCCGTCGGCCTGGGGCTTGATCCAGGCGATGTCGTCGCCGATGGTGGTGACTTTCCAGCCGCTGAAGGCGTCCGGTGGCACCAGCATCGAGAAATTGGTCTTGCCGCAGGCGCTCGGGAAGGCCGCTGCCACGTGGTACTTCTTGCCTTCGGGGTTGCTCACGCCCAGGATCAGCATGTGCTCGGCCAGCCAGCCCTGGTCACGGCCCATGGTGGAGGCGATGCGCAGCGCGAAGCACTTCTTGCCCAACAGCGCGTTGCCGCCGTAGCCCGAACCGTAGCTCCAGATCTCGCGCGTCTCGGGGTAGTGCACGATGTACTTGGTCTTGTTGCAGGGCCAGGACACATCCTGCTCACCGGCGGCCAGGGGCGCGCCCACGGTGTGCACGCAGGGCACGAACTCGCCGTCCACGCCGAGCACGTCGTACACGGCCTTGCCCATGCGGGTCATTATCTTCATGTTCACGGCCACGTAGGGGCTGTCGGACAGCTCGATGCCGATGTGGGCGATGGGCGAGCCCAGCGGGCCCATGCTGAAGGGCACCACGTACATGGTGCGTCCCTTCATGCAGCCGTCGAACAGGGGCTGCAGCGTGGCGCGCATCTCGGCCGGGGCCATCCAGTTGTTGGTCGGGCCGGCGTCTTCCTTGGCGGCCGAGCAGATGTAGGTGCGGTCTTCCACGCGCGCCACGTCCGATGGGTCGGACCAGGCCAGGTAGCTGCCGGGGCGCTTGGCGGGGTTGAGCTTCTTGAAGGTGCCGGCGTCCACCAGCTGCTGGCACAGGCGGTCGTACTCTTGCTGGCTGCCATCGCACCAGTAGATGCTGTCGGGCTTGCACAGGGCGGCCATGTCGGCCACCCAGGCGAGTAGCCGGGCGTTCTTGACGTGCGAGGGGGCGTTGAGATTCAGGCCCTGCATGGTGGGTGCGTTCATCGGGAGCTTCCTAAGTTGAAAAACAGTCTTTTCAAAGGAAGCGTCCCGGGGCACGGGGCGAAAGGCCTGGCGCAGGTGCGGATGCTGAGCGCTGCCTTTGAAAAAACGGCTTTCTTGCTCAGTCGGCGGGCGGGGCGCGGTTCATCCCCACGGGGTGGAGGACGGATTCCACGGATTCCGCGGGTCGGCTGGGATGTCGATTTTATGAATCTGCCGCCAACTTGTCTGTCAGAAAGGTCCTAAAACCATGCAAAAAAAGCATGGGGTTATGCGGGGCTGAGGCTGTTTCAGCCGCGGCCGTTCCCTGTCCAGCGCTCGTAGCCCGCCTTGCGCAGGGCGCAGGCGGGGCAGGTGCCGCAGCCGTAGCCCCAGGCGTGGCGCTCGCCGCGCACGCCGTGGTAACAGGTGTGCGACTCCTCCAGGACAACGTCCACCAGCGCCTGGCCGCCCAGGTCCTTGGCCAGTTGCCAGGTGTCGGCCTTGTCCAGCCACATCAGCGGCGTCTCGAAGGTGAAGCGCTGGCCCATGCCCAGCGACACAGCCACCTGCAGCGCCTTCAGGGTGTCGTCGCGGCAATCGGGGTAGCCCGAGAAATCCGTCTCGCACATGCCGCCCACCAGGGTGTGCAGCCCGCGCCGGTAGCCCACGGCGGCGGCCAGGTTGAAGAACAGCAGGTTGCGTCCGGGCACGAAGGTGTTGGGCAGGCCGGCGGCCGTCATCTCTATCTCGGTCTCGCTGGTCAGCGCCGTGTCGCTGATCCGGCCCAGCACCGCCAGGTCGAGCATGTGGTCCTCGCCCAGGCGGCCAGCCCACTCGGGAAAGCGCTCGCGCATGGCCGCCAGCACGGTCTGGCGGGCGGTGAGCTCGATGTGGTGGCGCTGGCCGTAGTCGAAGCCGACGGTCTCGACATGGGCGAAATGCGTGAGCGCCCATGCCAGGCAGGTGGTGGAATCCTGTCCACCGGAGAAAAGAACCAATGCGCTTCCGGGTCTCATGGCGAACTCCAGGCTGTGGATGAAAAAAAGGGCAAAAAAAAGCCCCGCTGCGCGGGGCTTGCCATGGGGCGTGTGGGGCGCTCCGTGGCGATCAGGCCATGTTCACGGCGATGAACGCCAGCAAAAACATCATGATGCCGCCCACCACGGGCAGCACGATGGGCATCAGCGGGACCACGTTTTCCACGGCGTCGGCCGGATGTTCTTCAGGGGCGTGCGGGGTGTTGTGGTCGGACATGGCGGGGCTCCAGGTGCTTAAAACTTGGCCAATTCTAGCCGGTGTGCGGGGCAGGCCCAAGCCCGTCAGATCAAGACGGCCTCCATGCCCCCGTCGTGCAGGTGTTCCAGCACCTCTTCGATATGGGCCTTGCCGCGCGTCTGCAGCACCAGCTCGATCTCCACGTTCTGCGCGGCGAGCATGGTGAAGGCGCGCTGGTGGTGCACCTCCTCGATGTTGGCGCCCGTGTCGGCCACCATGGCGGTGATGCGCGCCAGCACCCCGGGCACGTCGCGCGCGCTGACCTTGACGCGTGCCAGCCGGCCCGAGCGCACCATGCCGCGCTCGATGATGGCGGCCAGCAGCAGCGGGTCGATGTTGCCCCCGCACAGCACCAGCCCGACTTTCTTGCCCTGGAAGCGCTCGGGGTAGCGCAGCAGAGCGGCCAGACCGGCGGCGCCCGCACCTTCGACCAGCGTCTTCTCGATCTCCAGCAGCATGAGCACGGCCTGCTCGATGTCGCCCTCGTCCACCAGCACCAGGTCGTCCACCAGCCGCTTGACGATCTCCTGCGTGATCTTGCCCGGCGTGCCCACGGCAATGCCTTCGGCGATGGTCGAGGTGCCCTGCGGGTGCTGTGTGCCCTGGATGGCGTTGACCATGGCCGGGAAGCGCGTGGTCTGCACGCCCACGATCTCGATGCCCGGGCGGATCGCCTTGGCCGCCGTGGCCACGCCCGAGATCAGGCCGCCGCCGCCTACCGCGATGACCAGCGTGTCGAGGTCGGGTACCGCCTGTAGCATCTCCAGCCCCAGTGTGCCCTGGCCCGCGGCCACGGCTTCGTCGTCGTAGGGGTGCACGAAGGTAAGGCGGCGCTCGCCGGCCAACTGGTAGGCGTGCGCGCGTGCCTCTTCGAGTGTGTCGCCATGCAGCACCACCTCGGCGCCGAAGCCGCGCGTGCGCTGCACCTTCACCCCGGGGGTGAAGCGCGGCATCACGATCACCGCATGCAGGCCCAGGCGCTGCGCATGGTAGGCCACGCCCTGGGCATGGTTGCCGGCGCTCATGGCGATCACGCCGCGCGCCTGCTCCTCGGCGCTCAGTTGCACCAGCTTGTTGCAAGCCCCGCGCTCCTTGAAGGAAGCGGTGAACTGCAGGTTCTCGAACTTGAGGAACACCTGCGCGCCCACGATCTGCGAGAGCGTCTTGGACTCGACGCAGGGCGTGTCGAGCACATGGCCCTGGACGCGGGCGGCGGCGGCGTGGATGTCTTGGAGGGTCAGCATGGGTGCCATTGTGGCGCCGCAAGGCCCCCTTGTGCGCTGACCGGGGGCCTTTTGTTCCGTTGGCACGCCGCCCCGGCGGCACCGCCCCCTAACGGGTGAAGAAGCGCAGCGGCACCATCACCAGCTGCGGGAACAGGGTGAGCAGCAGCAGCACCGCTGTCTGCGCCAGCAGGTAGGGCATGACGGCGCGGATCACCGGCTCCATGCGCTCGCGCGCGACCCCACAGACGACGTTGAGCACCGTGCCCACCGGCGGGGTGATCAGGCCGATGGCGTTGTTCATGATGAACAGCACGCCGAAGTACACCGGGTCGATGCCTGCCATGCGCACCACCGGCATCAGCACCGGCACCAGGATCAGGATGGTGGGCGCGAAGTCGAGCGCCGTGCCCACGGCGAAGATCAGCGCCATGATCACCAGCATCAGCAGCACCGGGCTGCCCACCAGGGGCTGCAGCATGTCGGCCACCACCATCGGGATGTTGGCGGCGGCGATGAGCCAGGCCGAGACCTGCGCCGCCGCCACCAGGAACATCACCACGGCCGAGGTCTTGGCACTGGCCAGCAGCAGCCCGTAGAGCTGCGGCCAGCGCAGCTCGCGGTACACCACGAAGCCGATGAACAGCGCGTAGAACACGGCCACCACGGCGGCCTCGGTAGGGGTGAAGTAGCCCGCCTTGAGCCCGCCGACGATGAGCAGCGGCAGCAGCAGCGCCCAGAAGCCCGCCACGGTGGCCGAGATCCGCTGGCGCAGGGGCATGCGCTCGCCGCGCGGCATGTCGTCGCGGTGGGACTGGTAGATCCAGGTGAACACCAGCGCCAGCGCCATCATCAGGCCCGGCACGATGCCGGCGATGAACAGCTGCGTGATGGAGATGTTGCCCACCACCCCGAGCATCACGAAGCCGATGGACGGCGGCAGCACCGGCGCGATGATGCCGCCCGAGGCGATCAGCCCCGACGCGCGCGGGATGTCATAGCCGGCCTTGCGCATCATCGGGATCAGCAGCGCAGCGACGGCGGCCGTGTCGGCGATGGCCGAGCCCGAAAGCGAGGCCATGACCACGCAGGCGAAGATGGCCACATAGCCCAGCCCGCCCTTGAAGTGCCCGACCCAGGCACCGGCCACGTCGACGATGCGCCGCGAAATGCCGCCAGCATTCATGAGCTCGCCTGCGAGCACGAAGAAGGGAATCGCCATCAGCGGGAAGCTGTCCGCCCCGGACAGCATGTTCTGCGCGATGATCTGCGCATCAAACAGGTCCATGTAGAACATCATCGCCATGCCGCAGGCGATCAGCGAGAAGGCGATGGGCACGCCCAGGGCCATGGCGGCCAGCAGCGAGAGCACGAAGACGGCGACGACCATGGTGTCAGGCCCCTTCTTCGCTCACGGCGACCAGCGACGCGGGGCTCACCCGCCCACTCAGCAGCCGCGCGATGTTGACCACCGTCATCACCCCGATGGATACCGCACACAGGTAGGCCACCGAATACACCACGCCCAGCGAAATGCCGGTCACCAGGCCGGTGTTGGCCATGTTGAGCGCGTGCTGGCGCAGCAGGCCCCACAGCAGCACCGCGCAGCAGGCCAGCGTGATGCACTGTGCCAGCAGCACGGCCGCGAACAGCGCCTTGCCCGAGAGGCGGTGCACCACCATGTCCATGCCCAGGTGGCCGCCCTCGCGCATGGCGAGGATCGCGCCCAGGAAGATCAGCCAGATGAACATGAAGCGCGAGAGCTCCTCGGAGATGTTGATGCCCGAGTCGAACAGGTGGCGCAGCACCACGTTGCCGAAGACCATGACGCACATGGCGGCCAGGCACAGCACGACGACCCCCTCCAGTGCCTTGAAATACCAGTGGATGAGTTGCTTCATGGAAAGTGGGGGGAAAGGGTGGACAGGCCGCGTCAGAACGCGAAGACCTTGCCGGGGTTCATGAGGTTGTGCGGGTCCATGGCGTGCTTGATCTGGCGCATCAGCGCCACCGGGGCGGCGCCGAGTTCGTCAAGCAGGAAGCCCTGCTTGTGCAGGCCCACGCCATGCTCGCCGGTGCAGGTGCCGTCCATGGCGAGGGCGCGCCGCACCAGGCGTGCGTTGAGCGCTTCGGCCTGCTCCACCTCGGCGTGGTCGTTCGCATCCACCAGCATCTGCACGTGGAAGTTGCCGTCGCCCACATGGCCGACGATGGGCGCGAGCATGCCCGACCGCTGCAGGTCCTGCGCGGTCTGGCCCACGCATTCGGCCAGGCGCGAGATCGGCACGCAGACATCGGTGACCACCGAGCGGCAGCCTGGGCGCAGCTGCAGCGCCGCGAAGTAGACGTTGTGCCGGGCTTCCCACAGGCGCGTGCGTTCCTCGGGGCTGCTGGCCCACTGGAACTGGGCGCCGCCGCCGTCCATGGCCAGGGCCTGCACGGTGTCCACCTGTTCCTGCACGCCGGCTGCGCTGCCGTGGAACTCGAAGAACAGGTGGGGCTGCTCGGGCAGGCCGGTGCGGCTATGGCCGTTGAGCGCGCGGATGGCCGTGGCGTCGACGAACTCGCAGCGCGCGATCGGCACACCGAGCTGGATGGTCTGCACCACCACCTGCACGGCGGCATCGATGTCGGGGAAGGCGCAGACGGCTGCCATCACGCTCTCGGGCAGCGGGTACAGGCGCACCGTGGCCTCCACCACCACGCCCAGCGTGCCCTCGGAGCCCACGAACAGGCGCGTGAGGTCGTAGCCCGCGGCCGACTTGCGCGCGCGCTGGCCGGTCTTGACCACCTCGCCGTCGGCTGTCACCACGGTGAGGTTGAGCACGTTCTCGCGCATGGTGCCGTAGCGTACGGCATTGGTGCCGCTGGCGCGCGTGGCGCACATGCCGCCGATGGTGGCGTCGGCCCCCGGATCGATGGGAAAGAACAGGCCGGTGTCGCGCAGCTCGGCGTTGAGCGCCTTGCGCGTCACGCCCGGCTGCACCGTGGCGGTCTGGTCCTCGGGATGGATGGCGAGCACCTGGTCCATCTGCTGCAGGTTCAGCGTGAGGCCGCCGCGCGTGGCCAGGGTATGCCCTTCGAGCGACGAACCCGCACCATAGGGCACCAGCGGCACGCGGTGGTCGCGGCACAGGCGCACGATGGCCAGCACCTCGTCGCGCGTGCGCGCATGGGCCACGGCATCGGGCGGCATGGCGGCAAAGATCGACTCGTCGCGCCCGTGGTGCTCGCGCACCGCCAAGCTGGTGGACAGGCGCGGGCCGAGCAGCTGGCCCAGGGCATCGAGGAAGGCGGGCGGCAGGGCAGGGTGGGCAGCCATGTCGCTCACTGCGGCTTGGCCGCGGCGCGCGCCTTGGCGATCTCGCTGCGCACCAGGGCCATGAACTCCGGGCCGATCTTCTCCAGGTGCGGTGCGATGGCCGGCGGCACCCGGTCGCGGATGGCCTGCAGGTCGGCCTCGGAGAACTGCGTCACCTGCATGCCCTTGTCCTTCATGCCCTGCAGGGCTGCGCCGGCCTCGGCGGCCGTGGTCTTGCGCTGGTAGGTGGTGGCGCTCCTGGCGGCGGTGCTCATCATCTGCTTCTCGTCGGCCGAGAGGCTGTCCCAGTACTTCTTGGACACGGCGAAGATCAGCGGCGAGTAGACGTGGCCCGAGAGCGTCATGTACTTCTGCACTTCATAGAAGCGCTGCGTGTACATCAGAACGATGGGGTTTTCCTGGCCGTCGAAGGCCTTGGTCTCCAGCGCCACGAAGAGCTCTGACCAGGGCAGCGGCGAGGCGTTCGCGCCGATGGCCTTGAAGGCGTCGAGCGTGAGCGGGTTGGGCTGGGTGCGCAGCTTCAGGCCCTTGAGGTCATCGATCTTGTTCACCGGCCGGCGCGAGTTGGTGATGTGGCGAAAGCCGTTCTCCCACCAGCCCAGCACGTGGATGCCCACGGCGGCGAGCTTGGTGTTGAGCTGCTGGCCCACGGGGCCGTCGAACACCGCGTGGGCCTCGGCCTCGGTGTTGAACAGGAAGGGCACGTCCTGGAAGCCCAGTTCCTTGACCTGGCCGAGCAGCGCCAGCGCGCTGCCGGTGTAGAACTCCTGCACGCCGCCCTGCAGGGCGCCCAGCATCTGCGGGTCGGGCCCCAGGGCCTGGTTGGCGATCACGGTGATCTTCATCTTGCCCCCGGTGGCCTTGTCCATGTCGGCGGCGAACTGCTTGGCCGCCAGGCCGGCAGGGTGGCTGTCGGCAAGCCCATGGCCGAAGCGGGCCGTGCGGGGCTTGGTGTCCTGGGCCTGCACGCAGACGGCGGCCAGGGCGGTGAGGGTGCCGATGAGGGCGGTGCGCAGCAGTCGGTTCAATGGCATGGCAGTCTCCTGGGGGTTGGGCGTTATGCGGTGGCGGGCTCGAAGGGGCGGGGCGCCGTGGCGGTTGCGGCATGCACGGGGTTGCGCAGCAGGCCGATGCGCTCGATCTCCACCTCGCAGGTGTCGCCGGGCTTCATGTACAGGCGCGGCTCGCGCGCATGGCCGATGCCGGCCGGGGTGCCCGCCACGATCAGGTCGCCCGCTTCGAGCGTGATGGCTTCGCTGATGGTGACGATCAGCGACTCGATGTCGAACACCATGTCGTCGGTGTTGGCCGACTGCACGGTCTGGCCGTTCAACCGGGTTTCCAGCCGCAGGCCGCGCGCACCCGGCGGCAGCTCGTCGGCGGTCACCAGGCAGGGGCCGAAGGCGCCGGTGCCGTCGAAGTTCTTGCCCATGGTCCATTGCGGCGTCTTGAACTGGTATTCGCGCACGCTGGCGTCGTTGAAGACCGAGTAGCCCAGCACGTGGGAGAGCGCTTTGTCCCGCGTGATGCGGCTGCCGCCGGTGCCGATCACCGCGACCAGCTCGCCCTCGAAATCGAGCGAATCCGACAGTGGCGAGTGCAGCAGCGGTGCGCCGTGCGCGATCACGCTGGAGTTGAAGCGCGCGAACAGGGTCGGGTAGGCGGGCTGCACGAAGCCGCTCTCGGCCGTGTGGTCGCGGTAATTCAGGCCCACGCAGATGATCTTGGCTGGCCGGGCCACGGGTGCCAGCAACTGCACGGCGGCCAGGTCCACGGCGTCCTGGCGGGCCATGGCAGCGGCAGCGGCGTCCAGCGCCGCGCGGCCCTGGCGCAGCAGGTCGTCCACGTCGCCGGGGTAGCCGGCCGCACCTTGGGTGGTGCCGTGCCATGCGCCGGTGGCGGCGTTGCACACGGCCCAGCCGTTGCGGCCGGTCGATTGGAAGCGAAGCAATTTCATCAGTTCTCCTGGTGGCAGCCGCGGGACCACTGCCCCGACCGCTTGGATATATATTTGATCGAATAATCTATTATTCGTGTGTTGGTAGATTCCCGCATAAAATGGAGTGCCATGCTGACCACCCTTCCCAAGCGCACCCAGGCCGAGACGGCGTGCGACCTGATCCGTGCCGAAATCCTCGACGGGCGCCTGCCGCCGGGCGCCAAGCTGAACATCAAGGCCGTCGAAGAGCGGCTGGAGCTGAGCCTGGGCGCCGTGCGCGAGGCGTTGTCGCGCCTGGGGGCCGAGGGCATGGTGGTGGGCGAGTCGCACCGCGGCTACCGCGTGAGCCCGGTGAGCAAGGACGAGCTGCTGGACCTGACCCGTGCCCGGGTGGAAATGGAATCGCTGTGCCTGGGCCAGGCCATGGACCATGGCGATGTGGAGTGGGAGACGCGCATCGTTGCGGCGGCCCACCGCATGGAACGCCTGCAGTCCATGCCCTCCGAGGCCGAGGCGCGCTCCACCACCGCCTGGAATGACGCCCATGGCGAATTCCACGAGGCCCTGGTCAGTGCCTGCCCCAACCAGTGGCTGCTGCGCATGCGCGACATGCTCTACCGCCAGAGCGAACGCTACCGCCGCCTCTCGGTGCCGCTGAGCACCGACCACCGCGACGTGCGCAGCGAGCACCGCCACATCATGGAAGCGGCCTTGGCGCGCGACAAGGCGCGGGCCTTTGCGGCCATCGACACCCACCTGTTTGCCACCGCGCAGATCATCCTGCGCTCGCCATTGCTGCAGGAGCCATGAGAGTGCGGGCGCGGTAACCTTCGGGATCACACAGTGTTACCGGCCCCACGGGGGGTGCGGTGTACCGTTGCAGTTTTGCGGAGGTGCCCGCCATCGCCCGTCTGCAGGCTTTCATCCTTTCGTTGACCCTGTCCGCTGCGGCGCTGGCCGCGGGCCCTGCGCAGGCCCAGGGCGGCCCGTCGCCGCGCCCCGCCTGGCCCGAGTTGCTGCAGGCCGAACTGGTCCAGGTGGCGGCGCAGAACACGGCCGGCATCGGCGTCTACGTGCGCGACCTGGAGACCGGCATCGCCGTATCGCACCGTGGCATGGAGCGCTGGTACCTGGCCTCCACCGTCAAGGTGCCGGTCGCGCTGGCGGTGCTGCAGGCGGTGGAGCGCGGCGAATTCACGCTGGACACGAAACTGCGCGTGCGCGCCTCGGACTACGTGGACGGCGCGGGCCAGACCAATTCCAAGGCCGTGGGCACGGCGCTGAGCGTGCGCTACCTGCTCGAGCAGATGCTCATCTACAGCGACAACACAGCCAGCGACATGCTCATCGGGCTGGTCGGCATCCGCGCCGTGAATGCCCTGGTCGAGCAGCTCGTGCCGCGCGGCTTCGAGCGCATCACCAGCCTGGCCGACGTGCGCCGGCACGCCTACGGCCAGCTCACGCCGCAGGCCTCGCACCTGTCGGGCCACGACTTCCTGGTGATCAAGCGCCAGCGCAGCGATGCAGAGCGCATGCAGGTGCTCGCGCGCCTGCTGCACGTGCCGGCCTCGTCCTTCCTGCTGCCCAGCGTGGGCGAGGCCTTCGAGGCCTACTACGCGGGCGGCCTGAACTCGGGCCGGCTCGATGCCTATGCCGACCTGCTGGAGCTGCTGGTCCACGGCAAGATCGTCAACGCCGAACACACGCGCTACCTGCTGGCGGTGATGGAGCGGGTGCAGACGGGGGTCTACCGCGTGCAGGCCGGCCTGCCCAAGGCGGCGCGCTTTGCGCACAAAACGGGCACGCAAAGGGCGCGCACCTGCGACTCCGGATTGGTCACTGTCCCACGTCTGGGCCGGGACCGGCGCGTTATCGTGGTCGCCTGCACGCGTGGAGAGCTGTCCAGCGCGCGTTCAGACCGTGCCCTGCGCGACGTGGGGGCGGCCCTGTGCCAGTCTGGACTGCTGACCGACGGACGAACCCATGACCCAGAGTGTCCCCCCGTGGCGCGCGTGGTGCACCGCGCTGATCCTGGCGAGCGCTAGCCTGGCTGCGCAGGGCGCCGCCTGGAGCGACGCGCTGCGCCAGCAGATCGAACGCATCGACGCCGCCACGCCCGGCCGGCTCGGCGTTTATGTGAAGCGGCTGGACAACGGCGAAGTGCTGTCCTACCAGGCCGACCGGCCCTGGTACCTGGGCTCCTCGGCCAAGCTGCCGGTGGCCATCGCGGTGCTGCAGGAGATCGAGCAGGGCCGGCACAGCCTGGCCGAGCAGGTCACCTTGCAGGACACGGACAAGATCGACGGCTCGGGCAACGTGGTCTGGAACAAGGCCGGCACCCGCTACCGGGTGGATGCACTGCTCAAGCGCATGCTGATGGAGAGCGACAACACGGCCGCCAACATGCTGATGCGCAGCATCGGCGACGAGGCGCTCAACCGCCATGCCCGCGAACTGTTGGGCAGCAAGGGCTTCGAGCGCATCACCAATTTCGCGCAGGTGCGCTACGACGTGTATGCCGAGCTGCACCCCGATGCGCTCACCATGAGCAACATGGACCTGGTGCGCCTGGCGGCCGCGCCCATGGGGCCGCAGCGCGTGGATGCGCTGGCCCGCACCATCGAGGTGGACAAGGCGGACTTCCGCGTGAAGACCATGGACGATGCCTACCGGCGCTACTACGCGCGCGGCCTCAATTCCGCACCGCTCACCTCCTATGGCGGCATGCTGGAAAAGCTGGTCACCGGCAAGCTGCTCTCGCCCGCGCACCAGCAGCGCCTGTTCACCGACCTCAAGTACGCCACCTACGATGCCTACCGGCTCGAAGCCGGCCTGCCGCGCAGCGAGCGCTTCATCCACAAGACGGGAACCCAGCTGCACCGCGCCTGCCACATGGGCGTGGTCAACCCGCAGGACGGCGGCCGTGCCGCCATCGTGGTGGCCACCTGCGCCGAAGACCTGGACGAGCACGGCGAGGCTGGCAAGGCCTTCGAGCAGATCGGCCGGGCCATCACCGCGACCCTGCTGCCGGGCAAGAAGCCCGGCCGATGAGCAGCGGAGGCTACTGCGCGCAGACGCGCAGCACCTCGCTGCCGTAGGCCTCGAGCTTTTTCGCGCCCATGCCGCTGATGCCCTGCAGGTCCTCCTGCGTGGCCGGGTTGCGCTCGGCGATGGCGGCCAGCGTGGCGTCGTGGAAGATCACGTAGGCCGGCAGGTTGTGCTCCTTGGCCACCTCGGCACGCCAGGCCTTGAGGTTGATGAAGCGCACCTGCGCATCGGGCCCCAGGTTGGCGGCGGCGGCTGGCGGCGCGCTGCCCTTGCGGGTGCGCTTGGCCGGCGCGGCCGACACCGATTCGCGCAGCTGCACCGGCACCTCGCCCTTGAGCACGGCGCGCGAGCCCTCGGTCAGGCACAGGGTGTCGAAGCTGTGGCCGCTGTCGAGCATCACCTTCTGCAGGCCCAGGGCGCCGGTGGCGATCAGCTGGCGCAAAACACCGCGCAGCTGTGGCTCGGACAGGTCGGCCCCGATGCCGAAGGTGGAGATCTTGTCGTGCCCGAACTGCGCGACCTTCTCGGTCTGCTTGCCGCGCAGGATGTCCATGATGTGGCCGGCGCCGAAGCCGATGCGGCTGACCTGCTGCACCCGGTAGATGGTGGACAGCAGCTTGCGCGCCGCGTCGGTCGCATCCCAGATGGCCGGGGGTGTGAGGCAGTTGTCGCAGTTGCCGCAGGGCGTGGACTCCTCGCCGAAGTAGGCCAGCAGGCGAACGCGGCGGCAGTCGGTGGCCTCGGCCAGGGCCAGCAGCGCGTCGAGCTTGCCGCGCAGCGCCTGCTTGAACTCCTCGCCCGCCGGGCTCTCGTCGATCATGCGGCGCTGGTTCACCACGTCGTTCAGGCCGTAGGCCATCCAGGCATCGGCGTTCAGGCCGTCGCGGCCGGCCCGGCCGGTCTCCTGGTAGTAGCCCTCGATGTTCTTGGGCATGTCCACATGCGCCACGAAGCGCACGTCGGGCTTGTCGATGCCCATGCCGAAGGCGATGGTGGCCACCATCACGATGCCTTCTTCGCGCAGGAAGCGGTCCTGGTTCTTCTGGCGCACCTTGGTATCGAGGCCCGCGTGGTAGGGCAGGGCGGTCAGGCCCGCGTCGCTCAGGGTGGAGGCCAGCTCCTCCACGCGCTTGCGCGACTGGCAGTACACCACGCCGGCCTCGCCCGCATGCTCGCGCTCGATGAAGCGCAGCAATTGGGTGGTGGCGTCCTTCTTCTCGACGATGGTGTAGCGGATGTTGGGGCGGTCGAAGCTGCTGATGAACAGCCGCGCGTCCTCGAGTTGCAGGCGCTCGATGATGTCGGCGCGCGTGAGGTCGTCGGCCGTGGCCGTGAGGGCGATGCGCGGCACGCCGGCATAGCGCTCGTGCAGCACCGTGAGGGCGCGGTACTCGGGCCGGAAGTCGTGGCCCCACTGGCTCACGCAATGGGCTTCGTCGATCGCGAAGAGCGACAGGTGCCCTTCGTTGTACAGGCTGTCGAGCAGGCCCAGGAAGCGCGGCGTGTTCAGCCGCTCCGGTGCCGCGTAGAGCAGCGTGATGGCGCCGGTCTGCAGGCGGAATTCCACGTCCTGCGCCTCGTCGAAGCTCAGCGTGGAGTTCAGGAAGGCCGCGTCCACCCCCGCCTCGTGCAGGGCGCCCACCTGGTCGTGCATCAGCGCGATCAGGGGCGAGATGACGATGGTCACCCCGCGCCCCTGCTGCTGGCGCACGATGGCCGGCACCTGGTAGCACAGCGACTTGCCGCCGCCCGTGGGCATCAGCACCAGCGCATCGCTGCCGCCGATCACATGCTCGACGATGTCCTGCTGCGGGCCCCGGAACTGCTCGTAGCCAAAGACGTCGTGCAAGACGGTATGGGCGGGTGACGGACTCAATGACTCTCCTTTTGATAGCTGCCGCAGCGCATGGCAAAAGGGCGGCAGCCTGGTCGGGTTGGTGTTCAACAGCGCCGGCGCGCGCATCTGCGGCGGCGGGCAAAGGCGCCTATTGTGCGCTGTGCAGGCGCCCGGTTCCGGCCAACCCGGTGCTGCAGTCAACGATTCGCATTGCGAATGGATCGGTCCGATTATCCAATTGGACGCAAATGGCTGCCCCGGACAAGATGCGGTCCAGCCCCGGCACAAGGGGTGTCCGTACACCCATCCAGGAGACAAAGACATGCATCACATCTTCCGGGCCGTGCTCACTGCCTGCGCCGTGGCGGCGGCCAGCTTGCCGGCAGGGGCGCAACAAGCCGTGTACCCCAGCGCGCCCATCACCCTGGTGGTGCCGTTCGCGGCCGGCAGCGGCACCGATTCGGTGGCCCGCACCGTCAGCCAGAAGCTCGCCGAGCGGCTCAAGCAACCGGTATTGGTGGACAACAAGCCCGGCGCCAATGCCCAGGTGGCCGCGCAGATCGCCGCCAAGGCCAGGCCCGACGGCTACACGCTGTTCATGACCACCAACACCTCGCATTCGGCGAACCCGGCGCTGTACACGGCCCTCAAGTACGACCCGATCAAGGACTTCACCCCCGTGGCGCGCGTGGGCGAGCTGCCGTTCGCGCTGGCCGTGCACCCCTCGGTACCGGCCAAAACCCTGGGTGAACTGATCGCCTACGCCCGCGCCAACCCCGGCAAGCTCAGCTACGCCACGCCCAACAGCACCTCGCTGGTGGCGATGGAAAGCATCAAGCACATCGCCGGCATCGACCTGCTGAGCGTGCCTTACAAGTCGAGCCCGCAGGCCATGACCGACCTGGTGGGCGGCCAGGTGCAGGTCTACGTGGCCGACCTGGGCTCGGGCATGAGCATGCTCAAGAGCGACAAGGTGCGCACCCTGGGCATCACCACGGCCCAGCCCTCGCCCCTGCTGCCGGGCGTGCCGCCCATCGGCCAGACGGCCAAGGGCTTCGACCTGACCTCCTGGAACGGCATCTTCGGCCCGGCTGGCATGCCGCCGGCGGTAGTGAACCGGCTGAACACCGAGCTGCAGGCCGTGCTGGCCGACAAGGACACGCAGGACAGGCTGGCGCTGATCGGCTTCCAGGTCTGGCCGAGCAAGACCCCCGAGGAGTTCGCCAGCTACGTGGCCGAGCAGCTCAACCACTGGCGCACCCTGATCCGCCAGGCGGGCATCAAGCCCGAATGACCCTACCGAGAGGAACTCCTTCCATGCAGGACACCAGGCCCCGAGAGGCGGCAGGCCCGCTCGCCGGCGTGCGCGTGCTCGACCTCACCAGCGTCATCATGGGCCCGTTCGCCACGCAGATCCTGGCGCAACTGGGTGCCGAGGTCATCAAGGTGGAGACACCCGAGGGCGACAACATGCGCCACGTGGGCCCCATGGCCAACCCGGGCATGGGCCACATCTTCCTGCACGCCAATGGCGGCAAGCGCAGCATCGTGCTCGACCTCAAGCACCCCGCAGGGCGCGAGGCCGCGCTGCGCCTGGCCGAGGGTTGCGACGTGCTGATCAGCAACGTGCGGCCCCAGGCGCTGGCGCGGCTGGGGCTGGACGCCGCCGCGGTGGCCGCGCGCAACCCGCGGCTGATCCACGTGAGTTGCTGCGGCTTTGACCAGGAGGGCCCCGACGCCGCGCGCCCCGCCTACGACGACCTGATCCAGGGCGCCACGGGCATCCCCTGGCTCATGCAGCAATACGGCGCGCCCGAGCCTGCCTATGCGCCCACCACCCTGTCGGACCGCGTGACCGGGCTGCACGCGGTGTACGCCGTGACGGCCGCGCTCTATGCGCGCGAGAAGACCGGCCAGGGCCAGGCCATCGTGGTGCCGATGTTCGAGGCCATGGCCCAGTTCGTCCTGGGCGACCACATGGCGGGGCTGAGCTTCGAGCCGCCGCGTGGCGATGCGGGCTATGCGCGGCTGCTCACCGCGCACCGCAAGCCCTATGCCACGGCCGACGGCATGCTCTGCGTGCTGATCTACAACGACAAGCACTGGCGCAGCTTCTTCGCCGCCATCGGCGAGACCGAGGGCCTGGGCCGCGACCCGCGCTTTGCCACGCACGGGGCGCGCGCCGCCCACATCGACGCCGTGTACGCCGAGGTGGCGCGCATCCTGCGCGGCCGCAGCACCGCCGAATGGCGCGCCCTGCTTGACGCGGCCGACGTGCCCCACATGCCCATGAACTCCCCGGCCGACCTGCTGGCCAATGCGCAACTGCGCGCCACCGGCTTCCTGCAGGACAGCCTGCACCCCAGCGAAGGCCCGCTGCACACCATGGCCCACCCCACGCGCTGGTCCGGCACGCCGCCGGCACGGCAACTGGCACCCGCCCCGCGCCTGGGCGAACACACGTGTGCCTTGCTGGCCGAGGCCGGCTATGCCCCCACCGACATCGATGCCCTGCTGGCCCAGGGCGCCTGCCACCTGCCCGCCGGAGACACTGCATGACCCCTGCCACCCCACCCCGCTACCTGGTGCGCAGCGCCGGGGTGCCCGCTTACCAGCCGGCCAACCACCAGCACACGCACAACCAGCGTCTGATCGGCCCCGAGACCGTGGGCGCCCGCCAGATGGAGGTGCTGCTGGGCACCCTGCACGCGGGCGGCGGCGCGCTGCCCCACGCCCACCCGGGCGTCGAGCAGGCCTGCTACCTGCTGGAGGGCACGGCCCGTGCCGAAGTGGCGGGCGAGGTGTTTGACATGCTGCCGGGCGACATGTGCTTCTTTCCGGCCGATGTGGCGCATGTCTTCACCGTGACCAGCGAGGTACCGGTGAAGTTGCTCGTCATCTACAGCCCCCCTTACCTCGAATCGCCCGAGCGGGTGGTCCGCTTCCCCGCTGCTTCTTCAGCCACCGCTGCGCCCGCATGAACTTTGCCCTCTCCCCCGAACACGAGCAGATCCGCGATGCCGTCGAGCGCGTCTGCGCACCTTTCGACGCCGACTACTGGCTGCACAAGGACCGCGACGGCGGCTTTCCCGAAGATTTCCACCGCGCCCTGGCCGATGCCGGCTGGCTCGGCATCGCCATACCCGAGGAATACGGCGGCGCAGGCCTGGGCATCAGCGAGGCGGCGCTGATGATGCACACCATCTCTGCCACCGGTGCGGGCCTGTCGGGCGCCTCGGCGGTGCACATGAACATCTTCGGCCTGCACCCGGTGGTGGTCTTCGGCACCGAGGCGCAGAAGGCGCGCTGGCTGCCGCCGCTGATCGCCGGCCGCGACCGGGCCTGCTTCGGCGTGACCGAGCCCAACACCGGGTTGAACACCCTGAAGCTCACGACGCGGGCCGTGCGCCAGGGTGACCACTACGTGGTGCACGGCCAGAAGGTCTGGATCAGCACCGCCCAGGTGGCCAACAAGATTCTGCTGCTGGCGCGCACCACGCCGGTGGAGGAATGTACGGGCACCGAGGGCCTGAGCCTGTTCTACACCGACCTGGACCGCAGCACGGTCGAGGTGCGCGAGATCGACAAGCTCGGGCGCAAGTGCGTGGACTCCAACCAGATCTTCATCGACGGCCTGCGCATCCCGGTGGAAGACCGGGTGGGCGAGGAGGGCCAGGGCTTTCGCTACATCCTGCACGGCCTGAACCCCGAGCGCATCCTGATCGCCAGCGAGGCCGTGGGCCTGGGCCGCGCGGCGCTGGCCCGTGCCGCCGGCTATGCCAACGAGCGCGAGGTGTTCGGCCGCCCCATCGGCCAGAACCAGGGCGTGCAGCACCCGCTGGCGCTGTCGTGGATGGAGCTCGAGGCTGCGCACCTCATGGTGCAGAAAGCCGCCTGGCTCTACGACCAGCACCTGCCCTGCGCGGCCGAGGCCAACAGCGCCAAGTACCTGGCGGCCGAGGCCTGCTACCACGCCTGCGAGCGCGCCATCTTCACCCATGGCGGCATGGGCTACGCCAAGGAATACCACGTGGAGCGCTACCTGCGCGAATCCTGGATACCGCGCCTGGCGCCCGTGAGTCCGCAGCTCATCCTGTGCTTCATTGCCGAGAAGGTGCTCGGGCTGCCCAAGTCGTATTGAGGCGCGCATGCGCTGGCATGATGGGCGCATGAAGCTGTACCTGCTGCGCTACTTTGCCGTGCTGGCCGAAGAGCTGCACTTCGGCCGTGCGGCCGAGCGCCTGGCCATCACCCAGCCGCCGCTCAGTTCGGGCATCAAGGCGCTGGAGGACGAGCTGGGCGTGAAGCTGTTCGAGCGCAGCAGCAAGCACGTGGCGCTCACCCCTGCAGGCCATGCCTACCTGGCCGAGGTGCGCGTGGTGCTCGACCGTGTGGCGCGCGCGGGCGAGACGGCGCGCGCCGTGGCGGCGGGGCTGCGCGGGCGCCTGGACATCGGCTTCACCGGTTCCATGGTCTACCGCGACATGCCGGCCATCGTGCGTGCCTTCGGCGCGCAGGCGCCAGGCATCGAGGTGCAGCTGCGCGAGATGTCCACCGGCGAGCAGCTCGAGGCGCTGCTGCACCGCCAGCTGCACGCCGGCTTCATCAACAGCAGCGTGGTGCCCGAGCCGCTGGCCAGCCTGCCGCTGGCCGAGGACCACTTCGTCTGCTGCCTGCCCGAGGACCACGCGATGGCGCAGCACCCCACGCTGGACCTGCAGGCGCTGGCCGCCGAGACCTTCGTGATGTTCTCGCGCGACGTGGCGCCCGCCAACCACGACAACGTGATCGCCCTGTTCCACCGCGCCGGCATCCACCCCAACACGCGCCATGCGGCGCGCCAGTGGCTCACGGTGGTGGCGCTGGTGGCCCTGGGCATGGGCGTGGCCCTGGTGCCGGCCGCCATGGCGCGGGCCGGGGCCCAGGGCGTGCGCTTCGTGCCCATTGCCGGCCTGCACCACCCCACGGTGGGAGTGCTGGCCTGGCACCGCGACGCGGTGAGCCCGGCGCTGCGCAGCTTCCTGGACGTGGCGGCCGTTGGCCAACAGGGGTAACCGGCCCGGGCCAGCAGGGGAAAAGCCGCGCTTTCTACAATAGCGGGATGCAAGCCCTCCAATACACCCGCGCCCGGGAACTGCCCGACATCCTCGCCCAACGCATCGCCATCCTCGACGGCGCCATGGGCACCATGATCCAGCGCTTCAAGCTGGGCGAGGCGCAGTACCGGGGCGAGGGCTACACCGGCCCCGGCAACGCGGGCGACCGGTTCAAGGACTTTGCCTACGACGTCAAGGGCAACAACGAGCTCTTGAGCCTGACCCGGCCCGACGTGATCAGCGACATCCACGAGCGCTACCTGGCCGCGGGCGCCGACCTGATCGAGACCAACACCTTCGGTGCGACCACCATCGCGCAGGAGGACTACCACATGGCCGAGCTGGCGCGCGAGATGAACCTGAAGTCCGCCCAACTGGCCCGCGCCGCCTGCGACAAGTACAGCACACCCGACAAGCCGCGCTTCGTGGCCGGCGCCCTGGGCCCCACGCCCAAGACGGCCAGCATCAGCCCCGACGTGAACGACCCCGGTGCGCGCAACATCGACTTCGAGCAGCTGCGTGCCGCCTACTACGAGCAGACCGAGGCGCTGGTCGAAGGCGGCTCCGACGTGCTGCTGGTCGAGACCATCTTCGACACCCTGAACGCCAAGGCCGCGCTGTTCGCCATCGACGAGTATTTCGAGAACAGCGGCCAGCGCCTGCCGCTGATCATCAGCGGCACGGTGACCGACGCCTCGGGCCGCATCCTCTCGGGCCAGACCGTGACGGCCTTCTGGAACAGCGTGCGCCATGCGCGCCCCCTGGCCATCGGCCTGAACTGCGCCCTGGGCGCCACGCTGATGCGCCCCTACATCCAGGAGCTCAACCGCGTCGCCGGCGACACCTTCATCAGCTGCTACCCCAACGCCGGCCTGCCCAACCCCATGAGCGACACCGGCTTTGACGAGACCCCCGAGGTGACCAGCCGGCTGGTGCACGAGTTCGCGGCCGAAGGGCTGGTGAACATCGTGGGCGGCTGCTGCGGCACCACGCCCGACCACATCGGCGCAATCGCGCGCGCGGTGGAAACCGTGCCTGCGCGCAAGATGTTCTACCCGGCCGAGGCCTGAATCCCGGGGCCGGTGGGCCCATCTGTACGAAAATCGATCCTGGCGATGGCTTTGCCATCGCCAGGTGCTATGCATACCATCGCAATTTTGGACCGCAGCATCTGCTGCGGCCGTGAATCCTCCTGCCCGCCATGCTGACCGACGCCCCCACCTCGCCCCCCGTTGCCGCACCACCCGCCCCCATGGCGGGCAGTACGGACCGCGAGGCCCTTAAGCTCGAAAAGCGCCTGGTGCGCCAGGTCAGCCAGGCGATTGCCGACTTCGGGCTGATCGCCGATGGCGACAAGGTCATGGTCTGTGTCTCGGGCGGCAAGGACAGCTACGGCATGCTCGACGTGCTGCGCATGCTGCAGCAGCGCAATGGCAACCGCTTCGAGCTGATCGCCGTCAACCTCGACCAGAAGCAGCCGGGTTTTCCGGCCCAGGTGCTGCCCGACTACCTGGCGGGGCTGGGCGTGCCCTTCCACATCGAGACGCGCGACACCTACAGCGTGGTCAAGCAGCATGTGCCCGAGGGAAAAACGATGTGCAGCCTGTGCAGCCGCCTGCGCCGGGGCATCCTGTACCGCGTGGCCGACGAACTGGGCTGCACCAAGATCGCGCTGGGCCACCACCGCGACGACATGCTGCAGACCTTCTTCCTGAACATGTTCTTCGGCGGCAAGCTCAAGGGCATGCCGCCCAAGGTGCAGAGCGACCGTGGCGACCACCTCGTCATCCGCCCGCTGGCCTATGTGGCCGAGGACGACCTCACGCGCTGGGCGGCGCTGCGCAACTTTCCCATCATCCCCTGCACCCTGTGCGGCAGCCAGGAGAACCTGCAGCGCAAGCAGATCGGGCAGATGCTGCGCGACTGGCAGCAGCTGTACCCGGGCCGCATCGAGAACATGGCCGTGGCGCTGCGCAACCTGGTGCCTTCGCACTTCATGGACCCGCGCCAGTTCGACTTCCAGGGCCTGGTGGCCAATGGCGTGGCCGATGCCGATGGCGACAAGGCCTTCGATGGCGAGGAATTCCCGCAGGCCATTGCCATGCCGGTGCCGCCCTGAACAACCCACAACCCGACTGGATGGCCCCCGATGACCGCCCTCAAAGCCCCTGAACTGCTGTTGCCCGCCGGCTCGCTCGACAAGATGCGCGCGGCCTATGACTTCGGCGCCGACGCCGTGTACGCCGGCCAGCCGCGCTACTCGCTGCGCGCGCGCAACAACGAGTTCCGCCTGGAGCAGATCCGCCAGGGCATCGAGGAGGCGCATGCGCGCGGCAAGAAGTTCTTCGTGACCAGCAACCTGATCGCGCACAACGACAAGATCCGCACCTACCTGCGCGACATCGAGCCCGTGATCGATTTGAAGCCCGACGCCCTGATCATGGCCGACGCCGGCCTGATCATGATGGTCAAGGAAAAGTGGCCCGAGGTGCCCGTGCACCTCTCGGTGCAGGCCAACACCACCAACTGGGCGGCCGTGAAGTTCTGGCAGAAGATGGGCGTTGCGCGCATCATCCTCTCGCGCGAGCTGAGCCTGGACGAGATCGCGCAGATCCGCCAGGAGTGCCCGGACATGGAACTCGAGGTGTTCGTGCACGGCGCGCTGTGCATCGCCTACTCGGGCCGCTGCCTGCTCAGCGGCTACTTCAACCGCCGCGACCCGAACCAGGGCACCTGCACCAATGCCTGCCGCTGGGGCTATGCCACGCATGGCGCCGAGGTCGACCCGACCACCGGCGAGGCCGTGGCGCAGAAGATGGAGGCCGGTTTCGACTTCGCCGCCGCGCAGCAGGAGGCCGAGCAGTCGTTTTCCACCTGCGGCGACGGCGTGCGCCACCCGGCGGCCGACCAGGTCTACCTGCTCGAGGACATCGGCCGGCCCGGCCAGCTCATGCCCATCATGGAGGACGAGCACGGCACCTACATCCTCAACAGCAAGGACCTGCGTGCCGTGGAGCATGTGGCGCGGCTGGCGCAGATCGGCGTCGACTCGCTCAAGATCGAGGGCCGCACCAAGAGCCTGTACTACGTGGCCCGCACCGCCCAGGTCTACCGCCGCGCCATCGACGACGCCGTGGCCGGCCGGCCGTTCAACCCCGAGCTGCTGCTGGAGCTCGAAGGCCTCTCCAACCGCGGCTATACCGGCGGCCTGCTCGAGCGCCGCCCCAGCCAGGACTACCAGAACTACATCAGCGGCCACTCGGCCACCCAGCGCAGCCAGTTCGCGGGCGAGGTGCTGGGCGCCGACGGCCAGGAGGCCGTGGGCCTGGCGGGCGACTGGGTGCAGGTGGAAACCAAGAACCACTTCGCCGTGGGCGACCTGCTGGAGGTGGTGCACCCCAGCGGCAACATCCAGCTGCGGCTCGAGCGCATGCACGACGTGCACGGCCAGCCCGTGGCCGTGGCCCAGGGCAACCCGGTGCGCGTGTGGATCCCGCTGCCCGCGCGCTATGCGGGGGCACTGCTGGCGCGTGTGGTGGAACAGCCAGCGGCCGCGCCGGAGCTGGTGGCGTGATGCCGCGGCGGGCAGGATTGATCTCCCTGGCCGCCGCACTTGCGGGAGCGGCTCTGTGGGCGCCGGGCGCGGGCGCGCAGCTGGGGCCCGAGCCTCCGGTGCGCCATGTGCAGGGCTCCTGGGTCAACCTGCGCGAGCGGCCCCGGCCCGATGCCCGCGTCGAGGCCCAGTTGCCGGCCAACACCGTGGTGCGCCTGCTGGCCGAGCAGGACGGCTGGTGCGAGGTGTTCTACACCGGGGACAGCCGGCTCAACCCCGATGGCAAGGGCGAGGTGATCCGCTTCATCCCCTTCCAGTCGCACATGGCCTGCAACCTGCTGGCGGCGCAACCGTTGACGCTGCCGCAGGCCGCGAAGGACCCGGCCCGGGCCTTCTGGGTGGCGCCGTCGTCCAACCGCCTGCGTGCCTATGGCAATGCCTTGCCCCGGCCCGCGGCCCTGCAACTGCCGGCCTTGCGCAAGAGCCACGCCGAAGGGGCCGAGGTGCGCTACCCCGCCCGACCCGAGTTCGATGCTGCCAAGCGCCTGCTGCGCGCCGGCGTGCTGCCCGACACGGCCCACGAGATCGCGCGCGGCAAGCCGGTGCCGGACCCTGTCGCCGATCTCAAGCTGCCAGGCCTGCGCCTGGCCCTGCAGCCCATTGCGTCCTCGCGCTTCAAGCGCCATGGCGAGGTGGCGCTGCTGCACGACACCGAGGCCGACGGCCTGGCCGCCGTGGCCGGCAGCCGCATTGCCGTGGTGCCCACGGCGGCGCCCATGGGCCGCTACAACCGCCACAGCGGGCCGGAGATCGAGTTCGTCACCGGCTTCTGGGATGTGGGGGCGGCCGACCTGGTCTTCGATCCGCCGCTCACCATCTATGCCATCACGCAGCAGGGCCTGGTGGGCGCGCAGGCCCTGCGCAAGCGCAGCTGGCAGATCGACAATGCGGACTTCTACTGCGGCGGCAACTACACCGGTCCGGCGTTCGAGGATCCAGGGGCCGAGGGGGACGAGGTCGTCCCCGTCAAGCGCTATGCACGCCTGCCGGAAACGGCGCAGGTGCTCACCCGCCTGGTCACCACGACCGAGCTGCCCGCCAGCGCCGCGGCGGTGAAGTCCCAGCGCCAGCCCCTGGGCTGGACCATCCCTGCCGAGCCTCCCGAAGTTCCCAAGCCGGTGCGCATCCAGACGGCCGTGGTGGCCTACGAGATCGACCTCGACCGCGACGGCATTGCCGACATCTTGCGCTTCGAGGTGCCCTTCAAGGGCGAGATGTCGGGCCACCCCCTCTTTGCGCACCACTGGTACCTCAACGTCGGCGGCCAGTGGTTCCGCGCTGGCCGCTGGATCGACCAGGAGTGCACCTGAACTAAGGTGGTGGAGCCGGCTGGCGCAGCAATGCCGCCAGCACCAGGGCCTCGGCCAGCACCTCGAAGACCTCCTCGAAGGTTTCCAATGCTGGCGGCACGCCGGGCCACTGGTCGACGGCAATCGCCCACAGGCCGACCAGCAGGCCGGCCCACACCAGTGCCTGCGTGCTGCGGTGGCTGAGCGCGCGGTGCAGCCAGGCCAGCGTGGCCACGCCGACCCCGCCCACAGCCAGCAGGGGCGCCTCGCGCACCCAGGTCGACTGGCAGGCCGCGGTCCATTCGATGCAGCGGAACTTCCACAGCTCGTGCAGCATGAACTGCTCGTCCAGCGCCAGCGCGCCGAAGGCCAGCACCAGCCAGATGCCCAGCAGCCGGGGCAGGGCGCGCTCGGCGGTCAGCCGCAGCGCGGTGACGGACAGGGTGAGCAGCAGCGCGCTCGACAGCCAGGCGGCCGGCGAGGCGTCGGAGCGGAAGGCGCGCTCCCAGCTGGGCGCGAACAGCGCGGCGCTGAGCAGCAGGAAACCGGCCACGGCGGCGAGCAGGGCAGGGGCCACCCAGGGATGGGGCGGCAGCGAAGGCGGCGAGGGTGGAGTGGGCATGGTGGCGTGGGCAGGCCGGATTCTGACGCAGGCCGGGTGGGCCGGTGATCGGGTGCCGCTGTTCAGCGGGGTCGAATCGCTCCAGAATCGGGCCTTCACCCCACCGCCCGCATGGCTGCACCCATCGACCCCTCTCGCCCTGGCGCCCTGCCGCCCGTGGCCCAGTTCCTGGCCGAGGCGGCGCTGCAGCGCCAGGCCGCGCTGCTCGGGACCGACAAGGCGGCCCCGGCGCGTGCGCCGTTTCCGCTGGGCGATCCCGCGGCCCCTGCCGCACCCGTGCCCGGGGCAGCGCCCCCGGCGCCGGCAGTGGCCGACAAGGCCAGCATTTCGCCGCAGGCGCGTGGCCCCCTGGGCGCGGGCTTCGATCCGCGGGGCCATGCGGCGGCGGCCAGCCCGGTGGGCGCTGCGGTGCGCAACCTGCTGCCTGCGGCGCTGGCACCGGGGGCGCCGGTGCCAGCACCTGCTGCGTCCGCGGCAGCACCGCTGTCTGCGGCCTGGCCGGCCGAGGGGCTGGACGCCCCGGCGCTGCGCATGGTGGGCGCCCTGGTGGCGCAGCTCACCGAGGGCAGTGGCATGCCCCAGCGCGTGGTTGCGGCCCAGCCCTGGCCCGTGGGCCTGGCGCATGCACTGGAGAAAGGCGATGCCGAGCCCGGGCAGCCGCCGCTGCAGACCTGGCTGGTGCGCCAGGGCACGGTGCAGACGCCCGAGGGGCCACGCAGCTTTGCGCTGACCCTGCGCGTGCCGGTGCCCTGGATGGCGTCGCAGTCGACACCCTTCGCCGCGGCGGGGCTGGGCGCGCCGGCGCCGTTGCAGGTGCCGTTTTCCGGCAATGCGCAGGCGCTGCAGTCGGGGGTGTTCGCGCTGGTGCTGCAGGGGCCTGACGCTGCGGCCACGGCGCGCACCAGTGCGCTCCTGGTGCTGGACTTCCAGGCGCAGGTGCCGGCTTCGGTCTATGGCCGAGAGATGCTGCTCGCGCCAGGCCAGCGCCTGGACCCCTGGACGCAGATGGCGGTGCTGCAGGCCAGTGGCCATCTACCGGTCGATGAGGAGCGTGAGCGCGAGCGGCCGCTGTGCGAGGTGGCTGGCTGCCCTTATGCGGGGCGCACGCCTTGTGCGCAGCCTTTCTGCCTGGCCTTGCGCTGGGTGGACCCGGTGGTTCCAGCGCTGCCCGCAGGGCCCCAGCTCAGCCCGTGAACTGGCTGTCGCGCACGTCGCCCACGCTGCGGCGGATCTCGCCGTGCCGCGCGCGCGTGATGGGGTAGACCAGCAGCAGCGGAATCGCTAGCGCCAGGCACAGTGCGGGCAGCGGGCCGGTCATGAGCCGTATGCCGCCCAGCGCCTCGGGCGACTGGGCCACGTTGGGTACGTAGTGCGTGATGTCCAGCACGGCCGCAACGATCACCGTGGCCAGCGTGCGTGCGATCTTGTCGACCAGACCGAACAGGCCGTAGTACATGCCGGTGGTGCGCTCGCCCGCGAGCATGTGGCCGTGGTCGATGGTGTCGGGCACCATCGCGAAGGGCACGATCCAGTGCGCGCCCATGCCGATGCCGATCAGCGCCAGCACGGCGGCCACCGCCCCCTGCTGGCCCGGCCCGATCCAGTACAGCACCACCAGGCCCGCGGCACTGAACACCAGGCCCAGCATGTAGGCCCGGTTCTTCTCCCAGCGGTCCACCACGCGCTTCCAGACGAACAGCGAGACCGCCACCACCCCGAGCAGGATGGCCATGAGCCGCGGCAGGTCGCCCTGCGTGCCCTGCAGCTGGTAGATGACGAAATAGGCCAGCGCGCCCTGCACCAGGGTCAGGCCCAGGCGCACCAGGCCGGCCGCGCTCACCAGCAGCAGGAAGGGCCGGTTGCGCAGTGTGCCCAGCAAGGTACGGCGCACCGAATCCCAGGCGGGCGCGGGGTCGGTGGGGGCGGCTGCCTCGTCGGCCACGGGCTCGCGCACGCGCCAGGCCACCACGGCCACCGCCATGCCGGCGGCCAGGCCGAAGCAGGCACCGGCCAGCGCGTAGCCCGTGCGCGCATCGGGCGCGGCACGCACCAGCACTGGCATGAGCACGCTGCCCGCGAAGAAGCCGATCAGGGCACCGAGCGAGGCAAAGGCCGTGAGGCTGGTGCGCTCGTCGTAGTCGCGCGTGAGGTTGGCGGCCATGGCCTGGTAGGGCAGCTGCACCAGCGTCATCAGCGTGTCGAACAGTGTGTAGGTGATGGCAATCCACAGGAACGCCGCCACGGGCGACAGGCCCGGGGGCACCATCCATACCGCGGCCGACACCACGGCCAGCGGAATCGCGCCGTAGATGAGGTACACGCGGTGGCGGCCCCAGCGCGAGCGCGTGCGGTCCGTTACCCAGCCGAACAGCGGGTCGTTGATGGTGTCCCACACCTTGCCCACCAGCAGCGCGGCGCCGGCCACGGCCGGCGGCACCAGGGCCACGTCGGTGTAGAAGATCATGAGCAGGAAGCCCATGGCGGCGATCAGCATCTGCAGGCCCACGTTGCCCACGGCGTAGCCGAGCTTGGTGCCCAGCGGCAGCCTGGTGTCGGCGGTGGTGGCAGCCTGCGCGGCGGTCGGCCCGCTCACAGCGCGTGCGCCGGTTCGGCCACGGGCTCTTCGGCGTCGAGCATGGCGCGCACCTCGCGGCGCAGCATCTTGTTGAGGAAGCTGCGCGGGATCTCGGGCACGATGCGCACGCGGTCGGGCTGCAGTGCCGCAGTCAGGTTCTCGGCCAGGTACTCGGTGATGTCGTGCTCCAGCGCACGCCAGTTGTGCTCGGTGCGCCAGCTCTGGCGCAGGCTGACCACCAGCACGGCCTGCTCGCCGTGCTGCACCAGGCAGCATTCCTTGACGGCGGGGTGCTGGTGCGTGACTTCTTCCACCTCGCGAGGGTTGAGCAACTGGCCGTCCTTGCGCACGCGGTCGGCGTTGCGGCCCAGCACGTGCAGGTAGCCTGCCTTGTCGAAATAGCCCGTGTCACCCATCACCACCCAGCCGTCGCGCAGGGTTTCGGCCGTTTTCTCGGGGTCGTGCCAGTAGCGCTCGAATTGCACCGGGGTCTGTACCGTGATGAGGCCCGTGGAGCCCAGGGGCAGCGGATGGAAGTCGTCATCGCGGATCACCACCTCCACGCCGGGCATCACGCGCCCCACCGACGACAGGATGTCCAGGCCCAGTGGCGCGCCGCTGGCGTCCACATGCTCGTGCGGCAGCAGCCAGGTGATGGGCGGCAGCGCCTCCAGGCAGCCGTAGCCCTGCTGGAAGATGGGGCCGAAGCGGCGGATGGCTTCGGCGATCTTGGGCGCGGGCATCATTTCCGAGCCATAGGGCACATGGGTCAGCGAGGCCAGGCGGTAGCGCGGCAGCTCCGGGTCGTCCAGCAGGTCGATGATGGCCGACGGCGAGAGGAAGGCGCGCGAGACCTTGTGGCGCTCGATCAGTCCGGCCAGCGTGGCCGAGCGGAAGTTCTCGGGCATCACCAGCACGGCGCCCGAGAGCAGCGTGGGCAGCACCAGGCCCGAGCCCGGCCCGGTGAGCGGCAGGCCCAGCATGTTGATGTCCTGGCCGCTGGCCGGGGGGGTGAAGTTGATCGACTGGGCAATGAAGCGCACGCTGTCCAGGTACTTGCGGTGGGTGTAGCCGATGGCCTTGGGCAGCCCGGTGGTGCCCGAGGTCATGTGCAGCGCGAACACCTCGTCCTCGTGCACCCTGGCCGTGCCGCGCGTGGGCGTGGCCTGGGCCAGCGCGTGCTCGTAGGGCTTGCCCAGGGCCAGGATGTGCAGGCCGGGCATGCGCTCGCGCACGGTGGCCAGGATGGGCTCGCTCAGCGCCGGGTCGTGGATGAACACCGCGGGTTTCACGCGCAGCAGGGTATCGAGCGCGGCCTGGGCCGACAGGTGCTTGTGGAAGCTCGCGAAGATGGTGCCGTTCTCGAACGTGGCCAGGCGCGTCTCGTACTGCTCGCCGGTCTCGGGCAACCAGGTGAAGACGATGTCGCCCTGCTGGACGCCCTGCGCCTGCATCCAGCCGTGCAGGCGCAGCACGCGGTCGTGCAGCTGTTGGTAGGTGAGGGTGCCGCGCCGGTCGATGAGGGCGCGCTTGCTGCCATGCAGTCGGTAGGCCAGGCGGGCCACCGAGCGGGCGGTGCGCAGGCGGCTCAGCATGAAGCGCGCCATGACGCTGCGCAGGGAGGGAAGGGCCACCGTTGTCTCCTGGGATTGCCGAGATGAAAGGGCAGTCTCCCACGCAGCCTGCGGGGCAATCATTTCCATTTGTTGGCGTGCGTATCTGCCTGTTTCAGCGGCCGCCCAGCGGTCGCATCGTGCCGACAACAGGCATGAACGCGGGTGTGCGGCGTCGCCCGGACGCAACAGGCACCTCCCGGAAAAAAGCCGCCAGCACCGGGTGCGGTGCTGGCGGCTGGGTCGGACCGGGGGCCGCCGGATAGGCGGCCGCGGTTCTTGCAAAAAAGAAAGATCAGGGATACAGGCCGCGCATTTCGCGGGCGTGCAGGATGCGCTGGCAGGCCACGATGAAGGTGGCGGTGCGCAGGCTGACCTTGTGCTCCTGGGCAATCTGCCAGACGCCGGCAAAGGCATCCTGCATGATGCGCACCAGGCGGGCGTTGATCTCGTCCTCGCTCCAGAAGAAGCTGGAGAAGTCCTGCACCCATTCGAAGTAGCTCACCGTCACGCCGCCGGCGTTGGCGATCACGTCGGGCAGCACCAGCACGCCCTTGTCGTGCAGGATGTCGTCGGCCTCGGGGGTGGTGGGGCCGTTGGCGCCCTCGATCACCAGCTTGGCCTTGATCTGGCCGGCATTGTGCTCGGTGATCTGGCCTTCCAGCGCGGCCGGGATCAGGATCTCGCAGTCCACGCCCCAGAACTCGTCGGCTGCCATGGTGTCGGCGCCGGCAAAGCCACCCACGCCGCCACGCGCCTTCACGTGGGCCAGCAGGGCCGGTACATCGAGGCCCTTGCCGTTGAAGATGGTGCCGGTGTGGTCCTGCACGGCAACGACCTTGGCGCCGGCCTCGGCAAACAGCTTGCCGGCGATGCCGCCGACGTTGCCGAAGCCCTGCACCGCCACGCGGGCACCGTCGAGCGACAGGCCGGTGAGCTTGGCGGCTTCCACGCCCACGGTGAAGACACCGCGGCCGGTGGCTTCCACGCGGCCGAGCGAGCCGCCCAGGTCCACGGGCTTGCCGGTGACCACGCCGGTGGCGGTGGCGCCGGTGTTCATCGAGTAGGTGTCCATCATCCAGGCCATGATCTGGCCGTTGGTGTTCACGTCCGGCGCAGGGATGTCCTTGGAGGGGCCGATGATGATGCCGATCTCGCTGGTGTAGCGGCGCGTCAGGCGCTCAAGTTCACCGAGGGAGAGCTTCTTGGGGTCCACGCGAATGCCGCCCTTGGCACCGCCGTAGGGCACGTTCACCGCGGCGTTCTTGATCGACATCCAGGCCGACAGGGCCATCACTTCCGACAGCGTCACGTCCTGGTGGAAGCGCACGCCGCCCTTGCCCGGGCCGCGCGAGGTGTTGTGCTGCACGCGGTAGCCCTCGAAGTGGGCGATGGTGCCGTTGTCCAGCTCGATCGGTACGTCCACGATCAGCGCGCGCTTGGGGCGCTTGAGCGTCTCGACCCAGCGGGCCAGATGGCCCAGGTAGGGCGTGACACGGTCCACCTGCTGCAGGTAGACGCCCCAGGGGCCGAGGTTGTCCGCCTGGAGGTAGGAAGGCAGGGTATGGACGGCGCCCAACTTGGAGCTGGTGGCCGGAGCGCCGGAAGATTGCGACATGTGAATTTCCTTGTGGGATAAGTTCAAGCCACGGAGCTTATGCCTGCCTGTTGTCCCTGTCCAAGGCCGGAGTGTTACAGGATTATGCATTTGATGCATAACCTGCCAATTGGCCCGATCGGTGTCTGGAACCGGCGCGCAGCGCCCCTGGCTTGCTGCCCTCGAGGGCATCTCCAACGCCTCACGTTCCATGTCCGCCAGCGCGTACACCTTCACCTGCATCGGCTCCGATGCCGACGCGCTTTCCACCCTGCACGGCAAGCTGCTGGCCGCCATCGGCACCCCCTGCAGTGCCTGGCCCGAACTCCTGGGCGGCATCTTTGCCGATTGGGACCAGCCCTCGGTGCTCAGTGCGTCGCTGCTGGGCACGACCTTGCGCTGCAGCATAGACGCCTCGGCGCACGATGCACTGGAGAAGGCGCAGATCCTCGCCCTGCATGCCGCGGGTGCCGAGTACCTGCGCGTGCAGGTCTTCAACAGCCAGGTGGGCGAGTCGGACACCACACACCACCACGCGGGCAAGCGCATCAGTGCCAAGGCCTTTCCCAAGCCCGCCCTGTCCGAAGGCGACCGCTTGTACGAGCTGGTGCTCGAGTCCAAGGATGGCACGCTCGCCAAGGAGATCAAGGCCGGGGCCTCTGCGGATGCCGCGGCCTAGGGCATGCCCCTGTTCATGCACGCCCTGCGCGGGGGCATGGAAAAGTCCGTGCGCGCCATGTTCGATGCCCGTGTGGACCTGGCCCCCTGCCGGCCCTGGGCCACCGAGGCGGCCAGCCAGATCGCGCAGCATGGCGGCAGCAGGCGCGAGGCCATGCTGGCCGCGCTGCTGGCGCTGCCAGGCGCAGACCTGGTGGCACTGTCGCGCTCCGTGGCCGTGGTGCAGGCCGTGTGCGCACACCCCAAACTGCTCAAGTGGCTGCTCGCCCAGGAAGGCGTGGACGTGAATGCCAAGTTGTACGAGGAGGAGTCTGCGCAGGAGGTCGGCAGCCTGTTGTTCCACAGCGTCGAGTTCTTCGAGGACAGCGCGGAAGTCCTGGCGGTGCTGGAGGCCCGGGGCGCCCGCTCGGTGCCACCCCTGCAGATGAGCGACGTGGCCCGTCTGGACCGCATGCGCTATGGCTACCGCGATGCCGAAACCCCGGCGCAGCTGGCGGCTGCGGGCGTGGACCTCGACACCTCGGTCTGGCGTGACGACTATCCGGCGGTGCGCATGCTGCTGCGCAATTTTCAGGGGGCGGCGCGGGATGTGCGCCTCGCCCTGGAACTGCTGGATGCGGGCGCCGGCATCGCTGGCTGGCTGACGCCGGAAGCGGTCCAGGAGGAGGTGCTGGGCGCGCTGCTCGCGTGGTGCTGGTACGAGCAGGGTGCAGCCGAGGGTGAGGAGCCCATCGCTCTGGACGGGCAGCGCGTGGACGCTGTCCTCGGCATCTTTCGCCGCCTGCTGGAGCGCGGGCTCAACGCCGACACCCCCGTCGTGTTCAGCGCCGACAACCTGGCGGCCAGGGGCGAAGCCTTTGCTACGCCCCGGGTGCGCTATGAAGGCAGCTTGCTGGGGGCCGTGGCCTGCATGCTGTGCGCACGGGGCAGCGAACTGCGCGGCCTGTGCCTGCCCCTGGTGGAGCTGCTGCTGGGGCATGGCGCCGATCCGCATGCGCCCTGCCGGCGTGTCGCTGGCCACCCGGGGTTGGGTGGTTCCCGGATCTGGGTGCGCGGGGCCTGGCCGGAGATCAACCTGCCCTGGCCCGAAGGCGCCTCGGCACTGGACTATCTGCTGCAGCGCCAGGCCCGGGAGCCGGACAGCACCGATGCCGCGGTGGTTGCGGCCCTGCAGGCCAGCGGTCGGCCAGGGCGCTGAACGCTCACTCGACCTTGAAGCCTGCCAGCTGCGGGTCGCCTGGCGGGTAGCGCAGTTCCAGGTTCTGCAGCACCTGGCGCAGCACGGTGGCGATCATCAGGTTGCGGTGCGTCTTGGAGTCGGCCGGCACGATGGTCCAGGGCGCCCAGGGCGTGTGCGTGGCCTGGAGCAGGGTGTCGTAGGCCAGGCGGTAGTCCTTCCACTGCTTGCGCACCTCGATGTCGCCCATGCTGAACTTCCAGTGCTTGGCCGGGTCGTCCAGGCGCTCCTGCAGCCGCAGGCGTTGCTCCTCGGGGCTGATGTGCAGCAGGAACTTGAGCACGATGGTGCCGGTCTCGCTGAGCATGCGCTCGAAGTCGTTGATGTGGGCCAGGCGCTGCTGTTGCTGCGCGGGCGTGATCCAGCCATTGACCACGGGCACCAGCACGTCCTCGTACTGGCTGCGGTTGAACACCGTGATCTCGCCGTCCTGCGGCACCTGCTGGTGGATGCGCCAGAGGTAGTCGTGTGCACGCTCGGTCTCGGTGGGGGCTTTCCAGCCCACGGTGCGCACGCCCAGGGCGCTCATGCGGCCGAACACGCCGCGGATGGTGCCGTCCTTGCCCGAGGTGTCGGTCCCTTGCAGCACCACCAGCAGCTTGTAGCGCTTGTCGGCATAGAACAGGTTCTGCAGCGCGTCGAGTTCCAGCGCCAGGGCTTCCACGGCCGCCTTGTCCTCGGCCTTGCTGCCCAGCGAGAAGGGCTTGGCACCCGGGTCCCAGTTGGCGAGGGCGGAGGCCTTGCCTTTCTTGCCGCCCGCCTTGGGTTGCCAGGCCGACCAGCGCTCGCCAAAGGCCTTGCTGCTGCTCTGGAAGGGGTTCATGGTGTGCATCTCCGGTGAATAGGACTATCGAAGGGGCCGTCAGTGGCTGCCATGGGCCATGCGGTAGGCCATGGGCGTCTGGCCGGTGGCATGGGTGAAGGCCCGGTGCAGGCCTGCTTCGCTGGCAAAGCCCAGGTCCTGGGCGATGCGCTTGAGCGGGTAGCGGGTCTGACACAGGGCATCACCGGCCTGCCGCAACTTGATGCGGCGCATCCAGTGTGCCGCAGACAGGCCTGTGTGTGCACGCACCCGCCGCGCGAGGGTGCGGGTGGACAGGTGCATGGCCGCCGCCAGGTCGGCCAGGCACAGGCCCTGGGCCGGGGTGCGCTGCACCCAGAGCATGGCGCTGCGCAGGGCGGGCTCTGCCTGGGCCATCAGGTCCAGCCCGGCAAACACCGGGTGGGTGGTGCGCGGGCGGGGCAGCATCAGCACCTCCTGCAGGTCCTGCACCGCCTGGGGTGGCAGCCGTGACGCCAGCGCGTGCAGCATCAACGGCAGGTAGCCGCTGGCGCCGGCGGCCGTGGTGGCGGCCGCGTGAGCCACCAGGGGCTCGTCCAGGCGCCAGTGCACGGCCGAAAACTCCTGCTCCAGCGCCGCCCGCAGCCACCAGGTGGCCGTGGCCGCGTGGCCATCGAGCCGGCCGCTGGCCGCCAGCAGCACCACGCCGGCACAGTAGCTCCACAGCTGCGTGCGGCGGGGCAGGGCACGCAGCGCCCGCACCAGGGGCTGCAGGGGGCGCAGCTGGGCCTGTACCGCGTCGGGTGACGACAGCCACAGGCCCGGCACCAGCACGGCATCGGCCTGTGCCTGGACCAGGGTCACGGTGGGTGCCAGTGCCGGCCCCTGCCAGGTGGCAACCGGCTGCAGGTCCAGCCCCACCCACTGCACGTCGAACAGCGGCCTGCCCGCACGCAGGTTGGCCGCGCGCGCCATGTCGGCCGTGGCAAACAGGCCCGCGGGCATGCAGCCCTCATAGAGCAGCAGGGCCAGGCGCAAGGGGCGCGAGGGGGAGGGGGAATCAGCACCTGGGTGTGGCATGAATTGGCAATGAATCGTCCATTCCGGCCATTTTCACCAGACGCACGCCTTTGAACAATAGGTCTTCATCCATTGCCACAGCACCTCTCCCATGAAGATCACCCAATTGCGCAACGCCACCATCGTGCTGGAATTCACGGCCCAGGGCACGCCCGTGGTCCTGCTGGTCGATCCCATGCTCTCGCCACAGGGCGGCCTGCCCACGCTGCGCTACCTGGGCGGCACGCGCCGCCGCAACCCCATCGTGGAGCTACCCCAAGGGGCCGATGCCTTGCTGGGCCGCGTGACGCATGCCCTCATCACCCATTGCCAGTGCGGCCACTTCGATCACCTGGACCGGGCGGGCAAGCAGTTCCTGCGCGGGCGCAGCACGCCCGTCGCCTGCATGCCCCGCGATGCGGACTACCTCGCCGCACGTGGCCTGGTGGTGCAGCCGCTGACCGGTCCCGGCCGGCAGCCCTTCCTGGGCGGTGGGCACATCACGCCCATCGCCTGCCTGCATGGGCGCGGCTGGGTCGGCCGGCTCATGGAGCATGGCCATGGCTACCTGATCGAGATGCCGGGCGAGCCCAGTGTCTACATTGCCGGCGACACGGTGCTCACCCCCGGGGTGCGCGACTGCCTCACCCGGCTGCGGCCCGACGTGGCCGTGCTGCCGGCCGGCGGCGCGCGTTTCGACCTGGGGGGCGAGATCCTCATGGACGGGCGCGACGTGATCGAGGCCTGTGCACTGGCGCCCGGCCTGGTGGTGGCCAACCACCTGGAGGCACTCGACCATTGCCCCACGACGCGGGCGGATCTGGCAGCGATGGCCGCACAGGCCGGCCTGCAGCACCGGCTGTGGATCCCGCAGGACGGCGAGTCACGCGTGTTCTGAGGCGGGTGTCGAGCAGGTCTGTTCGGGCGCATGCCCGGCCTGCAGCGCATCGTGCGCCATCAGCTCCACGAAGCGGCGTGCACCCAGGCCCAAGGGGCGCTCCTTGGACCAGACCACGTCCACCCACAGCGCCGTGCCGTTGCTCAGGTTCTCGAAGGGCATCTCCAGCAGCGTGCCCGCGTCGATGCGCGGCTGCACCAGCGCGCGCGGCTGCCAGCCCCAGCCCAGGCCGGCCTCGATCAGGCCCAGGGCGGCCAGGTGGTTGTCGGTGCGCCAGTGGTGGCGCGCAAATACGAAGCGCCGGTCGATCTGCGCCAGGTCGCGGCTGGCCACCACGATCTGCCGCGTGGTCGTGAGGTGCTCTTCGCGCAGCTGGGCCAGGGCGCCGGCTTCGCCCCGGGCCTCGGCGGCCGCGCGCGCTGCCTGGAGCACCGGGTGGTCAGGCGCCATCACCGCCACCAGGGTCTCGCTGCCCACCTCCTGGAAGCCTTCGCGCCCGTCGATGCTGGGCCGCTCGAACACCAGCGCCAGCTGCGCGCGCCCGGTGTGCAGCAGCTCCAGCGCATCGACCTGGGGCGCAGCCAGCACCTCCACCTGCAGCAGCGGGTACTCGCGCGCCAGGGCGGCGATGGGCTCCGTCCAGCGCGAGGCCAGCAGCTCGGGCGCAATCGCCACCGTGAGTCGCTCTTCCAGGCCCTGGGTCAGCGACAGCGCCTGGGCATTGAGCTGCTGCAACTGCCCGGCCAGCAGCCGCGCCTGGGGCTCCAGCGCCCGCGCGGCTGCCGTGGGCCGGGGTTCGCGGCCGCTGCGGTCGAAGAGCGGCATGTCCAGCTCCGCCTCCAGGTGGGCAATGGCCATGCTCACGGCCGAAGGCACGCGCGAGAGGCTGCGCGCCGCCGCCGAGAAGGAGCCCTGGTCCAGCACGGACAGGAAGACCTGGATGTTGTCCGAGGAAAAAGCCATCCCTCAATCTATCAGATATCAGAAAAACTGATACAAGCTAACTTTTTATATCAGTCGCAAGCACATAAAGTTCGGGCCATGGAAACGCAGAACACCACCACCTCCCTGGCAGCGCCGCAGGCTGCCGCCGGCCTGCAGGGCGTCAAGCGCCGAGTCGTCTACGTCACGCTGTACGAACTCATCGCCATCTTTGCCGCCACGGCGGGGCTGGCCTTCCTCACCGGCCAGGGCGCCGCGCATGCGGGCGTGATTGCGGCCGTGGCAGCCCTCATCGCCGTGGCCTGGAACCTGCTGTTCAACTGGGCCTTCGAGCGCTGGGAGTCGCGCCAGGAAGTGCGCGGGCGCAGCACCAGGCGCCGGGTGGTGCATGCCATCAGCTTCGAGATGGGCCTGGTGGTCACCCTGGTGCCGATCTTTGCCTGGTGGTTCCACATCAGCCTGTGGCAGGCGCTGGTGATGGACATCGGCATGATCGTCTTCTTCCTGTGCTACACCTTTGTCTTCAACTGGGTGTTCGACCATGTGTTCGGCCTGCCGGCCAGTGCGCAAGGCATCGCCCAGCCTTGAAACCAGCGGTGCCTGACCGCAGGGGGTGAAACTGGCGCGGCCAGGAGGTGCTTCATCTCAACCCTGCAGCAACTGCCCCGCGATGGCGGCTGCTGCCGTGCGGGTCTCCACCCCCAGCTTCTCGAAGATGTGCTCCAGGTGCTTGTTCACCGTGCGCGGGCTCATGCCCAGGATGTCGGCGATGTCGCGGTTGGTCTTGCCCTTGGTGAGCCACGAGAGCACCTCGGTCTCGCGCGGGGTCAGCGCCACCTGCTGAAGGTGGCGCGGCGCTGCGGCCTCGGGCCGGGCGTGGCTGAGCAGCAGCATCGATTCGGCCAGGCCGCTGGCGCCCATGTGCCGGGCCAGCAGCTGGCGGCCGTCGGCCAGGGCCAGGGTCTGTTCGCCATCGCGCTGGGCCTGCACTAGCCAGGCGGCGGCCACCTCGGTGGGGGCCTCGGCATGGGCGAAGGCGTCTTCCAGCCAGCGCGTGGCCTGGGGTGAGCGCCAGGCCATGCGGCCCTGGCCATCAAGCACCACCACGCCCAGGCCGGCCACGTCCACTGCCTCGCGCGCCAGGCGCGTGGCCTGGGCATTGCGCACATGGGTCGCCAGGCGCGCCAGCACCTCGGGGATGCGCAGCGGCTTGACCACGTAGTCCACGCCACCGCTGGCAAAGCCCTGCAGGATCTGCGCCGTGTCCGACAGCCCGGTCATGAACACGATGGGCACGTGCGACCACGGCGGCGTGGCCTTGAGCTGGCGGCACAGCGCGAAGCCGTCGATGCCCGGCATCACCGCGTCGAGCAGCACGCCATCGGGCACCACCATGTCGAAGCGCTGCAGCGCCTCTTCGGCGTCGCGCGCGGCCAGCACGGCGTAGCCCTCGGCGGCCAGCGCGTCGCACAGCATGCGCAGGGTGTCCAGGGCGTCGTCCACCACCAGGATGACGCGCTGGCCGGGCACGCCGGGGCTGGCCGGTGCGGTGGGATCAAAAGGACTGTTCATGGTCGGGTTCGCGAAGGTGGCGGGCCAGGGCCTCGAAGTCGAAACGGTCGGCACAGGCCTGCAGCACGGCCAGTGCCGCAGCGTGGGCCGGCAGCTGGGCACGCGCCTGGCGCAGCAGCTCGCGCACGGCACCGGCCTGGCCCTGGCGCGCCAGGCGCGTCAGGCCGTCGCGCAGGTCCTGGGGCAGGCTGGCGGGAGCGGGCACCGGGCCCGCGGCCTGGCCCGCTGGGGGCGGCAGGGGCTGCGGGGTGTTGTCGTGCACCCATTCGAGCTGCAGCGCCACCTGCAGCGCACGCAGCAGCTCGGACTCGATCACCGGCTTGCCCACGAAGCCCTGCACCTGCATGGCGGCCAGGCGTCCGGGCTCGTGGTCGAACTGGTTGGCCGAGACGAAGACGATGGGCAGCGCGCTGGCAGGCAGCAAGGTGCGCAGCAGACCCGCGGTCTGCCAGCCATCGAGGTCGTCCATGGAGATGTCGAGCAGCACCAGGTCGGGCGGGGTCTGGCGCACGATCTCCACGCACTCGCGCCCGCTGGCCGCCTCGCGCACGATGAAGCCCAGCGGCACCAGCAGGCCGGCCAGCAGCTGGCGCTGCAGCGGCTGGTCGTCCACCACCAACAGCGTGCGGCGCGGGGCGATGTGGCCGATCACCGGGCGCAGGGCCGCCATGTGGGCCGGGCGCCACGCCGGGTCGGGCGAGATGCCGGGCAGGTACAGGCGCACGGTGAAGGTGCTGCCCTGGCCCGGGGTGCTGGCCACCGTGAGCTCGCCGCCCATGAGCTGGGTAAGCAAGTGCGTGATGGTCAGGCCCAGCCCGGTGCCGGCCTCGCTGGCCCGGCGCCCGGCGCTGCCGCGCTCGAAGGGCAGGAAAATGCGCTCGCGGTCCTGCGGCTCGATGCCGATGCCGGTGTCGATGACCTCGATGCGCGAGACATGCGGGCGAAAGTCCATGCGCAATCGCACCTCGCCGCGCTCGGTGAAGCGCACGGCGTTGGACAGCAGGTTGATCAGGATCTGGCGCAGGCGCTTGGCGTCGGCGCGTATCCAGCCCGGCATGGTGCCTTCGGTCTGCACCACGAAGCGCAGGCCCCTGGCCTCGGCCTGCGGGCGCAGCATGCCCTCCACGTTCTGGATCAGCTCGGGCAGGGGCAGGGGTGCCAGGTCCAGGCGCAGCCGGCCGGCCTCGATGCGCGCCAGCTCCAGCGAGCCGTCGATCAGCGCATGCATGTGCTGCCCGCTGTGCTGGATGGTGGACAGGCTTTCGCGCAGCCAGCCCTCGGTCTGCGGGTTCTTGAGCAGGATCTGCGTGTAGCCGAGGATGCTGTTGAGGGGTGAGCGCAATTCATGCGTCATGCCGGCCACGTAGCGCGTCTTGGCCAGGCTGGCCGACTCGGCCTGGTCCTTGGCGGCCTGCAGCTCGGCATCGGTGCGCTTGTGCGCCTCGATCTCCTGCAGCAAGAGCTGCGTCTGGCGCTCCGACTCGTCCTGCGCCATGCGCCGGCTGTCGGTGCTCAGCACCACCCACCAGGCGCACACGGCCGCCAGCAGCGCCAGCAGCGCGAAGACCTTGAAGAAGGGCATGCGCAAGAACTGTGCGGGCGTTTCCAGGCTCTCCTGCACGTAGACCACGCCGAGCAGGAACACCAGCACCGCGCACAGCGAGACCATCACCATCAGGTACTGCCCCATGCGGAAGTTGACCTTGGCTGCCCAGTGGCGTGGCAGCAGCAGTGCGGCCACGGCGCGCAGCTGGTCGGTGGCGCGCGAGCCGGTCTTGCAGCGGTCGTGGCAGCGCGATTCGAGCGAGCAGCACAGCGAGCAGATGGCCGCGCCGTAGGCCGGGCAGCGCGCCATGTCCTCGGACTCGAACTGGTTCTCGCACACCGTGCAGCGCACGGCCTCTCCGGGTTGCCAGGTGGTGTCGGGCTGGCGCGCCAGGTAATAGCGCCCCTTGGTGGCCCAGGCCAGCAGCGGGGCCAGCGCCATCGACAGCACGAGCGCGATGAAGGGCGAGAACGCGGCCGCCATTTCGCCCAGCATGCCGGCATAGGCGCAACAGGCCACCGTGGCCGCCAGCACCATGGAGCCCAGCCCCACGGGGTTGAAGTCGTACAGGTGCGCGCGCCGGAACTCGATGCCCGGCGGCGACAGCCCGAGCGGCTTGTTGATCACCAGGTCGGCCACCAGCGCCCCCACCCAGGCGATGGCCACGTTGCTGTAGACGGCCAGCACCTTCTCGAGCGCGCCGAACACCCCGAGCGTCATGAGCAGCGTGGCAATGCCCACGTTGAACACCAGCCAGACCACGCGCCCGGGGTGGCTGCGCGTGATGCGCGCGAAGAAGTTGGACCAGGCAAGCGAGCCCGCGTAGGCATTGGTCAGGTTGATCTTGATCTGCGAGACCACGACGAACAGCACCGTGACCGCCACTGCCAGGCCCGGCAGGCCCAGCGCCTGCATGACCTGGTGGAAGCCCGCGAGGAACATCTGCGTGGGCTCGGCCGCGCGCGTGGTGCCCACTTCGAACTGCAGCGCCGCGAACGCCAGGAAGGCGCCGCCCGCCATCTTCAGCATGCCCATCACGATCCAGCCCGGGCCGGCCACCAGCACCGCGCCCCACCAGCGCCAGCGGTTGGCGGCCGTGCGCTCGGGCAGGAAGCGCAGGAAGTCCACCTGCTCGCCGATCTGCACCACCAGCGAGAAGATCACCGTGCCCGCCACGCCGAACATCAGCAGGTTGAACTGGCTGCTGCCGCTCTTGAGGCCCGAGAGCCCGGCGAAGTCGCGGTACAGCTGCGGCTGGGTGAGCGCGATCCACACGAAGGGCAGCAGCAGCAAGAAGAGCCACAGTGGCTGCGTCCAGGCCTGCAGGCGCGAGATCAGCGTGATGCCGCGCATGGCCATGGGCAGGATGACCAGCGACGACAGCACGTAGCACCACTGCAGCGGCCAGTCGACCACCATCTGCAGCGCCAGCGCCATGATGGCCGCCTCCAGCGCGAAGAAGATGAAGGTGAACACCGCGTAGATCAGCGAGGTGATGGTCGAGCCCAGGTAGCCGAAGCCCGCGCCGCGCGTGAGCAGGTCCATGTCCAGGCCATAGCGCGCCGCGTAGTAGGCGATGGGGAGCCCGGTCAGGAAGATCAGCACCCCCACCGCGAGGATGGCCCACATGGCGTTGGAAAAGCCGTAGTTGAGCGCGATGGCCCCGCCGATGGCCTCCAGCGCCAGGAAGGACAGCGAGCCGAAGGCGGTGTTCGCCACGCGGAACTCGCTCCAGCGCCGAAAGCTCTTGGGGGTGTAGCGCAGCGCGTAGTCCTCCATGGTCTCGTCGGCCACCCAGGCGTTGTACTCGCGCCGGAAGCGAAAGATCGTCTGCGGTGCAGGCTGCGGGGCGCTGGACGGGGTGGAAGAGTGCATGCACCGGCCCATGCAAGAAACGTTCTAGCCACGCCGGGCAGGCAGTGCGTACGCAGGGGCTACGTTAATTGACGTATGGGCGTGAACCAGGGTTCTCCCTAATCTTCAACCCAGCGCGGCACCCAACCGGCCGGCGCCGCACACCACCCCGATCCAACCCGTCTGTAGCAAGGAGCGTTTTCACCATGAAGCACCTCACCGATCCGAATGCCCTGGGCCTTCCTCCCTCCACGGACGGCGGCCGCCGCCGCCTGCTGCAGGCCATGGGCGCCGCCTCGATGGCCGGCCTGCCGGCCTGGTCCTTTGGCCAGACCACGGCCGCTGTCAACACCACCAAGCTGGCCGTGACGGACACCGAGGTCACCGTGGGCCAGCTGCATTCGGCCACCGGCACCATGGCCATCTCCGAGACCGGCTCCATCCAGGCCGAACAGCTCGCCATCGACCAGATCAACGCCATGGGCGGTGTGCTCGGCCGCAAGATCAAGGTGATCAAGGAAGACGGCGCCTCCGACTGGCCCACCTTCGCTGAAAAGTCCAAGAAGCTGCTCATTAATGACCACTGCGCCGCGGTGTTCGGCTGCTGGACCAGCGCCTCGCGCAAGGCCGTGCTGCCCGTGTTTGAAAAAGAGAACGGCCTGCTCTACTACCCCACCTTCTACGAAGGCCTGGAGCAGTCCAAGAACGTGATCTACACCGGCCAGGAGGCCACGCAGCAGATCCTGTACAGCCTGGAGTGGGCCAAGACCGAGAAGAAGGCCAAGACCTTCTTCCTGATTGGCTCGGACTACATCTGGCCGCGCACCTCGATGAAGATCGCGCGCAAGCATGTCGAGAACTTCCAGAAGGGCAAGATCGTCGGCGAGGAGTACTACCCATTGGGCAGCACCAACTTCGGCTCGCTGATGAACAAGATCAAGGTGCAAAAGCCCGACTGCCTGTTCGTGGCCGTGGTGGGGGGCTCCAACGTGGCCTTCTACAAGGCGCTCAAGGCCGCCGGCATCACGGGCGACAAGCAGCTGCTGGTCACGCTCTCGGTCACCGAGGACGAGATGACCGGTGTGGGTGGCGAGAACTTCGCAGGCTTCTTCTCGTCGATGAAGTACTTCCAGTCGCTGGACAACGAGAACAACAAGAAGTTCGTCGCCGCCTTCAAGGGCAAGTACGGCAAGGACGCGGTGATCGGCGACGTGACCCAGGCCGGCTACCTGGGCCCCTGGCTGTGGAAGGCCGCGGTCGAGAAGGCCAAGAGCTTCGACGTGGACAAGGTGGTGGCCGCATCGCCGGGCATCGAGCTCAAGACCGCGCCCGAGGGCTACGTCAAGCTCGACGCCAACCACCACCTGTGGAGCAAGTCGCGCATCGCCATGGGCATGCCGGACGCCAGCTTCAAGGTCGTTGCCGAATCGCCGGAGCTTATCAAGCCCGATCCCTTCCCCAAAGGGTATCAGTAACCACCCCCTGAGCGGCTACGCCGCTTCCCCCTCTCTCGCTTCGCGGGAGGGGGACGACGCCCTCGCTGCGGGGCGGCCCTTGCTCGGCGTCCCTGGCTTGGGCCGTGCCTTTGCGTGCCCCGTTCTTCGTACCGACCCGTTTGCGCTCAGGAGCAGCACCCATGACCTTCTCAGAAATGCTCAACATCGGCCTCATGCAGGGCTTTGCGGGCCTGAGCCTGTTTGCCGTGCTGCTGCTCATGGGCCTAGGGCTGGCCATCATCTTCGGGCAGATGGGCGTGATCAACATGGCGCATGGCGAGTTCATGACCATCGGCGCCTACACGATCTACCTGGGCTCCACGCTGGCCTCCACGCATGCGCCGCAGCTGGTGGCCTACTACTTTCCGGTGGCCATCGTGGCCGCCTTCGGCATTGCCTTCGCCGCGGGCTGGCTCGTGGAATGGGGCCTGATACGCCACCTGTACAAGCGCCCGCTCGATACGCTGCTGGCCACCTGGGGCATCAGCCTGGCGCTGCAGCAGTGCTTTCGCACCTTCATCGGCCCCAAGGAAGTCAGCCCCACCTTGCCCGACTGGCTGCTGGGCTCGTGGGCACCCGTCGAGGGCCTGGATATCCCCATCAACGGCATGTTCGTGCTGGGGCTCACGGTGGTGGTCACCTGCGGCGTGCTGCTGGCGCTGCACCGCAGTCGCTGGGGCCTTCGGGTCCGTGCAACGGTGGCCAACCGCGTGATGGCCAATGCCACGGGCATCGATACGCAAAAGACCGACCGCCTGACCTTCGCCATCGGCTGCGGCATCGCCGGTGTGGCGGGGGCCGCCTTCACCACCATCGGCTCCACCGGGCCGACCTCGGGCTCGCTCTACATCGTGGACGCCTTCCTGGTCGTCACCTTCGGCGGTGCGGCCAGCCTGCTGGGCACGGTGGTCTCGGCCTTCGGCATCGCGCAGACGCAGTCCATCACCGAGTTCTTCCTGGCCGGCTCCATGGCCAAGGTGATCACGCTGTCGCTGATCGTGCTGATCCTGATGGTGCGGCCGCAGGGCCTGTTCGCCTCCAAGGTGCGCCGCTGAGCGTTCGCCGACCCCCCACCTGAGTTCACCGGAGTCCTTTCATGAATGCCCTCAAAGCCTGGATCCAGCGCTACCAGCTCGCCAGCCTGGTGCTGCTCACCGTGCTGCTGGCCGTGGTGCTGCCGCTCGCGCTCGACATCTTTCGCCTGAACCTGGTGGGCAAGTACCTCACCTACGCCTTCGTGGCCATCGGCCTGGTCATGGTCTGGGGCTACGGCGGCGTGCTCAGCCTGGGGCAGGGTGTGTTCTTCGGCCTGGGCGGCTACGCCATGGCCATGTTTCTCAAGCTCGAAGCCTCCGACCCCATCAGCACCAAGATCCAGTCCACCCCCGGCATCCCCGACTTCATGGACTGGAACCAGATCACCGAGCTGCCCGCGTTCTGGGTGCCGTTCAAGAGCCTGCCGTTCTCGCTGGCCGCGGTGATCGTGGTGCCCACATTGCTGGCCTTTATCGTGAGCTTCGCCATGTTCAAGCGCCGCGTGGGCGGCGTGTACTTCGCCATCATCACCCAGGCCGTGGCGCTGATCTGCACCGTGCTCATCATCGGCCAGCAGGGCTACACCGGCGGCGTCAACGGCATGACCGACCTCAAGACCCTGTGGGGCTGGGACACGCGCACCGACAGCGCCAAGTACATCCTGTACTACGTGTGCGTGGCGCTGCTGGTGCTGTCCATCGTGCTGTGCCGCTTCATCCAGACCAGCAAGCTCGGCACCCTGCTGCTGGCCATGCGCGACAAGGAAGACCGCGTGCGCTTCTCGGGCTACGACGTGGCCAACTTCAAGGTCTTCACCTTCTGCCTGGCGGCCGCGCTCTCGGGCATCGGCGGTGCGCTGTTTTCGCTGCAGGTGGGCTTCATGTCGCCGAGCTTCGTGGGCATCGTGCCGTCCATCGAGATGGTGATCTACGCCGCCGTGGGTGGGCGCATGAGCCTGGTCGGGGCGGTGTACGGCACCTTGCTGGTCAACGCCGGCAAGACCTACTTCTCCGAAAGCTTTCCCGACCTGTGGCTGTTCCTCATGGCCGCCCTGTTCATCGGCGTGACCATGGCCTTCCCAATGGGCCTGGCCGGCCTGTGGGAGAGCCACATCGTGCCCTGGTGGAAGGGCCGCCGCGAGGCGCTGCGCCAGGCTGCGGTGCGGGCGCCGGTGGCACCGCCAAGCCGCCCGCCCACCGATGCGCCGGCCGCCGCCCCGAGCCTGCCTGAAGGCGCCAGCAGCCAGCGCGCCTGAGCGCACCCCGCACCCGGAGCACCCCCATGAGCAACACCGACTTCGCCCTGGCCGTGGAAGACCTCACGGTCTCGTTCGACGGCTTCAAGGCCATCGACGCCCTCACGCTGTACGTCGACAAGAACGAGCTGCGCGTGATCATCGGCCCCAACGGCGCGGGCAAGACCACGCTGCTGGACCTGATCTGCGGCAAGACGCGCGCCACCGGCGGCAGCATCAAGTTCCGGAACGAGGAGCTCACGCGCATGGCCGAGCACAAGCGTGTGCGCCTGGGGATCGGCCGCAAGTTCCAGACGCCCTCGATCTACGAGAACCTCTCGGTGTTCCAGAACCTGGAGGTCTCCTACCCCTCGGGGCGCTCGGTGTTCGGCGCACTCGCGTTCCGCTGCACCCCGGCGGTGAAGGAGCGCGTGCAGGCCGTGGCCGACGACATCGGCCTCGGGGACAAGCTCGACACCGAGGCCGGCCTGCTCTCGCACGGCCAGAAGCAGTGGCTGGAGATCGGCATGCTGCTGATGCAGGAGCCCGAGCTGCTGATGCTCGACGAGCCGATTGCCGGCATGAGCGCACGCGAGCGCGAGCTCACGGCCGAGCTGCTGCAGCGCATCTGCAAGAACCGCGCGGTGATCGTGATCGAGCACGACATGGAGTTCGTCAAGCGCATCGCGCACAAGGTCACCGTCATGCACCAGGGAAAGATCCTGGCCGAGGGCTCGATGGACAAGGTCCAGAACGACCCCAAGGTGATCGACGTCTACCTCGGCCACTGACCGAGCCACCCCGCACAGGAGCACCACCGTATGTTGGAAGTCAAGGACCTGTTCGTGGCCTACGGCCAGAGCGAAGCACTGCACGGCATCTCCTTCGAGGGCCGGGCCAACGAGACCGTGGCCATCATGGGCCGCAACGGCATGGGCAAGACCACGCTGTTCAAGAGCCTCATGGGGGTGATGCCGGTCAAGAGCGGCAGCATCACCGTGGCCGGCCAGGAGGTGACGCGTGACGAGAGCTTTCGCCGCGTGGCCAAGGGCATTGCCTACGTGCCCCAGGGCCGCATGATCTTTCCCACGCTCACGGTGGAAGAGAACATCCAGACGGGGCTGGAGAACTCGAAGACGCGCGAGATCCCCGATGAGATCTACGCCCTGTTCCCCGTGCTGTGGGACATGCGCCGGCGCAAGGGCGGCAACCTTTCGGGCGGGCAGCAGCAGCAACTGGCGATTGCGCGCGCGCTGGTCACCGACCCCAAGGTGCTGCTGCTCGACGAGCCCACCGAGGGCATCCAGCCTTCCATCATCAAGGACATCGCCCGGGCCCTCAACGAGATCCGCAAGCTGCGCCAGATCACCATCGTGGTCAGCGAGCAGGTGCTCTCGTTCGCCATGGACGTGGCCGACCGCCTGTTCGTTATCGAAGGCGGCCGTCTGGTGCACGAGACCGCGCGCGCCGATACCGACCAGCAGCACATCAAGGCCTACCTCTCGGTCTGAGCCCCTCTTTCTTTTCTCTCTTCGTTCCCCTTCCACAACCATCCAAGGAGCAACACGCCATGGCCGATACCCTGATCAAGGTGGACCTCAAGCAGTCGCCGTACGACAACCCCCAGGTGCACAACCGCTGGCACCCGGACATCCCCATGGCCGTGTGGGTGGAGCCCGGGGCGGAGTTCAAGCTCGAAACCTACGACTGGACCGGCGGCGCCATCAAGAATGACGACAGCGCCGACGACGTGCGCGACGTGGACCTGTCCACTGTGCACTTCCTGTCGGGCCCCGTGGGCGTCAAGGGCGCCGAGCCGGGCGACCTGCTGGTGGTGGACCTGCTCGACATCGGCGCGCGCGACGACAGCCTGTGGGGCTTCAACGGCTTCTTCTCCAAGAAGAACGGCGGCGGCTTCCTGACCGAGCACTACCCGCTGGCGCAAAAGTCCATCTGGGACTTCCACGGCATGTTCACCAACAGCCGCCACATCCCGGGCGTGAACTTCGCGGGCCTGATCCACCCCGGCCTGATCGGCTGCCTGCCCGACCAGAAGATGCTCGATGCCTGGAATGCGCGCGAGGCCGAGCTGATCGCCACCGACCCGGACCGCGTGCCCGGCCTGGCCAACCCGCCCAACGGAATCACCGCCCACATGGGCAAGCTGCAGGGCGAGGCCAAGGCCAAGGCCGCCGCCGAGGGCGCACGCACGGTGCCGCCACGCGAGCACGGTGGCAACTGCGACATCAAGGACCTCTCGCGCGGCTCCAAGGTGTATTTCCCGGTCTACGTCGAAGGCGCGGGGCTCTCGGTGGGTGACCTGCACTTCAGCCAGGGCGACGGCGAGATCACCTTCTGCGGAGCCATCGAAATGGCGGGCTGGGTGCACATGAAGGTCAGCCTGATCAAGGGCGGCATGGCCAAGTACGGCATCAAGAACCCGATCTTCAAGCCCAGCCCTGTCACCCCCAACTACAAGGACTACCTGATCTTCGAGGGCATCTCGGTCGACGAATCGGGCAAGCAGCATTACCTGGATGTCACGGTGGCCTACCGCCAGGCCTGCCTGAACGCCATCGAGTACCTGAAAAAGTTCGGCTATAGCGGTGCACAGGCCTATTCCATCCTGGGCACGGCCCCGGTGCAGGGCCACATCAGCGGCGTGGTCGACGTGCCCAATGCCTGCGCCACGCTGTGGCTGCCCACCGAGATCTTCGACTTCGACATCAACCCCACGGCCGCCGGCCCGGTGAAGATGCTCGACGGCAGCATCGACATGCCGATCTCGCAAGACAAGTAGCCACGAAGGCCCGCCCATGCCCACCTACGACTACGCCTGCCCCGACTGCGGCAACTTCGATGCGCTGCGCAGCGTGGCCCTGCGCAACGAGCCCTGCGCCTGCCCCGAATGCGGGGCCGCAGCGGCGCGCGTGTTCGCCTACGCCCCCCATCTGGCCTGCGTGAGCCCCGAGCAGCGCCGCGCGCACGACACCAACGAGCGCGCGCAGCACGCCCCGCGCTCGTCCTCGCGCGATGGCGATGCCGGCAGCTACGGCCGGCTGCGCCACCCCTCGGGGTGTGGCTGCTGCGGCGGCGGTGGCAGCAAGCGCGGCGGGACGGTCACGGCACCGAGTGGCGCCAAGACCTTTCCCACAAAAAGGCCCTGGATGATCAGCCACTGACGAATCAACGATTCCCAAGGAGACCACGCCATGATCCACGGCGATATTTCAAGCAGCAAGGACACCGTGGGCGTCGCGGTTGTCAACTACAAGATGCCGCGCCTGCACACCCAGGCCGACGTGCTGGACAACGCGCGCAGGATCGCCGACATGCTGGTGGGCATGAAGACCGGCCTGCCGGGCATGGACCTCGTGGTCTTCCCCGAATACAGCACCCACGGCATCATGTACGACCGCCAGGAGATGATGGATACCGCCACCACCATTCCTGGCCCCGAGACGGAAATCTTCGCGGCTGCCTGCCGCAAGGCCAAGGTCTGGGGCGTGTTCTCGCTCACGGGCGAGCGGCATGAAGAGCATCCGCACAAGATGCCCTACAACACGCTCATCCTGATGAACGACCAGGGCGAGATCGTGCAGAAGTACCGCAAGATCATGCCCTGGACGCCCATCGAGGGCTGGTACCCCGGCGACCAGACCTATGTGAGCGAGGGGCCCAAGGGCCTCAAGATCAGCCTCATCATCTGCGACGACGGCAACTACCCCGAGATCTGGCGCGACTGCGCGATGAAGGGTGCCGAGCTCATCGTGCGCTGCCAGGGCTATATGTATCCGGCCAAGGAACAGCAGATCCTGATGAGCAAGGCCATGGCCTTTGCCAACAACACCTACGTGGCGGTGGCCAATGCGGCGGGGTTCGACGGCGTGTACAGCTACTTCGGCCACTCGGCGCTGATCGGCTTCGACGGCCGCACGCTGGGCGAGTGCGGGGAGGAGGAATACGGCGTGCAGTACGCGGCCCTCTCCACCAGCCTGATCCGCGATTTCCGCAGAAACGGTCAGTCCGAGAACCACCTGTTCAAGCTGCTGCACCGCGGCTACACCGGTGTTCTCAATTCCGGCGAAGGGGACAAGGGCGTGGCCTCCTGCCCCTACGGCTTCTACCAGCGCTGGGTGACCGACCCCGACGGCACGCGCGCCGCCGTGCAGGCGCTCACGCGCAGCACCGTGGGCACGGCCGAGTGCCCCATCGAAGGAATACCGCACGGCGGGTGACGCACGGTTACCAGGACGCGCCCGGCAGTTGCCGATAATGGGGCGCACATGGTGGCACCCGCATCCCTTCACATCCCCCTGGCCTTGCTGGCCCTGTCGTCGCTTGCCTTTCTGGCCGGTTGCTCCGCCCCGGCACCCACCGCGCGCGGTGAGGTGCGCGGCGCGCCCACCACTGCGGGCGAACTGGCCCAGTCGGACGTGAACCGCATGGCCACGCTGGCCATGCGCGACAACCTGGCCAGCCTGTACCTGCTGATGGACAAGCTCTACCGCCGCAACCCGGCCGAGTGGCGCAAAAGCGGCGCGGCCAGCCGCGAGCAGGCCATGGAGCAGGTGCGCGCCGCCGTGGAACAGCGCCAGCCCTGGGCGCCGCTGCAGGGCCGGCGCGATATCGCGGGCCTGGCCTTTGCGCTGGCCCCCGAATTCGCGGGCGACCGGGTGGCGGCCTTCATTGCTGCCACGGCCGACATGCTGGTCACCGCGCATGGCGGCAAGACAGAGTTCTTCCTGCTCGACTCGCTCGACGCCCAGCACCTGTACAACGCCGCGCGCAACGTCGAGTCGGCGGTGTGGCTGCTGTCCCAGCGGCGCAATGGCGCGGGCCAGCCGCTGCTGTGGGCCGACGAGATCGGGCCCCAGGGGCGCAACCTGAGCTTCGAGCGCGAATTCGGCAAGCTCATCGCCCGCCTGGACCTGGTGGCCGTGGTGGTGACCGAGAAGTACCGCCGCGCGGCCATCAGCTATGTGCAGGGGATCGTCGGGGGCACTTTTCTGCAGTTCCTGCCCGTTCGCTAGGCAGGTAAAATGCCGCTTCCCCCGAGGAGCGTTGCAGCGGACAAGCCCGGCACCCAGATTGCCAGGCAACCATCCGTCAGGCTCGGGGCCGACCACCCCGCAACGACGCTCACCTGTTACCGACCCCACTTGCAGGTGAGCCTGATGTCCGCCCTTCCCATGCCCCCCCTGAAGCTGTCCGGCCTGGAGCCCGTCTCCATTGGTGAGGGCACGCTGTTCGTCAACATCGGCGAGCGCACCAACGTCACCGGCTCCAAGGCCTTTGCCCGCATGATCCTCAACGGGCAGTACGAGGAGGCCCTGGCCGTGGCGCGCCAGCAGGTGGAAAACGGCGCCCAGGTGATCGACATCAACATGGACGAGGCCATGCTCGACAGCAAGGCGGCCATGGTGCGCTTTCTGCAGCTCATCGCCTCCGAGCCCGACATCGCGCGCGTGCCCATCATGGTGGACAGCTCCAAGTGGGAGGTGATCGAGGCCGGCCTGCGCTGCATCCAGGGCAAGGGCATCGTGAACTCCATCTCCATGAAGGAGGGCATCGACAAGTTCAAGCACGAGGCGCGCCTGGTCAAGCGCTATGGCGCGGCCGCCGTGGTCATGGCCTTCGACGAGAAGGGCCAGGCCGACACCTTCGAGCGCAAGATCGAGATCTGCGAGCGCGCCTACCGCGTGCTGGTCGACGAGGTGGACTTCCCGCCCGAGGACATCATCTTCGACCCCAACATCTTCGCGGTGGCCACCGGCATCGAGGAGCACAACAACTACGCGGTCGATTTCATCGAGGCCGTGCGCTGGATCAAGCAGAACTTGCCCGGCGCCAAGGTCTCGGGCGGTGTCTCCAACGTGAGCTTCAGCTTCCGCGGCAACGACCCGGTGCGCGAGGCGATCCACACCGTGTTCCTGTACCACGCGATCCAGGCCGGCATGGACATGGGCATCGTCAACGCCGGCATGGTCGGCGTCTACGACGACCTGGAGCCCACGCTGCGCGAACGTGTCGAGGACGTGGTGCTCAACCGCCGCCCCGATGCGGGCGAGCGTTTGGTCGAGGTGGCCGAGACCGCCAAGAGCGGCGCCAAGGACGAGAGCAAGAAGCTCGAATGGCGCGGCACCCCCGAGGCCCCGCGCACCGTGGGCGAGCGCCTGTCGCATGCGCTGGTGCACGGCATCACCGACTTCATCGTCGAAGACACCGAAGAGGCCTACCAGGCCATCGTCGCCAAGGGCGGGCGGCCGCTGCACGTGATCGAAGGCCCGCTGATGGACGGCATGAACGTCGTGGGCGACCTGTTCGGCGCCGGCAAGATGTTCCTGCCCCAGGTGGTCAAGAGTGCGCGCGTGATGAAGTCCGCCGTTGCCCACCTGATTCCCTACATCGAGGAAGAAAAGCGCCAGGACGAACTGGCCGGGCGCGACGTGCGCAGCAAGGGCAAGATCATCATCGCCACCGTCAAGGGCGACGTGCATGACATCGGCAAGAACATCGTCACCGTCGTGCTCCAGTGCAACAACTTCGAGGTGGTGAACATGGGCGTGATGGTGCCCTGTCACGAGATCCTGGCGCGCGCCAAGGTCGAGGGGGCCGACATCGTGGGCCTGTCGGGCCTGATCACGCCCAGCCTCGAAGAGATGCAGTACGTGGCCGGCGAGATGCAGAAGGACGACCACTTCCGCATCAAGAAGATCCCGCTGCTCATCGGCGGCGCCACCACCAGCCGCGTGCACACGGCCGTGAAGATCGCGCCGCACTACGAAGGCCCTGTCGTCTACGTGCCCGATGCCTCGCGCAGCGTGAGCGTGGCCCAGAGCCTGCTGGGCGACGGCGTGCACAGCTATGTGCAGGAGCTCAACGCCGACTACGACAAGGTGCGCACCCAGCACGCCAACAAGAAGCAGACCCCGCTGTGGTCGCTGGCCAAGGTCCGGGCCAACAAGACGCCGGTGGACTGGGCGGCTTTCCAACCCACCGTGCCGCGCGCGCTGGGCCGCCGGGTGTTCAAGAACTTCGACCTGGCCGAGCTGGCGCGCTACATCGACTGGGGCCCGTTCTTCCAGACCTGGGACCTGGCCGGCCCGTACCCCGCGATCCTGACCGACGAGGTGGTGGGCGTGGAGGCCACGCGCGTGTTCGCCGATGCGCAGGCCATGCTGAAAAAGATCATCGAGGGCCGCTGGCTCACCGCCAGCGGCGTGATGGGCCTGTACCCGGCCAACAGCGTGAACGACGACGACATCGAGTTCTACACCGACGAAACCCGCACCGAGGTCGCCATGACCTGGTACGGCATGCGCCAGCAGACCGAAAAGCACGTCATCGACGGCGTGACCCGCCCCAGCCGCTGCCTGGCCGACTTCGTCGCACCCAAGGACAGCGGCATCGCCGACTACGCCGGCCTGTTCGCCGTGACGGCGGGTCTCGGGATCGAGAAGAAGGAAAAGGCCTTCATCGACGCGCTCGACGACTACTCGGCCATCATGTTCAAGAGCCTGGCCGACCGCCTGGCCGAGGCCTTTGCCGAGTGCCTGCACCAGCGCGTGCGCACCGACCTGTGGGGCTATGCCGCAGGCGAGCAGCTGACCAACGACGAGATGATCGGCGAGAAGTACGCCGGCATCCGCCCCGCGCCCGGCTACCCCGCCTGCCCCGACCACAGCGCCAAGAGCGAGCTGTTCCGCGTGCTGCAGTGCGAGGAGGTCGGGATGACCCTGACCGAGAGCCTGGCCATGATGCCGGCCGCCAGCGTGAGCGGCTTCTACCTGGGCCACCCTGAGAGCACGTACTTCAGCGTCGGCAAGATCGGCGAGGACCAGCTGCACGACATGGCCCAGCGCCGCGGCATGGACGAGGCCGTGCTGGCGCGGCTGCTGGCGCCAAACCTCTAAAAACAGCCCCTCTTCGAGGGGCTGCCTGTGGTGCCTCAGGCGATGATGGTTCCGCTCACTTCGCCCAGGCCGATGCGCACGGCGCCTTCGCGCTCGCACCAGCCCTTGAGGACCAGCGTGTCGCCGTCTTCGAGGAAGCTGCGCTGCTCGCCATTGGGCAGCGTGACGGGCTGCTTGCCGCCACCTGCCAACTCCAGCAGCGAGCCGGCTTCGCTGGCCTCGGGGCCCGAGAGCGTGCCCGACCCCATCAGGTCGCCGGGCTGCAGGTTGCAGCCGTTCACCGTGTGGTGCGCCACCAGCTGCGCGGGCGTCCAGTAGGCGGCGCGCTGGGTGTTGGTCAGCGCCAGGCGCACGGCAGGCTCGCCGGCTTCGCGCATGCGCGCGGTCTGCAGCAGCACCTCCAGCGCGATGGTGAAGGCACCCTGGGCGCGGTTGCCCGGCGAGTCGAGGTAGGGCAGGGGCTGCGGGTCGGCGGCGTCGCGCTCGAACGGGGCGCGAAACGGTGCCAGCGCCTCCATGGTCACCACCCAGGGCGAGAGGGTGCTGGCGAAGTTCTTCGACAGGAAGGGCCCCAGCGGCTGGTATTCCCAGCCCTGGATGTCGCGCGCGCTCCAGTCGTTGAACAGCGCCACGCCGAACAGGTGCTGCTCGGCCTGGCCGATGGCGATGGGCTCGCCCTGGGCATTGCCCTGGCCGATGAACCAACCCAGCTCCAGTTCGTAGTCCAGGCGCTTGCAGGGGCCCAGCGTGGGCGCGGCAGCTTCGGGTGCCTTGGTCTGGCCCTGCGGGCGCTTCACGCACTGGCCGCTGATGCCGATGGACGAGGCGCGCCCGTGGTAGCCGATGGGCACCCACTTGTAGTTGGGCAAGAGCGGGTTGTCGGGGCGGAACTGCTTGCCCACCGTAGTGGCGTGGTGCACGCTGGTGTAGAAATCGGTGTAGTCGCCGATCTGGCAGGGCACGGCCATCTCGGCCTCGCCCTGGGGCGACAGCGCCTGGGACCAGGCGGCCTGCTGGCTGGCGCCTTCGCGCAGGCCTTCGGACAGCTGCTGGCGCAGGGCCTGGCGCTCGGCCGGCGTGGCGGCCATCAGCGCGTTCATGTCGTTGTGCGCGACCAGGCCCGCGGCCTGCAGGTCCAGGATCTGGTCACCGATGGCCACGCCGATGCGCAGCGGTCCACCGCTGCCCGCGGTGCGAAAGCGGCCGAAGGGCAGGTTCTGGATCGGGAAATCGCAGCCCGCCACGTTGGCGGAGGCGACCCAGCTGCGCAGCTGGAGGCCGTGGGTGGCGTCGAGGGTGGTGCTCATGGTCAGGAGGTGTGGAAGAGAAAGAAAAGGTGATCAGTCGGCGCTCATCTGCGCACTGTGGGCGACCCTGCCCAGGCGCTCGTACTCGCGCTTGGTCAGTGCATCGAACTCGGCCACGCTGGCGCTGCGCGGGGTGAAGCCCGCGGCCAGCAGCTTGTCCTTGACGGCGGGGTCGGCCAGCGCATCGGCCAATGCCTTGTTCAGGCGCTGTGCCACGGCGGGGGGCAGGCCCGCGGGGCCATAGACGCCGAACCAGGGCTCGACCACCGCGTCGGGCAGGCCGGCTTCGGCCAGGGTGGGCACGTCGGGCAGAGCGGGGGAGCGCTGGGCGCCCGCCACGGCCAGGGCGCGCAGCTTGCCGGCCTGGATGTGGGGCAGCGAGGCGGGCAGGTTGTCGAAGGCGATCGGCACCTGGCCGCCGATCAGGTCGGTGATCAGCGGCGCGCTGCCCTTGTAGGGCACGTGCACCAGGTCGGTCTTGCTGGTCTGGGCGAACAGCACGCCGGTCAGGTGCATGGAGGTTCCGGCACCTGCTGTGGCGTAGGGAACACCGGGGTTCTTCTTCGCATGGGCCAGCAGCTCGGCCACGGTCTTCACGGGCAGGGCGGGGCCGGCCTCGAGCACGATGGTGGAGTTGCCCAGCAGGCCCACGGCCGTGAAGTCCTTGCGCGGGTCGAAGGGCATCTTCTTGTAGATGTGCGGGTTCAGTGCATTCGTGGAGATCGCGCCCATGCCCACGGTGTAGCCGTCGGGCGCGGCCTTGGCCACCGCGTCCATGCCGATGTTGCCGCCCGCGCCCGCGCGGTTGTCGATGATGACCGGCTGACCCAGGGTCTGCGCCATGTGGGCGCCCACGGTGCGTGCCACCAGGTCGGTGGTGCCGCCGGGGGCATAGGGCGCGACGAAGCGGATCGGCTTGGCCGGGAAGGCGGCCTCCTGCGCGGCCGCCGGGCCGGCGGCCAGGCAGAGCATGCCGGCGGCAGCGGTGCACAGCAGGGCGCGGCGGGTGGTAGGGGTGCGGTCGAAAGCGGTCATGTCAGGGTGTCTCCGAGGATGGTTATAGGAATGCCGCCATTCTTGGCCGGCCCGCCGTTTCCTACAATCGTTCTTTCCACTCCATGGACAAACATGGCCACCCTGGTGCTCGACCGCGTGCTGCGCATCCTCGACCAGCTCTCGCGCTACGACGCGCGCGGGCTGTCGCTGTCGGACATCGCGCGCCAGTCCGGCATACCCCACCCCAGTGTGCACCGGCTGCTGCAGGACATGATGGCCGCGCGCCTGGTGGCCGCGCTGCCCGAGGGGCGCGGCTATGTGCTGGGCCGCCGCCCGTTCGAGCACGGCCTGGCCGCGCGCGGCCGGCACGACGTGGCGCCGCTGTTCAGCGCCAACCTGCAGCGCCTGGCCGATGCCACGGGCTATGCGGCCTACCTGTTCGTGCTCAGCGGTCACGAGGCCGTCTGCTATGCCCATACCAATGTGCAGCGGCTCGACCCGCCGCTGTCGGTGACCGTGGGCGGGCGCCGCCCGCTGGGCGTGGGCGCGGCGGGCCTGGCGCTGATGGCGGCGCAGGGCGAGGAGCTCATCGAGGCGGCGCTGGCGGCCAATGCGGCCACGCTGGGCCGCTACGGCGGGCTGGACGAGGCCACGCTGCGCACGCTGCTCACCCAGACCCAAGGCCTGGGCTATGCACGCAGCGGCGGCTGCCTGAACACCAATACCGCCGCCGTGGGCCATGCGGTGGTGGACGCGGGCGGGCGTGCCTTTGCGGCCATCAGCCTGTCGACCACCGTGGCGCGGCTCACGCAGCGCGAGGCGGCGCGGCTGGCCGCGCTGCTGCGCACCGAGATCGCGGACATCCAGCCGCGTGTGCACTTCCACTGGAGTGATTCCTCACCCCTGCGCTGAGGCGGTTGGCCTATGGCTGCGGTGTCTGCTCGGCGCCCATGTCGGCGCCCGCAGCCATTTCGAGCTGCATCATGATCATGTTGACCAGCATGTGCACCGTGGGGCGGCCGGTCTCGATCACGTAGTGGGCGGTTTCCCGGTACAGGCCGTCGCGCTGGGCGTAGAGTGCGCGCAGCTTGTCCATGGGGTTGCCGCCCTGCAGCAGGGGGCGGGTGCGGTCGTGCTTGACGCGCTTGTAGATCTCTTCGGGCGAGGCGCGCAGGTAGAGCACCGGGCCCATGGCGCGCAGCACATCGCGGTTCTCGCGGCGCAGCACGGCGCCGCCACCGGTCGACAGCACCATGCCCCCCGGCTGGGCAGCGGCCTTGGCGAGTTCCTGGGCCTCCAGGTCGCGAAAGCGCGCCTCGCCATGTTCCTCGAAGAACTGGCGGATGCTGGTGCCCAGCGTTTCCTCGAGCCGATGGTCCAGGTCGATGAACGGCACACCCGTGCGGTGCGCCAGCTGCCTGCCGACGGTGGATTTGCCCGAGCCGGGCATGCCGACCAGTGCACAGCGAATCTGCATATTCTTTTCTTGCCCCTTGGGGGCGAGTTTAAAGCAGGGCCCTGTGGTTGCTACAGCGCCGCGTAGACCAGCGCCGGGTACAGCTCGCACAGGTAGCGCAGCTGGCCGGGCGCCTGGGTGAGCAAGATGGCCACCAGGTCTTCCGCCGGGTCCACCAGGAAGAAGGTGCCGCCCATGCCGCTCCAGCCGTACTGGCCCACCGAGGCGGTGTGGGGCGCCAGGCCGGCGCTGCGGCGCACGGCCACGCCCAGGCCAAAGCCGTAGCCCTCGGGCAGGATGTCCCCGGCCGCCGGGATGCGGTCACCCAGGTGGTCGGCCGCCATGAAGGCCACGGTGGCGCGGCTGGCCAGGCGCACGCCGTCGAGCGTGCCGCCGGCCAGCAGCAGGCGCGCAAAGCGCGCATAGTCGCCGGCCGTGGACACCAGCCCGCCGCCGCCCGACTCGAACGCGGCCGGGCGCGCTACGTCGTTGAGCGCCACCTCGGCGCCGGTGGCCGGGTCGCGCGCGAAGGGCTCGGCCAGGCGGTGCAACTGCTCCGCCGCCACGTGAAAGCCGGTGTCGTGCATCTGCAGCGGGCCGAAGACCCGGCGCTGCAGGATGGCGCCCAGGGTCTCGCCCTCCACCACCTCCAGCAGCGCGCCCAGCACGTCGGTGGCGCGGCTGTATTCCCAGCAGCTGCCGGGCTGGTGCAGCAGGGGCAGGGGCCCGATGGCCTTGGCCAGCGCCGCATTGCCGTCGCGGCGCGAGCCGATGCGTGCCGCCTGGTAGGCCTGGGCCACCGGGCCGGTGTCCCAGGCGTAGCTCAGCCCCGCCGTGTGGCGCAGCAGGTCGTGCACCGTGGCCTCGCGCTGCACGGCGGTGGTACCCCCCGTCGCCGGGTCGAACACGCCCTGGCCGGCAAAGGTGGGCAGGTAGCGCGCCACGGGGTGGGACAGGGGCAGGCGCCCTTCTTCCATGAGCATCAGCGTGGCCAGCGACACCACGGGCTTGGTCATGGAGTAGATGCGGAAGATCGAATCCGGCGCCATGGCCGGCGCCCCCGCGCCGGGCGCCTGGGCGCCCAGGGCGTCGTGCAGCACGGTCTGGCCGCGGTGGTGCACCAGCGCCACCGCGCCGGGCAGGATGCCGCGGTCGATGTGGTGCTGCAGGACGCTGCGCAATCGGGTCAGGCTGGGGGCATGCATGGGCGGGGGCTCCTGGAGAAGATGGCAAGAGCCTGCCACAAGTGGCAGATGGGCCCAGCCGCCTGTGGGACAGCGCCTACAGTGGCTTCCGTGCCCGACCGGTGGAATTCCGCCACCCCGCCTTCTATGCTCCGTGCATGACCGTCTCCGACCGCATCCAGCGCGCCACCGAGCGCCTCCAACCCCTGGTACAGCCCGTGATGCCGCTGTGGCGCGCGGTGCAGCTGTGGCTCGACGCCGACGGTCTGCGCATGAGCGCGGCCATGTCCTTCTACGGCATGCTCAGCCTGGCGCCGCTGCTGCTCCTGCTGGTGGGCGTGCTCGGCTGGTGGCTGGACCGCAGCTACCTGGAGAGCAGCTTGCTGAACCAGGTGCAGTCGGTGATGGGCGAGCGCGTGGCCGACGTCATGCGCCAGGCCCTGGCCAGCGCCCAGGAGCCGTCCGAGGGGCGCCTGGCCTCGCTGGTCGGCTTCGTCGTGCTGCTCTCGGGCGCCACCGGGGTGTTCGTGGAGCTGCAATCGGCCCTGGCACGGCTGTGGCAGGGCGCGGAGCCGGACCCCGCGCGCGCCGCATGGTGGCACATGGCCTCGCTGCGGCTGCGCGGGCTGGCCTATGTGCTGGCCATCGGCTTTTTGCTGCTGGTCTCGCTCACGCTGTCCACCCTGATCAACCTGTTCGCCGGCTGGGCCGGGGCCCGGCTGTCCATCGCGCCGCTCGGTCCCATCCTGCAGGTCGTCAACGAGGTGGTGGCCTTCGGCTTTGCCGTGGCGCTGTTCGTCGGGCTGATGCGCATCGGCACCGGGCGCAAACCGCCGCTGCGCTGCCTCATCGCCGGCGCGGTGGTGGGCGCCACCCTGTTCACCATCGGCAAGCAGCTGCTGGCGTGGTACCTCTCCACGGCGGCGGTCGTTTCCGCGTATGGGGCGGCCGGGTCGCTGGTGGTGCTGCTGATGTGGATCTATTTCTCGTCGGCGGTGCTGCTGTTCGCCGCCAGTTGCGCGCGGGCCCTGGACGAGGCGGGGCTGCAGGTGCGCAGGCGTCGCGCCCCGGCGCATCCCGTGCCCCAGGACGGTACGGAGGTGGCGCCTGTGCCTTGACTAGGGCCTGTGTCGCTTGGCGCTGTAAGCAATGGCAAATGTGTGCCCTGGGGCTGTGCACCTTGCGGCGCTACTGCAGCACTTCTTACCGACCCTTACAAAGCAGACAAAGGCGGGCATCGTGGCCTGTATACCGTGCGCCCATGGGCCGCGTTGTGCACTGAGTGACGGCCCCGAAACCAGAACGACTCCTGAATGGCGCACATGCGCGCGGAAAGAAAAGAAACACCATGAACAGCCCTATCACCCTGCAGCCGTCCGATGTGCGCACCGTGCCTTCCACCCCTTCGCCCATGAAATGGATGTGGGTCGCCATCGCTTCCCTGGGGGCCTGTGTGGTGGCCCTGGGTACCACGCTGGTGGTACAGCACCGCCCGGCTGAAGTTTCCGCCGCCGCAACGGCGGCCAGCCCTGCCGTGGTGGCCCAGTCGCTGCAGGGCGCCGCTCCCGCCCCATCGCCGCTGGGTCTGGTAGCACCCCAGGTCGGTGCCCAGGCACAGCCTGCGCCCATGCCCGAGCCATTCCAGCCCCAGCGTGCCAATCTGGCCGGCGGCACGACCCAGATGGCGCAGCGCGCCCCGGTGTGCAGCACCTGCGGCCGGGTCGAATCGGTGCAGGCCGTCCAGCAGGCCGAGCCCGCCACCGGGGTGGGCGCGGTTGCGGGCGGCGTGCTTGGCGCCGTGGTGGGCAACCAGATCGGCAAGGGCAACGGCCGCACGGCCGCCACGGTGCTGGGCGCCGTGGGCGGCGGCTATGTGGGCCACCAGGTGGAGCAGCGCTCGCGCACCCGCACGGTGTACCAGGTGGCGATCCGTATGGACGATGGTTCGCTGCGCCGCTTCACGCGCGCGCAGCCACCGGCCGTGGGCACGCCCGTGGCGCTGCAGGGCAAGGGCTACCGCATCGACCACGAGCGCGACAGCCGCCCGAACGGCGGCGGTGGTGGTGCGTACACCAACGCCCCTGCGGGCGCGGTGCGCGTCGCCAACGGCTACTGATCAGCGGCAGGCGCCTTACAGCGCCCGGACCAACTCCGGCACGGCCGTGAACAGATCCGCCTCCAGCCCATAGTCGGCCACACTGAAGATCGGCGCCTCCGGGTCCTTGTTGATCGCCACGATCACCTTGGAGTCCTTCATGCCGGCCAAGTGCTGGATGGCCCCCGAGATCCCGGCCGCCACATACAGCTGGGGCGCCACGATCTTGCCCGTCTGGCCCACTTGCCAGTCGTTGGGTGCGTAACCGGCATCCACCGCAGCGCGGCTGGCGCCCAGGGCAGCGCCCAGCTTGTCGGCCAGCGGGGTCATCACTTCGTCGAACTTTTCCTTGCTGCCCAGAGCCCGGCCACCGGAGACGATGATCTTGGCAGCGGTCAGCTCGGGGCGGTCGCTCTTGGCGATCTCGCTGCCCACGAAGACGCTCTTGCCCGTATCCGCCGTGGCGGCGGAGGTTTCGGTGGCGGCACTGCCACCGCTGGCCGCTGCCGGATCGAAGCCCGTGGTGCGCACGGTGATGACCTTGGTGGCGTCGCTGCTCTGCACGGTGGCAATGGCATTGCCGGCGTAGATGGGGCGCTCGAAGGTGTCGGGGGAGACGACCTTGGTGATGTCGCTGATCTGCGCGACGTCGAGCTTGGCCGCCACGCGGGGGGCCACGTTCTTGCCGCTGGCAGTGGCGGGGAACAGGATGTGGCTGTAGTTGGATGCGATCGCGAGGACCTGGGCGGCCACGTTCTCGGCCAGGCCGTGTTCCAGGCCGGGGGCATCGGCTTGCAGGACCTTGGCGACGCCGGCGATCTGGGCGGCAGCAGCTGCGGCGCCACTGGCGTTGTGGCCGGCGATCAGCACGTGCACGTCGCCACCGCAGGCAATGGCGGCGGTCACGGTGTTGAGCGTTGCGC